>NZ_JASHKX010000002.1:0-704541 GCF_030058635.1 Rhodococcus sp. IEGM 1305
CAGGCCGGCCCCGGGTGGGCCGGTCGGCGTAACCACGCGCTGACTTCTTCCACCCCAGAGCCGGATTACAGACCGGCTCGCGGGAATCTCCACAGTCTTCGAGGGCCGGCCTGAGAACAGGAACCCGAACCCATGACTGTCACTCTCGACACCACTACCAGCAGTGATCGGCTGGACGACCAGCGCACCGCCAGCATCAGTCCGCTGGTGGCCCCGTCGGTCGTGCGCCGCGAATACGCCCCCGACGACGTCGCGTCCGCGGCCGTCCGCTCCGGCCGCGCCGACACGGTGAACGTGCTGAACGGCGACGATGATCGACTGCTCGTCGTGGTGGGCCCGTGCTCGGTGCACGATCCGGACGCCGCCATGGACTACGCCCGCCGGCTCGCCGCGAAGGCCGAGGAATTGCGCGACGACCTGCACATCGTCATGCGGGTCTACTTCGAGAAGCCGCGCACCACGCTCGGCTGGAAGGGTCTGCTGAACGACCCGCACCTGGACGGCACGTTCGACATCGACACCGGGATCCGCATGGGCCGCAAGCTGCTGCTCGACGTGTCCTCGCTCGGCCTGCCGGTCGGCTGCGAGTTCCTCGACCCGATCATGCCGCAGTACATCGCGGACCTCGTCACGTACGGCGCGATCGGTGCCCGCACCGCCGCCAGCCAGGTGCACCGCCAGCTGTGCAGCGCGCTGTCGATGCCCGTCGGGATCAAGAACTCGACGGAGGGCGACGTGCAGGTGGCGGTCGACGGCACCCGCGCCGCCGCGGCGAGCCACGTGTTCCCCGGCACCGACCTCGACGGGCAGGCCGCGCTGATCCGCACGGTCGGCAACCCCGACTGCCACGTCATCCTCCGCGGCGGCAGCGACGGACCGAACTACGACGCGGAGACGGTGGCGGACACGCTCGCCCGGCTGCGCAAGGGCGGTCTGCCGGAGCGGGTCGTCATCGACGCCAGCCACGGCAACAGCAGCAAGAACCACGAAAAGCAGGTCGACGTGCTGAACGACATTGCGGCCCGGCTCGAGGAGGGCGAGAAGGGGATCGTCGGTGTGATGGTGGAGAGCTTCATCGAAGCCGGTCGTCAGGACCTCACCCTCGGGAAGGCCGAGGACCTCACGTACGGCCAGTCCATCACCGACGCGTGCATCGACTGGAACACGACGGCGGCGCAGCTGGACCGTCTCGCGCAGGCAGTGGCCGCACGTCGGAAGTGATCACCGCACGCCTCTCGTGCGGAACTGCACGCTGATCCGCGGTCCGAGCGGGCGGGTGCTCTTCGGTACGCAATGCTCCCAGGTGCGCTGGCAGGAACCACCCATCACCAGCAGGTCACCGTGGCCGAGCGAGTACCGGATCGAGTGCCCGCCGCCGCGCGGACGCAGCAGCAGCGGACGCGCGGCGCCGAGCGAGAGGATCGCGACCATGGTGTCTTCGGTGCGGCTCCGGCCGGTGTCGTCGCCGTGCCAGGCGACGCTGTCGGAGCCGTCGCGGTAGAAGCAGAGTCCGGAGGTGGCGAACTTCTCGCCCAATTCGGGTAGGTAGTGCCTGCTCAGGGCGTCGCGTGCCGCGACCAGCAGCGGGTCGGGGAGCGGCTCACTCTCCGGGTAGAACCGGACGAGGCGCGGGACGTCGACCACCCGGTCGTACATCTGGCGCCGCTCCGCCTTCCACGGCACCGTCTCCGCGAGCGTGGTGAACAGCTCGTCGGAACCGGTCAGCCACCCCGGCCGCACGTCGACCCACGCTCCCGCCGTGAGCGTGCGACGCTGCACCGTCGACCCGAGCGCGCCCAGCTCGACACCGAACGACGCGTCGTCGAACAGTGAAGCCTGGAGCGCATACCGCGCATCCGCGGAAGTCATGCCGCCATGCTACCCGATGTTCGAACGTATGTTCACATTGTTCGTGAGGCAGCAGTAGCCGCTCAGACGCACCCCTTCTTGGTTCGCGCACTACTTTTCGGGCCCTGGTAGGGGTGCGGCTGCGAAGAAGTGGTGCGTCTGCACGGAAGCCCGGGGAACGGCGGCGGTTGTTACCGCGGCACCGCCGGCTCGCGGTCGTCGCCGGTGTCGACGGTCGTCTTCTGCCTGCTCGGCCACCAGAAGGCGCGACGTTCGAGTGCCGACAGGCTCGGTACCAGCATCGGGGCCATCGCGAAGGCGGCGATGGCGACGCCGATCGCGACGCCGAAGCCGAGTTCGGCGAGGTTGGCCAGTCCGGTGAGGGTGAGGGAAGCGAAGGTCAGTGCCAGGATCAGACCGGCGGCGGCGACGGTGGGGGCGTCGTTGGAGACGGCGATCCGCGCGGACTCACGCGGGGTGTACCCGTTGCGGAATTCCTCGCGCAGTCGCGAGGCCAGCAGGATGTTGTAGTCGGTGCCGATAGCGACGACGAACAGGTAGAGCACGATCGGAATCGAGAAGTCGATCCCGTCGTAGCCGAGGCCGTGCAGGAACAGGAACACCACGGCGCCGAGGGTGGCGACGAACGTGAGTGCCACGCACACCAGCAGGTTGAGCGGGGCCAGCACGGCGAGCAGCAGCAGGGCGAGAATCAGCGCGATCGCGACTGCGGCGACGGGGAACACGAGGCGCGTATCCGCCGCGAGTTGCGCGCGGACGTCGACGAACGTGGACGTCTGCCCTCCCACAACGACTTCCGAACCGGGGACCGCGCCGTGGGCGGCGTCGCGGATCGGTCCCTCGACGAGGTCGAGGGACGCGTTCGAGTACGGGTCGTCGGCGAGTACGACGTTGACGAGCGCGGCGCGACCGTCCTGACTGGGTCGCGGCGGGGCGACCGAGGACACGCCCGGCACCTGTGTCAGAGCGGTGACGAGCGGGGTCAGCGACGCGGGATCGAGCGGCCCGGGAGCCACGACGTACACCTGGGTCGGGCTCAGCGCACCCGCGGGGAAGGATTGATCGAGGGTGTCGAAGGCCTGCTGTGACGGCGTGTCGGAGGGCAGTTCCCCCAGCGTGTTGTACGTCGACTTGTAGCCGGACGCGAAGGAGGCGAGCGCGATCAACACGACGCCGATCGCGATGGCGAACACGGCTGGGCGGTGCCCGATCGCGGCGCCGATCGACGCGAACGGGGTGTGAGGGCTGTCGTGCCCCGGTCCGAGCGGCCAGAACAGGTGGCGTCCCAGCACGGTGAACACGGCGGGGATGAGCGTCAACGCCGTCACCAGCATGAGGGCCACGGCGACGATGAGTCCCGGCGCGAGCGTGGTGAGCGAGCCGAGTTTCGCCAGCAGCAGGGCGGCGAAAGCGACGATGACCGTGAGCGCCGACGACGCCACGACGCGCCCGACGACGTCGGTGGAGAACACGAGGGCTTCTCGATGCATGTCGGTGGTGGACCCAGCCGCGGCCTGCTGCCGGAGGCGTTCGCGATAGCGGAACAACAGGAAGACGATGTAGTCGGTGCCGACACCGAAGAGGACGACCACGAGGATGGATTGCAGCGACGTGCTGACCTGGAAGTCGAACAGATCGGCGAGCACGGCGGTCAGTCCGGTGACCACCGACAGCACCACGCCGATCACGAGAACCGGCAGGGCGGCGATGACGGGGCTGCGGAAGATCAGGCCGAGCAGGGCGAGGATGACGATCACCGTGGCGATCGTGATGACCTTGTCGGCGTTGTCGTAGGCGGCTGTGGTGTCGACCTGAATGGCCGCGTTCCCGGTCAGCCCGCTCACGAGGCCGGTGCCGTTCAGTTGCTGCTCTGCGTCGCCCCGGATGACCGGCACGGCATCGTTGACCTGGTCGTCGCCGGGTTGTCCGTCGAACACCACCTGCAGTGCGGCAGCCTTCCCGTCGGCGGACAGCGACGCAGGCGACCCTTGCACGCTCACCACTCCTGGGATCGCCGAATTCTGCAGCGAGGTCGCGAGATTCAGTGCCGTCTGCTGGTCGGCGGGTGTCAGCGGGGCGGCGTCTGCACGGACCACCACCAGGCTGCCGGTGGCACCGGACAGGCTCGGGAAGTATTCGTTGCCGACGGCCTGCGCCTCGGAGGACTCGAAAGTGCTGGGCAGGAACGTCTGCTGGTTACCGGTGGTGTAGTCGTCGAGACTCGGTGCGAACAGGATGACGGCTATTGCGGCGACTACCCAGGTCGCGATGACCTGCCACGGGTGTGCGACGACGGTGCGCGCGATGTAGGCAAACATCATTCCCCGTTCCGGGAGATGAAGGTTCGGCCGGCGCCCGGCCGGGCGGTCGAACCGTGCCAAGCCATCGTCGCATGCAGGGCGGCGCGAAGGCTATGGGTTTCACGGCATCGACCGACCGCGGCCCCGCTCCGACATCAGGGAGCGGGGCCGCGGTACGTCATGGTGCTCGTTACCGCAAGGGGGTGAAATCCCGGCTGCCGAGGTAGTCGGGGCGCGGCGCGGGCGCCGAGAACGGATCCGTCAGGGTGTTCTCGACACTGTTGAACACGATGAAGAGGTTGGACCGCGCGAACGGCGTGATGTTGCCGTTCGACCCGTGCATGCAGTTGGAATCGAACACGGTGGCGGAGCCGGCCGGTCCGGTCATCATGTCGATGCCGTACTCGTTCGCCATCCGGGTGAGCGTCGGCTGATCGGGCGACCCGGTGGGGGGAACGTAGCTGACCAGCGATTCCTTGTAGTAGTCCTCGGGGGTCTCGCCGGCGCAGGAGACGAACGCGCGGTGCGATCCGGGCATGATCATCAGCCCGCCGTTGTGCCCGTAGTTCTCGGTGAGCGCGATCGAGATACTCGCGGCGCGAGGAGTGGGCATGCCGTCCTCGGCGTGCCAGGTCTCGAAGTCGGAGTGCCAGTAGAACGGGCCGCCGGTGAAACCGGGCTTGAAATTGAGTCGCGACTGGTGGACGTAGACGTCCGAACCGAGGATCTGCCGGGCGATACCCACCACCTCGGGGCGGCGGATGATCTCGTCGACGACGTCGCTGAGGCGGTGGACGTCGAACACGGAACGGACGGCGCCGTCGCCGTTCTCCCGTACGACGCGGTCGTCGCCGCGCAGCGTGTCGGTCTCGGCGAGGCGGGTCATCTCGTCGACCAGGTTGAACACGTCGCGTGGTGGGATGATCGACTCGGCGGAGTGATACCCGCGTGCGTCGTAGACGGCAATCTGATTCGCGGTGAGCGGACCGGAGCGGGTATCACCCCGTTTCCCGTCCGACCAGGTGACCGGGTCCTGGCGGACGGTCATCGTGCACTCGTTGCGGTCCCTCGTGGGGTAGTTGTCGGCTACGGCCGTACGCATAACTCGTGTTTCACCCTTTCGGATTGGACAACGCTTTACTCTTCCGACGTTCCCACTGGTCGTCGACGAATGCAACCCGGACACAGGTCCACCGAGGCCGTACTGGACCGCGACGGCGCGGCGCCGCGGTGGGATCGTCACGGGCATGATCGATTCGGCGGCGGTACTCGGAGTGGCGGCGATCGCCCTCGGCATGGTTCTCACACCGGGACCCAACATGGTGTATCTGGTCTCGCGCAGCATCACTCAGGGCCGGGCGGCGGGACTGGTCTCGCTGGCCGGTGTCGCTCTCGGATTCCTGTGCTATCTGGCTGCTGCGACACTGGGCATTTCGGCGGTGTTCTCCGCCGTCCCGCAGGCCTACACCGCGCTGAAGCTGGCGGGCGCGTGCTATCTGGGCTGGCTGGCCTGGAAGGCGTTGCGGCCCGGCGGGCACACGCCGTTCGCTCCGTCCCGGGCGCTGCCCCGGGATTCGTCCGCCCGGCTGTTCCTGATGGGACTCACGACCAACCTGCTCAATCCGAAGATCGCGGTGATGTACCTGGCGCTGATCCCGCAGTTCGTCCACCCCGGCGCCGGGCCCGTGTGGTTGCAGAGCCTGCTGCTGGGCAGTGTCCAGATCGTGGTGGCGCTCACCGTGAACGCGTTGATCGTCTGCGTCGCAGGAACTCTCGCGGCGTTCCTGTCCGGACGCCCGGTGTGGCTGCGTGTGCAGAAGTTCGTGATGGGAAGCGTCCTCGGCGGCCTCGCCGTTCACCTCGCCCTCGACCGGACGCGGCCCGCGACGATCTGAATCGGCAGTGGCCTGAATCATGCACACCTGAGCATGTTTCGCGGGTACCGTCGGAAGCGATGACGACGAAGGGGCGAGAGATGACCGGGACCATGCGGGCGCAGCGATTCCATGCGGACACGAAAACAATTGCTGTGGAGGATGTTCCGATCCCGAAGCCCGGTCCCGGTGAAGTGCTCGTCAAAGTGGAGTTCTGCGGCATCTGCCATTCCGACCTGAGTCTGATCGACGGCACGTTCCCCGCGCTGCTGCCCGAGGTGACCCAGGGGCACGAAGCGTCGGGCACCATTGCGAAACTCGGTGCCGGAGTATCCGGCTGGTCCGAGGGAGACCGCGTCGTGCCGTCCGCGGGCAGGCCCTGCTTCGGGTGCCGAAACTGCCGCCGCGGGGACCTCACGAACTGCCTGAACATCCAGCTCATGGCGTTCGCCTACGACGGCGCGTGGGCCGAGTACACGGTGGCGCAGGCCGGGGGCCTGACCCGTATCCCGGACAACGTTCCTTTCGAACAGGCGGCCATCCTCGCCGACGCGGTGTCGACGCCGTTCGGCGCGGTCGTGCGCACCGGCAAGGTGGTGGTCGGGGAGACCGTCGGGGTGTGGGGTGTGGGCGGAGTCGGCACCCACATCGTGCAGCTGGCACGTCTGGTCGGCGCTGTCCCGGTGATCGCGTTCGACATCAATCCCGCTGTGCGGGAACGTGCCCTGGAGCTCGGGGCCGATTACGCGTTCGACTCCCGGGACGAGAACCTGAAGGAGAAGGTCGCCGAGGCGACGGGCGGCCGGATGCTCGACGTCGCGTTCGACGCGGCCGGACTGAAAGTGACATTCGAGCAGGCACTCGACTGCCTGACGGTGGGTGGCCGACTCGTCGCGGTCGGGCTGAGCGCGCAGGAGGCATCGGTGGGAACGACCGCACAGTTCGGGCTGTCCCAGAAGCAGGTGCTCGGCCACCTCGGCTACAAGAACGTGGACATCGAAACCCTCGCCGAACTGGTGTCCCGTGGCCGGCTCGACCTGTCGCGGTCGATCAGCGAGATCGTCCCGCTCGAGGACGTCGCGAAGGGCATCGAGAAACTCGCGAACCACGAGGGTGATCCCATCCGGATCCTCGTCAAACCCTGAGACCGGCAGGTGCCGGGATTCGGCTGGCCGGGACCTGTCGGTGCCCCGCTGTACCGTCGGGCCATGGGATATGAATTTCAAGTCACAGTGGACTCGGAGAACCCGCATACCCTGGCCAAATGGTGGGCGCAGGCGCTCGGCTGGGAGGTGGAGCCGAGCAACGAGGAGTTCATCCGCGGGCTCGTCGAGGCCGGCCACGCGCAGGAGTCCGACACCATGGAGTTCGAGGGTGTCCTCGTCTGGCGGGAGGGTCAGGCGATCCGCGATCCGGAGCACCCGGAGCGCCCGCGTGTGCTGTTCCAGCTGGTTCCCGAACGGAAGACGGTGAAGAACCGGCTCCACCTGGACATCAGGGTCGGGGACGCCCGTTACGAGGTGGCCGAGAAGCTGGAGCAGTCCGGCGCCACCGTGCTCCACCGCGGCCGGCAGGGGCCGAGCGAGTGGGTCACGATGGCAGACCCCGAGGGCAACGAGTTCTGCGTCAGCTGACGCGCTGTCACGCTCCGCGGTAGGAACTCGGGGTGCTGCCGGTCCAGCGTTTGAAGGCGCGACGGAACGCACTGGGCTCGGAGAAGCCGAGCCGCGCCGACAGGTCCTCCACGGTCTCGCCGCGTCGGAGCCCGGCCACGGCGGCGTCGCGGAGCACTTCCTCGCGCAGCTGATTCAACGACGTCCCCTCCTGCCGGAGCAGGCGGCGCAGGTGGGGGACGCTGATCGACAGCATCTCCGCGATGTCCTCGGCCGTCGACGTCCGGCCTTTCATGCCCAGCTCGAGGACCCGGCGCACCTGCGCCGACGCCGTGCTGTCGTAGTCACGCTCCGACATCAGCAGCGTCGGTGACTCTCGGAGGTAGTCCTCGAGCGTCTCCTCGGTCTGGATGATGGGCGCCCGCATGACCGCGTTGTCGAATTCGATTGCGGGAATGTCGGAATCGAAAGTCACGGGGACGCCGAAGATGTGATCGTAGTTCTCGGCGAGCTGCGGCAGCGGCGCCGGATACGGCAGTTCCACCGCCAGCAACCGGACCCTCTTGCCCACGAGCCACGCCGCGAAACGGTGGAGCAGGATCAGCAGGAAATCGGTGGTGACCCGCGTGGCCTCGAGCGACGACTGCACGTCCTCGGTGGACCGTTCGGCCGCGGCCGGGCGGATGTCGATGGTCATCCGGGTTCCGCCGTTGATACCGGGACCGATGTGCAGCGCGGGCAGTGACGGCAGGGCGCGCAGGATGTCGGCCATCCGCTCGAGGGCGGCGGACAGGTCCGCGGTGTGGATCAGGGCGAGGCAGACGAGCCGAAACGTGCCGCGGGGGACCGGGGCCGGGCCAAGCCCGAACAATTCGTCGCCCGTGATCTGCCAGACCGCCTGGGTGAACGCGGTGACCTGGGTCGGCGTCAACCGGGCCAGCGGATCCTCCAGCGACGCCGTCGTGATTCCCGCCGCCGACAGCGCGGGGGAGAGATCGACCCCACTGCGCGCCGACAGTTCGAGCGACCGCCGCACGAAGTCGGCGGGGATGGTGCGGGCAGTCACGATCCGGGCTCCCCGAGGGTCCGGAGCCGCCGCGCCGCCTCCTCGAGCACGTGATCCTGCTTGCAGAACGCGAACCGCACCAGCGGGTTCCACGGCTGCGGATGGTCGGTGAACACACTGACCGGCACCGCGGCCACGCCGATTCGCTCCGGGAGCCTGCGGCAGAAGTCGATGCCGTCGCGTTCACCGATCGCGGTGATGTCGGCGCACAGGTAGTACGTGCCGCCACCCGAATGGACCTCCAGACCGGACGCGACGAGCGCGTCGTACAGCACGTCCCGCTTGGCCTGGAGACTGTCCCGCAGCTCTTTCACCCACTGCTGCTCGTGGCTCAGCGCATGCGCCACCGCGGGCTGGAACGGTCCGCCGCCGACGAACGACATGTACTGCTTCGCGGTCCGGACGGCGTCGATCAGTTCCGCCGGACCGCACGCCCAGCCTATCTTCCAGCCGGTGACGTTGAACGTCTTGGCGGCGCTCGACACCGAGACGGTCCGTTCGTACATTCCCGGCAGAGTGGCCAGGGCGGTGTGCGTCCGGCCGTCGAACACCAGGTGCTCGTACACCTCGTCGCTGAGAACCAGCAGGTCGTGCTCGCACGCCAGCTCCGCGACGGCGGCGATCTCCTCCGGGGTGAACACGGTGCCGGTCGGATTGTGCGGGGTGTTGATCACCAGCATCCGGGTCTTCGGCGTGATCGCGGCCCGCAGAGCGTCGAGGTCGACGACGAACTTCGTGCCGGAGCGGGCGAGCGGCACACTGCGGCGTACCGCCCCCGCCAGCGCGACAGACGCCGCGTAGGAGTCGTAGTACGGCTCGATCAGCACCACTTCCTCACCCGGTTCGACCAGCCCCAGAATGGCGGCGCTGATGGCCTCGGTGGCGCCGACGGTGACGAGCACCTCCGAGTCGGGGTCGTGGTCGAGCCCGTACCGGGCCAGGCGGTCGGCCGCGACCGCCTGGCGGAGCACGGGCATGCCGGGGCCGGGCGGGTACTGGTTGAGCCCGTCCGCGATGGCTCGGCGCGCGGCGTCGAGCATGGACGCGGGACCGTCGGTGTCGGGGAAACCCTGACCGAGGTTGATGGCGTCGTGGCGCACGGCGAGCGCGGTCATCTCGGCAAAGATGGTGGACGCGAACGGCTGCAAGCGCTGGACGGTGCGGTTGCGCGGCGTTGCGGGCATTACTGCAGCGTAGTCGGTGTGACGGCGAGGGTTGCACACGGCCGCGTCACGTTCTGCAGGGCTGTCTCGTCTTCTCTGTAGACGGCGCGCGAAGGGCGCCCGGTGACGATGGAGGACGCAATGCCCCGCATTCCCGCAGTGGCCCCGGCGGACGCGAGCCCGCTGGTGAAGGTCGCCTACAAATATGCTGCCCACAAGTTCGACGAGGTACCCGAACCGTTCACCGTGCTCGCCCATCACCGCAAGCTGTTCGTCGCGTCGGCCCGGCACGAGCTGGCGGTGCAGAAGGCGTCGACCGTGCTTCCCGCGAACGTGCGGGAGATCGCCGTCTACCGCGTGGCGTGGACGATCGGCTGCTCGTGGTGCGTGGACTTCGGCACGATGCTGCAACGCCTCGACGGCCTGGACGTGGAGCGGCTCCAGCACATCGCCGACTACGCCGACTCGCCCGCGTACAGCGAGGACGAGCGCGCGGCCATCGCATACGCCGACGCGATGACGGCGACGCCCACCACGGTCACCGACGAACAGGTGGCGGACCTCGAGCGCCGGTTCGGCCGGGCCGGTGTCGTCGAACTGTCCTACCAGATCGGCATCGAGAACATGCGCGCCCGGATGTACTCGGCGCTGGGCATCACGGAACAGGGTTTCGGCACCGATTCGTGCCGGGTGCCGTGGGCCGACGATGCGGCGGTCACGAAGAATGGTCCGGCAGCCTGATCCCGCCGAACTTCTCCGGATTGGCGATGTCGTACGCCGCGTAGACGAGTCCGTCCCGGACGGTGAACCCACCCACTCGCGGCGGCGAGCTGCGGTGGGCATCGTCGCCGGTGAGTGCGGCACTGAAGAAGCCCAGCTGGCCGTTGACCAGGACCGGCTGCATGACGGTGAACACCGCCGGCCCGTACCGCTTGATGAGGCCGAGGAAGAAGCGGGCGAACTTGTCCGCGCCGTGGATGACGTTGACGGCGGTGCTCGTGGTGCCGTTGGCGTCGCCGATGACGAGGGCGTCCGGGTGCAGCGCCGCGATCACCGCGTCGAGGTCGCCGGCGGCGAGTGCTTCGAGCAGTCGCTGCACGGCGACGGCATGCTCGTCGTCGGGAACGGCGGGTGTGGTTGCGGCAGCGGCCTTGCGGGCCCGCGACGCGAGCTGACGCGCCGCGGGCGTCTCGATGCCGAGAATCCCGGCAACCTCGTCGAACGGGACCCCGAAACCGTCGTGCAGCACGAACGCGACCCGTTGTGCAGGGGTGAGCGTGTCGAGCACGATCAGCGCGGCGAGGCGGTTGTCCTCGTCCCGGACGACCGCTTCCAGCGGGTCCGGCTCGGCCGACGGCGACAGTCCGGTGACGATGGGTTCCGGAAGCCATTGGCCGACATACTGTTCCCTCCGCACCGCCGCCGACCGCAACCGGTCGAGGCAGATCCGCCCGACCACCGTCGTGAGCCACGGCCGGAGGTCGCGGATGTTCTCGGCGTCCGCGTCGTCGAGTCGTAGCCAGGACTCCTGCACGGCGTCCTCCGCGTCGCTGACGCTTCCCGTCAGCCGGTACGCTACGGAGAGCAGATGCGGCCGGTGGGACTCGAATTCGTCTACCAGCGTGGCAGTGGGCATGCCGATATCCTACGTGCGGTCCAGACATAAAATCCGTCGTGTGCGTAACCGTTGACCCTGGTGGTGGGTCCGGACGTATGGTGTGGCGACCACACCACCTCCAGGGAGTCTGCCATGTTCCAGTGTTTCGGCTGTCGTAGCTGACCTGGCTTTTTCGCACCCCTTTTTCTTCTGCACGTCCTGCTCACCCGTCCGGCGACCGCCGGGCGGAGTTCGGGAGTGCGCTCGCACGACCCGCCGCTTCGTCGTGCGCGGGCAACACACACTAGGAAGACCTTCGATGATTCGTCCACGTTTCGCGCGGACTCTGGCCGCAGCGGCCGCCCTTCTCACATTCACCAGCCTTGCTGTCGCGTGCTCCAGTTCGGAGACGACCACGACAGCCGACGGGAAGACGGTACTTCGCTACGAGGGGACCACGGGACAGGTCTCGTTCCCGGAGCTCGCGGCCGACCTGGGCTACTACCAGAAGGTCGAACTGAACTGGATCGGCGACACCACGAGTGGGCCGCAGAGCATTCAGAATGCCGCCACCGGGCAGACCGACTTCGGTGGCGCGTTCAACGGTGCGGTGCTGAAGCTGGCCGCGGCCGACTCGCCGATCACGTCCGTCATCGGCTACTACGGCTCCGACAAGGAGACGTTCAACGGGTACTACGTGCTCGACGGAAGCCCGATCACGTCGGCACGTGACCTGATCGGCAAGAAGGTCGGCATGAACACGCTCGGCGCACACCACGAGTTCCTCGTGCGTGAGTGGCTGGCGCGGGAGGGGCTGACCCCGGACGAGATCAAGCAGGTCGAGCTGACCGTGGTGCCGCCGGTGAACACCGAACAGGCGCTGCGGCAGGGTCAGATCGACGTCGGCACGCTCGGGAGCGTGTTCCGCGACAAGGCAGTCGAACGCGGCGGCATCCGCCCGCTGTTCACCGACGAGTCCATCTTCGGTTCCTTCACCTACGGATCGCTGCTGTTCCGCAATGACTTCATCGCGAAGAACAAGGACGCCGTCGCTGACTTCGTGCAGGGCACGGCCCGCGCGATCCGCTGGACCCAGACGACTCCGCGCGACGACGTGATCGCGAAGTACAAGGACATCATCACCAAGCGGGGCCGCAACGAGACCACCGACCTCGTGGACTACTGGAAGTCGCCGGGTGTGGCGGGTCCCGGTGGCGTGATCACCGACAAGGAGATCGAGACCTGGATCGACTGGCTCGTCCGCAACGGGGAACTCGAGGACGGCAAGCTCACGCCCGCCGACGTCTACACCAACGAGTACAACCCGTACGCCAACGGCACGTACCCCGCCGACAGCGGCCCTGACGGACAAGCGCTGGCCGCCAAGTGAACTCCACCCCAGGTCCCCACGAGAAGAAAGTGATGTCGATGTCCCACTCCCGGTTCCGGCGAGGCGCCGTGCGCGCCCTCGCGGCGACCGCAGCACTGTTCACGTTGGCCTCGGGAGTGGCGGGGTGCGCCGGCTCGTCGGATACTGCCACCACCGAGGACGGGAAGACGGTCCTGCGCTACCAGGGGTGGGCCGGGGACGTGGGATTCCACGAACTCGCCGAGGACCTGGGGTATTACGACAAGATCAAGCTCGAATGGGTCGGCGACACCACCAGCGGCCCGCAGGACATCCAGTCGGCGGCCACCGGCGACATCGAGTTCGGCTCGGCATTCAACGGAGCCGTCGTCAAGCTCAATGCCGCGGGGGCACCGATCACGTCGGTGCTGAGTTCCTACGGTGCGGACGCCGGTGAGTACACGGGATACTTCGTGCTGGACGGCAGCCCCATCCGCTCGGCGCGCGACCTGATCGGCAAGAAGGTCGGGATGAACACGCTCGGTGCGCACCACGAGTTCCTGGTCCGGGAGTGGCTGGCCCAGCAGGGGTTGACCCAGGACGAGATCAAGCAGGTGGAGCTGACCGTCGTCCCGCCGGTGAACAACGAAACGGCCCTGCGCGAAGGTCAGATCGACGTGGCTGCCATCAACGACATCTTCCGCGAAACAGCCCAGGAGCGTGGGGGCATCCGGCCGCTGTTCACGGACCGGGATCTGTTCGGCGCCTTCAGCTACGGCACCTACGTAGTGCGCGACGACTTCCTGGCGAAGAACAAGGACGCCGTCGCGGACTTCGTGCAGGGCACGGCCCGGGCCATCCGATGGACCCAGGTCACTCCGCGTGAGGAGGTCGTCGCACGGTTCAAGAGCATCATCGACAAGCGTGGCCGCAACGAGAGCGACGAGGCCATCGGCTACTGGCGCAGCTCCGGGATTCCCGTCGCCGGGGCCGTGATCCAGGAGAAGGAGCTGCAGACCTGGGTCGATTGGCTCGTCCGCAACGGTGAGCTCGACGAGGGCAAGTTGACCGCAACCGACCTCTACACCAACGAATTCAACCCGTACGCCAACGGCACGTTCCAGCCCGAGAGCGGGCCCGACGGAGAAGTACTGGAAGGACAGAAATGAGCACCACCGCCTCGAACCCCGATCGGGTTCAGACGCCCAAGCTCCGCCTCGAGCACGTCACCAAGCAGTTCGACGTGCGCGGGTCCAAGGACAAGTTCACCGCGATCGAGGACATCGACATCGATCTCGCGGACGGCGAATTCCTCGTCCTCGTCGGTCCGAGTGGTTGCGGAAAGTCCACGCTGCTCGACCTGCTCGGCGGGCTCAGCACCCCCACGTCGGGTCGGATCCTGCTCGACGGGCAGCCGGTGACCGGGCCCGGTCTCGACCGCGGAATCGTCTTCCAGCAGTACGCACTCCTGCCGTGGCGGACGGCCCGGCACAACATCGAGTTCGGGCTCGAGGCCAAGGGACTGCCCAAGAAGGAACGGCGCGAACTCGCCGAGCACTACCTCGAGCTCGTCGGTCTGAAGGGCTTCGGCGACCGGTACCCGCACGAGCTGTCGGGCGGCATGAAGCAGCGTGTCGCGATCGCCCGCAGCCTCGCGTTCGATCCCGAGGTGCTGCTGATGGACGAGCCGTTCGCGGCGCTCGACGCGCAGACCCGTGAGTCGCTGCAGGACGAACTGCTGCGCATCTGGAAGGCCACCGGCAAGACCATCCTGTTCATCACGCACGGCATCGACGAGGCCATCTACCTCGGGCAGCGGGTCGCGGTCCTGACGTCGCGGCCCGGCCGGGTGAAGACGTTCGTGGACATCGACATCGACCGCAGCGGCGAGGACGTCCGGTCCAACGAGCAGTTCCGGCACTACCGCCACCGCATCTGGACGCTGCTGCACGGCGAAGTGGAGCGTGCACAGGTAATCGAGAAGGAGGAAGCACATGTCTAGCGCACTCGCGTCACCGGAAGCTCCCGTTGCAATCGATCGGCCCGGGACGTCGGCTCCGTCGCCCGCTTCCACCCCACCGCAGCCGGGTGCCGTCCAGCGTGCCGGCGCGGCACTGCGTCCGATCGCCTGGCGGATCCTCAAGCCGTCCGTCGCGATCGTCGCCTTCCTGGCGCTGTGGGAGATCGCTCCGCGGGTCGGTCTCGTCGACGAGGTGTTCTTGCCCCCGTTCACCACGGTGGTCGAGGCGTTCTTCGACCTGGTGCAGAGCGGTGAGCTGTGGCAGCACGTGTCCGCCAGCCTCTCCCGCGCCCTGATC
Source organism: Rhodococcus sp. IEGM 1305 (assembly GCF_030058635.1). NCBI lineage: Bacteria > Bacillati > Actinomycetota > Actinomycetes > Mycobacteriales > Nocardiaceae > Rhodococcus > Rhodococcus sp. IEGM 1305. Next base: position 15,149 of record NZ_JASHKX010000002.1, read on the forward strand.
GGATTCTTCGTGGCGGTCGTGATCGCGATCCCGCTGGGCATCGCGATCGCCTGGTACCGCCCGGTGTCGGACTTCCTGAACCCGATCCTGGAGCTGTTCCGCAACACGGCGGCGCTGGCGTTGCTCCCGGTCTTCATCCTGATCCTCGGCATCGGTGAGGAGTCCAAGATCGCCCTGGTGATCTACGCGTGCACCTTCCCGATCCTGCTGAACACGATCTCCGGTGTGCGCACCGTCGACCCGTTGCTGATCAAGTCGGCGTCGTCGCTGGGACTGTCGCCCGTGCGCCTGTTCCAGAAGGTCGTGCTTCCCGCCGCCGTTCCCACCATCTTCACCGGCATCCGCATGGCGGCGGCGTCGTCGATCCTCGTGCTGATCGCCGCCGAGATGGTTGGGGCCAAGGCCGGCCTCGGTTACCTGATCACGGCCTCCCAGTTCAACTTCCAGATCCCCAACATGTATGCGGGCATCGTCGCCATCTCGGTTCTCGGGCTGACGCTCAACGCCGTTCTCGTACTGATCGAACGCAGGCTGTCCCGCTGGCGGGTCTAGTCACTTACCGGAAAAGAAACTCCACATGTCACAGGATTCCCAGTTCCACCTCAACGCCTTTCTCATGGGTGTGGGACATCACGAGGCGGCGTGGCGCCATCCCCGCACCGAGGCGCACCGCGTTCTGGACGTCGCACACTTCCAGGAACTCGGCCGGATCGCGGAGCGGGGCAAGCTCGATTCGGTGTTCTTCGCGGACGGTCTCGCCGTCGGACCGCGGATCAAGCACAACACCCAGGCGATCTTCGAGCCCGTCACGTTGCTGTCGGCGATCGCCGTCGCCACCGAACACGTGGGACTGATTGCCACCGCGTCCACGAGTTACTCCGACCCGTACAACCTGGCGCGCAAGTTCACGTCGCTCGACCACATCAGCGGCGGCCGGGCGGGGTGGAACATCGTGACCTCGGCCGGTGCGGACGAGGCTGCGAACTTCGGCGTCGACGGCATCCCCGCACACAGCGGACGGTACGAGCGCGCAGAGGAATTCGTCGACGTCACGCTCGCCCTGTGGGACAGCTGGGAGGACGGCGCGGTGGTGCTCGACCCGGAGACCGGCGTGTTCGCCGACCCCGGCAAGGTTCACACCATCGACCACGACGGACCGCGGTTCCGGGTCAAGGGCCCGCTCAACTCGCCGAGGTCCGCCCAGGGGCGGCCGCTGCTGGTGCAGGCCGGCTCGTCCGAGAGCGGCAAGGAGTTCGCCGCGCGGTACGCCGAGGCCGTGTTCACCGCGCAGCGCACCCTGGAACAGGGTCAGGAGTTCTACCGCGACCTCAAGGCGCGTGTCGTCAAGCACGGCCGCAATGCGGGCGACCTGAAGGTGCTGCCCGGCATCGTGCCGTTCATCGCGGACACCGAGGAGGAGGCGAAGGCGCTCGAGCAGTCGTTCACCGACCTGATCTCGCCCGAGTACTCGCTGCGTCAGCTGTCCACGATGCTCGGTGTCGACCTCACCAAGCATTCCCTCGACGCCCCGCTTCCGCCGCTTCCGCCGCTGGACGAGATCCAGGGCAACAAGAGCCGCTACCAGCTGGTGAAGGACCTCGCGGCGGACGGTTCGCTCACCGTCCGGCAGCTGATCGGGCTGCTCGGCGGCGGACGTGGGCACCGCACGTTCGCCGGGACCCCCGAACAGGTCGCCGACGAGCTGCAGACGTGGTTCGAGCAGGGCGCGGCCGACGGTTTCAACATCATGCCGCCCTACCTGCCCGGCGGACTGGACGACTTCGTCGACCGTGTCGTCCCGATCCTGCAGCAGCGCGGACTGTTCCGGACGGAGTACACCGCGACCACCCTGCGCGGTCACTACGGTCTCACGGACGTCGGTAACCGGTTCGCGGGCGCGGTCGACGAAGCGAGCGCATGAGCGGCGAGACCGGTCTGAAACCTCTCGTCACCACCGTCTTCGTTCCCGCCGCGATCTTCGGCATCGGCCAGGGGGCCGCCGCCCCGGTCATGGCACTGACGGCCCGCGAACTGGGTGCGTCCGTGGCCGTGTCCGGGCTGATCGTCGCGGTCGTCGGGCTCGGCGCCGTCCTGGGCGACCTGCCCGCAGGCCGGATCGTCGCCAGGTTCGGGGAGCGGCGGTCCATCATCGGCGGCAGTACCGTCGGCGCCGCCGGAGTGCTGGTCTGTCTGCTCGCGCAGACACCCTGGATGCTGGGTGTGGGGGCACTGCTGACCGGGCTCGCCAACGCCGTGTGGGGGCTGGCCCGCCAGAGCTACCTGGCCGACGCCGTGCCGATCGGGCTGCGGGCCCGGGCGATGTCGTCGTTCGCGGCGATGTGGCGGCTCGGCTTCTTCGTGGGACCGCTGCTCGGCGCCGCCGTGATCCTGGTGGTCGGCGCCCGGGGCGGATTCATGGTGCAGTTCGTCGGCGTCGTCCTGTCCGGGTGGCTGATGTCGAGGGTCCCCGACCCGCCGCGGCGCCACGCAGGCACCGCCGGTACCCACGCGACGCTGCCGTCGATTCTGCGCCGGCACCGGAAGCTGCTGGCCACGCTCGGCGCCGGGTCGCTCCTGATGGGTGCGGCCCGCGCCTCGCGGGAGGCGGTGCTGCCGCTGTGGGCTGCCCATCTCGGACTCGACGCCGCCCAGGTCAGTCTCGTCTTCGGGGTCGGAGCGGCCGTCGATCTGCTGTGCTCGTATCCGGCCGGACACTTCATGGACCGGTACGGTCGCCGGTTCATCGCGGTGCCGTCGCTTCTGGTGATCGGGGTGTCCTACCTGGCGTTGCCGTTCTCGCACGATCTCCTGTCGATCGGGGTCGTCGCCGTCGTGATGGGCATCGGCAACGGGCTCGGCAACGGTGTGATCATGACGCTCGGCGCCGACATCGCCCCACCGGCGACCCGCGCCGAATTCCTCGCCGCCTGGCGGCTCACCCACGACACCGGCATGTTCGCCGGACCCTTCGGCGTCGGCGCGCTCGCCGCGGTCGTCCCGCTCGGGGCCGCCGTCGCCGCGATCGGGGGAGCGGCGCTGGTCGGCGCCGGCCTCCTGTTCCGGTTCATCCCGGTCTATTCCCCGTGGCCACCGCCGACCCCGCCGGAGCCCGATTCCTTACCGCTCGAAAAACAGGAAGCATAGGTACATTCGTTTCATGCGCTTCGGATTGTTCGTTCCTCAAGGTTGGCGTCTGGATCTCGTCGGAATCGATCCCGCGGATCAGTGGTCGGTGATGCGCGACTTCGCGTTGCGCGCCGATCAGGGTTCGTCCTGGGATTCCCTGTGGGTCTACGACCACTTCCATACCGTCCCGGCACCGACGGAGGAGGCCACGCACGAGGCGTGGACCCTCATGTCCGCGTTCGCGGCGGTCACCTCGCGGGTGCGTCTCGGCCAGATGTGTACGGCGATGAGCTACCGCAACCCGGCTTACCTCGCGAAGGTCGCCGCCACCACCGACCTCATCTCGGGCGGACGCGTCGAGATGGGTATCGGCGGCGGCTGGTACGAGCACGAGTGGCGGGCATACGGATACGGATTCCCCTCTGCCGGTGTGCGTCTCGGTCGCCTCGACGAGGGCGTGCAGATCATGCGTCAGGCCTGGGCCAACGGCATCGCGACCCTCGAAGGCAAGCACTACCAGGTCGACGGTGCCATCGTCCGCCCACTTCCGTTGCAGGAAGGCGGCATCCCGCTGTGGATCGCCGGTGGCGGCGAGAAGGTGACGTTGAAGATCGCGGCAAAGTACGCGCAGTACACCAACTTCGACGGCACACCCGAGGGCTTCGCGCAGAAGTCCGAGATCCTGCGGAAGCACTGCGACACCGTCGGCACCGACTTCGACGCCATCACCCGCTCGGCCAACTACAACGTCGCGATCGGCACCACCGAGGCGGAGGTCGAGCAGCGGTTGCTCACCCTGAAGGACCGGCTCACCCCCCACGTCGGCGCCGACGCCGCCGAGGGTGCCCTGGGAGCCTTCCGCGGAATGCCCGGTGTGGGAACGCCGGAGCAGATCGTCGAGAAACTGTCGGCGCTGAAGGAGCAGGGCATGTCCTACGGCATCTTCTACTTCCCCGAAGCCGCGTACGACACGTCGGGCATCGAACTGTTCGAGAAGGAAGTGCTGCCCGCGCTGCGTTGATCCATAGGCCGCCTCACCGGGCATAGAGTGGCGGGCATGTTCGTCGTCACCCTCGCCGCCGACACGCTGTGGCTGAGCCCGCCGGTCGTCACCGACGTCGACGAGATCTGCGCGGCATGCAGCGACGCGTCGATCGCCGAGTGGACGACGATGCCCGCGCCGTACGGCCGCTCGGACGCCGAGCAGTTCGTGCGGCAGACGGTGCCGTCCGGCTGGGCCGACCGCAGTCCCACGTGGGCGCTGCGCGAACGCGAGGACGGTCCCGTGCTGGGGATGATCGGTCTGATGGCGCGGGATGTGACGGCGGCGGAGATCGGATACTGGCTGTCGCCGGCGGCACGGTCGCGGGGCCTCATGACGACCGCGGTGAACCTGGTGTGCGATTTCGCGTTTCGGCCGGACGGTATGGGGCTCGAACGCATCGAATGGCGCGCGTTCGTCGGCAATCTCGACTCGGCGGCGGTCGCCCGCCGGGTGGGCTTCCGGTTCGAGGGCGTCCAGCGCGCCGGGCTCGTGCAGCGCGGCGTCCGGCGCGCTTCGTGGGTGGCCGCCCTGCTCGCCGGCGACCCGCGGCAACCGGCCGAAGGCTGGCCCGACTAGTTGCCGATCAGCGCAGGCCCTCCGGAAGGTCGTGCTCGGACACCGCGACTCGCTGCTCGGGGCTGGTCCGGATGTGCTCGGACTCGGGGATCCGGCTCTGCAGGAAATCCCATTCGACCTGATCGATGGCGTCTTCCGCGCGGGAACGCACCGCCGCGTCGCGGGTGCCCCACGCGATCGGCATCGGGCTGACCATCTCCCACGTGGCGGCGTCGTTGCGGGTGCTGCGGTCGTTCAGGAGTGCGACGGACGGCACCCTGTCGCCCACCCTCTGCTTCTGACCGGTCCGGATCGGAACGTTGCGAGTGACGAGGGCGTACGACGCCCGGCCCGCGGAGGGCTTCGCGACGTCGATCAGCGACAGCAGGGTGACCGCGCGGGGATGGACCTCCGAGACGACGGCAGGCACCAGCGGGCTCTTCGCGTACAACTCCTCGATGCTGCCGACCTTCTTCGGCACCCAGAACGCCACCCACACGGACGTCAGTGCGGCGATCGCCACGACGACACCGAGGATGATCGACCAGGGGTGGGCGAGCAGGATCAGACCGGCAGCGGCGGCCGCGAACAGCAGAGCCACCACGATCGCCGACACCTGCAGGCGTCGCATGTCGGCGAACGTCTGGTTGACAGACTTCGCGTAGGGCCGGTCGACGGTGAACTCGAAATGTCGCACGGCCCCAGCTTAGAGGCCCCGGTCCGGTGGCAGGCGGTCACCCGATGGCGGGGCCCAGCAGATCGTCGGCGTCGGTGATCCGGTACGCGTACCCCTGCTCGGCGAGGAAGCGCTGCCGGTGGGCGGCGTACTCGGCGTCGAGCGTGTCGCGTGCCACCACCGAGTAGAAGTGGGCCTGGCCGCCGTCGTGCTTGGGTCGCAGCAGGCGGCCCAGACGCTGAGCCTCCTCCTGGCGAGAACCGAACGTACCCGAAACCTGAACGGCGACAGACGCTTCCGGCAGGTCGATCGAGAAGTTCGCGACCTTGCTGACGACCAGCGTCTGGATCTCGCCCGCCCGGAAACGGTCGAACAGCTCCTCGCGCTCCTTGTTCTTGGTCGACCCCTTGATGACCGGGGCGTTCAACGCCTCACCCAGTTCGTCGAGCTGGTCGAGGTACGCGCCGATGATCAACGTCGGTGCATCGGTGTGCCGTTCCAGGATCGACTTCACCACCGCGATCTTGGTGTGCGCGGTGGAACACAGCTTGTACCGCTCGTCGGGTTCGGCGACCGCGTACGACATCCGTTCGGCGTCCGTCAGCGTCACCCGCACCTCGACGCAGTCGGCGGGCGCGATCCACCCCTGCGCCTCGATGTCCTTCCACGGCGCGTCGTACCGCTTGGGTCCGATCAGCGAGAACACGTCGCCCTCACGGCCGTCCTCGCGCACCAGGGTGGCGGTGAGGCCGAGGCGTCGACGGGACTGCAGGTCGGCGGTCATGCGGAACACCGGGGCGGGCAGGAGGTGCACCTCGTCGTAGATCACGAGACCCCAGTCGCGGGAATCGAAGAGCTCCAGATGCTTGTATTCGCCCTTGGTGCGCCGGGTGATCACCTGGTACGTGGCGATCGTGACCGGACGGATCTCCTTGCGCTCGCCCGAGTACTCGCCGATCTCCTCCTCGGTGAGCGACGTGCGCGCGATCAGCTCACGCTTCCACTGCCGTCCCGCGACCGTGTTCGTCACCAGGATCAACGTGGTGGCCTTCGCCTTGGCCATCGCCGCCGCACCGACCATCGTCTTACCCGCACCACACGGCAGGACGACGACACCGGACCCGCCCGCCCAGAACGAGTCGGCGGCCATCTCCTGATAGTCGCGCAGGTGCCACGTGCCGTCCGCGGACCCGGGGGACGTGCCGTCGAAGTCCAGGTCGATGGCGTGCGCCTCACCGTCCACGTACCCGGCGAGGTCCTCCGCCGGCCAGCCGACCTTGAGCAGCAACTGCTTGAGACGACCGCGCTCGCTCGGGTGAACCACCACCGTGTCGTCGTCGACGCGCGCACCGAGCATCGGGGCGATCTTCTTGTGCCGGGTCACCTCGGTGAGGACCGCGCGGTCCAGGCTGACCAGCGTCAGACCGTGGGCCGGGTTCTTCACCAGCTGCAGGCGCCCGTACCGGGCCATCGTGTCGACGATGTCGACCAGCAGCGGCTGGGGCACCGCGTACCGGGAGAAGTTGACCAGTGCATCGACCACCTGCTCGGCGTCGTGTCCGGCGGCGCGCGCGTTCCACAGGGCCAGCGGGGTGATCCGGTAGGTGTGGACGTGTTCGGGCGCGCGCTCGAGTTCCGCGAACGGCGCGATCGCCTGACGGGCGTCGTTCGCGCGTTCGTGATCGACCTCCAACAGCAGGGTCTTGTCGGATTGGACGATCAACGGTCCGTCGGTCACGGAAGCCTCCTCGAAAATGCGGTGCCGGATGTAGCCAGCCTGTCCATTGTCCTGATCTGAGCGACACCGCGCCACGTCGCGGCCTTCGACGCGGCCCGATACCTGCACATCCGGGGCGGTCGGGGCCTAAATTGAGGGACAGCCGGATGGATCGACCCAGAGACGAGGCTCGCGATGACCCAGCCCCCCGACGACCCCAACCGTCCCGATCCGAACGTCCCCGGCGAACCGCCGAACAACCCGCAGCAACCGTACCCGCAGGGTGGGTCGCAGCAGCCCTACCAGCAGGGTCAGTACCCGCAGCAGCCGTACCCGCAGGGGCGGTACGCGCAGCAACCCGGCCAGTATCCGCCCGGCCAGTACGGGCAGCAGCCCGGCCAGTACCCGCCCGGCCAGTACGGGCAGCCGCCGAAGAAATCGCGGAAGGGGCTGTTCATCACCCTCGGCGTCGTCGCCGTCGTGATCCTCGCCGCTATCGCCGCGTTCGTTGTGTTCACCGTGAAGAGCGCCGACAAGAACGCTCTCGACGTCGGCGACTGCCTCTTCTTCGAGTCCGCGTCGACGACCGCGGCCGACACCTCACACGAGAAGCGGGACTGCTCCGACAGCGAGGCCACGTACGAGGTGGCGCAGAAGAACGACGGCGACGTCCAGTGCGCGGAGGACTACTTCTCGTACACCCTCGTGAGCGAGGACGAGGACGTGCAGACCACGCTCTGCCTCGTTCCGAACATGCTCGAGGACTCCTGCTACCTACTCGAGGACGACGGCCGGATCGTGCCGTCCGACTGCACCGACATGCAGACCGTCAAGGTCGTGAGACGCGCGGACGGCCAGAACGACGAAACCCTGTGCAACGAGTTCGACAACGCATTTCCCATCGCGTTCTCCGAACCCGAGCGCACGTACTGCATCGAGGTCAATCTGGGTGGCTAGCCCCCGCGAGTACTTATTAACCGCCCGTGGTTAACAAGTACTCACAGGGAGTTAAATTCACGGGAATCGAGTCCGTTGAACTGCACGTTCCCCTTCGATAGCGTTCGAGATCAACCGAAATCACTGCGCGCGGGGAAGGTGGGAACGATGGCGCGAACCGAGCCCGACACCCGGCGTGGTGCCGGCCGTTCCGGCGCCAGCGCGGGCACGGTGCTGCGCACCGTCCTCGACCACGGGCCGATCGCGCGCAGCACGATCGCGCGAGTCACCGGACTCTCACCCGCGACGGTGACCACCGCCAGTGCGCAGCTCGTCGAACGCGGTCTGCTGCGGGAACTGCCGGAGATCTCGGGTCCCACCGGTCTGGGACGGCCACACGTCCCGGTGGACCTCGACGACACCCGCTTCGTGGTCTACGGCATCCACCTGGCGATGACCCACGTGACCACCGCGTTGCTCGACCTGCGCGGGCAGGTGCTGGCCCGATCCCGTGATCCGCACTTCGGGCTCGGACCGGCCGAGATCCTGCGGAACGCCGTGACGACCCTCGAGGGGCTGGCCGCCCGACACGGTGACGTGTCTGTCCCGATCGGCGTCGGATTCGCGGCCGGTGGCTGGATCGACTCGGAATCGGGTGTGGTGCGTGAGCATCCGATCCCCGGGTGGAACGGGTACCCGGTCCGGGCGGATCTCGAGCACCGCACGGGTCTGGACGTGCGGATGGATTCGCACGCGCGCGCCCTCATCGACGCGGAGGTGTTGTTCGGGGAGCCGAGGGCACGGGACAGTGTGGTGCAGCTCTTCGTCGGGAACGTGGTGGACGCCGCGTTCGCGACCGGAGGCGTGGTCCACCACGGACCGCGCGCGGCGGCAGGCGCGGTGGCGCACGTGCCCGTCGAGAACAGCGTCGAGGAGTGCGCCTGCGGGCGTACCGGATGCGTGCAGGCCACCCTGTCGGATCGGGTGCTGGTGCGCAGGGCGATGCAACTCGGCATCATCGAGCGGCCGATTTTCGGCGACCTCCTCGACGCGGGTCGACGTCGGCAGCCGGCGGCTTTGGCACTGTTCGAGGAACGGGCGCACGGCGTGGGGGTGGTGGCTGCCCGGCTGCTCGATCTGTTCAATCCGGAGGTCCTGATCGTCTGCGACCAAGGTGTGAGCCAGATTCCGGGCACTCTCGACACGGTTCGGCGAGCAGTCGGGGAGTCGTCGGCGACATGTGACGACCCGTCACGGTCGGTGCTGTCCACCAGTTTTCCGGGGCGGGCACTGCCGGTATCCGCCGGTTCCGTGATCCTCGCGGAGCTCTACCGGGCGCCTCTCACCAGCTTCGTGCGGCCGTTGGCCGGCATATCGTGACATGTATCACAGGCCCCGAGTTAATTCGGTGGGAAGCAATGTTGACGTCGATTGCGCTGGATCGCAAGGATATTGGTGTGAACACCACCATGGCGGACAGTGTGCGTACATCCTCGTGTCGCTCCGAGTCCTGTTGTCGCCGCACGCGACCGGGTCGCATCTGACGCCTCCCCGCTGACTTCGGCGGACGCTCGAAACACCTTTCCGTTCTTCCTCTTCGCTCCTCTGTGGCACTCGACGACCGCGTCCGGTGTGCCCGACCGGAGATCACATCCTTCGAAGGATCAATCATGTCCAGTTCACTCGTGTCTTCCCCCGGGTATCGGCGCCTCACGCGCGTCGCCTTCGCCGGCGTCGTGGCGCTCGGGCTCGCGTCCTGCTCTTCCGGTTCCTCCGGCGGATTGTCTCTCGATGACGCTGTCCCCGATCAGGTTCCGGACGGAACCTCGCTCAGCGTGTCGATCAAGACCACCCGGCTGCAGCTCGAGGCGACCGGCCAGCTCGCGGACCTCCCGTTCACCGTGTCGGACTGGCCGGACGTCAGTGCCGGTCCCGACGTGATCCAGGCCTTCCGGGGCAACGCGGTCGATCTGGCCACCAACGCCGCGATCCCGCCGATCCAGGCGCACGCCACCGGGCTCGACGCGAAGATCGTCGCGGTCCGGGAGAAGGAACAGCCGCAGTACCGGCTGGCCACCGCTCCCGGCTCGGACATCACGGAACTGCCGGACCTGCGGGGCAAGAAGATTGCGTTCTCACCCGGGCAGGCGCAGGGTGTGGTGATCCTGCGAACGCTGAAGGCGCAGGGTCTGACCACGAAGGACGTCCAGCTCGTCGAACTCCCCAGCCCGCAGTTCCTCACCGCACTGCAGTCGAAGCAGGTGGACGTCGCGCCGCTGTCGGAGCCGACGGTGACGAAGTACCTGAACCAGTACGGGCCGGACGGAGCCAAGGCGCTGGCCACCGACGCCGTGGACGCGCTCACCGTGCTCTGGGCACCGGTGGAAGTTCTCCAGGACCCGGCCAAGGCCGCGGCGATCAAAGCGTTCATTCCGTTCTGGGCCCGCGGGGAGATCTGGGCGTGGGAGAACCAGGACGCCTGGATCCAGAAGTACTACGTGGAGAGCGAACAGGTATCGGCCGAGGACGGCAAGCGCATCGTCGCCTCCGTCGGGCAGCGCCCGGTCTACCCCGCCAACTGGGACGCCGCAGTCGAGTGGACGCAGGACACCGTCCAATTGCTCTCCGATGCAGGCTACTTCAGTGAGTTCGATGCCAACGAGTTGTTCGACCGGCGATTCGAGACGATCGCCGCCGACGCTGTTCCGGCCGAGTACCGGGGCGGTGTGCAGCGATGACCAGCACTCTCTCCGCGCCGGCACCGGCACGCAGTGTCGCCCCCGAGGCCCCGAGGCTCGGCGTCGCCGATCGGCAGATCCGCCGACTCGGGCTGCGTAAGGCGTTTCCGTTCTCCCGGCTGGCCGGTGTCCTGCTCCTCCTCGCGGTGTGGGCAGTGGGAAGTCTGACCGGCGTCATCGACGCGCGAAAGCTGTCCGCGCCGTGGACCGTGGTCACCACGGCCGTCGACCTGATCTCCACCGGCGTCCTGCAGGAACACGTCCTCGCGTCGTTGAGCCGCGCCGCCATCGGTTTCGCATTCGGCGTGGTGATCGGGACGGCCCTGGCCGTCGTCGCCGGTCTGACACGTTCCGGTGACGCCCTGATCGACGGGCCGATCCAGCTCAAACGCGCCATCCCGACGCTCGGCCTCATCCCACTGCTGATCCTCTGGCTCGGCATCGGCGAGACGTTCAAGATCGTGATCATCGCGCTCGGTGTCGTCGTCCACATGTACATCCAGACGCACAACTCGTTGACGTCGATCGACAACCGATACGTCGAACTCGCCGAGGTCCTCGGGTTGTCCCGGGCCACGTTCATCCGCAAGGTGGTACTGCCTGGTGCGATGCCGGGATTCTTTCTGGGACTGCGCCTCTCGGTGACCGGTGCCTGGCTCACTCTCATCGTCGTCGAGGGAATCAACGCGGTGACCGGTTTGGGAAAGATGATGTACAACGCACAGAACTACGGACAGTCCGACGTGATTCTCGTGGGGCTCGCGGTCTACGGCATCTTCGGTCTCCTGTCCGACTCCGTCCTCCGCTACATCGAAAGGCGGTCGCTGTCATGGCGCAAGACGCTCGCCGCCTAGAACCCGCCGCCGTGCAGGTGCGATCCCTCGTCCGCGGATTCGGCGACAAGACCGTACTCGACCGCCTGGACCTCGACATTCCCGACGGGCAGTTCGTGGCCCTGCTAGGAAAGAGCGGGTCGGGCAAGAGCACGCTGCTCCGCGCGCTCGCCGGTCTCGACTACGACGTCGAGGGCCGCGGCGGAACCCTCACGGTGCCCGAGGAGGTGTCGGTGGCATTCCAGGACTCACGACTGCTGCCGTGGCTGAGGGTGCTGGACAACGTGACGCTCGGACTGGGCCGCACCGGCACGAGCAAGGGAACGTCGGCGCTCGCGGAAGTCGGGCTCGCGGGCCGGGAGAAGGCGTGGCCCAGCGAACTGTCCGGCGGTGAACAGCAGCGGGTGGCGCTGGCCCGAGCGCTGGTCCGCGAGCCCCAACTGTTCCTGGCCGACGAGCCCTTCGGCGCTCTCGACGCGCTGACCCGGATCAAAATGCACGCCCTCCTGCAGGAGTTGATCCGCCGCCACCGCCCGACCGTCCTGCTCGTCACACACGACGTCGACGAAGCGATCGCGCTCGCCGACCGGGTGCTCGTTCTCGACCGCGGGCAGATCGTCGTCGACGAGAGCATCGACATCCCGAAGCCGAGAGCGCTCGGCGACAGCAAGTTCCACGAGTTTCGCAACACGCTGCTCGGCGCCCTCGGCGTCGAGGTAGCGGCACAGTAAGGGAGTTACACCATGAGTTCGTCACCCCAGCGCCGACTGCATCTCAACGCATTCCTGATGGCGATCGGACACCACGAGGCCGCCTGGCGCCTGCCCGAGAGCGATCCGAACGCCAATCTCGATATCAAGCACTACATCTCGTTGGCGCAGACCGCCGAACGCGGAAAATTCGACTCGGTGTTCCTCGCCGACAGCCCGGTGCTGTTCAGCAATCCGGAACGCAGGCCGAGCGGCAAGCTGGAGCCGACGATCATCCTCACGGCGATCTCCGCGGCCACCGAGAAGATCGGCCTGATCGCGACCGCGTCGACCAGCTACAACGAGCCGTACAACCTGGCGCGGCGGTTCGCGTCCCTCGACTTCGTCAGCGGTGGACGCGCCGGCTGGAACATCGTCACCACGGCCGGCGCCGATGCGGCGCAGAACTTCGGTCTCGACGACACCCCCGCGCACCGGAGCCGGTACGAGCGGGCCGCGGAGTTCGTGGAGGTGTCCACCAAGCTGTGGGACAGCTGGGAGGACGACGCCATCGTCGCGGACAAGGACGTCGCGATCCATGCCGACTCCGCCAAGGTGCACGTCATCGAACACGAGGGCCGGTTCTTCAAGGTGCGGGGACCCCTCAACGTGCCGCGGTCGCCGCAGGGATATCCGCTGCTCGTGCAGGCCGGGTCGTCCGAGGACGGAAAGGATTTCGCCGCCCGGTACTCGGAGGCCATCTTCACCGCCCAGCCCACTCTCGACGAGGGGAAGGCGTTCTACGCGGACGTCAAGGACCGTGTCGCGAAAGTGGGCCGGGACCCCGAGCAGGTACTGATCCTGCCCGGCATCGTGCCGGTCATCGCTGACACCGAAGAGGAGGCCCGCGAGCTCGAGGCCGAACTGGAGAGGTTGATCTCGCCGGAATACGCCCGCAAGCAGCTGGCGCAGCGGTTCAATCTCGAACCGGAGCAGCTCCCGCTCGACGAGGAACTTCCCGAGGACTTGCCGTCCGAGGACGAGATCGAGGGTGCGAAGAGCCGGTACACGCTGATCGTGGACCTCGCCCGCCGCGAGAAGCTCACCGTCCGGCAGCTGATCGGGCGACTCGGTGGTGGTCGCGGTCACCGCACGTTCGCGGGCACCCCGCTCCAGGTGGCCGACACGATCGAGTACTGGTTCCGGAACGGCGCCGCCGACGGTTTCAACATCATGCCCGCGGTCCTTCCGTCCGGGCTGGAGAAGTTCGTCGACTCCGTTGTCCCGATCCTGCAGGAGCGCGGACTCTTCCGCACCGACTACACCGAGACCACACTGCGCGGGCACTACGGTTTGCCGCGGCCCGGCAATCAGTTTGCGGTCGAGAAGGATTCCACGCTGGTGTCTGCGCAGTGACGACGGAAGCTTCGGGGGAGAACGTCGGCTGGCTGCGGTACCTGTTCGGGTACTGTCTGCGCCAACGCCGCAATCTCGTTCTCGCGTACGGCGCGGCGGCGGTGGCCGCCGCGGCCACCGCCACCATTCCGCTGGCCGTCCGGCACGTGATCGACAATGCCGCGGTCGACACGAATCACGCACTGGCGCCGTGGATCGCGGTGCTCATCGCCCTCGCATCGCTCCGTTTCGCCGCCGCATACACGCGACGGTACCGCTCCGGGCAGCTGTCCCTCGGAGTGCAGTACGACCTGCGGGGCGACGCCTTCCGGTCCCTGCTGCGGCTGGACGGCGTCAAGCAGGACGGACTGCAGACCGGGCAGGTGGTCAGCCGGTCGATCTCGGACATCACGCTGATCCAGATGCTCCTGCAGTTACTGCCGCACATGGCAGGGAACCTGCTGATGTTCGCGATCTCCCTGGCCGTGATGGCCGTGCTGTCGCCGATCCTCACCCTGGTCGCCCTGGCCGTCCTGCCTGCGTTGTGGTTCATCTCGATGCGCAGCCGCGTCGACCTGTTCCCCGCCAATTGGCATGCCCAGGAACAGGCGGCGATCGTGGCCGGGGGAGTCGAAGCCGCCGTCACGGGGGTGCGCGTCGTCAAGGGATTCGGCCAGGAAAGCCGCGAACTCGAAGACCTCGAGAAGCGGGCAGGGGACCTCTTCCGTTCCCGGCTGCGCGTCGCACGGCTGACCAGCCGGTACAACCCTGCACTGCAAGCGGTCCCGATGCTCGGGCAGGCACTCGTCCTGGCACTCGGAGGATGGCTGGCGCTGCACGGCACGCTGTCGCTCGGCACGTTCGTCGCCTTCACCACGTACCTGGCGTCGTTCGCCTCGCCCGTGCGTCAGCTCGCCACGCTGCTGACCGTGAGCCAACAGGGCCGGGCCAGCGTCGAGCGCGTCCGCGAGGTGATCGACAACGCCCCCGCCGTCACGACCCCACCCGGCGCCGTGGACTTGCCGCGGGGTCCCCTCGAGGTGGTGTTCGACGACGTGGCCTTCGGATACGACCCGTCGAATCGCCTCCTCGACGGACTGTCCCTGCGAATCGCACCCGGCGAGACGGTGGCGGTGGTCGGCGCGGCCGGATCAGGGAAATCAACTCTGGCCATGCTTGTTCCGCGGTTGTACGACGTCGACGCGGGTGCGGTCACCGTCGGGGGGATCGACACCCGCCGGCTGTCGCTCGACTCGCTGCGCTCCGCGCTCGGCGTCGTCTTCGAAGACAGCTACCTGATGTCCGAAACGATCCGCGCCAACGTGTCCTACGGCCGGCCGGATGCCGACGAGGCACTGGTGCGTGAGGCGCTCCGCGTGGTGCAGGCGGAGGAATTCGTCGACGCACTGCCGGACGGCCTCGACACCGTCGTGGGGGAGCAGGGGGTGACGTTGTCGGGTGGGCAGCGGCAGCGGATCGCCCTCGCCCGGGCATTGGTGACCGATCCGCGGATCCTGGTGCTCGACGACGCGACATCGGCGGTCGACGCCCGCGTCGAGGCCGCCATCCACCACGAACTGTGCGTCGCGACCAGCGAACGGACCACGCTGATCATTGCGCATCGCCGGTCGACGCTCGCGTTGGCCGACCGTATCGCGGTCCTGGCACACGGGCGCATCGTCGATGTGGGCACGAGCGCCGAACTCGACGAGCGGTGCCCCCTGTTCCGTGCGCTGCTGTCGAGCGCGGACGACGTGACCGCTCCGGACACGTCGAACGAGCCACCGGACGTCGACGGTGTCACCGCCGAACTGTGGCGCCGGGAGGACGGAGACGAGGCTTCCGGGGGGTTCGATGCCAGAGCCGCAGCGGCTTTCGCGACCGCAGCCGCGGGTGCCAGTGGGCCGTCGCGCGGAGGCGCGTCGGGCGGCATCCTCTCGTCGGCGCCGCCCAGCCCCGAAGTAATGGCTCGGCTCGACGACCTGCCGCCACTCACGGGAGACCCCGACGTCGCCGCGGACGAGGCCCGGGCCGCCGACCCGGCGTTCGGACTCCGCTCACTGCTGCGTCCGCTCCTCCTGCCGCTGGTCGCAGGCTTGGCGCTCGTCGGGCTGGACGCCGTCGCGCAGATCGCGGTGCCGGTGCTCGTCCGTACCGGGGTGGACCGGGGAGTGCTGCAAGGCGCCCGCGACCTGCTGCTCCTCGCGGCGGCCGCGACCATTCTGGTGGTGCTGCTGGACTGGGCCGTCAACATCGCCCAGGCGCGGGTGACCGGGCGGACGGGCGAACGGCTGCTGTACACATTGCGGGTCAAGACGTTCGCGCAGCTGCAGCGGCTCGGGTTGCAATACTACGAGCGAGAACTGGCCGGCCGGATCATGACACGCATGACCACCGATGTCGACAGCCTGTCCAACTTCCTGCAGACAGGTCTGGCGACGGCGGTGGTGAGCGGGTTGACGATTTCCGGTGTGCTGGTGGCACTCCTGGTGATCGACGCGGAACTGGCCCTCGTGCTGGTCCTCGTGGTGCCCGTCCTCGTCGCGGCCACGGTGGTGTTCCGCCGAAAGTCCGTGCCCGCCTACGCGGAGGCGCGTGATCGCGTCGGGATCGTCAACGCCTACCTGCAGGAGAACGTGACGAATATCCGCGTCACCCAGGCATTTCGGCGCGAGGATTACAACGCGGCCCAGTTCGCCCGGCGGGCCTGGGACTTCCGGGAGTCGCGGCTACGGGCCCAGCGGTACATGGCCCTGTACTTTCCGTTCGTCGAGTTCCTGTCGGTGGTCGCGACCGGGCTGGTGCTCGCGGCAGGGACGGCACGGATCCACGGCGGAACCCTCACCGTCGGCACCCTGATCGCCTTCGTGCTTTACGTCGAACTGTTCTTCGCCCCCGTACAACAGCTTTCGCAGGTGTTCGACGGCTACCAGCAGGCGGTGATCGGACTCGGTCGACTGCGGGGGCTGATGAGGACACCGACCACCACGCCCCAGGCGGGCGATCCGATCGTCCTCGACCGCCTCCAGGGCGGCATCGTGTTCGACGACGTCCACTTCGCGTACGAATCCGGCAAGGGAGAGGCGCTGCGAGGGGTGGCGCTTCGCATCGAACCGGGCGAAACGGTTGCCCTCGTCGGTCAAACCGGCGCGGGCAAGTCGACGGTGCTCAAGCTGCTCGCCCGGTTCTACGACCCCACGCAGGGTGCGGTGCGCGTCGACGGTATCGACACCCGGTCACTCGACCTCGCGTCGTTCCGGCAGCGGCTCGGTGTCGTTCCGCAGGAGCCGCACCTGTTCGGCGCCACCGTCCGCGACGCCGTCGCCTACGGGCGCCCGGACGCGACCGACGCGGAGGTGGAGGCCGCCAGCCGAGCGGTCGGGGCCCACGAGATGGTGTCGGGACTGGCCCTCGGCTACCTGCAGCCGATCGGGGAGCACGGGCGCAACCTGTCGGCCGGACAACGCCAGTTGCTGGCACTCGCCCGCGCCGAACTGGTGGACCCCGACATCCTGCTGCTGGACGAGGCCACGGCGTCACTGGACCTGGCCACCGAGGACCGCGTCCGGCTCGCGACCGAGAACCTGTCCCGGCGGCGCACCACCGTCGTCGTGGCGCACCGGTTGAGCACTGCGGCGCGAGCCGACCGGGTGGTGGTCCTCGACGGCGGACGGGTCGCGGAAGTCGGAACGCACGACGAGCTGCTCGACCGGGGCGGTGTCTACCGGGAACTCTGGGACGCCTATGCGGCTTCGCCGCCCGTGAGTACTTATTAACCGCGGGTGGTTAATAAGTACTCACGGGGCCGGAGGCCATGGTCAGGCGCCGATCGACGCCTTCATCATCGGCAGCATGGCCCACAGCTGGTCCTGCCAGTAGCCCCAGCTGTGGGTTCCCGTCGCCGGAAAGTCGTAGTGCGCGCCGATGCCGAGGGTGTCGAGCCGCACCTGGAAGGCACGGTTCTGGGCCAGCGCGATGGCCTCGAGACCCATGCCGGTTCCGACGTTGAAGACGTCGATGGCGGATTGCGGCTGATCGTGCGGGCCGGGGAGGCCGGCGCCCGCCGAGATCCACATCGGGAGCCCGCGCATGAGGGGCGCCGCGACGAACGGGTCGTTGCGCAGCCACGCCGGATCCCACGGCGGTCCCCACATGCAGTCGGCGTTGTAACCGCCGGAGTCGAGCATCGCGATACGGATCGCCTCACGCATGCCCGGGGCCGACAGGTTCAGGTACCCGGACATCGACCCGGCGAACGTGAACTGGTCGCGGTGGTATGCGGCGAGGATCAACGCCGCGTTGCCGCCCATCGACAGTCCGGCGATGGCGTTGCTGGTGCGGCTGATGCCGTAGTTGTTCGCCAGGAAGTCGGGCAGGTTCTGGGTGAGGAACGACTCCCACTTGTACGTGTACGGCTGACCGTTGGTGTTGCTGGGCGCGTACCAGTCCGTGTAGAAGCTGGACTGTCCGCCGACCGGTTCGACGACGGTGATCCCGTGGTCGGACAGCCACGCGGCGTTGGTCTCGTGCTCCCACCCGCTGACGTCGTTGGTCGCGCGGAGGCCGTCGAGGAGGTAGAGGGCTTTGTTGCTGCCGTTGTTCGCGAGCCACATCCGCACCTTGATCTGCCCGACCCCGCCGGGTGCGTCGACCCAGTGCTCACGGAGACGGCTGTACGGGTCCGCGGAGGCCGTTCCGCCGCCGACGAGGACGAACGCCAGCGGCAGGATCACCACGGCAACCATCAGCCGGACGACGCCTCGTAACCAACTTTGTGACGGCTTCGTTGCTGTGACAATCACGGTTCTGCCTCCTGGTAGTCGTCCCCGGCCAGGTACATACCAGCATCACGGTATTGCGCGTCCCGGAATTCCTCGGCGTTTGCGCAGAATCGTTATCTGACCCGTGAGTACTTGTTAACCGCCCGTGGTTAACAAGTACTCACGGGTCAGTCGACGCGGGCGACGGACGTGATGCGGTGAAGGGTGAACCGCCGGACCGCGCCGCTCGCCGGGTCGAACGCGTCGAGCTGGCCGCCGCCGACGCTCACAGGATCGACGATGCGGTGCGTCGCCACACCCTGAGCGTCGACGTAACCGATGGTCACGCTGGTGCGTTCTCGCGCCGCAGCGTTGAGCAGGGCGATGGTCGCGGCGCTGCTGGCCCGCGACCCGTCGGAGCGGATGCTGCCGGATCCCCGGGCCGACGCGGCCAGGTCGCCCGCGCGGAGGGTCCGGACGACCGCGTCGAGTTGGGCGTCCGTGGCGACGGCCGGGGTGCGGCCGGCGGGAGCCTTGCGCCGGGTCACGACCCGGGCGCCGCGGGGGCGCAGGTCGACCAGTGCGCCGGACGAGTCCTCGCCTGCGGGCGCGAAACCGGCCGCCCGCAGTTCGCCCAGTACTTCCCGCAGCGGTGCCTGCGACACCGCCACCGTCGGAGCCAACGCACGCAGGGCCAAAGTTGCGGCCACCGGCGACGCCAGGACCTCCGCGAGCAGGGTGGGGTCCTCGCAGCGGACGAACGACGCCGCGACCCCGGCCCGGAGCCGCCCGTGCCGCCTCGCGACGTCGTCGATCAGATACGACAGCGACTGCGGGACGGGTGTGCGCGACCGGGACGCGAAGAGGCTGTGCAGTTCGGCGGCCGTCATCCCGACGTCGAGGGCACGGCGGACGCTGTCTTCGCTGATCCGGTACATCGACGCCGCACCGGCGGACTCGATGTCCGCGACCAGGGTGATCTGCTCCAGTAGGTCCGGAGTCAGAGGTCCGGGGGCGACGACGGTGAGGTCGGCCTGGACGAGGACGTGGTCGACGGGTTCGGGCAGCGACGCGTGCATCTCGGCCTCGGCGTCGCCGCCGTGGAGCAGTGCCCGTCCGGGGGAGCTGAGCGCTCCGCGGGCGACGAGTCCGAGCGTCGCGGCCTCGTCGAGGGTGCGTTCGACCGCGTGGACCCGCAACCGGGCACCCCAGCGGGGGCGGCGCCACGCCAGCAGCCGGCTGACCTCCGCCGGACCCGCGGAGTGGCCGCTGCCCAACTCCGCCAGCAGCCCGAGTATCGCCTGCCGGTCGCGCGGCGCGGACGGTGCGCGCACCTCCTCGGACAGCGCGGCGACCGGTTTGTCGTTGGCATCGCGCATGCCGATGAACCACGCCATGCGCGGCAGTTCCAGCCATGCGGCGGCCAGAGCGTGCCACCGCCGGGCGACCGGCGCGGTGAGCCAGTTGTCGACCGCGGTGGTCGGGGCCCAGTAGTTCTCCCCGCTGTCGGACGTCGGCGCCGGATCCGGGGTGCCGCTCGCGATCAGTCCCGCGGCGGAGAGTAGTTCGACGAGCAGGCTCAGCCGGTTCTCGTCGATGCCGGACGTCTTGGCGATGCGGCGCAGTTCGCGGACACCGAGCCCACCTGCCCGCAGGGCGGGCGCCGGGATCTCGCCGAGAGCCTTGACGACGTCCTCGCAGTGGCGAACCAGTTCGAGCGCCTCGCCTGCCGCGGCGGCGTTGATGTCGGCCGGCTTGTGCTTGCGGCCCGTCACGGTGGGAGCGGCCAGCGACGTGGGGTCGAAGACGGCCTCCCCGCGCAGGACCTGTCGCACCTGATAGGGCAGTTCGACGGTTTCGTCGTCGATCCACCGCAGCAGCCCGGCGGCGAGGAGTCGCTGCACGGGACGGTCGGGGGGTGTTCCGGGGGCCGCGTCCCGGGTGCGTCCGATCGAACTCGACTTCGACAGCGTCTCGAGGATGTCCCGCTCGACGCTCTGCAGTCCGGCCAGCGCGGCCGTGATCCCGGGTTCGTCCAGCGTCTCGACGGGTTCGGCGCTGCGTCCGACCCGCCACGGGATGGTGGCCACGACAGCGGGAACGATGCGCAGCG
Organism: Rhodococcus sp. IEGM 1305; assembly: GCF_030058635.1. Taxonomy (NCBI): domain Bacteria; kingdom Bacillati; phylum Actinomycetota; class Actinomycetes; order Mycobacteriales; family Nocardiaceae; genus Rhodococcus; species Rhodococcus sp. IEGM 1305. The sequence continues at coordinate 35,732 of NZ_JASHKX010000002.1, forward strand.
ACGTCTTGTCCCCCCAGACGATCCCCACGGACCGCAGGCCGTCCAGCGTGGCGTCGACGGACTTCTTCGTCGCCCGCGACCCCACCGCGTCCTGCAGGGTGGCCCGCGGCACGGCGACCTCGTCGGCCCGTTCGAGCGCCAGCAGTTCGAGGATGCCGAAGTCCACCGACGTCAGGTTGTCGGCCGCGCGGGCCACCGATGCCCGCTGTTCGGCGCGGCCGGCGAGGACGACGATCGTGGCAGGCGGTGGAACCGCCAGGTCGGGGCGCTTGCGGAGCAGATCCGTCAGTTCGGCGTCGCTGCGCGCGGCCAGCCAGTCCGCGAGGGTCGCGGCGCCGCGCGGGGAGGCAGCGGTGCCGTTGGTGCTCGCGGTGGCGTCGTCGGTGTCGGTCATCGACTATCAGATTAGAGACCTGGGCTGTACGTCGCCGAATGCTCCTGTCAAAATGGCACCGTGGCTAACAATTCGAAGAAGCAGTACGTGGATCCAGGGTGGCCCGAAACCGCCGATGGAGATAGCGCCGTGACCGAACTGTCGTCGAGCCGTGCGGGCGGATTGTCCCCGTTCGGCGAGGACACCGAGTTCCCGCTGCCGGCGGACTCGCTGCCGTACGCGCATCCGCACACCGTGATCAACCGCTGACCCGACGACACAAGAGGGGCCCTGCACCGGATCGGTGCAGGGCCCCTCTTGTGTCGCGGGGGATTACTGCGGGAGCAGTCCCTTGTTCGCGTCGATGAGCTGCAGGATCTGGGGATCGATCGCGATGCCCTGAGCCTTGACGGCCTCGATCGCGTTGTCGACGACACCGGCGTACTGCGAGGTGCCGTTGGTGCTGGGGACGCCGCCCGTGAGGTCGGGGAGTGCCGGCGCCGCGGGGGCCTCGGGCACGGTTGCGGGGGCGGTGCGCTGGGTGGGTGCGCTGCTCAGGCCGAGGCTCGAGGAGCAGGACGGCCATGCGCCCCAGCCCTGGGAGTCGAGGACCTTCTCGGCGACGACGATCTGCTCTTCACGCGAGGCCTGGTTGGCGCTGGCCGCGTACTGGGTTCCACCGTGTGCGTTCCAGGTGCTCGGGGAGAACTGGAGTCCACCCTGGAAGCCGTTTCCGGTGTTGATTCCCCAGTTTCCGCCGGACTCGCACTGCGCGAGGCGGTCCCAGTCGGAGTCGGGTGCCGCGTTCGCGGTGCCCGAGAAGGCTGCTCCGGCGACGCCCATGATGGCGCCGGTGACGGCGACCTTGGCGACGGTGCGGCCGGTGGTGGTGGGCTTGCGATGGCGTCCGCTCATAGTGGTCGAGATCCTCTCCACACGCGCCTGCGAGGTCAGCTGTCGGGTTCGGGCTGAGAGGTCGCCCGGCCTCGCCTCTCCTGGCTGGAGAGGGTCTGGCTTCACCCCAAGATCCGAGTGTGCGAGGCACATTCGGGCCGGTGTCCGTCTGAGAACTTGCGTTCCCTGGAGGACTTTGGGTCCCCCGTCCTCGTCCCTGGAATGCTTCGTCGGGACTCCGGTACCCGCGGGACGAGGTTTGGCGCGGCGGGCCGGATGTGGCCGATGTTTCCTCGGCCGGTGACGACGGTAACGGGCCGAGGCCGCAGTGTCACCATTTGATAACGCGGAGTGTCTTCGCCTGTTGCGGGGCCTCATTGGGCGCGCAGGGACTCTTCCCAGCTAGTGGCGACAAGACGTGCGGATCGCCGAGCCGTTGCCCTTCCGTTACCGGGTCGTTATGTGAGTAAGCTCACATCACTGGGGAGCGTCGATGATGTCCTTGCCGAGGGGCATGAGCGAGATGGGGATCATCTTCAGATTCGCGACCGCGAGCGGGATCCCGATGATCGTGATCGCCATGGCGATTGCCGTCACGACGTGCCCGATCGCGAGCCACAGACCGGCGATGACGAACCAGATGACGTTGCCGATCAGCGAGGCCACACCGGCCGTCGGCTTGTCGACCACGGTCTTCCCGAACGGCCACAGCGCGTAGACGCCGACCCGGAACGACGCGATGCCGAACGGGATCGTGATGATCAGGATGCAGCACAGGATTCCGGCGACGAAGTACCCCAGCGCCAGCCACAGACCGCCGAAGATCAGCCAGATGATGTTGAGCAGAATTCTCATGATCGTCCCCTCGGTCGGTGGTCGGGTGTGTCAGCGCGAGCGTCTGCCCTGCCTCAGTGCCGCGACGATTCCGAGGAGGAATCCGATCGGGCACGCGAGGGCGATGAGATAGAGAACGAGGCCCGGTTCGGAATCGGAGAGCACCGGGGTCAGGAAGATCGCCACGATCGCGACGAAGCCGACCGCGAAGAGGGCGAGTGCGACGCGCAGGAGTCCGTCGCCCCTCCGGGGTGTCTGAGGAGTGCTCGAAGGAGTCGGTTCGTGGGCCACACCAGCAACGATAGTGCCTGGAAACCCGGATGCCGGAGGGGGTCTCTGCAAGGTAGACTGTGGGCACTGCGCGTCCCGCACCAGAGGTGGGGCGCGCTGTTTTGCATACCAAGTGCAACCAACTGCACTCCAAGTGATGAGCGGGTGAACGCGGTGCCGACCGGCAAGGTGAAGTGGTACGACGTCGAAAAGGGCTTCGGCTTTCTGTCGCAGGAAGAAGGGGAGGACGTCTACGTGCGTTCGTCCGCTCTTCCCGAGGGCGTCGAGGGCCTCAAGGCCGGTCAGCGCGTCGAGTTCGGCATGGCCGCCGGTCGACGCGGCCCCCAGGCTCTGAGCCTGAAGGTGCTCGACCCGGCGCCGTCGCTGCGTCAGAACGCCGCACGCAAGGAGCCGTCCGCCAAGAAGCACACGCCGGACGAACTCCACGGCATGGTCGAGGACATGATCACGCTGCTCGAGGCGAAGGTCCAGCCCGACCTCCGCAAGGGCAAGTACCCGGACCGCAAGACCGCCCAGCGCATCTCCGAGGTGGTCCGCGCCGTCGCGCGCGAGCTCGACAGCTGATTCGACGGACGACGAAGAAGGCCCCTGCGCTTCGGCGCAGGGGCCTTCTTCGTGTGTCGTGCTAGGCGGTCTTGATCGACCAGGCTGCCCGGGCCTGCGTGAGCCCCTGCTCGTCGATGACGGCGGACGGCAGCTGGATCTCGACGCCGGCCAGCTGAAGGTCTTCCGAGGAGGGCACGGTCACGGCGCGGGTCTCACCGGCGCGGTGAGCCTGTTCCTGGACGAGGACCTGCCCCGACGCGTCCTGGTAGACGACGAGCATGCGCCACGGCGCGTCGACGATCTCCTGTGGCAGCGACAGCTGCAGCGAGGAGCCGGGTGGCACGTCGAGTTCGGCGAGGTCGCCGGTCGTGCAGTCCTCGAGATACAGGTTGCAATACGCCAGCGGGGGGATCTGCTCGGCCCGATCGTGCGCGAAGGCCGTGATCTCGGGCAGGCGGGGCGAGGAGTTGCGGACCAGTGCGTACAGGACTCCGACGAAGGCCACCAGGACCACCATCAGGCCCACCACGATCAGTGCCAGGATCTTCTTGGTTCGCGCCTGCATTCTCACTTACGTCACATTTCCTGTCGATCGGTCGGCCCGGTGGGTCGAGTGGGGCTCGGTCACTTCTTGTTCGGCCAGGTCGGGACGTTTGCCGCCGAGCCCGGGCAGGAGGGTGCTCCCGCGGTAGGTGAGGACGGTCTGGACGAGCCCGATGGTCATGACGGCAGAGACCACGGAGAACCCGATCCAGTACTCGGTGGGCAGCAGTACGCCCAGCGCGCCGCCCACGACCCAGCTCAGCTGCAGAACCGTCTCCGACCTACCGAATCCGGACGCGATCGATTCCTCGGGCAGGTCGTGCTGCAGCGACGCGTCCAGCGACACCTTGGCCAGGGCGCTGGCCGCCGACGCGACGAGGGTGGCCAGGGCGGCGGTCAGCAGATTGTCGGTGATCGCGGCAAGAACCGCGATGATCCACACGGCGCCCGTGCAGCGCAGCACGATGAGGGCGGGGCGGCCGAGTTTGATCCGGGCGCCCGCGGCGTTGCCTGCGAAGTTGCCGATGCCTGCGGCGGCGCCGACCAGGCCGAGCATGGCGGCCTGCACCAGCGGCTCGTGGTCGGTCTTCGACTTCGCGACGAACGCGATGTACAGCGTGAGGAACCCGGTGAGCACGCGGATGGTGCTGTTTCCCCACAGTCCGGTGATGACCGCGCGGCCCAGCGGTTGCCTGCGTTTACCGGATTTCGCGGTGGCCGCGGCTTCGGCCTGCAGCACGCGGGTGCGGCCCAGCACCTCGGTCGGGTGCTCGTCGCCGTGGTAGGTGAGGGTGGCGGGCACCTCGCCCTCGGTGACCTCCACCCACGACGGGATCCGCATGCTGAGGTACGCGCCGAGGGCGGTGATGACCGCCGCCAGCCACAGCGCGCCGACGGACCCGGTGGCCATCGCGAGACCACCCGCGAGGGCGCCGGCACCGATGGTTCCGCCGAGCAGTCCGAACACGGTGAGCCGGGAGTTGACCCGCACCAGGTCGATCTCCGGTGGCAGCACACGTGGTGTGACCGCACTCTTGAGCACCGAGAACGACTTGCTGAGCACCATCATTCCGAGCGCGGCCGGATACAGCACCCAGCTGTCGAAGTTGAAGACGAGAACGATTGCCAGGATTGTCCGGAGACCGAACGACGTGGCCAGCGCGACGCGACGGCCGTGCTGAAGCCGGTCGAGCATCGGACCGATCAGCGGAGCGATGACGGCGAACGGGGCGATGGTGATCAGTAGGTACAGCGCGACCTTCGTCTTGTCCTCGCCCGTCGCGGCCGAGAAGAACAGGGTGTTCGCCAGGGCGACGGCGATGGCCGCGTCGGTCGCGTTGTTGGCCATCACCGCGTAGGTCAGCGCGGTGAGCCCCGACTTGTCCGCGCCGTCCGCCTTGGCCGCGCGATGGAACGTCGCGATGCCCTTGTTGGTGAGTTCCCGGCTGCGCATCGCCGCGACCCGGGTGACGGTGAGCTTGCGCGGCATCGGCGGCGCTTTGGGGGCGTCGGCCCGTTCCTCGTCGGAACGGGGACGCTGCCCGCCGCCGACCGGATGGAGGGGAGGGAGCGGCGTGCGTCGACCTCCCGAGCGTGCGGCGGGCGGGTATTTGTCGTAGCCGGGATGAACGGGGGGCCCGGAATTCTCGTCAGGAGCCCGACCGCCGTCAGGCTCGTAGGGTTCGCGCGGTCCGGTCACTCCCTAATTCTGTCCTAGTCGGGAGACATGCGACCACAGCAACCCCGGCCAATGCTGGTCAGATCGGCCTGTCAGGGAACGAACCGCACCTCGAACATGCGCGGCCAGTACTTTCCGGTGACGAGGAAGCGGTCCGTTCCCGGGATCTGCGCGATGCCGTTGAGGACGTCGACGTCCCGCGGGCCGGGCGGGAGCGCGTCGCGGACGGCCGAGGCGTCGATCTCCGCGGTGACCCGCCCGTCCGAGGGATCGATGCGGACGAAGGTGTCGGTGGTCCAGACGTTGGCGTAGATGGCGCCGTCGTCCGCGCATTCGAGTTCGTTGAGGCGGCCCAGGAGGTTTCCGTCCCGCACCGCCTGCACGGTGCGCCGTGGTTCGAACGTGACCGGGTCGCGGAACGTGAGGGTGGGTGAGCCGTCGCTCGTGACCAGTGCGTCGGGCAAGGCGCAGATGCCCCACCCTTCGCCGTCGAACGGGACGCGCCGCTGTTCGGCGAGTGTCGCGCGATCCCGGGCGACGGCGACCCCGTCACGCCACGTCAGCTGCCAGACCGTGTCGCCGCTCACCGTGATGCCCTCGCCGAACAGGGGCGACGGCAGTTCCGCGCGCGTCCGGACGGTGCCGCTGTCGAGGTCGGTGGCCTGCACCCAGGACTCACCGGGCCGGCCGGTGCCCTCGAGCAATTCGGTGCCGTCGATCTCGAGTCCCTGGGTGAACGCATTCGGGTCGTGGTCGAGGGTGCGGAGGATCTCCACACGAAGGTCCGCACCGGACGCGCCCGCCGCCACGGGACTCTGCGGGGAGCACGCGGTGACCATCCACGCCACCGCGAGCAGGGCTGGGACGAGGTGCCTCCGGCCGGTCATCGGACCAGCATGACAGCCCAGGTGGGCACGCACTTGCGGTGGTGCGGCAAACTGGTGGTGTGAGTGTTGCTTCTTCCGACGAGCGCGCAGTGGCGCGTCCCGTACTGACCGACGCCGTCGAGCTCGCCCGAACCGCCTTGGTCGAACTGCAGGAAGGGGGAGTCGGCGACTACCTGGGCGTCACGTCCGAGGACGCGTGCGCCGCGACTCACCGTTTCGTTGCGGACCTTCCGGGCTACCGGGGCTGGCAGTGGGCGGTGGTGGTGGCTGCCGATCCCGAAGCGGACCATGCCACCGTCAGCGAACTCGCCCTCCTCCCCGGACCCGATGCGCTGGTCGCACCCGAGTGGATCCCGTGGGACCAGCGCATTCGCCCCGGCGATCTGTCCGCGGGCGATCTGCTGGCACCGCCGGCCGGTGACCCCCGCCTCGTCCCGGGCTATGTGGCGACGGGTGACCCCGAGATCGACGAGACCGCCCTCGAACTCGGCCTGGGCCGCAAGCAGGTGATGAGCCTCGAAGGTCGCGTCGACGCTGCCGAACGCTGGCACGACGGCGACTACGGCCCCGATTCCGAGATGGCCAAGGCCGCGCCGTCGACGTGCGGGCTGTGCGGCTTCTACCTTCCGCTCGCCGGTTCGCTGCACGCGTCGTTCGGGGTGTGCGGCAACGAGATGGCCGCCGACGGGCACGTGGTCGACGCGGCCTACGGTTGCGGCGCCCACTCCGACACCCTGCTGCCGACGGGTGCCGGTTCGCCGCAATTCGACGCCTACGACGACGGCGCCGTCGAGGTAGTCGAGCGGGCCGTCGCCGAAACGGAGAACGAGCCCGAAGCTGCTGCCGAGGTCACCGAGGCCGAGGAATCCGCATCGACCAGCTAGCCGATCCTTTCGGCACCGCCGCCCTGAGGGATTCGACGCTTCTGGCGTGGCGAACGTCCCCGACCCGTCTGCGGGAGGATGCGGCGGCCGAATCCGATCTGGCCCGCGCCGGCTACCGCGACCGGCTCCTCACCGAGCTGGCGCAGAACGCGGCCGATGCCGCAGCTCGCGCCGAAGTGCCCGGCGAGCTGTCCGTGCAACTCGACGGACGCGTCCTGAGCGTGTCCAACACGGGCACGCCGCTGGACGAGCCGGGAGTCCAGGCGCTGGTCGCGTTGCGGGCGTCGAGCAAGTCCGGCACGACCGTCGGCCGGTACGGTGTCGGTTTCACGGCGGTGCTGTCGGTGAGCGACGAGGTCGAACTGCGGTCGACGTCCGGTTCGGTGCTGTTCTCCGCGGAACGGACAAGGTCGGAGCTGCGGGAACTCGACGGTGCGGACCCGGGAGCGGACGTGCCTGCCCTGCGGCTGGCGTGGCCGACGGAAACCCGCCCGGCCGCAGGCGCGGCGTCGGAAGTCGTGTTGAGGCTGCGCGAGGACGTGGACGGTGAATCGCTGCTCGCCTACATGGCCCGCGAGGCGCCCGACCTTCTGCTCGAACTGCCGGCGCTCGTCTCGATCACCGTGGGCGACAAGCAGTTCCGCCGCCGCGAACGGCCACTCGATTTCGGGTTGACCGAGGTCGCGATCGGCGACGACCGCTGGTGGCAGTACGAGTCCGGGCGCGCACGCTGGCTCGTCCCGGTCCGCGACGGCGTCGTCTCACCCGTCACGGAGGACGTCCTGCGCGCGCCCACCCGGTCGGACGAGGAACTGTCGATACCCGCGATCCTCGTCGCGGACATCGCCATGCAACCCGACCGCAGGCGCATCCTGCCCGGCGCCGCGATCGCCGAGTTGGCGTCCGGTTACGCCGAGTTCGTGGCCGCGGTGCCGCCCGGGCAGCGACTGTCGCTGGTTCCCGTTCCCGCGTTCGCGCGCAGCGAGGTGGACTCGGCGTTGCGGGACCATCTCGTCACCGAACTCCGGGAGCAGCCCTGGCTGCCGACCGTCGGCGGCACGAACAAGGCCCCGGTTCGGGCGTCCGTGGTCCCCGGGCTCACCGACGAACTCGCCGAACTCCTCACCGAGATCGTCGACGGCCTCGTCGTCCCGGATCTGTCCGGGCCGCGCTGGGCGCCCGCGCTGGCCGCCGTCGACGCCCACCGCCTCGGCCTGGCGCGCCTCACCGAACTTCTCAGTGGCATCGAACGGACACCGTCCTGGTGGCATCGCCTGTATGCGGCGCTCGAACCGCTGGCCGTCGACGCCCTCGCGGCGGAGGAACTGGCATCGATCCCGGTGCCGCTGTCCGACGGCCGCACGGTGACCGGTCCGCGAACGGTGTTGCTGGGCCACGACATCGACGGTGTCCTGGGGGTCGACTGGACGCGGCTCGTCCACCCGGATGCCGCGCACCCGCTGCTGTCGCGGCTCGGCGCGAAGACCGCCACCGCCGTCGACCTGCTCTCGGATCCGGCGTTGCGGGCCGAGATCGAGGACCTCGACCCCGACGACGCGGCGGCGGCCGAAGAACTGTCGACCGCGGTGCTCGCACTCGCCGGGCGCGTCGATCCCGGCACCTTGCCGTCGTGGCTCGGACAGCTGCCCCTCCCGGATGTCGACGGGGAGTTGCGCGGTGCGGACGAATTGCTGTTGCCCGGTGCGCCTCTCGCCGACGTCCTGGTGGACGATTCACCGTTCACGTCCGTGGACGCCGCGTTCGCCGAGCGGGTGGGGGAGGACGCCCTCCGCGCGGTGGGCGTCGGCTGGGGTTTCACCGTGCTCCGCGCCGAACTCCCCACCGGTCCCGATCACGACCTCGACGACGAGGACCGCTGGTGGGACACACTCGACGACGACCCCGACGAGATCGGGGCGGTGCGCGACCTGGACCTGGTGGACGAGGACCGCTGGCCGCAGGCGCTGACGATGCTCGCCCGGGACCAGTCGACGCGTCCTTTGCTGGCCGACCGCGCCGGGTACACGGCCTGGTGGCTGCGTCACAACGCAGAATTGGACGGTCAGGTGCTCGGTCTGCTCCGCGATCCGTCCGACGCGACGTTTGCCGGACTGCTCGACCCCGTCGAGCACCCGGAGTCCGCCGTGTTCGCGGCGGCCCTGGCGCCGTCGACGGTCGACTCTCCCGAACTCGCACAGCTACTCCTGGATCGACTGGCCGACCCGGACCGTGAACCCAGTCCCGCGGTGATCGCGCGGGCACACAGCCTGCTCGCGGCCGCCGCGGCCGCACATCTTCTCGACCTCGAGGACCTGCACCTGCCCGAACACGTGCGCGGCCTGACGGGCGCACTCGTCGACCCCGGCGACGCCCTGGTGCTGGACGCACCGTGGCTGGCCGCCTCGGTGCCGCGTGCGCGCCTGGTGGTCGGGAGCCTGGACACCGCTGAGGCACTCGCGGATCTGCTGGACCTCCCCCTCGCGTCCGCGGCGATCCGCGGCACCGTCACCGGTTCCGGCCGTGAATCCTCGTGGGATCGCGAACCCGCCGCCGTGCTCGCCTTCGCCGCACTCGGCCGCGACCTGCCGCACGGGCCCGTCGTCGTCCATCCCCGGCTCACGGTGAAGCTCACGGGCGCGGTCGACACCGAGATCGCGGTCCCGTGGTGGGTGGACGAGCAGGGGACCACCCATTGCTCCGAGTCGTGGGCCGAAGGCACGTGGGGCGCCGGTGTCGTTTGACCAGAGCGTTCTCGACAGCGCCGTCGGGGATCGCACACCGTGGTTGATCGACGTCGTCACCGTCGTCACGCACAGCGGCGGAACGGTCGCGGCCTGGATCGTGTCCACCGTCCTGACAACGACCCTCCTGCTCCAGGGCCGCCGGCGCGAAGCCGTCCTCGTGGCCGGCGCGATGCTGTCGGGTCTGGCCGTGATGACCACGCTCAAGAATCTGTTCGAGCGGCAACGCCCGCCGCTGCCCGATCGGCTGGTGGAGATCTCGACGTTCTCGTTCCCGTCCGGTCACGCGATGATGACCGCGATCCTCGCCAGCGTTCTCGTCGCCGTGACCCTCCGGGTCGTGCTGGTGGGGCACGTCCGGATCGCGCTGGTCTTCCTGCTGGTGCTGTACACGCTGGCAGTGGGGCTGTCGCGTGTCTACCTCGCCGCGCACTGGATGACCGACGTCCTCGCCGGGTGGGCGTTCGGCGCGCTGTGGGCGGCGTTCTGGATCCTGCTGACCCGTACCCGGCCCCGCCGGGCCCTGACCTCGAGCGAGATCTAGAGCAGTCCCTGCTGCATCACTAGAGCAGTCCCTGCTGTGCCCCGCGGCTGCCGCGCCGGGCCGCCCGCCGCTGCAACGCGAACAGTCCGTAGCCGAGGAATCCGACCACAACCCCCGCTATACACGTCGGAAGCGCATCCGACCACCGGTCGCCCGTGACGATCACCACGACGATCGCGACCGCCCACGCCAGCGTTCCCAGTATCAGCGCAGGTCGCGGGTCGGCGAGGCGCTGAGTGAGGGGTGGGCGATCTGCGGATTCGTTCACCGAATGAACGCTACCCTCGCCGTGGTGCCCTAATCTCCAAGGGCGACGCGCGACTTCTGGCGATGGGGACTGAACAATGGGTGCTGCTCCGAAACTGCTCGACAACTACTTCAAGATCACCGAGCGTGGTTCGACGGTAGGCGCGGAGATTCGCGGCGGAGTGGTGACGTTCGTCGCAATGGCATACATCGTGGTGCTGAACCCGCTCATCCTCGGCAGCTTCTCCGCCGACGACGCCGTCGCGAAGACCGACGTCCTCGGCAACATCCTCCCCGTCAACCAGGTGGCAGCGGTCACCGCCCTGGTGGCGGGACTGATGAGCATCGTGTTCGGGGTCGTCGCGAACTATCCCTTCGCGATCGCGGCGGGCCTCGGCATCAACAGTCTTCTCGCCGTCACCATCGCACCGCAGGTCACCTGGCCCGAGGCGATGGGCCTCGTGGTGATCGACGGTGTCATCATCGTCGTGTTGGCGCTCACCGGATTCCGGACGGCCGTCTTCAATGCCATTCCGGCCGAGCTCAAATCCGCCATCGCCGCCGGCATCGGCATGTTCATCGCGTTCATCGGTCTCGTCGACGCCGGGTTCGTGCGGCGCATCCCGGACGCCGCCGGCACGACCGTCCCCGTCGGCCTGGGCATCAACGGATCGATCTCCTCCTGGCCGACCGTGACGTTCGTGTTCGGTGTGCTGCTGATGGGTGTCCTGGTGGTGCGCAAGGTGCGCGGCGGTCTGCTGATCGGCATCGTCGTCACCACCGTGCTGGCCGCGATCATCGAGGCCGTCGCCGGTGTCGGACCGTCGCTGGGCGTGAACCCCTACGGCTGGAACCTCAGTGTCCCGGCCGCACCCGATGTGCTGGCGGAACTTCCGGATCTCAGCCTCGTCGGCGACGTCAGCATCTTCGGCGCGTTCACCCGCATCGGCGTACTCGCGGCCAGCTTGCTGGTGTTCACGCTGGTGCTCGCCAACTTCTTCGACGCCATGGGCACGATGACCGGGCTCGGCAAGGAGGCGGGCCTCACCGACGAGGACGGCAACCTGCCCAACATCGGACGGGCCCTGGTCGTCGAGGGCACCGGCGCCATCGTCGGTGGCGGCGCGTCGGCGTCGTCCAACACGGTGTTCGTGGAATCCGCTTCGGGTATCGCCGAGGGCGCCCGCACCGGACTCGCGAATGTGGTGACGGGACTGCTGTTCCTGGCCGCGATGTTCCTGACCCCGCTGTATTCGGTGGTGCCGATCGAAGCGGCCGCGCCGGCACTGGTCGTGGTGGGCGCGATGATGATCGGTCAGGTCCGCGACATCGATTTCACCCAGTTCTCGATCGCGCTGCCCGCGTTCCTCACCATCGCCGTCATGCCGTTCACGTACTCGATCGCCAACGGCATCGGCGTCGGATTCGTGTCGTGGGTCGTCCTCAATGCTGCGAGCGGTGGTATCAAGAAGATTCACCCGTTGATGTGGGTGGTGGCGCTTCTCTTCGTGGCCTACTTCGCGGTCGGTCCGATCACCGACGCAGTAACGTAAACGGCGGCCGATCGGTCCCGTATTGTCATTCCCGTGACCACGGATACGCGAGCACTCGCCAGTGACCTTTCCCTGGCTGTCGTGCGCCTCACGCGTCACCTGCGTGGGCGTCGCGTCGACGCCCAGGTATCGCTGACCCAGCTGTCGGCTCTGGCCACCCTTGCCCGCGACGGCGCCATGACGCCGGGCAATCTCGCGGCTCGGGAGAAGGTGCAGCCGCCGTCGATGACCCGGGTCATCGCTTCGCTGGTCGAACTGGGGCTGGTCGAGCGGGCACCGCATCCCACCGACGGACGGCAGATCATCGTCACGCTGTCGGATGCCGGTCACGCCCTGATCGCCGACGAGACCCACGCCCGCGAGGCGTGGATGAACGAGCGGCTGTCCGGGCTCGACGAGGCTCAGCTGAAGACCCTCCGCGACGCAGTCGGCATCATCACGTCCATCGTCGCCGACTCGGAGTAGCCCGAAGGCTGCCCGCAGTCCCCACCCGTACAACGGCATTCGACTGCCCGCACCCCGCGGTGCAGGGAAACCCGTTGCCGGAGAACGTAGCCGACATCCGGAAAGATCTCTCCCAGGGCCGGTCGATGGCGCGCGGGGCCCGGGAGCAAGATGGATGTGTGCCGCCCGAATCCGAGTCCACCGCCTCAGCCCAGCCGAAGACCGGCATGTTCGTCGCTCTCCGCACCCGGAACTACCGGCTGTGGGCGTCGGGGCAGATCGTCTCCCTCGTCGGAACCTGGATGCAGCGGGTGGCGCAGGACTGGCTCGTCCTGACGTTGTCGAACGGCAACGCGCTCGCGGTCGGCATCGTGATGGCACTGCAGTTCGGTCCGACCCTGTTCCTGTCCGTGTGGGGCGGCGTGCTCGCCGACCGGTACGACAAGCGGCGCATCCTGATCGCGACGCAGGTGTCGATGGCCTTGTGCGCACTGGTGCTCGGGCTGCTGGACGTCGGCGGGCTGGTGGCCCTGTGGCACGTCTACCTCATCGCGTTTCTGCTCGGCTGCGCGTCGGCGATCGACGCGCCGGCGCGGCAGTCGTTCACGATCGAGATGGTCGGCAAGGAGTCGCTGCCCAATGCCATCGCCCTGAACTCCATGACGTTCAACACCGCTCGAATCATCGGTCCGGCGATCTCGGGTGTGCTGATCACTCTCATCGGCACGGGGTGGGTGTTCCTGCTCAACGTGGGCACGTTCACCGGTGTGCTGATCGCCCTGCTGATGATGAACGCCCGCGAACTGTTCACGGCGCCGCAGGCGGAACGCGGGAAAGGGCAGGTCCGCGAGGGTTTCCGTTACGTGTGGGGGCGCACCGACCTGCGGGTGCTGATGGTGGCGGTGTTCATGGTGTCGACGTTCGGGCTGAACTTCCCGATCAGTCTCGCCGTTCTCGCCCGCAACACGTTCGATCGCGGCGCGGACGCCTACGGACTGCTGTCGACGACTCTCGCCGTGGGCACGCTCGCCGGCGCCACGATCGCCGCGAGACGCAAGACCCCGCCGCGGCTGCGCACCTTCCTCGGGGCCGCGGCCGCATTCGGAGCCTTCGAGATCCTCGTGGGACTCATGCCCACCTACGTGCTGGTCGCGATCATGCTCGTCCCGACCGGAGCGCTGACGCTGACGTTCACGACGGCGGCGATGAACATCCTGCAGATGTCCGTGCCGTCCGAGATGCGCGGCCGGGTGATGGGCATCTACATGCTCTGTTTCCTCGGCGGCACCCCGCTGGGCAGTCCCGTTCTGGGATGGCTGGCCGACGTCCTCGACCCCCGCGCCCCGCTCGTGATCGGAGGCGCGATCTCCCTGGTCAGCGGGATCGGCGCGGCCCTGTACCTGATGCGGCACCAACGGGTGCGGGTGAAAGTACGCAGACCGGACGCCGGCAGCTACCTCCCGGTGATCGAACTGCACAACGTTCTCGAACCACACCCCGTGGTGGTCTGCGACGCCACCGAGCAGGCCGTGGAAGCGAGCCGCGACCCGCGGCCCTGACGGCTGCCGGAACCGTTCAGACGCCGACCGCCGTCGCCACGGCCCGCCGGGTCAGCACTCTCGCGAGGTGGCTGCGGTACTCGGCGTCGGCGTTGCCGTCGGTGACCGGGTCGGTGCCCTCGGCGGCGTGCTCGGCCGCCGCCCGGATCAGCTCGGGATCGGCGGCATTGCCGACGAGCGCGTCCTCGACGCCGCGAGCCCGCACCGGCACGGCCCCCATGTTGGTCAGCGCCACCCGGGCCTGCCGGATGATGCCGCCGTCGACCTGGATCGTCGCGGCCACCCCCACAATCGACCACGCCTCCGCGACCGTGTTGAACTTCTCGTACCGCGCCTCCCAGCCGGTGTGCTTGGGGAACCGGACGTCCACGAGGATCTCGTCCGGGCGCAGCGTGGTGGTGTAGTAGCCCTCGAAGAAGTCCGCGACCGGGATGCTCCGCCTGCCCGCGGTACCCACGGCGGTCAGGGTGGCGTCGAGTGCCAGCGCGGGCGCGCACAGGTCACCGGCCGGATCGGCATGCGCCAGAGCACCACCCAGCGTGCCGCGGTGCCGGATCTGCGGATCGGCGACGGTGCGGGTGGCCTCGACGAGCAGCAGCGCGTGCTCGTGGACGAGCGGGTCGCGGATCACGTCGTAGTACGTGGTCATCGCACCGATCACGATGCTGTCCCCGTCGTCACGGACGCCGCGCAACTCACCGATCCGGCCCAGGTCGACGAGGGTGCTCGGCGAAGACAACCGCAGCCGTAGCACCGGCAGCAGGCTCTGACCGCCCGCGAGTATCTTGGCGTCCTCCCCGGCCTCGGCGAGCGCCGCCACCGCCTGTTCGACGGAGGTCGGGGACACGTAATCGAAGCTCGACGGAATCACTGGGCACCTCCCTGAGCGGTGCGGATGGCATGCCAGACCCGCATCGGCGTACACGGCATCTCGACGTCACGCACCCCGAACTGGCGGACGGCGTCGAGGACGGCATTGACGACGGCCGGGGTGGACGCGATCGTCCCCGCTTCACCGACGCCCTTGACGCCGAGCGGATTACCGGTGGCGGGAGTCTCGGTGCGACCCGTGGTGAACGTCGGCAGGTCCGCCGCCGACGGCACGTGATATTCGGCGAAGGAACCCGACAGCAGGGTGCCCGACTCGTCGTACACCGCCTCCTCGTACAGGGCCTGCGCGATGCCCTGGGCGAGTCCGCCGTGCACCTGACCCTCCACGATCAGCGGGTTGACCACGTGCCCGATGTCGTCGACGCACACGTAGGAGCGGATGCCGACCTTCCCGGTCTCGGTGTCCACCTCCACCGCACACAGGTGCGTGCCGTGCGGGAAAGAGAAGTTCTCCGGGTCGTATGCGGCCTCGGAATCCAGATTCGGTTCCACACCCTCGGGCAGGTCGTGCGCGGCGAACACGGCGAGCGCGACATCGGCGATGCCGACAGCCTTCTCGGTGCCCTTCACCCGGAACCGGCCCTCGGTGAACTCGAGATCGTCCTCGGCGCACTCCATCAGGTGCGCCGCGATGGGCCTGGCCTTCGCGATCACCTTCTCGGCGGCCTTCACCACCGCGATCGCCCCGACCGCCAAAGACCGGGAACCGTACGTGTCCATGCCTCGCGGCGACGTCTGGGTGTCGCCGTGCAGCACCTCGACGTCCTCGAACGGAACCCCGAGCTGATCCGCGACCACCTGGCTCCACGCGGTCTCGTGCCCCTGGCCATGCGCCGAGGAACCGGTGACCACCTCGACCTTGCCGGTGGGCAGCATCCGGATCGCCGCGTGTTCCCACCCGCCGGCCCCGTAGGCCAGGGCGCCGAGGGTGCGCGACGGCGCCAGACCGCACATCTCGGTGAACGTGGACACCCCGATGCCGAGTTGCACCGGGTCCTTCCGCTCGCGGCGCTCCGCCTGTTCGCGTCGGAGGCCGTCGTAGTCGAACAACTCCCGCGCGTGCGCGGTGGCAGCCTCGTAGTTACCGGAGTCGTACGTCAGGCCCGCGACGGTGTCGAACGGGAACTCCTCGTGGGTGATCCAGTTCTTCGCCCGCAATTCCAGCGGATCCATCGACAACTCGGTCGCGAGTTCGTCCATCATCCGCTCGATCGCGAACGTCGCCTCCGGGCGCCCCGCCCCGCGGTACGCGTCGGTGGGCACCTTGTTGGTGAACACGTTGGTGCACGTGAAGTGATACGCCGGGAACTTGTAGATGCCGTTGAACATGAACGCGCCCAGGATCGGCACCCCTGAGGTGACCAGCCGCAGGTACGCGCCCATGTCGGCGAGCAGTTCGACCTTCATCCCGGTGACGGTGCCGTCGCGGCGGGCGGCCAGTGTCAGTTTCTGGATCTGGTCGCGTCCGTGATGCGCCGCGACCATCGATTCACTTCGCGACTCGGTGTACTTGACGGGCTTGCCGAGTCGCCGCGCGACGAGCAGCGCGATGACTTCCTCCGGCGTCACCTGAAGCTTGCCGCCGAAACCGCCGCCGACGTCCGGGGCGACGACGCGCAGTTTGTGCTCCGGTATGTCGAGCGTCATCGCCAGCATCAGCCGCAGGATGTGCGGGATCTGCGTGGCCGACCACATGGTGATCTGGGCGCCGGTCGGGTCGACCACCACTGAGCGGGGTTCCATGAACGCCGGGATCAGCCGCTGCTGCCGGAAGGTGCGCTCGACGAGTACCTCGGCGTCGCGGATGGCCTGCTCGACGTCGCCTCCGGTACCGGCCTCCGCGGAGTCGAACGTCCAGGTGGCGCTGACGTTCGTCCCGAGATCCGGGTGCACGAGGTCGGCGCCGTCGGCGGCCGCGGCCGCGAGATCGAGCACGACCGGCAGGTCATCGTACTCGACGTCGATCGCCTCGAGTGCGTCGTGCGCCTCGTACGCGCTGCGCGCGACCACGACAGCGACCGCCTCGCCCGCGAAATTGACGGCGTCGACCGCGAGGGACGGCGCGGGCGGCGACTTCATGTCCGGTGTGATCGGCCAGGCACACGGCAGGCTGCCCTGCTCGCCGGCGAGATCGGCGCCGGTGAGGACCGCGACGACACCGGGCATCTCGCGGGCGGCGGAGGCGTCGACACCGGTGATGCGGGCGTGGGCGAACGGGCTGCGCAGGATCGCCAGGTGCTGCATGCCCGGCAGCACCAGGTTGTCGGTCCAACGGGTGCGGCCCGTGACCAGATGCTCGTCTTCCTTGCGCTTCCGGGCCTTCCCGATTTCCGGTTCCGCGGTGGCGGTCATCGCACACCTCCCTGCGCGGTGTCGGTCTTCGGCGCATCCGCCGTCGTCGGTGTTTCGGTGGTGCCGCCGCTGCGCAACCGCTGCGCCGCGTCCTGCACCGCGCTGACGATGTTCTGGTACCCGGTACAGCGGCACAGGTTGCCTTCCAACCCCAGCCGCACCGTCCGCTCGTCCGGGTCGGGTTCCTCGGCGAGCAGGTCGAGAGTCTGCATGATCATGCCGGGGGTGCAGTAGCCGCACTGCAGGGCGTGATTGTCGCGGAACGCCTGCTGCACGGGGTGCAACGTCCCGCTCCGGGACAGGCCCTCGACGGTGAGGACGTCGCCGCCGTCGGCCTGCACGGCGAGCACCGAGCAGGACTTGACGCTGTGACCGTTCAGATGAACGGTGCACGCCCCGCAGTTTCCGGTGTCGCAGCCGATGACGGTGCCGACCTTGCCGAGCCGGTCCCGAAGATAGTGGACGAGGAGCAGTCGCGGTTCCACCTCGTCCGTGTATGCCGTTCCGTCGACGGTGACAGTGATGCGCATTGCGCCTCCAAAGCCGGGAGCGTCAGGTGATACGTCCTACTCTGCGCCGACGGAGCGCGAACAACACCCGAAATCGTGGAACCGGTTCAGGATCGGTCACGTTCGGCGTGCGACCTCGAGCAGTTCCTGCAGTGTCGCGAGACTGTGGCCGGCGAGCAGACGATCGACGAACGGCAGGGCGGCCGCGATCCCGGACTGCACCGGCTCGTATCCGTCAGCGCCGGCGTGCGGATTCACCCACAGCACGGTGCGCGCGAGCCGGCGCAGCTGAGCCATCTGCTCCGCGAGCAGGGCCGGGTCACCGCGCTCCCAGCCGTCGGAGAAGATCACCACGACGGCGCCGCGCGCGACGCCGCGCCTTCCCCAGCGGTCCAGGAACGCGCGCAGCGTCTCGCCGAGGCGGGTGCCGCCCGCCCAGTCCGGCACGGCCCGGCCCGCGGCGGCGAGCGCCACTTCCGGGTCGCGGACCCGCAGCGCCCGGGAGAGCCGCGTCAGTCGGGTGCCCAGTGAGAACACCTCGGTGCCTGCGGGGTTGCCGCGGGCGACGACGTGCGCGAAGCGCAGCAGCGCGTCGGCGTACGGGCTCATCGATCCGGACACGTCGATCAGCAGCACCATCCGGCGTGGCCGGGTGGCCTTGCGATGGTGGCTCGGCCGCACCGGTTCGCCGCCCGCCGCGAGCATGCCCCGCACGGTGCGCCGCGGGTCCACGGCGCCCCGGCGGGCCGGGCGCATCCGGATGGCCGGGCGGGTCGGAGGCCGTGGGCGCAGGGCGGCGATCAGTTCGGCGAGGTGCGCGCGCTCGGCCGCGGTGAGGTCGGCGATGTCCCGGTGGCGCAACACCTCGGTGTCGTCCGCGGCGACCCGCAGATGCGGCGCGTTCCCACCGGTGTCGCCGCCGTCCGTCGTGGTCAGCGCCGCTGTTGCGGCGCGGCGCGGCTGCTCCCCGGACCGCGGCGTGCGCGCCGGGACGGTACCGCCGAACCAGGCCGAGAACGCCGAGTCGTACCGCGGGATGTCGTCGGGACCGCGGCACAGCGTCGCGCGACCCGCCCAGTACACCTGACTCGGATCGCCCACATCCACCTGGCGGAGGGCCCGTGCGAACGCGGCGACGGCGTCCGACGCGACCGACAGTCCCGCCGCCGCGAGGGCGTGCGCGAACCCGGCGATGCCCACGAGCGGGTCACCGATGTCCGGGTTCGTGGACATGCCTCTCATCCCGCCAGGAGCCGGTCCAGTCCGGCACGGGCCACCCGTTCGAGGTCCTCGCGGTACTTGAGGACCGCGCCGAGCGTCGCGGCGGCGGTCTCCGCGTCCAGCACGTCCCGATCGAGTTCCCGGAGTGCGCGGGCCCAGTCCAGCGACTCGGCCACCCCCGGCGGCTTGAGCAGTTCCATCTCGCGCAGGGAGTGGACGGCCCGGGCGACCTGGCCGGCGAGTTCGGCCCCGATGCCGGGGATGCGGCGGCGCAGGATCGCGACCTCCCGCGCCAGATCGGGGTGTTCGAGCCAGTGGTAGAGGCAGCGGCGTTTGAGGGCGTCGTGCACCTCGCGGGTGCGGTTGGAGGTGAGCACCACCAGCGGTGGTGTCGCCGCCCGCACCTCGCCCAGTTCGGGGATGGTGACGGCATTCTCGTCGAGCACCTGCAGCAGGAATGCCTCGAACTCGTCGTCGGCGCGGTCGATCTCGTCGACGAGCAGCACGCACGGGGCTTCGGTGAGCGCCCGCAGCAAGGGGCGCGCCAGCAGGAACCGCTCGGTGTACAGCGAGCGTTCGACCGTGTCGGCCTCGAGCGTGCCGTCGCTCGCCGCCTCCAGCGTCCGCAGGTGCAGCAACTGCCGCGGGAAGTCCCAGTCGTAGAGCGCCTGCGCGGCGTCGATGCCCTCATGGCATTGCAGGCGGATCAGCGGCAGACCGAACGCCTCCGACAACGCGGCCGCGAGCGACGTCTTGCCGGTGCCGGGTTCGCCCTCGCAGAACAGCGGACGTCCCATACGGATGGCGAGGAACGCGGCCATCGCGACCCCGTCGTCGGCGAGGTAACCGGTGGCGTCGAGCGCCCGCGCCAGTTCCGCTGGCGAACCGACCGTCGGCGTGGAATCACTCACGCCCGCGAGCCTAGGTGAGTGCCGGCCCCCGGACACGCGACTCGGACAACCCCGCCGGCGGTCAACCGTCCGGCTCCACCCTGCCGCGGTCCTCGCTCAACCGCCGGAACATCGCGGTGGCGCCGAACCTCGCGGCCGCCCGTTCGACGAGTCCCGGCGCGATCTGCGCCAGCGCGAGCAGCGGGCGGATCGGCGCTCCGCTCTCGACGATCTCGGGCCGGTCACGCCGAATCGCCCGGATCACGGCGGCGGCGACCTTGTCGGTGCTGGTCTCGCCCGTGATCCGGCCGGCCCTGATTCCGCGTTCCGTCATCCGCTGGTACATGCCGTCGCCCGCGATGAATCCGGGGCACACGACGGAGAAACCGACGGGCGAGCCCGCGTACTCCGCGCGCAGCGACTGGGTGAGACCGATCAGCCCGGCCTTCGTCGCGGCGTACGGCGCGCAGTACGCCGGACCGATCTTCGCGGCCAGCGACGAGATGAACACCACGTGACCACGACCGCGGCCCAGCATCCCGGGCACCACTCGGCGCGTGAGAAGCAGTGGCGCGGTGAGATTCACGTCGACCATCGCGGTGAGCTCGCCGGGGTCGAGTCGGGTGAAGGCCGAGACGTTCTCCACGCCGGCGTTGTTCACCAGCAGGTCGAGGGGGCCGACCGCCGTCTCGGCGCGTTCGATCAGCGAATCGAGCTGATCGAGTCGGTTCAGGTCCGCGGCCACGGCCTCGGCGCGCACACCGAGCGCACGCAGTTCTCCGACGACTTCCGCGAGTCGGTCCTCACGCCGGCCGGACACCGCGACGGCGACGCCCTCCCGCGCGAGGGCCCGGGCGACGACGCGGCCGAGACCGCCGGAGGCGCCGGTCACCAGAGCCGTGCGTCCCTGCAGTTGCTTCATTCCTCCGAGCTTTCGCGCTCGGTGGAGGGGAGTCAACGCTGTGACGCCCCGCATACGGCACGATGGACCGGTGGTACACGTCATCGACATAACAGATCCGGCCGACACCAGGCTGGACGACTTCCGCGATCTCAATTCCTCGGACCGCCGTCCCGACCTCCCCGAGGGCAAGGGCCTGGTGATCGCGGAAGGCGTGCTGGTGGCGCAGCGCCTGCTCACGTCCCGGTTCGACCCGATCGCGCTGCTCGGCGTCGACCGGCGGCTGGAGGAACTCACGGACGACCTCGCAGACGTGGACGTGCCGTTCTACCGGACGACGGCGGATGTCATGGCCGAGGTCGTCGGGTTCCACCTCAACCGGGGTGTGCTCGCGGCGGCACGCCGCCCCGCGCCGCTCGAACTGCCGGACGTGCTCGAGCACGCCCGGACGGTCGCAGTGCTCGAGGGCGTCAACGATCACGAGAACCTGGGTTCGATGTTCCGCAACGCGGCGGGCCTCGGCGTCGACGCCGTGGTGTTCGGCAAGGGCTGCGCCGACCCGCTGTACCGCCGGGCGGTCCGGGTGTCGATGGGGCACGTTCTCCGGGTCCCGTTCGCGCACGTCACGAAGTGGCCGCATGACCTGGACGCCCTGCGGGAGCGGGGTTTCCAGCTGATCTCGTTGACCCCGAACCCCGAGGCGGTGACGCTCGCCGAGGCGATGACGGGGGAGAAGGTGGCGTTGCTGCTGGGTGCGGAAGGCCCCGGCCTCACCGAACACGCCATGCGGGCCACGGACATTCGTGCCCGCATCCCGATGGCACCCGGAACGGACTCGCTCAATGTCGCGACGGCGGCGGCGATGGCGTTCTACGAGCGCGTCCGCACGGGTCGGTGAGAATGCTGCACCCTCATTCCCCGTATCCGCAGCCGACGGGAACACCGTGGTTCACGGGACTTCTCGTGGCGGGGTTCGCCGCAGCCGTGGTGGCGGTCGCGATCATGGCCTTCGGCTCGCAGCTCGCCCGGATCAACCTCGTCCTGGCGGTGGTCCTCGAACTCGTCGTGGTCGCCGGGGTCGCGCCGTCGGTGTGGCGGCTGCGCCGGACACCGGTCTGGCGGTGGCTGGTGTACGGGGCTGCGACCGGAGTTGTCGCCGGCTGGACGGCGCTGCTCGTCGGTGCCGCCTGACTCCGCCTGACTCCGGCCGGAGTGGTCAGAAACCGAAGTAACGGCGGAGGAGTCCGCCTTTGCGAGCCGGCGGCGGAGCGGGTGCCGGCACCGGGCCGGGGGCGGGAGCGGGGGCAGGTTGTTCCACCTCGGCTTGTTCCACCTCGGCTGGAGGCTCGATTTCGGGACCCTCGCCGGGCGGGTGAACGGTGAAGCCGAGCACGGTGAGCGTCTTCGGGTCGATCTCGGTGCCCTCGGGGGCGCCCGTGTACCGGAAGCCCAGCCATTCCCGGTTGGCGCCCTCGGCGAACTGCTGCGGGTGGAACGGCAGCGACTGCGGGTCGGGCAGGACACCCGCCGGATGTTTCAGCGGAAAGTCGCCCGCCCAGAACGGCCTCTCCCACACCAGGGGGAGGCCGAGGTCCTCGTGGATGTGGACCGGTGTCGCGCTGAACGATCGAGTCAGGTGCCCGTCCTCCCACATCGCGAACGAGCCCCACGCGATGTCGGGCTTGGACGCCACGTAGTACGTCTTCGCGAATTCGGTGGGCCGGACGCGTGTTTCGGGCAGCGTCGACGGTCGGGGGACGGCCAGATCGGGCCCGCACACGACGGTGACGCCGGGGTAGGAACCGATGTGCACGGTCCCGGCGGCGTCGAGCCGTGCGGCCTCGGCCAGCGGAACCGGGCCGGTGGGGGTGGCCACCAGGTCGGGATAGAGACGGGAGGCGAGCTGCTGCGCCGCGCCCGGATCAGGCTCCGGGTGGCCGCGCAGCACAGCCGCAGGGTCGGGGACGTCGACGTACCAGATCGTTGATACCTTGGCCCCCACGGTCATCCCTCTCTTCCGGTGTCTTACTGAAAGAGTACGACCCCGACCGTGTTTCCGGCCTGCTCACCGCGCAGACGGTCAGCGTCCGCTGCTGCGGACACCGAGCAGGACGTCGTCCCAGGACGGGAGGGCGGGTTTGCCGCGCTTGTCCTTGTTGTTCGTCTGGTGCGGGGCGATCTTGGGTGCGGCGGGTTCCTCGGACGGGGCGGGCTCGTCCTCGGGTTCCTCGGTGACGTCGGCCTCGATGATCTCCTCGGGCTCGATCGTCGGCACCTCCACCTCGGTGGGGAACTCGGCGAGTTCGAGTTGCTCCGGCTCGTCGGACGCCACCGGCGCCAATCCGCGGAGCGGACGGCCGAAGTCGGGATCGATCAGGTCGAACGCGGTGTCGTCGAGCGCGACGATGGTGCCACCGTGCGCGTCCGGCTGGTACCGCCAGTGCGCCGCGTTGGTGGTCCGACCGGCCTGCCACTGCAGCTGGGCGACCCAGTGATTGTCCTCGTCGCGCCACGCGTCCCACGTGGCGTCGTCGATGTTGTGCCCCCGAGCACGGAACGCCTGCGTGACGATCTCGGCGAGAGTGGGAACGGCGGGGCCGTTGTCGCGGACCGGGTGTCCGCCCTGCGCCATCTCGGCCGCACGGGAACGTTCGAGCAGGACCGGATAGGCGAACCGCTCCACCTTCGCCAGGGGGATACCGGCCTCGTCGGCCACCTGTTCGACGGAGGCGCCGGCACGGATGCGGGCCTGGATTTCGCGGGGCCTGAGCTGACTGTCCATTTCGATCTCAATCTGGCCGAGTCGAGCGATGTCCCCGCGGGATGCGGCGCGGAGTTTGTCATCGGCGGGAAGCCGGAATTTTTCGCCGGTACTGGCATCTGCGCACACGACGTGCGATCCATCTGGCTCGAGACCGATCACTCGAAGCTCTCGCACGTTGACCTCCTTATCGCGCCGGCTCGCGACTTTGCACCTGCGCAACTGTAATTCATTCGTGACAGCCCGCGCGGCAGGACACGCGCGGGTAAATCCCGTCCCGGCGTCGCGTGCGCGCTAGGCTTCGTCGTTTCGTGATCGGTCCTTCCTGCGGGGTGTGCGCTGCCTCGTGCGGGTGGCCTCGACCGGGTCGATCGCCGGTGCGGACCAGTGTTCGGCCAGCTCGAGGCTGGGTTCGCGGCCCGACGCGACGTGCCGGTACGCGATGTCCGCGGCGCGGTCGGCGTCGCCCGCCGCGATCGCGTCGTACAACTCGGCGTGCTCGTCACACTGCTGTCCGGGATCGCGTTCCTTGGTGAGGTGGAACAACCACTGCACGCGCGTCGCGAGGGGTTGCAGCATCGACTGCAGCAGGGGGCTGCCGGACATCTCCACGATGACGGTGTGGAATGCGGCGTTCGCGGCGGCGATCGCGGGCTTGTCGTCGCGGACGGTGGCCGAACGCGCCGCGGTGAGTTGGTCGCGCAGTGCCGTGAGATGGGAGTCGTCCGCTCGCTGCGCGGCGAGCCGGGCCGCGAGCACCTCGAGGCTTTCGCGGACGTCGAAGAGGTCGCGGACCTCGTCGACGCCGAACGGGGCGACGATCGCTCCGCGTCGCGGAACGATCACGACGAGTCCGTCGGTCTGGAGCTGTTGCAGGGCCTCGCGCAGCGGGATCCGGGACACCTGCAGTTCCGCGGCGAGGTCGCGTTCGATCAGGCGCTGGCCCGGCGCGAGCTGCAGGTTGACGATGCGCCTGCGCAGTTCTTCGTACGCGGTCTCGCGCAGTGACTTCGGCGCCGACGCGTCGGTTGCACCGTTCACCCGGTCTCCTGTCGTCATGGTGGCCACGTCCGCCACCGTAGAACGCACCCATGCGCCGCCCTCGGGTGGATGCGGGTCCTTACGTCTGTGTAACACGGCGGAAATGCCGCGCCTCCAAGATTCAAATAACGGTATACCGCTAACTGTGGCGGTTCCTGAGTCAAGGAGTCCAGCGCGTGAACACGACCCTCTCCGCCCGAGCCCGAACCCTCGTCCCCGCGCTGTGCGCGGCCGCGGCTCTCGCGGCGACCCTGACAGCCTGTGGGTCGTCGGACGCCGGCACCGCCTCCGGTGACACCCTCCGCGTCGGAGTGTTCTTCCCCGGCTCCGTCTCCGACACGGGCTTCATGGAATCGGGATACCTCGGCTACCAACGTCTCGAGGAAACCCTCGGTGACCGGGTGGAACTGAGCTACGTCGAGCAGGTCGCCGCCGCCGACTACCAGCAGGCCCTGGTGCGGTTCGCGACCGCGAACGACCTCGTCGTCTCGCTCGGCGGTCAGACGGACGCCGACGTCCGCAAGGTCGCACCCCAGTTCCCCGACGTGAAATTCGTCGAGATCGGCGGACCCGCCGACGCGTCCCCGCTGCCGAACCTCGCCTACTACGACCCGCAGCAGGCGGAGGCCGAGTTCCTCAGCGGAGCGGTCGCGGCGACGGCGTCCGAGACCCCGTCCGTGTCGTTCGTCGGCGGTGTCGAACTGCCCGCCATCGTGAACGCCGCGAAGGCCTTCGGCAACGGCGCCGAGTTCGCACGGCCCGGCACCCAGGTGCTCACCCCGCAGTACCTGGGCGACTTCAACGACCCGGCCAAGGCGAAGCAGGCCGCGCTCGCCAACTACGGCGCCGGCGCAGGCGCGGTGGGGCAGATCGTGAACCTCGGCAAGTCCGGGCTGGAACAGGCCGCCGCGCAGTCGGGCGCGCTGATGGTGGGCGGCCCGATTCCCGGCGACTGCTCGAACCCCGCCTACGTCGGCTACGTGCACACCGACATCGGCAAGGAAGTGGAGTACGCCGTCCAGTCCACCCTGGACGGAACGTGGAAGGCCGAGAACGTGGCGTTCGGCCTGACGTCACCGAACGGCGGCACCGACTTCCTGCTCTGCAGCGCCGACCCCGCCGTCGCCGACGCACTCGGCAAGGCGAAGACCGCCCTGGCCACCGGTGCCGTCGAGCCCTACCGAGCGGGCTGACATGAGCACACCAGCACTGCAACTCACCGGAATCGGGAAGAGCTTCGGCGACGTCCGGGCCCTCCGCGGTGTCGACCTGTCGGTGCAACCCGGCACGGTGCACTGCATCCTCGGGGAGAACGGGGCCGGGAAGTCGACGCTCTGCAACGTGGTGTACGGCGGTCTGCGGCCGGACACCGGAACTATGACCCTGGCCGGTCGCCGATACGCGCCCGGTTCGCCCGCGGCCGCGATGGCGGACGGCGTGGCGATGGTGCACCAGCACTTCAGTCTCATCGGCACGATGACCGTCGCCGAAAACCTGCTGCTCACCGGACGGGGACTGCGACTGCGCCGCGCGGAACTGCGGACCCGCCTCGATCGACTCGCCGACGACTATCACCTGAGGATCGATCCGGACGCGCTGGTCTCCGCCATGCCGATCGGTGCGCGGCAGAAGGTCGAGATCGTGAAGGCCCTGCTCACCGACCCCGCGTTGATCCTGCTGGACGAGCCGACCGGGGTACTCGACCCCGGCGAGATCGACGCCCTGATCGAGACGTGCCAGGCCGTCGCGGCGGCGGGCAAGGCCGTCGTCCTCGTCACCCACAAACTCGGTGAGGTGGCCCGCGTCGCGGACGCCGCGACCGTACTGCGCGGGGGTGAGGTGGCAGGCGGGGGCCGCATGTCGGAGCTGACGATCCCCCAGCTGACGACGGCGATGGTCGGAAGACCGGTGTCCGAACTCGGTCCGGTGCTCGCCGCGGGAGTCGGCGCGGAGAGCGACGGCGGCGCGATGCCCGAGCGGCGGGCGACCGGCCCCGTCGTCCTCGGGCTCCGCGGCGTCCGCGCCACCCGGGCGGACGGCAGCGTCGCCCTGTCCGGCGTGGGGCTCGACGTGCGGGCCGGTGAGATCGTCGGGATCGCGGGCGTCGAGGGGAACGGGCAGAGCGAACTGGTCGCCGTGCTCTCCGGTGCCACCCGACCCGAGTCCGGCACGGTCACGCTCGGCGACGCCGACATCACGTCGGCGTCCCCGGCCCAACGCACCCGGCTCGGTCTCGGGGTGGTGCCGGAAGACCGCCACCGGGAGGCGATGGTGGCGGAACTGTCCCTGTCGGAGAACCTCTTCCTCGGCCGCCTGCACCGCTTCCGCAGGATGGGTCTGCTCGACCGCCGCCGGATGGACGCCGCGGCCGGGGACCTGATCGAGCAGTTCTCGGTACGGACACCCGGACCGGGTACATCGATGGGTTCGCTGTCGGGCGGCAATCAGCAGAAGGTCGTCCTCGCCCGCGAACTGTCGACGGAGAACCTGCAGTGTCTGGTCGCGGCGCAGCCCACCCGCGGACTCGACATCGGGGCGGTCGAATTCGTTCTGAACCAACTCCGCGGCTGCGCGTCCGCGGGAAACGGAGTCCTCGTCGTGTCCAGCGAGATCCCCGAACTGCTCGCGCTGTGCGACCGCATCTTCGTCAGCTACCGAGGGGCCCTGCTCGGGCCCGTCGACACGGCGGCGGCCACTGCGGGGCAGCGCATCGGTGAACTGATGACGGGAACGGCGGCATGACTCGACTTCGAATCTGGGTGCATCACCCACTTCCGGTGGCAATCGCCGCGATCGCGGTCGCGGGACTCGTCGGACTGCTCCTCGCCGCGGCCGCGGGTGCCACCGTGCCCGAGACCGTCGACGCGCTGTCCGAGGGGATGTTCGGCAGCAGCTACGCGATCGGAGTCTCGCTCAACACTGCCGCGGTGCTGGCTCTCGTCGCGGCCGGGTTCACCGTCGCACACAGGGCCGGACTGGTGAACGTCGGTGGCGAGGGCCAGCTGTGCGTCGGGGGCATCGCCGCGACCGCGGTCGGCACCGCTCTCGGGGAGGACACCCCCGCCCCGATCGCCGTCACCGCGGTACTCCTCGCCGCGGCCGGCGCCGGGTGGGCATGGGCCGCGATCGCCGCGTACCTGCGGGTCCGCCGGGGCACGAGCGAGATCATCACGACGCTGCTGCTGAACTTCGTCGGCCTCGCGCTGGTGCTGCTGATGGTGCACGAGCCCAGCCTCCTCCGCCAGCCCGTCACGTCGTCGGAGACACTGCCGCAGTCCGCGCCGCTGATCGAAACCGCGCACCTGCCGTTGCTGGGGATCGAGCGTTCGCCGGGGACGATCGCGCTGTGGATCGCCGTGGTCGCGGTGCTGATCGTCGGCGTGATCCTGCGCCGGACGGCGGTCGGCGTGCGACTGCGCTCCGTCGGCCTGAACCCGGACGCGTCGGCGCGGCTGGGACTGCCGGTCGGACGGCTGCGATTTCTCAGCCTGTCCTCGGCAGGCGCGTTCTCCGGGCTCGCGGGCGGGATCCTCGTCGCGACGGCGCCGTTCGTGCTCGTCGAAGGATTCTCCTCCGGCTACGGGTTCTCCGGTCTGGTCGTCGGACTCCTGGCGCGCGGTTCCATGCTCGCCGTCGGCGCCGTGTCGCTACTGCTCGGCTTCCTCGTGTCCGGTGGAATCAATCTTCAACTCGCAGCCGGTGTTCCGGCCTCGACCGTGTCGATCGTGGAATCGCTCATGATCATCCTGATCGCGGGAGCGGTGCTGTGGACCGCGACCGGCGGGAGATCGAGATCCGCGGCCGCGACGACGGCGAAGACCCACGACGTCCCCGACCTGGCTGGAGCGAAGCAATGATGAACACGGTGTCGGACATCGCCGTCAGCGGCGTGGGATTCGCACTCCCGATCCTGGTGGCCGCGAGCGGGGAACTGGTGAGCGAGCGGGCAGGCGTACTGAACCTCAGCCTCGAGGGCATGATGCTGACCGGGGCGTTCGCCAGCGTGCTCGGCGCCGTCGCCACCGGATCCGCGGTGGGCGGTCTCGCGGCCGGACTGGCGGCCGGGGTGCTGTTCGGACTGCTGCAGGCACTGCTGAGCGTCACGCTGCGGGCCGACCAGATCGTGGTGGGCATCGCGAGCAACGCCCTCGCGCTCGGTGCCACCACCTACGGTGCCCGGCTGCTGCTCGCGGACGGCAAGGGGCAGAATGCCCCAGGTTTCGCGGCACTCGAGATCCCGCTGCTGCACCGGATCCCGATCCTCGGACCGGCTCTCTTCTCCCAGACGGCTCTCGGCTACTTCTGCTTCGCGGTGGTCGGGCTGTTGGCCGTCACGCTGTCGCGCCGGACGCGGGCAGGTCTCGTCGTCGACGCGGTCGGGGAAGACGCGAAGTCGGCCGACTGGAGTGGACTGCCGGTGCGGAAGATCCGCTACCTGTGCGTGCTCGTCGCGGGACTGACGGCGGGACTGGCCGGGGCGCAGCTCGCGCTTTCCGAGGTGCGCTCGTTCAGCGACAACATGACCGCCGGAATCGGGTACCTGGCCGTCGTGGCCGTGATCGCGGGCAGGTGGCGCGCGCTCGGCGTGATCTGGGCGTCCGTGTTCTTCGGGATCGCGCAGGCGCTCCAGTTCGCGTTGCCCGCGCTCGGTGTCAGCGTCCCGTTCGCCCTGCTCGTCATGCTGCCCTACGTGATCGCGATCGTCGCGGTCAGTGGATTCATCCGCAACAGTCGCTCACCCGCAAACCTGACCGTCGCGTTCGCGCGCGCGTCCTGATCGATCTCAGCGAGGAAACTCTTGTGACACTGATCCTTTCCCATTCCGACGTGGCCGGCCTCATCGACCGCGCCGAGGTGTTCGCCGCGGTGGAACGGGCGCACGCCGACCTGGCAGCCGGGACGGCGTCCGCACCCGCCCCACCCGCCATGACCCTGCAGTCCGCGGCCTTCGTCCCGATGGTTGCGGCGGCTCAGTCGGCCGGCGCGGCCGCGGTGAAGATGCTCGTCGATCTTCCCGGCAACGCCGCCCGCGGTCTGCCCGTGCAACGCTCGGCCGTGCTCGTGACGTCCGCGGACACCGGCGAGTGCGAGGCCCTGCTCGACGGCCGCCTGATCACTGCCGTGCGCACCGCCGCCGCCAGCGCCGTGGCCACGAAACACCTCGCCCGCCGAGGCAGCCGGGTGCTGGGATTGGTGGGCGCCGGGACCCTCGCCGTCGAACACGCCCGGGCGATCACCCGGGTGTCGGACGTCGAGACGGTGCTGGTGTGGTCGCGCTCGGACGCGACGGTCGAGGAATTCCGCAGCCGAACAGAGGATCTCGGAATCTCGGTCAAGCCGATGGACTCGCCCGAGGCGGTCACCCGGTCTTCCGACGTCCTCTGCACACTCACGCCGTCGAGGGACCCGATCGTGCGGGGAGCCTGGTTCGGCGAAGGCTTGCACGTCAACGCCGTCGGTGCGCCCCCGCGCGCGGACCACCGGGAGATCGACGGCGAGGGCATGCGGCGTGCCCGGGTGGTCGTCGACTCGGTGGCCACCACCATGACCAAATCGGGGGAGACGCTGCTGGCGCTCGCCGAGGGAGCGATCACCGAGGACGACGTCGCGGTGGAGCTGGGCGACGTGATCGCGGGCCGCACCGTCGCCCGCACCTCCGATCGGGACATCACGCTGTACAACTCCGTCGGGATCGGCCTCCAGGACCTCGCCGCGGCGCGCATACTGATCGACAGAGCCCGGGAACGGGGCGTCGGAACAGAAGTGGATCTGAGTCGATGAGCCAGAGCGATGTCGACGACGCGGACCTTGCGCACCTGCGGCGAGCCATCGAACTCGCCGACGAGACGGGCGACGCGGGCAACAGACCGTTCGGTGCGGTGGCGGTCGGGGCCGACGGTCACGTGATCAGCGAGGGCGCCAACTCCGTCGCGACGTCCGCCGACGTCACCGAGCACGCGGAACTCGACGCGATCACCACCGCCTGCGGTGAGGGACGCACCGGCGACCTCGTCGGCGCCACCATGTATGCCAGCGGTGAGCCGTGCCCGATGTGCAGCGCGGCGATGGTGTGGGCCGGCATCACGCGGGTGGTCTACGCGGCGTCGTCCGCGGACTTCTCCCGGATACTCCCGGACGGTCCCCGGTTCACGCTGGGCTGCTCCGACGTGCTCGAATCCGCGAGCGTCGAGATCGAGGTCAGCGGACCGCATCTCGGCGACGAGGCGCTCGCACCGTTCCACCGTTTCCTCGACACGGACTGACCCCGAACGCCGTCAGCCCCCGGCACCGAGGTGCCGGAGGCTGACGGACGTGGGTGCCGGGACTCAGCCGAGCTGCGAGACGACCCAGTCGATGCTCTTCGTGAGCTGCGAGACGTCCTCGGGATCGATCGCCGGGAACATGCCGACACGCAGCTGGTTGCGGCCCAGCTTGCGGTACGGCTCCGTGTCGACGACGCCGTTGGCGCGCAGGATCTTCGCCACCTGAGCCGCGTCGATCTTGTCGTCGAAGTCGATGGTGCCGACCACCTGCGAGCGGTGAGCGGGATCGGTGACGAACGGGGTGGCGTAGTCGCTGGCCTCGGCCCACTGGTACAGGCGCGAGGACGAATCGGCGGTACGCGAGGTGGCCCAGTCGAGGCCACCCTTTCCGTTCAGCCAGTCGATCTGGTTGGCGAGCAGCAGCAGCGTCGCGACCGCCGGGGTGTTGTACGTCTGGTCCTTGGAGCTGTTGTCCACGGCGATGGGCAGCGACAGGAAGTCGGGGGTCCAGCGACCCGAATCCTTGATCTCCGCGACGCGCTCGAGCGCCTTCGGGCTCATCAGCGCGATCCAGAGTCCACCGTCGGCGGCGAAGCACTTCTGCGGGGCGAAGTAGTACACGTCGGCGTCGGCGACGTTCACCGGCAGGCCGCCGGCGCCGGACGTGGCGTCGATGGCGATGAGCGCATTCTCCGAGCCCGCGGGACGCGAGACGGGGATCGCGACACCGGTGGACGTCTCGTTGTGCGCCCAGCCGATGAGGTCGACGGACGGATCCGAGACCGGCTCGGGCGCACTGCCCGGGTCGGCGGAGACGACGATCGGGTCGCCGATGAACGGGTTGTTCTTCGCGACCGACGCGAACTTGGAGCTGAACTCACCGTTCGTGAGGTGCAGCGACTTCTCCCGGATCAGGCCGAACGCGGCCGCATCCCAGAACGCGGTGGTGCCGCCGTTGCCGAGCACCACCTCGTAGCCCTCGGGCAGGGAGAACAGATCGGCGAGGCCGGACCGCACGCTGGCGACGACGTCCTTGACAGGCTTCTGGCGGTGGCTGGTGCCGAACACCGAGGAGCCCACCTCGACCAGCGACTGCAGCTGTTCGGGCCGAACCTTCGACGGTCCGCAGCCGAAACGTCCGTCGGCGGGCAGGAGGTCTGCGGGGATGATCGGTGTGGAGGTCATCGCTACTTTCTGTTCCTTACTGGTTCTGGCGGGGGAGACGGTCAGCTGGTGTGGGCGATCTGGTCCCAGCCCTCGACGGATTCGGGGGTGCGGGGTGCGGGTCCGGTGTAGATGGCGGCGGGGCGGACGAGCTTGCCGAGACGCTTCTGCTCGAGGATGTGGGCGCACCAGCCGGCGGTGCGGCCGCAGGTGAACATCGCGGGCATCATGTGCGCGGGGACCTCGGCGAAGTCGAGGATGACCGCGGCCCAGAATTCGACGTTGGTTTCGATGGCCCGGTCGGGGCGGCGTTCGCGCAGTTCGGCGAGGGCGGCCTGCTCGAGGGCGGCGGCGGCCTCGTAGCGGGGGGCGTTCAGGCGTTTGGCGGTGGCGCGGAGCACCCGGGCGCGGGGGTCTTCGGCGCGGTAGACGCGGTGCCCGAAGCCCATCAGCTTTTCCTTGCGGTCGAGGATGCCCTTGACCAGGGCGCGGGCGTCGCCGGACTTTTCGGTGTCCTCGATCATCGGCAGGACGCGGGCGGGGGCGCCGCCGTGCAGGGGGCCGGACATCGCGCCGATCGCCCCGGACAGGGAGGCGGCGACGTCGGCGCCGGTGGAGGCGATGACGCGGGCGGTGAAGGTGGAGGCGTTCATGCCGTGTTCGGCGGCGGAGACCCAGTAGGCGTCGATGGCGGCGACGTGGGCGGGGTCGGGGTCGCCTTTCCAGCGGACCATGAACCGTTCGGTGACGGTCTTGGCCTCGTCGATGCGTTTCTGCGGGACGGCGGGCTGGTAGATGCCGCGGGCGGACTGGGCGACGTAGGACAGGGCCATGACGGAGGCGCGGGCGAGTTGTTCGCGGGCGGTGTCGTCGTCGATGTCGAGGAGGGGTTGGTATCCCCAGATGGGGGCGAGCATGGCGAGGCCGGCCTGGACGTCGACGCGGACGTCGCCGGTGTGCACGGGCAGCGGGAACGGTTCGGCAGGGGGTAGTCCGGGGCCGAAGCGGCCGTCGACGAGCAGGGCCCACACGTTGCCGAACGTGACGTGCTTGGAGACGAGTTCTTCGATGTCGACGCCGCGGTAGCGCAGGGCGCCGCCGTCCTTGTCGGGTTCGGCGATGTCGCTGGTGAACGCGACCACGCCTTCCAGTCCGCTGACGAAATCGTCCGGTATTGCCGCGCTAGCTGACATAGCTCGTGGACTCTCCTCGTTCGAGTGCCCCCGGTCAGAGCGGCACTGTCTCGGCGTTCGACAATTGCGCTCGGCGTGCATGCGGGATGGGCAGGCACCTTCGTCCGCGCAATCGACTTCCCTTCCCCGGGCATCGCACGATCGCGGCTGCAATCCGAGGGGACGGGTTCGGTCCCCAAAACTTTAGCCGGTGTCACCGGAGAGTTGATCAGTGCATACCCGGGAGTAGCGTTCTCGGCTGTGTCTCCAGATGCAGAACAGCCGAAACCGGTGAACAAGAACCTCGCGGCCATGCGCGTCGGTTACGCACACCAGGGCGCTGACGGACGGTACGTCGACTCCGATCTGGACGCCGACCAGCTGAGCGACGGCTGGCTTCCCCTGATGCGCGTGTGGCTCGAGGACGCCGTGGAGGCCGGGGTTCCCGAACCCAACGCGATGACACTCGGAACCGTCGACGAGCACGGACATCCGTGCACCCGCACCGTCCTCTGCAAGGGATTGAGTGCCGACGGTGTGCTGTTCTTCACCAACTACGACTCGGACAAGGGCCGCCAGCTGGAGGCGGCGCCCTACGCGTCGGTGACGTTCACCTGGGTGCCCGTCGCCCGGCAGATCACCGTCCGCGGTCCAGTCGAGCGCGTGAGCGCCGAGGTCACGGACGAGTACTGGCACAGCAGGCCCCGCGGATCCCGGCTGGGGGCGTGGGCCTCCGAGCAGTCGAAGCCGATCGGTTCGCGGGCCGAACTGGACGCCGCGCTGCTGCACGCGGCGGAGCGTTTCCCCGTCGACGTCGACATCCCGGTCCGGCCGGACTGGGGGGGAATCCTGATCCGCCCCACGGTCGTGGAGTTCTGGCAGGGCCGCGCCAACCGGATGCACAACCGAATCCGGACGTCGCTGGTCGACGGCTCGTGGACGGTGGAGCGACTGCAGCCGTGACGGCCTGGGAATAGTGAGCATGGGAAACGAGCTAAGGGAAGAATGACCGAGACCGTCACCGAGAAGAAGAAGCGGCGGCTGCTCGCCGACACGGCGCCGCTGCAGAACCGGGACTACCGCCGCCTGTGGGCGGCCGGGATCGTGACGGTGATCGGCGGGCAGCTCAGTGTCGTCGCCGTGCCGCAGCAGGTGTACGAGATCACCCGCAGCTCGGCGTACGTGGGTCTGACCGGTGTCTTCGCGCTGGTACCGCTGATCGTGTTCGGGTTGTGGGGCGGCGCGCTGGCCGACGTCATGGACCGGCGGAAACTGCTGACGATCACCACCGTCGGACTCGGTGTGACGTCCGTGCTGTTCTGGGTGCAGGCGGCGCTGGGCCTGGACAACGTGTGGCTGGTGCTCGGACTGCTGGGGTTGCAACAGGCGTTCTTCGCGGTCAACCAGCCCACCCGCAGTGCGATCATCCCGCGGCTCATCCCCGCGGAACAGCTGGCCGCCGCCAACTCGCTCAACATGACGGTCATGCAGTTCGGCGCCATCGCCGGACCGCTGCTCGCCGGCGTGATGATTCCGACGGTCGGGCTGTCGACGCTGTATCTCGTCGATTCGATCGCCCTGCTGGCCACGCTGTGGGCGGTGCTCCGGCTGCCTGCCATTCCGCCGACGGGGGAGTCGCGCCGGGCCGGGCTGCGGGAGGTGTTCGACGGGTTCGCCTACCTCGCGACGCAGAAGGTCCTGCTCGCGTCGTTCGTCGTCGACATCATCGCCATGGTGTTCGGCATGCCGCGGGCGTTGTTCCCGCAGATCGCGCACGACACGTTCGGCGATCCGGCATCGGGCGGTGTGGCGCTGGGCCTGCTGTTCGCGGCGATGTCCTTCGGCGCGGTGGCCGGTGGGGTGTTCTCCGGCTGGCTGCCGAGGGTCCGGCGCCAGGGCCTCGCCGTGATCGTGTGCATCGTGTTGTGGGGTCTCGCGATGGTCGGCTTCGGCGTCGTGGTGGGGCTCGCGTCGCCCGGCGACAGTCCGGTCCTGTTGTGGATCGCTCTCGCGTTCCTCGCATTCGGTGGTGCCGTCGACATGGTCTCCGCCGCGTTCCGCAGCACCATGCTCCAGCAGGTCGCCACGGACGAGATGCGCGGACGACTCCAGGGCGTCTTCATCGTCGTCGTGGCCGGGGGCCCGCGGATCGGTGACGTCGTGCACGGCGCGGCCGCGGCGGCGGTCGGGACGAGTGTGGCGGCCGCGGGCGGCGGCGTCCTCGTCGTCGTCGGTGTGGTGATCGCCGCGCTCGCGTTCCCGGCACTGGTGCGGTACAAGGTCACCCGCTAGGTTCCTGTGCGCCATCACATATCTCGTGCCCATCTCGGGCACACTGAAGTGCATGGGTGAACCGCAGTCTTCGAAGACGGACAGGCCTGCCACGGCCGGATTCGAGATCCGGGGAGGCGGCTACCGGGCCGGTATCGCGGCCACCGGCGCCGGACTACGGCTACTCGAATGGGACGGTCCGGAGGGGCCGATGGCGCTCACCGAGACGTGGGACATCGGAACCCGGCCACCGTTGTCGGCGGGGTTGATCCTCGCGCCGTGGCCCAACCGGATCCGCGACGGCCAGTTCGTCTTCGACGGCATCGACCATCAGCTCGAGATCACGGAACCGACATTCGGCAATGCCAGTCACGGATTCGTCCGACGCCGGGACTGGCGTGTCGTGAATCACGCCGACGACCGCATCGAGTTGTCGATCGACGTCGGCCTCCACAAGGGGTGGCCGTACCCGCTGCGGCTCACCGTCGCCTACGTCGTGGGCGACGACGGCCTGACCGTGACGCACACCGCCACCAACACGGGAGCCATCCCGGCCCCGTTCGGGATGGGCTTCCACTCCTACGTCCGCGCCGGCGACTTCCCGCTCGACGAGTGCACGCTGCGACTGTCCGCCGGCACCCGGCTGCCTCTCGACGAGCGCATGCTGCCGAGTGGGGGTTCGCAGCCCGTGGCAGGCACCGAATACGACTTCACCAGCCCGCGCACGTTGGCGGGCGTTGCGCTCGACACCCCGTTCAGTGCACTGGACGTCGACGCGGACGGCAGGTCGCGGCACGAATTGCGGGCGCCGGACGGCACTGGAACGATCCTGTGGGCGGCTCGTGAGTTCGGTTGGCTGCAGGCGTTCGTCGCGGATCCGGACGCCGGGAAGTCGTACCCGGGCCGCGGGCGGGCGCTGGCGCTCGAACCGATGACGTGCCCGCCGGACGCGTTCAACTCCGGGATCGATCAGTTGGTGCTCGCTCCGGGGCAGCAGTGGACGGGTGTGTGGGGCATGTCCGCGGTGGCGTAGCGGTTCAACTTTCGAGCATCGAGTGCCCACTTGGTGAGACGGTGTAACACCGGTCGCGGTCCGGCCGATACGTCGGGCGGGGGTTCTTCTGTCGCGGCTGCGGCGCTTTGTGTCACCTTCTGTTCTTCCCTCACCGCCTCGCGCATCGCGGTGTGCGTTCTCCGCAGTCTTCGGTATCTGTGCAGGTAACGCGGCCAGTCCAGTCTCGGGCAACTGGCCCTCACCGATTCCACTCCCGTGCCGTGCGGGCAAATCGGACACTCGCCGATCCCGTTCGGCGACCCTTCCCGGTGGTCGCCGCGCATCCCGCGGCGGACCCTGATCGCGGGCTCTGAGCGGACCCGCCTTCGGCACGCAGGCCAGAGTGGGACTAGTTTCTACCTGAATGAAGTTGTTACTCATTGGTTTGAGCTTGAGAGGGATGCTTCGTGCCTGACAATGACACAAAGCCCACGCTTACCTACCCTGGTGGTGAGCACACGATGTCCATTGCCAGGGCAACCGAGGGCAATGACGGTATCGAACTGGGCAAGCTGCTCGCCAGCACCGGGTACACCACCCTGGACCCGGGTTTCGTCAATACCGCCTCCACCAGCTCCGCGATCACCTACATCGACGGTGAGCACGGGATTCTCCGCTACCGCGGGTACCCGATCGAACAGCTGGCCGGGAAGTCGACCTTCATCGAGGTCAGCTATCTGCTGATCTACGGTGAGCTGCCCACCACGGCGCAGCTCGAGTCGTTCACCGACAGGATCCGGCGCCACACGCTGCTGCACGAGGACCTCAAGAGGTTCTTCGACGGATTCCCGCGGAACGCACACCCGATGCCGGTCCTGTCCAGCGCCGTCAACGCGCTGTCCGCGTACTACCAGGACTCCCTGGACCCGGCCGACCCGGAACAGGTCGAGCTGTCGACCATCCGACTTCTCGCGAAGCTGCCGACCATCGCGGCCTACGCGTACAAGAAGTCCGTCGGGCAGCCGTTCCTGTACCCGGACAACTCCCTGAACCTGGTCGAGAACTTCCTCCGGATGACGTTCGGCTTCCCCGCGGAGCCCTACGAGATCGATCCCGAGATCGCCAAGGCTCTCGACATGCTGCTGATCCTGCACGCCGACCACGAGCAGAACTGCTCGACGTCGACGGTGCGGCTGGTCGGCTCGTCCGACGCCAACCTGTTCACCTCGATCTCCGGTGGCATCAACGCACTCTGGGGCCCGCTGCACGGCGGCGCCAACCAGGCCGTGCTGGAGATGCTCGACGAGATCAAGGCCAGCGGCAGCAACGCGGACGACTTCGTCCGCAAGGTCAAGAACAAGGAAGACGGTGTGAAGCTCATGGGCTTCGGGCACCGCGTCTACCGCAACTACGACCCGCGCGCGGCGATCGTCAAGCAGACGGCACACACCATCCTCGAGAAGCTCGGCGGCGACGACGAGCTGCTCGACATCGCGATGGCGCTCGAAGAGGCGGCGCTCACCGACGACTACTTCGTCGAGCGCAAGCTGTACCCGAACGTCGACTTCTACACGGGTCTGATCTACCGCGCGATGGGTTTCCCCACGCGCATGTTCACCGTTCTGTTCGCCATGGGCCGCTTGCCCGGGTGGATTGCACACTGGCGCGAGATGCACGAAGATCCCGCTACGAAGATCGGCCGTCCGCGCCAGATCTACACCGGTTACACCGAGCGTGACTACAAGGACGTCACAGGTCGCTGATCGCGAATTCCTGTGCCGAACCATAGAGGCCTCACCGAGGAGGACATATGACCAAGCCCGAGATCGAGTTCCAAGACGGACCTGCCCCGACCGACCTGGTCATCAAGGACGTGGTGGTCGGAGAGGGCGCCGAGGCCGTACCCGGGGGCACCGTCGAGGTGCACTACGTCGGCGTCGAGTTCGAGTCCGGCGAGGAGTTCGACTCTTCCTGGAGCCGCGGCGAGTCCATCCAGTTCCCGCTGCGCGGCCTCATCAAGGGCTGGCAGGACGGCATCCCCGGCATGAAGGTGGGCGGACGTCGTCAGCTCACGATCCCGCCGGAGCTGGCCTACGGTCCCGCCGGCGCCGGACATCAGCTGTCCGGCAAGACGCTGGTCTTCATGATCGACCTGCTGGACGTGAAGGAATAGTCTCCCCAGCACCGAAAGCCCCGCATCACCTCACGGTGACGCGGGGCTTTCCGCTTTTCCTGCTTCCGCTTTCGGGGGCTGGTGTGTGGTGTCGGTGTGGAGTTCGACGACGAGGCGCGCGCCACCGAGCGGGCTGACCTCGAAACGTGCGCTGCCGTTGTGCAGTGCCGCCTGCTGCGCGACGAGCGCGAGGCCGAGGCCCGACCCGCTCTTCGTTGCGTTGGAACCGCGGTGGAACCGTTCGAACACCACGGCCCGTTCGGCCTCGGGCACCCCCGACCCGTTGTCGTCGACGATGACGGTGGTGATGCCGTCGGCCGCTCTCAGCGTGATCGTCACCGCGGTGGCGCCGCCGTGCCGGACCGCGTTCTTGATGGCGTTGTCCAGGGTGAGCCGCAGCCCACCGGGCATGCCCCGAACCGTCACCGGGGTCGCGTCGACGGTCACCTGCAGTCCCGGATTGTGACGCATCGCCTCCTCGGCGGCGAGGTCGCTGATGTCGACGAGGTCGCAGTCCACGAAGTCCTGGTCGGTGGACAGTTCGCCGCGGGCGAGGCGTTCGAGATCGGACAGCGTCGATTCCACCCGGTCTTGTGAGCGGGCGAGGTCGCGGAGGATCTCGTGCTGCTGCTCCGGCGTCAGGTCGAGAGTGGTGAGGACCTCGAGGTCGGTGCGCATCGCGGTGAGCGGGGTCCGGAGTTCGTGTGCCGAGACAGCCGCGAAGTCGCGTGCGGTGGCGAGCGCGGCGGTGGTCGCGTCCTGCGCCTCCGCGACGTCGCGCAGCATCGATTCCGCAGCGGAGGCCAGTTCGTCCGCCTCCCGGACACCGGAGGTCGTGGGTGTCAGCTTCGGTTCGCGGCGCACGATGCGGCCGGTCAAGTCGACCAGCGGTCGCACGGCCCGACCGCCGAACAACCAGCCGAGACCGCTGGCCGCGGCGATGGCGAGCACTCCGACGAGGGCCACCTGTCGTTGCTGCTCCGACGTCACGTCCTGGGCTTCGGCGTACGGCACGGCCAGGGAGATCCGGGTGCCGAGGAGCGGAACGGTCGCGGTGTACGCCCGGTACTTCGTGTCACCGACCTCGACGGTCTGCTGGCCCGGGTCGAGTTCGGGCAGCTGGGTGGGGGTGCTGACGAGCACGGTGTTGCCGTCGGCCGAACGGATGGTGATGGCGAACGCACCCTTGTCGCCCAGTGCCCCGAGGAACAGTCCCGCGGTGGCCGCGTTGGGAACCAGGACGTCCGACGCCGTCTCCAGCCGCCGGTCGAGTTGCGACAGGTTGTTCCGGTTGATCGCCAGCGACACCAGGATGCCGAGGGCCACGACGATGATCGTCGCCCCCAGTGCGGTCGCGGCGGCCACGCGGGTCCGGAGGGAGAACGACCGTTTCACGACGGTTCCCGGAGCACGAACCCGACTCCGCGGACCGTGTGCAGGATGCGCGGTTGACCACCGACTTCGAACTTGCGACGCAGGTAGCCGACGAACACGTCCACCACGTTGGTGTCGGCGACGAAGTCGTACCCCCACACCAGTTCGAGGAGTCGCTCACGGCTCAGGACGATGCCGACGTTGCGGGCGAGAACCTCGAGGAGTTCGAATTCCCGTTTGGTCAGCGTGACCTCCTCGCCCGCCATGAAGACCCTGCGTGCGGACGTCCGGATCTCCAGCGCACCGACGCGGATCGGTGGGGTCGCGGGCGAGTCGGCCGGCGCGGCGGCCGTCGTTCCGTGCCGCCGCAGCATCGCCCGGATCCGAGCGATCAGTTCGGCGAGGACGAACGGCTTGACCAGGTAGTCGTCGGCGCCCGACTCGAGGCCGGAGATGCGGTCGTCGACGGTGTCGCGGGCGCTGAGCACGCAGATCGGGATGTCGTTGTTCATCGCGCGCAGGGCGGTCACCACGCCGGTGCCGTCGATGACCGGCATGTTCATGTCGAGCACCATCGCGTCCGGACGTCGTTCGCTGACCACCCGGAGCGCGTCGGCGCCGTCGACGGCCGTGAGGACGGTGAATCCGGACAGCCGCAGGCCGCGTTCGAGGGACGTCCGCACGTCCTCGTCGTCGTCGACCACGAGGACACTGGCTGAGTCGGTGACGGTCACTCCTGCATTGTGCCGTGAGCGCGACCACTGAGCGTGCGGATGGCAGTTGTGAGAGCGTGTCTCGTCCGTACACTCGTTGGAGATGTTTTCTTCGCTGCAGGCATTCGAACTGACCGAAACCAACCGTGACTGGCTGATTCACCGCCCGGCCGAGATCGCGACCTACGTCGTCCTGGCGCTCGTGCTGCGTTTCGCGTTGCACCGGATGATCGACCGGATGACGCGGCCCCGGGAGCCTTCCGACAAACCGGCCATGCTCCGACCCCTGCGGGAACGCGCCCCGCGCGGCGTCAAGGAGGCAATGGTCAACGAGCGCCGCGCGCAACGTGCCCGGACGATCGGGTCCGTCCTCAAATCGACCGTGTCGATCGTGGTGCTCATCTGGGTGGTGCTCCAGGTCCTCGCCGTCCTCGGCGTCAACGTGGCCCCGTTCATCGCGTCGGCCGGTGTGATCGGTGTCGCACTCGGTTTCGGTGCGCAGAACCTCGTCCGGGACTTCCTGTCGGGCATCTTCATGCTGCTCGAGGACCAGTAC
The DNA here is from genome assembly GCF_030058635.1 of Rhodococcus sp. IEGM 1305. Taxonomy (NCBI): domain Bacteria; kingdom Bacillati; phylum Actinomycetota; class Actinomycetes; order Mycobacteriales; family Nocardiaceae; genus Rhodococcus; species Rhodococcus sp. IEGM 1305. Next base: position 76,995 of record NZ_JASHKX010000002.1, read on the forward strand.
GGGGTCGGGGACGTCGTGGACCTCGGCGAGGCCGTGGGAACGGTCGAGACGGTGGGTCTGCGGGTCACCACGATCCGCGACGTCAACGGCACCCTCTGGTACTGCCGCAACGGTGAGATCGTCCGCGTCGGCAACATGAGCCAGGGTTACGCGGTCGCGGTGGTCGATCTGCCGATCGCGCACGCCGCCAACGTGCAGCGGGCGTGCGAGGTGGCGCTGGAGGCCGTCACCGAGGCGGCGAAGGGTGACGCGATCGCGGCCGACGTACTCGAACCCCCTGAACTGCTGGGCGTCAACTCGGTGACCGCGGAATCGGTCACTCTGCGGATCACCGCGCGGACCAAGCCGGGCAGGCAGTGGGCGGTGCAGCGGGCGTTCGCCCGCGCGGCGCTGTCGGCGTTCGAGCACTACGACATCGACGCGCCGTACCTGTCGGTGCTGTCCTCGGCTCGCTCCATGAACTGATCGGCCCGCGCTTCGTTACCGTGGCAGGTATGGACACCGCACTCGTCTGGTTCCGGCGCGACCTCCGGCTCGGTGATCTGCCGACGCTTCACACGGTGGCCGAGTCGGGGGCGCGGGCGCTCGGGCTGTTCGTCCTCGACGACCGGCTGCTGAAAACATCGGGCGGTGCTCGCCGGGACTTCCTGTTCCGCAGTCTCGCCGCACTGGACGACCAACTCGACGGCCGGTTGCTGGTGGTGAAGGGCGATCCCGTCGACGTGGTTCCGAGGGTCGCGAAGAAGGTATCCGCCGAGGAAGTGCACGTGAGCGCCGATTACGGGCCGTACGGTCGCGAGCGCGATGCCGCCGTCGCCGAGCACGTCGATCTGGCGGCCACCGGTTCGCCGTACGCGGTGGCGCCCGGCCGGGTGACGAAGACGGACGGGGAGCCGTACCGCGTGTTCACCCCGTACTTCCGGCAGTGGCTCGAACACGGGTGGCGCGCGCCGATCGACACCGGGCCTGCGACGGTGGAGTGGGTCGACCCGGACGACGTGAAGGCGCGGCGGGTGACGATCCCCGAACCGGAATCCGACGGGTGCCCCGCGGGTGAGGCGGTGGCGCTGCAGCGGTGGGCGGAGTTCTGCGAGGACGACCTCGCCAGTTACGAGGATGCGCGGGATCGTCCCGGTCTCGACGCGACGAGCCGAATGTCGGTGTACCTGAAGTACGGCAACATTCATCCGCGGACGATGCTCCGCGATCTCGCGCGCCGCCGTAGCAAGAGCGCCGAGCAGTACCGGCGGCAGCTCGCGTGGCGGGACTTCTACGCCGACATCCTCTTCCAGCGTCCCGACAGCGCCCGCGGAAACTACGATCGCCGCTTCGACCACATCCGCTACGACAGCGGTCCCGACGCCGAGGAGGCGTACACGGCGTGGTGCGAGGGCCGCACAGGGTTCCCGATCGTCGACGCCGGGATGCGTCAGCTGAAGGCCGAAGCCTGGATGCACAATCGGGTGCGGATGATCGTCGCGTCGTTCTTCGTCAAGGATCTGCACCTGCCGTGGTGGCGGGGTGCCCGCTACTTCATGAACCAGCTCGTCGACGGGGATCTGGCGAACAATCAGCACGGCTGGCAGTGGACCGCGGGATCGGGGACGGACGCGTCGCCGTACTTCCGGGTGTTCAACCCGACGACGCAGGGGGAGAAGTTCGACCCCGACGGCGAGTACGTGCGGCGGTGGGTGCCCGAACTGCGTGGCATCCCGGGGAAGGCCGTTCACGCTCTGAAAGACGGTCGCCCCGAGGATTATCCGCCGCCGATCGTCGACCACGCCCACGAACGGCAGGAGGCCCTCGCCCGCTACGGCGAGATCAAGGCCCCGTGAGTACTTGTTAACCGCGGGCGGTTAACAAGTACTCACGGGCGCTTTGCGCATGAGGAGCCCGAGGAACGCTGCCGCGGCGAGGACGATGACGAGTCCGCCGTAGATGCGGGTGGTGTCGACGAGTCCGACCTTTCCGACGAGGTATCCGGCGATCAGTGCCGGAACGCTGTTGGCGAGGTAGGCGATCACGTAGATGCTCGACAGCAGGCCCGCGCGCTCGTGCGGTTCGGCGAGCGGCATGACGGTGCGGATGGTGCCCTGGAAGCCGGCGCCGAACCCGATGCCCGCCACCGCCGTTCCCGCGAGAATCCACAGCGCCGAGGACGTTTCGGCGCCGATCAGGGTGACGGCGACGCCGGCGACGAGGGCGGACGCGCCGACGTACAGGATGCGGCGTGCCGCCACGTTGCGCAGTAGGAACACCGCGAATGCGCCGGTCCCGGTGAGTGTCGCGACCATGACGGCGCCGATCAGCGACGTGTGGACGTCGAGCGCGTTGCGGGCGAGCGAAGGTCCGAGTGACAGGTAGAAGCCGCCCAGCGCCCACACGGCGACCAGGCAGGGTCCGGTGAGGACGAGCATGCCCAGTGCGGTGGACGGGACCGCGAGCGTCGGCCGCATCGATGCCAGAGCCCCCCTTTGCCGGACCGCAGTCTCGGGTGCGGCCCAGATGCCGAGGATCTCGAGGAGGAACAGCGCGAAGAACACCAGGAACACGGTGCTGGTGGGCAGGGGAAGGTGCTCGCTGATCAGGCTCGATCCGATGGCGCCCAGTGCGAGGCCGACGGTGGGCGCGATGCTGTTGACGGTGGCGCCGCGTCCGGGCGTGCGTTCGAGGTCGAGGAGTGTGGAACCGAGTGCGCTGATCGCGGCGCCGGTGGCGAAACCCTGCACGACCCGGGCGAACAGCAGGAGGCCGATGCCTTCGGCCGTCGCGAACATGATCATCGAGGCGGCTTCGACCACGAGTGCCGTGATCAGCACGGGCCGACGGCCGACGTAGTCCGAGAGCGACCCGACGGTGAGCAGCGCCAGCAGCAGACTCACGGCGTAGATGCCGAAGACCAGGGTCGACTGCAGCGACGAGAAACCCCAGTTCGACTGGTACACCTCGTACAGCGGGGTGGGTGCGGCAGACGCGCCGAGCAGGGTGGCGATCACGACCGCGACGAGCGTGAAGGCGGCTCCTCGGCGCAGTGCGGGTCGAGACGTCGGTGGTGCTTCGGGCGCGGCAAGCGTCGTCATGGCGTACTCCCGGAAACATTAATGCAAAAGGTTTGCGTTAATGGACGCTACGCCGCCACCATTCTTAATGCAACGTCTTTGCGTTAGCATGGGGGCATGAGTCCGGCTCCAGGTCCACGCCCCGGTGGTCGCAGCGCCCGCATCCAGCAGGCGGTGCACGCGTCCACGCGCAAACTTCTCGACGAGCGCGACCGTGCGGACATCACCGTCCCGATGATCGCCGCCGACGCCGGGGTCACCCCGTCGACCATCTACCGGCGCTGGGGCGACATCACCGAATTGTTCGCGGACGTCGCGCTCGAACGTCTGCATCCCGACGCGCCCCCCCGTGAAACCGGCAGTGTGCGAGGCGACCTCGTCGCCTGGGCGCAGGACTACCTCGAGGAGATGTCCTCGCCGGTGGGGCGGGCGGCACTGCGCGACGTCGTGATGAGCGCCGACACCCTCAGGTCCGAGGACGGCACCAATCAGTTCAAGTGCGCGACGTTCTGCCGCACCCAGATCGAGACGATCCTCGGACGCGGCGAACCCGTGCAGGGCGTGGTCGAGCACGTGATCGACCACGTCGTGGCGCCGATCATCTACCGCATCCTGTTCGACCTCGACCCCCTCGAACCGGACCGCGTCGAGGAACTGGTGGATCACGCACTCGACGCGGCCGTCCGGGTCTGAGAGGTCAGCCGCCCAGCTGCTTCTTCAGCGCGTCGAGCACGGCGACGTCCTCGATGGTGGAGGGCACCGTGTACTCCTCGTGGTCGGCGATCTGCCGCATCGTCTTGCGCAGGATCTTGCCCGAGCGGGTCTTGGGCAGCGCCTGCACGACCGTCACGTCGCGGAACGTGGCGACGGCGCCGATCTGCTCGCGCACCATCGCGACCAGTTCGTTGCGGAGTGTCTCCGGGTCGATCTCGACCCCGGCCTTGAGTACCACGTAACCGCTGGGCCGCTGGCCCTTGAGTTCGTCGCGGATCCCGACCACCGCGCACTCGGCGACCGCGGGGTGTCCCGCGACCACCGCCTCCATGCTGCCCGTCGAAAGCCGATGTCCGGCAACGTTGATGACGTCGTCGCTGCGGCCGAGGACGAACACGTACCCGTCCTCGTCGATGTAACCGGAGTCGCCGGTCAGGTAGTAGCCCTCGAATGTGGCGAGATACGACCGTACGTACCGCTCCGGGTCGCGCCACAACCCGGCCAGAGTGCCCGGGGGCAGCGGCAGTCCGATCACGATGTTGCCCTCGGCCCCGGCGGGAACCGTGTTCCCTTCGGCGTCGACCACCTGGACCCGGTACCCGGGTACCGGGACGGTGGGGGAGCCGGCCTTCAGCGGCATCGGTTCGAGCCCGCGCAGGTTGGCGCAGATCGCCCAGCCGGTCTCGGTCTGCCACCAGTGGTCGACGACGGGACGGCCGAGGACACGGGTGGCCCACGCGTACGTGTCGGGGTCGAGGCGCTCGCCCGCCGCGAACAGCGTCTTCAGGGAGGAGATGTCGTACTTCTCGATCTCCTTCGCGTCGGGATCGGCCTTGCGGACGGCGCGGATCGCGGTCGGGGCGGTGAACAGCGCCGACACACCGTGATCGGAGATCACCCGCCAGAACGCGCCCGCATCCGGGGTCCCGACCGGCTTGCCCTCGTAGAGCACGGACGTGGCACCGGCCAGCAGCGGCCCGTAGACGATGTACGAGTGCCCGACCACCCAGCCCACGTCGGACGCGGTCCACCACACGTCGCCCGCGCCGATATCGTAGATGTTGCGCATCGACCACGTGAGCGCGACGGCGTGCCCGCCGTTGTCGCGGATCACGCCCTTCGGCTTCCCGGTGGTGCCGGACGTGTAGAGGATGTACAGCGGGTCCGTCGCGGTCACCGGAACCGGTTCCACGGGTGCCGCATCCGCCATCAGCGCGTCCCAGTCGAACCACGCAGCCCCGTCACCCCGGTAGTCGGCGGCCGAACCGGGGACCTGCTCCCGGTCCTTGACGATCACCGTGTGCGGAGGGGTTCCGGACAACTCCAGCGCCTTCGCCACCATCGGCAGGTAGTCGACGGTGCGCCCCGGCTCGAGGCCGCCCGACGCCGTCACCAGCACCACCGGCCCGGCGTCGTCGATGCGGGTCGCGAGTTCCTTCGCAGCGAAACCACCGAACACCACCGAGTGCACGGCGCCGATGCGGGCGCAGGCCAGCATCGCGATCGCCGCCTCGGGGATCATCGGCATGTAAACGATCACCCGGTCACCGGCCACCACACCCTGGTCCTTCAGGACGCCGGCGAACCGGGACACCTCGTCGAGAAGTTCTGCGTAGGTGTAGGTGCGGGATGCAGCGGGGGCCATCGCCGAGTCGTAGATCAACGCCGCCCGGTCCCCGTTGCCGTCCCGCACGTGCCGGTCGAGGGCGTTGAAGCAGGTGTTCAGCGTCGCGTCCGGAAACCACCGGTACATCGGGGCGGCGGAGTCGTCGAGCGCCTGCGTCGGCGGCGTCACCCACTCGACGGCCTCGGCGGCGGCGAGCCAGAAGTCCTCGGGACTGTCGGTGCTCCGGCGGTACACCTCGGCGTAGTTCTGGCCATGGTTGTCGCTCGAAGGCGGAGTCCCCGGGGAGCTCATCGATGCACATCCTCTCGTCGTCGTGTGACCCGCAACACCCTATGCGACGTCGGCGCGCGATGATGCGGTCAGAGGCCGAGGGAACCGGCGATCATCGGCCAGGAGTTGTGCAGGTCGTCCTGCCAGTAACCCCACGAGTGGGTGCCGGTGGGCCGGAAGTCGTACGTGGCCGGGATTCCCAGCGCGTTCAGTCTGTCGGCCAGCCGATGGGTGCACTCGTTGGTTCCGGCCTCGATGATGCCGCCGATGATCACCTGGTTAGCCAGCGTGCCCACATCTCCGTTGATGTCCGGGCCGTTGAGGTTCTCGTGGACGCCGGGCAGCCCGGTGGCGTTGCTGATGTACAGGTCGATGCCACGCAGCTTCTCGGCGTTGACGACGGGGTCGTTGGCCACCCACGCGGGGTCGTCGGGCGGTCCCCACATGTTCTCGACGTCGCCGCCTCGGAAGCTGACGACGAAGGTGACGTAGTCCCGGCCCGGTTTGGTGCTCGTCTCGGCGCACCCGCTGAACGCGCCGACGGCGCGATACAGCGACGGGGCCGCCTCGGCCAGGCTCAGGACGGATGTGCCCGACATCGACAGACCCGCGATGGCATTCTCACCGTTCGTTCCGAGTGTGGCGTCGACGATCGGGGGAAGTTCCTCGGTGAGGAAGGTGGTCCACTTGTTCACGCCGAGGACGGGATCGGGCTTCTCCCAGTCGGTGTAGTAGCTGTACGCCCCGCCGACGGGAGTGACGACGTTGACGTTCTTGTCGGCGAAGAAGTCGACCACGTCGGTCCTCGCCTGCCAGGTTGCCGAATCCTCGCCGCCGCCGGCGCCGTTGAGCAGATACAGGGTCGGCCGGGGCACGCTCGTGTCGGCGGGGCGGATCACCTCGAGGAGAATCACTTTCTCCATCGCCGCCGAGTAGACGTACATGTTCAGTTGACGGTCGTCGATCTCCTCGATGTGGTCGAGGACGGATCCGTCTGCCGACGCCGGCTTGTCGGCGGGAAGGGCCCGCCACTCGTCCGCCGACGCCGCTGCCACCTGACCGAACATGGCCGACGACGCAACGACGGCAACCGCCAGGAGTGCCCGACAGTGTCCGATCGCGCTCATAGCCGCTCCTCGTGCTTTTCTGCGGTGCCCGACAACCGTCCGGTGAATACTCAGAACATTGCCCCTTCACGGTAACCGGCAAACATTCCCCGGGGCGGCTGAACGGACACCGGACTTCGTCGCGACGTCGGCCCTATCGTGGAAGCATGACGCTGCTCGCCGAAGACCTGCTGTTGCTGCTGCTCGACGACACGTCGGGAAAGCCCGTCGTCGACGGGACCCGGATGCCGCGCGTCCTCGCCGGCGCCGTTCTTCTGGAACTGGCTCTGGGCGACGTCGTCACCCCGGCCGAACCCGGCGAGGACGTGAAGAAGGGGCGTCTCGTCGTCCGGGACGGAGCGTGGCCGCAGGATCCGCTGCTCGCGCGGGCCGTCGACCTCATCGGTACGTCCAAGCCGATGAAACCGGAAGCAGCCATCGAGAAGCTCGCCAAGAACCTGCGCGACGAACTCGTGAAGCGCATCGTCGACGCGGGATGGGTCCGCGAGGAGAAGGGCAAGGTGCTGGGCATCTTCCCCACCACGCGGTGGCCGGAGGTCGACGGCAGCCACGAACGCGCGCTGCGGTCCGAACTGAGCGCCGCACTCCTCGACGGGGTCGCCCCCACTCCACGCACCGCCGCGCTCGTCTCGCTGCTGTCCGCCGTCGACGCGGCCCCGAAGCTGTTCCCGGACGCCGATCGTCGCGCCGTGAAGAAACGGGCGAAGGAGATCGCCGAAGGGGACTGGGCAGGCGCTGCCGTGCGCAAGTCGGTCGAGGCCGTCAACGCCGCAATCATCGTCGCCGCCACCGTGCCTGTCATCGTGGCGGGGAGTGGCTAGGCGTTGGGCTATTCTTCGGGGTCTTGTGGAGCGCAAGGGATTTCGCTAGGGTAGAACACATGTTCGATACGGGGGTATTCGATCGGGGGGTTCGCGAGACAGTCTGCTGTCTCGTCGACGGGGAATCCGATGTGGGTCTGGTCGTGTTGATGACCGACCTGCATCGCAGTGAATCGGTGGTGGCCGAACGGAAGCTGGCGGTCATCGCCGAGCTTTTCGTGCGCCGCACTGCCGAGGTCGAGTCCGACGGGGCGTGGACGTCGACCGCGCACGAAGTCGTCGAGGCCGAGATCGGTGCCGCGCTCACCATGGGCCGTGCGGCGGCGGGTCGGCTGATCGGTCTGGGTATGTCGCTACGCACCCGGTTGCACGCCACACGCGAGGCCATGGCACGCGGTGATCTCGACATGTACCGGGTGCGCCTGATCGAGGACGCGACGGCAAACGTCAGCGATGACCAGATCGGCGAGGTCGAACATCAACTCCTCGAACAGGTTCTGGTCCCACCGCGCTCCGGTGGAACCGGGTTGACCGGCCGCAGGCTGACGAATGCCGCCAACCGCATCATCGCAAGGCTCGACCCGGCAGGGGTGCGGGCCAAGCGGGAGAAGGCGCAGGCAGACCGGTTCGTCCGAGTCAGCGCGGCCGAGGACGGCATGTGCCGAATCCTCGGATCCATCCCTGCGGCGCAGGGTCGCGCATTCGACGCGAGATTGCGTGAACTGGCAAACACTGTGTGCCCGAACGACCTTCGAACGTACGAACAGAGGCGGGCCGACGGATTGTCCGCGCTCATCGACGGGGTCGGGTTCGTGCACTGTGAATGCGGGCGGGTCGATTGTGGCCAGGACTCCCGCATCGCGACGACCGCGCGCAAGCCCCTCGTGCACCTGATCATGCTCGACTCCACACTTGCGGGCGACGACGAACCGGCCTACCTCGACGGCTACGGAATCGTCGCCGCGGCGCACGCACGCGAGATCGCGGCCGTCGCGGAAGTCGAACCGGTGCGGGCACCGAGCTCTGTCGTCCCGACCACGTACCGTCCCGGCACCGTGCTCGACACCTGGATGCGGGTGGTGGCCGGCGGGTGCGAATGGTTGCACTGCGATGTAGCGGCCTGGAACACGGACCTCGATCATCATCGGCCGTTCGACCATTCCGATCCCGCGGCCGGAGGTCCGACAGTGGCCGGGAACATGACTGCTTACTGTCGAAATCACCACCGGCTCAAACATTCCGGTCACTGGAGGGTGACCGCTGGCGGTGGAATCGAGTTGGTCGCGCCCACCGGTCACCGATACCGACCGCGGCCGTCGGGGCTCCTGGGTGCCGGAAGTGACCCGGCCGCGGCCGCGAGTGGCCATGCCAAGACCGCGGCCCGCCGCCGCACCCGTGCGCAGAACACCGCTGCCCGGATTCGGGCGGAGCGCCGCCGACGGCAGGCACACCTGGATGCGGTGCGGCACCGGTCGCCCGGTGCACGTGCATCCGAGGCCTACGCGACCGACGAACCCGCGCCGTTCTGACCGGCGGTGCTCCGGGCCCACCGCCTGCGCGCCGAAAAGGGTTACCGTGGAATGTAGGTGGTTAGCAAGAGTAAAGAACTGTCAATGTGATTGCTACGGTTCCGACTCGGTTCGCCACCTCGCAACTGACCACGCGCTGAAGGAAGGCGCCAGCGACAGCCGGAGGAACACATGTGCGGAATCGCCGGATGGATCTCGTTCGAACGCGATCTACGCGTCGAACAGTCCACCGTGGATGCCATGGCCGAGACGATGAACTGCCGGGGGCCGGACGATCGCGGTACCTGGGTCGTCGAACACGCCGCGCTCGGGCACCGAAGGCTCGCGATCATCGATCTGCCGGGTGGGCATCAGCCGATGAGCGTGGACACCCCCGGCGGGACCGTTGCGATGGTCTACTCCGGTGAGGTGTACAACTTCGGTGAACTGCGCGAGGAGCTGTACGGGCGCGGTCACCGATTCGCCACCGACTCCGACACCGAGGTGGTGCTCCACGGATACCTGGAGTGGGGAGAGGCCGTCGCGGAGCGGCTCAACGGCATGTATGCCTTCGCCATCTGGGATTCGCGGACCGACACCCTCGTGATGATCCGCGACCGGATGGGCATCAAGCCGTTCTACTACTACGAGACCCGAGACGGTGTCCTGTTCGGTTCGGAACCCAAAGCGATCCTTACCAATCCGATCGCCGAGTCGACCGTCACGATGGACGGGATCCGGGAACTGTTCGCGTTCGTGAAGACACCGGGACACGCCGTGTGGGACGGCATGCGTGAGGTGGAACCGGGCACGGTGGTCACCGTCTCGCGCACCGGACTGCGGGCGCACAGGTACTGGACCCTGCAGACCCGTCCGCACACCGACGACCGGGACACCTCCGTCGCGCACGTCCGTGAACTCCTCGACGACATCGTGCGCAGGCAACTGGTCGCCGACGTGCCGCGTTGCACCCTGCTGTCCGGTGGTCTCGACTCGTCCGCGATGACCGGCATCGCCGCCGAGCAGCTCGCCGAGGTCGGTGAGACGGTCCGCACGTTCGCCGTCGACTTCGTCGGTCAGACCGAACATTTCGTGGCCGACGAACTGCGGGGCACCCCGGACACTCCGTACGTGCACGACGTGGCCCGGCGGTCCCGGACCGCGCACCAGGACATCGTCCTCGACTCCGACGCACTCGCGGACCCCGCTGTGCGCGCGAAGGTCATCCGGGCACGCGACATCCCCATGGGCCTCGGTGACATGGACGCGTCGCTGTATCTGCTGTTCAAGGCGATCCGTCAGCACTCCACGGTGGCGCTGTCGGGTGAGTCTGCCGACGAGGTGTTCGGCGGATACAAGCAGTTCTTCGATCCGAAGGCGCAGCAGGCGAACACCTTCCCGTGGCTCGTGCAGGTCGCCGAGCACTTCGGCGACGAGAGCAACATCTTCACCCCGGAGGTCACGGCGGGGCTGAACATGGACGACTACGTGCAGGACTCGTACTACGCGGCCGTGTCCGGGATCGACCGGCTGGACGGCGAATCCGACTTCGAGTGGCGGATGCGCAAGATCTGTTACCTCCATCTGACGCGTTTCGTCCGCGTGCTGCTCGACCGCAAGGACCGCGCGAGCATGGCCGTCGGACTCGAGGTCCGGGTGCCGTTCTGCGATCACCGGCTGGTCGAGTATGTCTACAACACGCCGTGGTCGCTGAAGACGTTCGACGGCAAGGAGAAATCGTTGCTGCGGGCGGCGACCAGGGATGTGCTGCCGCAGTCGGTGATCGACCGGGTGAAGTCGCCGTACCCGTCCACCCAGGACCCGAAGTATGCGGTGGCGTTGCAGCAGCACGGCAAGGACCTGCTCAGCGATCCCTCGAACCCGGTGTTCGGCCTGGTCAGTGCGGACTGGCTGTCCCGGGCGGTCTCCGTCGACACCCCGCAGATCAATCAGGTGTCGCGTCGCGGACTCGAGCGCACGCTCGACCTCGCGCTGTGGATGGACATGTACAACCCGACGATCAAATTGTCTTAGTCCAGGCCGAGGTTCCGGTAGCGGGCGAGCCGGGCTGCGAAGCGTTCGCTCTCGGGAACCCCGGTCAGGGCACGGAGTTCCCGGGAGATGGCCTCGCCGACCCGCTTGGAGAAATCGACGGCCTCGTCGGCGGCGTCCGGATGCTCGGGGATGATGGCGTCGATGACGCCGTCGCGCAGCAGGTCGAGCGAACGGATGCCCTGCGCGGCCGCCATCTCGGGGGCGTGCGAGGTATCGCGGTGGACGATCGCGCTGGCGCCTTCGGGAGGAAGCGGGGCCAGCCACCCGTTCTGCGCGGCGAGCACCCGGTCGGCAGGGAGGAAGGCGAGCGCCCCGCCGCCCGTGCCCTGACCGAGCAGGACGGACACGGTCGGCGTCTTCAACGTCACGAGGTCGGAGATGCAGCGGGCGATCTCAGGGGCCAGGCCGCGTTCCTCCGCTTCCTGAGACAGCGCTGCACCGAGGGTGTCGATCACCAGGACCAGGGGGATCTGCAGCTCCTCGGCCAACCGCATGCCGCGGCGGGCCTCGCGGAGGGCGGCGGGCCCCATCGTGTTCAGGGCCGACTGCCCGGCGCGGTCCTGGCCCAGCAACACGCACGGTGCGCCCCGGAAACGAGCCAGCGACAGCAGCACCGTCCCCTCGGTTTCGCCCTGACCGGTGCCGCTGAGGGGCACCTGCTCGGTGGCCGCGTGCCGTAGCAGGTGTCGGATGCCGGGCCGGTCGGCGCGCCGCGACAGCATCACCGACTGCCACGCGGGCACGTCGGGAATGTCGACGTCCGGCGCCGGTTCGGTGACGGTGGCGGTCGACGTCGGCGGATCGATCAGCACCCGCAACGCCCGGTGGACGAGCCGGCGCAGGCGCGTGGCGGGGACGACGCCGTCGATGACGCCGTTGCGGTACAGGTTCTCGGACGTCTGCACGCCCTCGGGGAACTTCTCGCCGTAAAGGGCCTCGTAGACGCGGGGTCCGAGGAACCCCACGAGTGCACCGGGTTCGGCCACCGTGATGTGCCCGAGGGAACCCCAGGACGCGAACACGCCGCCGGTGGTCGGGTTCCGCAGGTACACCAGGTAGGGGAGATGGGCGGCCTTGTGAGTGGCGACGGCCGCCGCGATCTTCACCATCTGCACGAAGGCGACGGTGCCCTCCTGCATGCGCGTGCCGCCCGATGTGGGCGAGGCGAGCAGGGGGAGACCCTCACGGGTGGCGCGTTCGATGGCGGAGACGATCCGCTCGGCGGCGGCTACGCCGATCGAACCGGCCAGGAACGCGAACTCGCACGCGATCACCGCGACCGGGCGCCCGCGAACGGTGCCGACGCCGGTGATCACCGATTCGTCGACACCCGACTTCTCGGCGGCCTTCTGCAGGTCGGCGCGGTACTTCTCGTTCGGCCGCGCATCGACGGGTGTGGTGTCCCAGGAGACGAAGCTGCCTGCGTCCAGTACCAACTCGAGCACGTCGTGGGCGGAAATCTTGGCGGCCATGGCCCTGAGAGTAGCGGTCGGTCCGGGGCGGCAGATGTCTGCTACGGCGGGTGACGGTCGCCCACCCGGCCGCCCACACAGCCGGAACACCGCAAACAGTGCCCGGGTGGAACCCGGCAATTGACACCGAAACCGCTGTCGCGGTGTCTAAAGTCAGATGGGTTGACGCAGGTCGGGTACGAGAACGACGACACATTTCCCGAGTGGAGCAGTCATATGGACCTCAACACCATCACCGATGTCGTTCGGCGTCCAGCCGACCATCCGGGTGCGGCGTGGCGGGAAGGCGACGCGTGGCTGGCCGGGGGAACGTGGCTGTTCTCCGAGCCGCAGCCCGACCTGCGCCGTCTCGTCGATCTCACGACGCTCGGCTGGGAGACCCTGCTGCCGAGCGACGCGGGCCTCGAGATCGGCGCGACGTGCACGATTCGTGAGCTGTATGCGCTTGCGCCGCCGGACGACTGGAGAGCCGCCTCGCTGTTCGGAACGAGTTGCGAGGCCTTCCTGGCGTCGTTCAAGGTCTGGAATTCGGCGACGGTGGGCGGCAACATCTGCATGTCGCTTCCCGCGGGCCCGATGATCACGATGGCGGTCGCGCTCGAGGCGACGTACACACTGTGGGCCGCCGACGGGTCCGAGCGCACCGTCGACGCCGCCGACTTCGTGACGGGCAACCGCGAGAACGTGCTCGCACCGGGTGAGATCCTGCGCCGCATCGACATCCCGATCGGTGCCCTCCGCAAGCGTCACACGCATCGGCGCTTCACCCTCACGCGCCTCGGCCGTTCGACGGTGTTCATGATCGGCACCCAGGCGCCCGGCGGCGACGACTTGCTGCTCACGATCACGGCGGGCACCACCCGTCCGATCCGGCTGGCCTTCGACGCCGTACCCGACGCCGGCTCGCTCCAGCAGAGCATCGACGCGATACCCGACGACGTGTGGTTCGACGATCCCAACGGCACCCCCGACCACCGTCGCCATCTGACGAAGCACTTCGCCGAGGAGATCCGGACCGAGTTCACCGCAGGAGACCGGCAATGACGTACACCGTGAACGGCAGGGCGTTCGACGAGGAACCGAATCCCGGGCAGTGTCTGCGCACGTTCGTGCGGTCGCTCGGTCATCACGGCGTCAAGAAGGGTTGCGACGCAGGCGATTGCGGAGCCTGCACGGTGTGGCTCGACGGCGATCCCGTGCACAGTTGCATCACGCCCGCGTTCCGCGCGGAGGGGCGGGAGGTGACCACCATCGAGGGCCTCGGTTCGCCGGACGACCTGCATCCGCTGCAGCGGCAGTTCCGTGACGCCCCCGGGTTCCAGTGCGGATTTTGCACCGCGGGCATGATCATGACGTCGGCGACGTTCACCGACGCCCAGAAGGAAGACCTGCCACGCGCGCTGAAGGGCAATCTCTGCCGCTGCACCGGCTATCGGGCCATCGAAGATGCCGTGAACGGTGTCGCCGCGGTGGAGGTCGCCGAGCCGGGGCGCGCGGTCGGCACCAGCGTCGGGGCACCCGCGGCCACCGATGTGGTGACCGGCCGCGCCGAGTTCACCATGGACACCGAGATCGAGGGCATGCTGCACCTCGAGGTGCTGCATTCTCCGCATGCGCACGCCCGCATCGTGTCGATCGACACGACGGCGGCGCTCGCCGTCCCCGGCGTGCACCGCGTGTACACGTGGGAGGACGTGCCCCGGAAGCGGTTCACGACCGCGATCCACACCGATCATCTCGTCGACCCTGATGACACGTACATCCTCGACGACACGGTCCGCTTCGCCGGTCAGCGGGTGGTCGCGGTGCTGGCCGACACGGTCGGCGCCGCGGAGGAGGGGTGTCGCAGGGTGGTCGTCGAATACGACGTGCTGCCCGCGGTGTTCGACCCGGAGGAGGCGATGGCCGACGGTGCACCGCAGTTGCACGGTTCGGACGACCCGTTCGTGCGGGATCCCGTGCACAACATCCTGCTCGAGCTCCACGGGGAGGTGGGTGACATCGAGGCGGGGTTCGCCGAGGCCGACGTGATCCACGAGGGCACCTACTTCACCCCGCGCGTGCAGCACGCTCATCTCGAGACGCACGGGTCGATCGCCTGGATGGAGGACGGCCGCCTGCACGTGCGCACGAGTTCGCAGTCGCCGTCGATCGCGAAGGTCAAGTTGGCTCACCTGTTCGACCTGCGCCCCGACCAGTTGCGCGTGTTCTGTATGCGCGTCGGGGGTGGTTTCGGCGGCAAACAGGAGGTGATCTCGGAGGATCTGGTCGCGCTCGCGACCCTCGACACGGGCAGGCCCGTCTGCTTCGAGTTCACTCGGGAGGAAGAGTTCACGACGGCGTCGCCGCGGCACCCGATGAAGCTGACGATCACGCTCGGCGCCCGGGCCGACGGCACACTCACGGCGTTCCGGGTGCGCAACGTGTCGAACACGGGCGCGTACGGCAACCACGGCGGCGAGACGTTGTTCGCCGCCGGTGCCGCCATCTCGGCGTACCGGTGTCTCAACAAGAAGTTCGATGGGTACTCCGTCTACACGAACAGCGTGCCCAGCGGAGCGCTGCGCGGGTACGGCATGACCCAGCCCGCCTTCGCGGTGGAGTCCGCCATGCACGAGCTGGCGGTCGCGCTCGACATCGACCCGCTCGAGTTGCGGCGCCGCAACATCGTCCGCCCCGGTGACTCACTCGTCGCGATCGACGACGGTCCCGACGACGTCGTGTTCGCGGAGGACGGGCTCGGGCAGTGCATCGACCTCGTCGACGCCGCACTGAGGCGGACCGCGAACGGGCAGGTGCTGGGCGACGACTGGCTCGTCGGCGAGGGCACCGCGAGCTCGCTGCACGAGACGGCGCCCCCGACCGAACATATCTCCGAGGCGTGGGCGACGCTCGGCGACGACGGCGTGTACGAACTCGCAGTCGGCACCGTCGAATTCGGTGAGGGGACGTCGACTGCACACGTGCAGATCGCGGCCACCCACCTCGGCACCACCCCGTCGCGGGTGCGTCTCGTGCAGTCCGACACCGACCGTACGGGCTTCGACACGGGGGCGTTCGCCAGCGCCGGCCTCTTCGTCGCGGGCAACGCCGTGTCGCGGGCGTCGGAGGCCCTGCGCGACCGCATCCTGGCGTTCGCCGCCGCGCACACCGGGGTCGACGTCGCGTCGTGCTCGATGGACGACGACGGGGTGCTCTGCGACGGCACGCGCGTGCCGCTGACCGAACTCCTCGACGCCGCCCGCCGGCGCGGCATCCGGTTCACCGAGGCGCGCAAGGCGTACGGGTCGCCGCGCAGCGTCGTCTCCAACACCCACGGTTTCCGCATCGCCGTCCACCGCGTGACGGGCGAGATCCGCATCCTCTACAGCGTCCACGCCACGGACGCCGGGGTAATCATCAACCCGGTGCAGGTCCGCGGCCAGATCGAGGGCGGCGTCGCCCAGGGCATCGGATTCGCGCTGACCGAGAACTTTCACGTCGACGACAACGGTGTGATGATCAACCCCAGCCTGCGCAACTACCGCATCCCCACCTACGCCGACATTCCCCGTACCGAAGTGCTGCTGGTCGATTCGATGGATTCCGTCGGACCGATGCGTGCGAAGGGAATGGCGGAGTGCTGCATCAACCCGGTGGCGCCCGCGCTGGCCAACGCCCTGGAAAACGCGACGGGCGTGCGTTTTCGCGAGTTGCCGCTCACCCCCGAGCGGATCTACCACCGAATCGGCGAGAACCGATCGGTTCCGACGACCTGAGCCGTGAGGAGAGGGCGATGGACACCGAGAAGCCCACCGAGAAATCCACCGGCAACGCCGCGACGGTCATCATCGGCCAGAAGGTGCGCGCCGGAGCCGAGGAGGCGTTCGAGGCCTGGCAGCAGGACATGAACACCGCCGCGTCCCACTACCCCGGGTTCCTGGGCGCCGAGATCTCCGCGCCCACCGCCGTGCAACCCGACTGGGTCGTGGTCTACCGCTTCGACTCCGTCGCCCACGTGCAGGCCTGGATCAACAGCGCCACCCGGCAGCAGCGGCTGGACGAGGGGCAGCAGTACTTCGACGGCCCCGCCACCCAGCAGGTCATCAGCGGGGGCGCACGCGAGTCGGATCCGCTCGTGACGGTCGTCGTGACGCACCGTGTCGGTCCGGAGCACGTCGACGATTTCCTCGCGTGGCAGGATCGACTGCGATTGGAAGAGAGCAAGTTCGACGGCTTCCGCGGCAGCGAACTCTTCCGGCCCATCGAGGGAATCCAGGACGAGTGGACAGCGCTGTACCGCTACGACAACGCCGCCGACCTCGACAGGTGGCTCACCTCGGCGAAGCGTCAGGAACTTCTCGCCGAGGGGGAGAAGTTCCACGACTTCGAATTGCGCACCATCGACAACTCCTTCGGGAGCTGGTTCGCGTTCGACGAAAACGGCAACGAGGCGCCGCCGCCGTCCGAAACCAAGACGTCGATCGCGGTGTGGGTCGGTCTCTATCCCACCGTCGTGATTCTCACCCTCGCGTTGTCGCCGCTGAAGATGCCGCTGTGGCTCGGTCTGCTCGTCGGAAACCTGCTGTCCAGCTTCATCATGAGCTTCGTGACGATGCCGTACTACGTGAACCGGGTGCTGGGGCGCTGGCTGCGGCCACTCCCGGACGTTCCGGAAGCGACAACGAACCGTCGAGGGCTCGCGATCGTCGCCGGGGTTATGGTGTTCTGGGTCATCGTCTTCTACCTGATGACCCGCCAATTCTGGACCCTGCCCTGAGAAGAAAGAAATCGGTGCCCCATGTCAGCCTCGGAGATCCGCGTGAGCCGAACGATCGATGCGCCCGTCGGCGCGGTCTGGGCGGTCGTCACCGATCTGGACAACGCGGAATCGGTGCTGAGCGGTGTGGAGAAGCTCGAGAGGCTGGACTCGACGAAATACGAAGTCGGCACGCGGTGGCGCGAGACCCGGGTGCTGTTCGGCAAGTCGTCGACCGAGGAAATGTGGGTCACGGAGATCGACCCGGAGAAGCGCACCGTGGTGAAGGCGTCGTCCCACGGCGCCGACTACACGACGGTGTTCACCTTGGAGCCTGCCGGTGACGGCACCACCCTGACGTTCCACTTCTCAGCGGAAGCAACTGGGCTCGGCGCAGTGTCGAAGTTCATGATGAAAGTGTTCGGCTCCTTCGCGCTGAAGGCCACCACCAAGGCGATCCGGCGCGACCTCGACGACATCGCCGACGCCGCCGAGAAGCGGGCCGGCTGACCGACTGCACCTACCGCCCGCCGAGAGGCACGGACCCGTGCGCTGCGGGGAGCGCGGGGAGGGCGCCCAACGGCAGCGGCACCAGCGTGGTGGATAGGGGTTCGGCGCGGCCCAGTCCGAACTTGCGCACCTCGGTGCCGCCCGGCCCGGGGCCGCTGACGAGCAGGTCGGCGCCGCTTGTGGTGCTGTTGGTGGCCACCTGAACCCCGCTGCCGGGAGGGCCGCCGGCGAACGGTGCGAACGACGCGATCTGAGTGAACACGACGTCGCCGGAGTGGTGGTTCGGGCTCGCGAGATACATGGCCGGTTCACCGTCGAGGCGTGACCCACTCGACCACACACGAACGGTGCCGTCGCCGCCCAGCATGCCGGTGACGATGCTCTTCGCTCCGCCTTCGGCACCGGCCACCCATCCCGTCGAGAGTGAGACACCGCCGAGGTAGCTCTCGTCGAAGGCCAGGAACTCCGACGTCGTCCGCGGTCCGTCGGTGTGGCCGGCGTGCTCGTCCGCGGTGCCGTCGGCAGTCGCGGCGGCGGTCGGCTCGAACAGGTCGTAGCGGAACGTCTTCACACGAGGCGCTTCTCCCGGCCCGGGGGCGGTGACGATGCTTGCCCGGCCCGAGGCGGCGTCGACCAGGCCCGTCGCGACGGTGACCCCGGACTGCGACCCGGGGTAGGGGGTGAAGCTCGAGAAGACCTCGGGTGCCGTGCCCTTCTCCGTGGGCAGGGTTGACGAGAACACCTTCACCTGCGATTCGGTGCCGGGGCCGGTTCCGGCGATGATGTTGTCGGCCAGTGCGTTTCCGTCGATGTCCGCACCCGCGACGTTCACGCCCCCGCGGAAGCCGTCGTCGAACGGGGCGAACCGGGTCAGCTCGGCGGTGAACGGGCCGGAGCCGACATCGTTGCCGTCGTACGCGACGACCTCCGGCGACACACCCGCACCGGTCCCGGCGACGAGGTCGAGGATCATGTCGCCGTTGACGTCGGCCATCGCCACCGTCGGGGTGCCCTCGAACGACGGGAACGGTGCGACTGCGGCGATCACCTTGTCGCCGTTGCCGTCGTGGACCTGCACGGTCGCGGGGGTGCCCGCCGAACCCGGCACCGCCACCGCGTACGTCGACATCTCGGGGATGACGTTGACGGTGGCCATCAGTCCGTTGTCCTCGTGGTTGAGGCGATGGCAGTGGATCACGAAAGTGCCCGTGTACTCGGTGAATTTCGTGCGCAGCGTCACCGATGCGGGCACGAGCGGGTTCTCGTTCGCGTCGGTGACGGGCGCCGGCACGTTCACGTTGTCCTCGCCCCACGGTTGCACCCCGGTCCGGGTGCCCGCGATCGGATCGACGATCTCCATCACCTGGAAGTCGTTGACGTGGATGTGCATCGGATGTTCGTCGTTGTTGAGGTTCGTGATCAACCATTCCTCGACCGAATTGAGGCGCGGCTGGATCAGCGGGATGTTCGGGAACGTGTTGTCGTCGAACTCGTAGGTGAAGGCCTTCGGGTCGCTGTTGCTGGCCTTCTCGTTGCCGAATCCGCCCGAGACCGTGAGGGTGCGCTTCACGTCCGGTGTCATCACCGACGTGTCCACGAACGATGTGTACGCGTCGAGGTTCTGACCGGGCTCGAACGGCGTGGTCCGGCCTTCACCGCTGTCGGGTGTGACGTGGAGGAGGGTCTGGGTGGGGAAGGTGAAGAAGCCGTCGGCGTAACTGATCACCGACGGGTCGACCGTCACCGTGCCCAGCTCGGCCGGCGGATTGTCGGTGCCGTTGTTGGTGTAGAGCACGCCGGGATTGGTGACGGGTTTCGCCCCGTCCAGCGGTGGCATGTCGAGCACCAGATCGCCGGTGTCCGGCATCGTCACGGCGATCGCGTACCGCGACCCCGGCGGGATGACGAGCCGGGTGCCGTCACCACCGACGGGCAACTGCACCTGGGTGAAGGGGTTTCCGTCCTGGCCGACGACGGCGAACTTCGGGTGGTTGCCCGTCGCGGTCTCGGTGAGCCTGAGCGGCATGTAGGCGAAATCGCTGATGTTCGCCAGCGACCAGATCTCCGTCTGGCCCGGCTTCAGTTTCAGCTCCGGCTGGAACTGCCCGTTGACCGTGTACTGCACGTCGCGTTCGTTGTCCGGCAGCGACGGGTCGGCGGGAATGTTCGTCGAATCACTGCTGAAGCTCTGGAGATTGCCCGGCACGAACTGGTTCTGCCCGCGATGATTCGCCGGCGACAGCGGCCCGGAATACCAGTTGGTGACGTACTGGGAGCCCTCCGTGGTTTCCGAGAAGTTCACGGGCGCCAGGCTCGGCTCGTACGTTCCGTCGGCGAGCTGAGTCCCCTCCGGCGGCGTCAGCGTGCTCACGAACTGTGGCCAGTTCGGGTCGTTCAGCTGGTGGCCGTTGCCTTTACGGTCGAAGACGAAGTTGTACTGCAACGCCATGTCACGGATGGGAACGTCGTTCTGCGTCACCAGCGGAAGGTTGCCGTCGGACCTGCCGATCTCCAGCAGTCCCGCGAGCCCCGCATACGTCTGCTGCGCCGTCATCGTGTGACGGTGACTGTGGTACCAGTACAGGCCGTTCGGCATGTCCTTCGGCACCGCGTAGTCGTAGACGTTGCCCATCCCGGCGGGGATGTCGAGCAGCACGTTGTCGGCGTTGCCGTCCGGGCTCACGTGAAGACCGTGGGTGTGCAGGTTCAGCGGCGCCGAGTCGAGGGCCGGGGGATAGATCGGGACCTCCCCGCCCGCCGGCGTGAACGCGGGGTCGTAGAAGTCCTCGATCGTCAGGTTCCGGAGATCGTTGTCGTAGTGGATGATCAGGCGCTCACCCGGATCGACGCGCAACGTCGGTGCCGGGTAGACGTCGTCGCCCGTGGTCGAACCGTCCGAACTCGTGCCCCGCAGAACCTCGTATCCGAAGACCAGGAAGCCCGACACCGGCTCCGAGACGGTGTCGAGGTCGACCGTGCCCTGATGGGCCGACAGTCGAACCTCGAGCACCCCGTTCTCGCTCGACAGCTTCACCGGCTCCTGGTAGGCCACCGGGGTGCCGTCGGGGCCGGCGTTGCCACCGCGCGCAGTGGCCGGCTCGTCGGACGTGCAGGCCGTCAGCATCAACGTCATGGACGCGACCACGGCGACGGCGAGGGCGGCGATCGGCTTCCCGCGACGGACGACCATGGGTGTTCCCCGTTCCACGACGGCAGCTGAGCAGCATCGATCGACGATTCGAAGACTACACAGGGAACTTGGCCGTGCGCTGGGAATTCACTACCTGCCGAGCGCCTCCTTCCACGACACGACCTTGCCGATCCGCAGGATCGAGCGCTGGTAGATCTTCGCGGCCAGCACGCTGAGTGCGGCGGTCACCGCGAGCATCAGAGCGACCGTGACGACCACCTGGACCGGGGACGCCACGCCGGCGGCGATGCGCAGCGGCATCAGGATCGCCGAGAACGGCGGAATCCAGCTGAGGACGTTGCTGAGGGTGCCGTCCGGGTTGCTCACCGAGGAGAAGGCGCTGAAGAACATGATGACGATCAGCACCATCAGCGGTGACGCGGTGGCGTTGACGTCCTCCTGCCGCGACACCATCGACCCGGCCGCGGCGTAGAGGACCGCGAAGAACGCGAATCCGAGCACGAACCAGCCGAGCGTTCCGGCCAGCACCCCGATCGCCGTCCCCGTCACGGTGAGCACGCCCGTCGCGAGCCCGGCCGCGACACCGGCCACACCGTAGGCGGTCAACTGGACGAGACCGACCGCGCCGATGCCGATCACCTTGCCCCAGAGCAGCTGCAGCGGACGGAGGGTCGACAGGAGCAGTTCCACGACGCGGCTCGACTTCTCCTCCACCACACCCATCGCCACGTACATGCCGAACATCATGATCTGCATGTACAGCAGGACGACCACGGCGATGGAGAGGGCCACGCGCTGGCCCTTCTCCGGGTCGGGCGGATCGAGTGCGTCGACGGTGACCACCGCCCGGCCGGTCGCTTCGGCGAGTTGCGCGGGATCCACGCCCTGCGCGGCGAGCGCACCGGACTGAGCCTGCTGCACCACGGCCGCGTCGATCACGGTGCGAAGCCCGGAGCCGATCTCGGATTCGGTGAAGGCCGTGACGGATCCGTTGGTGCCGGGAATCAGGGCGACGTCGAGGTCACCGTTCCCCACCTCGTCCCGCGCGGCCTGTTCGTCGGTGGTCGGGACGACGTCGACCGGCGTCCCGACCGCGTCACCGGTGGCGACGAGAGCGGGCGCGAGCGACTGGTCGCCGACGAGTCCGATGGTGGCGCGTTCGTCGTCGCCGCCCGAGAACAGCGAGTACGCGACGATGCCGCCCACGATGGCCAGCAGGATGATCACGTTGCTGATGACGAAGCTCTTCTTCGCCACTTGTGTCAGGAATTCGCGGCGGGCCACGAGGCCGATCGCGCGGGCGGGGCTCAGTGGGGCACTCATGCCGTGACCACCTCTCGGAACAGATCGGTCAGGGTCGGCCGGCGCAGCGAGAATTCGTGCACCGGTCCGGTCTTCAGGGCGGTGTGCAGGATCAGCTGGTCGTCCACGTCAGTGTCGAGCGACAGCAGGGTCCGGCCGTCGAGGTGACTGATCGTGGTGACGCCCTCGAGGTGATGGGCCCAGCCGACCGGCGCCTCCGGAGCGTGGACTTCGAGTTGGGCGTTGCCGCCGCCGCGGAGTTCGTCGACGGTGCCGACGGCACGCATCCGGCCGTGGCTGATGATGCCGACGCGGTGGCACAGGCGCTGGACGAGTTCGAGCTGATGGCTCGAGAAAATCACCGGCACCCCAGTGTTCGCCTTCTCCACCAGCACCTCGCTCATCACGTCCACCGCGACGGGGTCGAGCCCGGAGAAGGGTTCGTCGAGAACCAGCACCGCCGGATCGTGGACCAGCGCGGCGGCCAGCTGGACGCGTTGCTGATTGCCGAGCGAGAGTGCGTCGACGGTGTCTCCGACACGGTCCGCGATGCCGAGGCGTTCGGTCCAGCGGCCGACCGCCTCCCGCGCCGCCGAGCGGGAAATGCCGTGCAGCTCGGCGAGGTATTCGAGTTGTTTGCCCACCTTCATCTTCGGGTACAGCCCGCGTTCCTCCGGCATGTACCCGATGGTGCGCCGCACATCCAGGTCCACCGGCTTGCCGCCGAGCCGGACCTCGCCGGAATCGGCGGACAGGACGCCCAGCGCGATGCGCATGGTGGTGGTCTTGCCGGCACCGTTGCTGCCGACGAAACCGAAGATTTCACCGGGGCGGACTTCGAAGGACAGGTCGTCGAGTGCGACGACCTCGCCGTACCGTTTGGAGATGCCGTCGATCGTGAGGGTGTGAGACATGGGTCCTTCCCGTTCTCGAGTGCGGGTGTTCCTACGAAGCGAGGTCGTCGGGGTCGGGATCGGGTTGCGTCCAGCCGAGGATCATGGCGGGCGTGCACCCCCCGACCATCAGCGCGGTGACGACGAGCAGTCCCGCGGCGTACGGCACGTTGCCGTGATCGCCGTCCAGCGCGCCGACGAAGATCAGGTAGAGCGCGGGAACGAGCGTCAGTAGCTGGGTGACCGTGAGTCCGATCGACCGGGCACTGTTGCGCTGCTGGATCTCCCACTCGTCGAGAGCGTCGCGCGGAGCGTCGCCCTGCCGCCCGGACACGATCTGGAGCATCGTCCACAGCGGGAAGAACAGCAGGCACGCGGGCAACCACAGCAGCGGCCCGACGACCATGTCGAAATGGCACACGATGCCGACGGCGGTCATGAACACGAACGTCACCCCGAGAGCGATCACCAGGATTCGTCTGCGGCTGCGCGTCCGCCACCTCGGTAGCCACGTCCGGTACCGGCGTTCGTTCTGGAGGAATCTGCGCGTCCGGAACCCCTGGTACCGCTCGATCAGATTGGTCTCAGGCATGGCTCTCCCCGTTTCCTGTCGTGGACGGCGGTCGGTCGGTGCGGTAGAGCTCGGTGGACAGGGGTCCGAACTCGGTGCGGGAGAAGATGGCCTCCACGGGCAGTTCGAACACCCACGAGATACGGAACGCCAGGTCGAGGCTGGGGTAGTGGTCGCCCCGTTCGAGCGCGCCGACGGTCTGGGGATTGACGTCGATGAGTCCCGCCAGCTGAGCCCGGCTCATCCCGCGTTCGGCGCGAAGGACGCCGATGCGGTTGTAGATGGGGAGGGCGTCCCCCCGCCGTACTGGGCTCATGCAACAAAGTGTTGTGAAAACCCAACAGTTTGTCAATGGGATACAACGGAGTGGGTGTCGCAGACCACCGTCCACCCCCCTCGCCGCCGGCCGCACGCCGACAAGTTGACCTCGGGAAATTGAGTGGCAGAGTGGAGGCGATTCGCGCGGGACGGCAGGAAAGGACAGGATTACTGACGTGACCTACACCATCGCAGAGCCTTGTGTCGACGTTCTGGACAAGGCATGCATCGAAGAATGTCCTGTCGACTGCATTTACGAGGGCGGTCGGATGCTCTACATCCACCCCGACGAATGCGTCGATTGCGGCGCCTGTGAGCCGGTCTGCCCCGTCGAGGCGATCTTCTACGAGGACGACGTCCCGGACCAGTGGGTGGAGTACACCAAGGCGAACGCCGACTTCTTCGACGACCTCGGTTCCCCCGGAGGCGCGGCGAAGCTGGGCAAGGTCGACTACGACCCGCCGTTCGTCAAGGCGTTGCCGCCGATGGCCGAAGGCGACTGACTACTCCTCGGACAGCCGGCCGCCGTCCATCCGCCACCGGCGCGTGCTGCGAGTCGAATCCAGCATCCGCCGGTCGTGGGTGACGAGCAGCAGCGTGCCGTCGAAGTTCTCCATGGCCTGCTCGAGCTGTTCGATCGCGGGGAGGTCCAGGTGGTTGGTGGGCTCGTCGAGCACCAGCAGGTTGACGCCCCGCGCCTGCAGCAGGGCCAGGGCGGCGCGGGTGCGTTCGCCCGGTGACAGCGACGCCGCCGGCCGCAGCACGTGGTGTCCCTTGAGCCCGAACTTCGCGAGCAGTGTCCGCACGTCGGCGTCCGGCCAGTCCGGGACCTGCGCCGCGAACGCGTCGGCCACCTTCTCGCCGCCCTCGAACAGGCCGCGGGCCTGATCGATCTCGCCGATCGCCACACCCGAACCGAGTGACGCGGTGCCCGCGTCCAGGGCGATCTTGCCGAGCAGCACCTTCAGCAGGGTCGTCTTGCCGGACCCGTTGGCGCCGGTGATGAGGATCCGGTCACCCCAGTCCACCTGAGTGGTGACCGGACCGAACGTGAATTCGCGGTCCCCGCCCCATGCGACGGTGGCACCGTTCGCCGTCGCCACGACCGATCCGCTGCGTGGGGCTGCCGCGATCTCCATCCGCAGCTCCCACTCCTTGCGCGGCTCCTCGACCACCTCGAGCCGCTCGATCCGGCGTTGCGTCTGCCGGGCCTTCGCGGCCTGCTTCTCGGTGGACTCGGTGCGCAGGCCCTTGCCGATCTTGTCGTTGTCCTTCGCCTTACGCCGCGCATTCCGGACGCCGTGCTCCATCCAGTTCCGCTGCATCTGCGCGCGGTCCTCGAGGTCCGAACGGGTCCCCGCGTACTCCTCGTACGCCTCCCGCGCATGCCTGCGCGCGATCTCCCGTTCGGCGAGGTACGAGTCGTAGCTGCCGTCGTAGACCGCGATCTGCTGCTGTACCAGGTCGAGTTCCACGATGCCGGTCACGGTGCGCGCCAGGAATTCTCGATCGTGACTCACCACCACCATCGCAGCCCGGCTCTCGGCGACGAAACGCTCGAGCTGCTCGAGCCCCACGAGGTCGAGGTCGTTGGTCGGCTCGTCGAGCAGCAGCACGTCGTACCGGGACAGCAGCAGCGACGCCAATCCGGCGCGCGCGGCCTGCCCACCGGACAGCGACGTCATGTGCGCGTCGAGCGGCACCCCCAGCCCGAGTTCGCTCACGACCTTCTCCGCGCGCTCGGCGAGATCGGCGCCGCCCAGCGCCAGCCAGCGTTCCAGGGCGGGGGAGTAGAGATCCTCATCCGACTCGCCGAGCGTTTCCGCGGCCGCATTCATGGTGTGCTCGGCCTCGGTGACGCCGGTCCTGCGACCGAGGAAGTCGAGCACCGTCTCGCCGGAGATCCGGTCGGGTTCCTGGGCGAGGTAGCCGACGGCCGCGTCGGGCGGGCTCAGCACGATACTGCCCTCGACGTCCGCCGAGCCGACCCCCGCGAGCGCAGTCAACAGCGTCGACTTGCCGGCACCGTTCGCCCCCACGAGTCCGGTCACGTCGCCCGGTGCGACGGTCAGATCGAGGCCGGAGAAGAGGGTGCGCTCACCGCGCGAAGCCGACAGTCCGCTGATGCGCAGTGTTGCAGTCACCCGGCGATTATCCACTCAGCGCTTGACGAGGCGGAACCAGCGGGGGTCGGCCTTCTTGAGCGGTCCCGGCATGCCGGTCGTGTCCGCGTCGACGTCCGACACGAGTTTCCACTTCTCGAACGTCCGCTCCACGTCGGAGCGGGAGACCCCGCGCGGCAGCGGTCCGCGATGCCCCGGCCCGAACGCGAACATCAGCAGGGTGGCGTGCGGTTCGCTCACGGTCGTGACGTTCTCGGCGTACGCGACCCGGTCGTGGTCGCTGAGCCCGTGGTAGCACCCCACATCCAGGATCAGGTGGTACCCGCGACCGACGGCGTGCTCGAGGTCGGTGGCGTCCGCGTGCATGAAACGCACGTCGACGCCCGCCTTCCGGGCCTTGGACCGCGCCTTGTCGAGGGCCAGCTGGACGGTGTCGATCCCCGTCACCTGCCACCCCCGCCGGGCCATCTCGATGGCATGGTCACCGGTGCCGCATCCGATGTCGAGGACCTCTCCCGGTGGGGCGTCGAAGGGATCGAGCAACGTCTCGATCTGGCTTCCGAACACGCGGCCCGCTTTCACCCAGGGCGTGATCTTGAACCGATAGGCCAATGTGTATCCGAGGCCCATGTCCGCCCCTTCCACCGGGCGCGTCACCACCTGAACGCCGATGCCGTCGGATTACCCGGTCGCACCGAAACGACACGCGAAAGTCCACATCCTGAGACGCGGGAACATCTGCTCCGGGTCCCCGGTTGGACAGTCTCATGGGTTTCAACAATGCACAGAGTCCTGTACCTACGGTCACGCTCAACGACGGGAACAGCATTCCTGCCCTCGGCTTCGGCGTGTGGCAGGTGCCGGACGACGAGAGCCACGCCGCGGTCACCGAGGCGCTGAAGGCCGGGTACCGCAGCATCGACACCGCCAAGATCTACGAGAACGAAACCGGAGTGGGCCGCGCGCTCGCGGACTCCGGAATTGCCCGCGACGAGCTGTTCGTCACGACCAAGCTGTGGAACGAGGACCAGGGGTACGACTCCACGCTCCGCGCGTTCGACGCCAGCCTGAACCGCCTCGGGCTCGACTACGTCGACCTCTACCTCATCCACTGGCCGGTGCCGTCCGCGGACCGCTACGTGGACACGTTCAAGGCCTTCCAGAAGATCAAGGCCGACGGGCGTGCGCGGTCGATCGGTGTCTCCAACTTCACCCCCGAGACCCTCGACCGGCTGATCGCCGAGACGGGCGAGGTGCCCGCAATCAACCAGGTCGAGCTGCACCCGCGGTTCAACCAGGCCGACCTGCGCGCCTTCCACACCGGAAAGGGCATCGCGACCGAGGCATGGAGCCCGCTCGGGCAGGGCACCGTCCTCGAGGACGAGTCCATCGCGAAGATCGCTGCAGCGCACGGTAAGACGACCGCACAGGTGATCATTCGCTGGCACCTGCAGATCGGCAACGTGGTCATCCCCAAGTCGGTGACGCCGGAGCGCATCGCCGCCAACTTCGACGTCTTCGACTTCGAGCTGACCCCCGACGAGATCAACACGGTCGGGTCGCTGACCCGGGCCGACGGGCGCATCGGCCCCGACCCGGACACGCTGGGCTCGTAGGCGGCTCCGCCGCCCGTGCGCCTTTCTGGTTGCTGCAGCTACCAAAAAGGCGCACGGGCCCGGAGGGCCTAGAGCCGGAAGTCCGCGAAGTCGAAGCCCGGGGTGACGACGCAACTGACGAGAGTCGGTTCGTCGCCCTCGGGCTTCGCTCGTTGCCAGTGCCGCGGCGGGACCAGCAACTGTGGTTGCTGGCCCGCCGCGACGTCTGCGCCGAGGATCTGCGCGTCCGGATTCGCGGGTTCGCTTCCGTCCCCGCCGAGTTCGAGCCGCAGGGGGCTTCCCCGGTGGTACAGCCAGATCTCGGCGCTGCGCACGCTGTGCCATTCCGACTGCTGTCCGGGCATCAGCAGGAACAGGATTGCGGTACCGGCCGCCCTCGGTCCCGGGTAGTCGCCGGGCAGGCTCCCCTCCGGGATCGTGACGTCGCTGCGCCACGTCTCGCGGTACCAGCCGCCTTCGGGGTGCGGTGCGAGGTCGAGGGTGCGGGCCCATTCCGGCAATTCCGTCATGGCGGCCATTCTGCCGCCCCGGCGCCGCGTCCGGGGGTGCGGTTGCACCACCCTGGGGTGTCTTATCTCGGAGGGCCGGAGCCGCGAGAGTCGTAGGTGTTCAGAAAGCGGGGGCACGAAATCCCGCACACCAGCGACGAACAGGAGACAACATGCTCGGAATCATGCTCGGACTCGGCGGAGCCGCAATCGGACTCGGAATCGGCGTCATGGCCCTCGGGGTCGGACTCCTTCTCAGTGACGCGACGATCAAGCACGATGTCGGCGAACTCCCCGACTGACTCCATGTGGGTCGACACCCGTCGGGGGCGGGTGCGGGCGCGAACAGCGGCCCGTACCCGCCACCCGCTGGCGTGGTTTCACTCGGTTCTGACCCGCAAACGCGGTGTTGCCGTCCAGACGCCGCCTGCCAGTGCCGGGGAGGTGCTCGAACGCCTCGCCGACATGCCGGTCAGCGTCTGGACCTACGGTTTCGATCACGATTCGGTGCGGCACCTGGGCCCGATGGCGCAGGATTTCGCCACCGCATTCGGTCTCGGTTCCAACGACCGACGGATCGCGATGGTCGACGCGAACGGGGTGTGCATGGCGAGCATCCAGGCCCTGTACCGGCGGGTCATCGCGCTCGAAGCGGAAGTGGAACGCCTGCGGAGGTAGCGTCCGAGTCCGGTTTTGCGTCCCGGCGTCCGCCCGGCCGCCACCAGTTGGCGTTGCCCAGCAGGTACATCGTGGCGGGCACCAGCACCATCCGCACGATCGTCGCGTCGATGAGGACCGCCGTCGCGAGGCCGACGCCCATCATCTTCACGGTCACGTCGCCGTCGAGTGCGAACCCGGCGAACACCGCCACCATGATCGCCGCGGCGCTCGTGATCACCCGGCCCGTCGACGCCAGTCCTTCGACGACGCTCCGGTGCGAGTCGCCCGTGTCGAGCCAGCGCTCGCGTATCCGGGAGAGCAGGAACACCTCGTAGTCCATCGACAGGCCGAACAGGATGGTGAACATCAGGATCGGCACCCAACTCGACACGGGAAGCGCATGCGGAAGTCCGAATAGCTGCGCGCCCCAACCCCATTGGAACACCATCACCATCACGCCGTAGGCGGCGGCCACCGACAGCAGGTTCATCACGGCCGCCTTCACCGCGACCACCGGCGCGCGGAACACGAACGTGAGCAGCACGACGGACAGTGCGACGACGAACGCGATCACCAGCCACAGCCGTTCGGCGAGGCGGGCGGAGATGTCGGCGAACGTCGCGGTGAGTCCGGTGACGTGGACGCCGTCGGCGGCGTCGGACCGGATCCGCTCCAGCAGTTCGGTGCTGCGGGGGTCGCTGGGACCGGTGGTCGGCTGCACCGAGATCAGCGCGGCCGTCGAGTCGGAGTTCAGTAGGACGGGCGTCACCGAGGCCACCCCGGGTTCGGCTGCCAGTTCACGCGCGATGGCCGGAAGTTCGGCTGCCGGAACCGTGTTCAGGTCGACCGCCACCATCAGGGGTCCGTTGGCGCCGGGCCCGAACTCGGTGTCGATCAGGTCGTACGCCTGACGGATCGTGTTGGCGGCCGGCGCGCTACCTGCGTCCTGCGGCCACGTCCGCATGCCCAGAACCGGAGCGGCCAGGAGCAGCAGCACGCCGAGCGCCGTCAGGGCCCACAGCCACGGGCGGCGGCTCACCCGGATCGCCCACCGTTCCGTCAGCGGCGACGTCGGGCGACGTTCGGCCCGGGCACGGGACCGCTTGCCCAGCACCCGCGTGCCCGCCAGCCCGCACAGTGCGGGCACCAGCGTGACCGAGGTGAGCATGACGATGCCGACCATCGCGAACGTGGCGTAGCCGAACGACGCGTACATCGGCAGCCCGGACAGTCGCAGCCCGAACAGGGAGACGAGGACTGTGGTGCCGGCGAAGATCACCGACGTCCCGGCCGTGGAGTTGGCCGCGGCGACGGCGTCCCGCACCGACATCCCGGACCGCAGGCCTTCGGTGTACCGGGTGACGAGCAGCAGCGCGTAGTCGATCCCGACGCCGATGCCGACCATCGTGGCGATGGTCGGGGCGATGGTGCTGATGCTGGTGAACCCGGCCATGATCGCGATGAGCCCCGACCCGATGCCCACGCCGACGAGCGCGACGGCCAGGGGCAGTCCGGCGGCCACCACGGAACCGAACGCGAACACCAGGATGATCAGCGCCAGGACCATGCCCACCGCCTCGGCGGTACCCGACGGCTTGGAGATGTTCTCCGGGACCTGCCCGCCCAGTTCCACCTGAAGTCCCTGCGCCTGAGTGTCGGCCACCGCGGCGTCGAGGGCGTCGACCCCTTCGCTGCCGTGGAAGTCGGTGACCGGGATGCGGTAGTTGAGGCTGATCACCGCGGTGTCGGAATCCTGGGACAGGCGGGGCGGCGACACGGAACTCACGCCGGTCACCTCCGCCAGCCTGGTGCCGAGATCGGCGAGGACCACGGGGTCGAGCGGGCCTTTCTCGGAGTGCACGACCACCCGCGCGTCCGCTCCCGACATCTCCGGGAATCGCTCGGTCAGCAGATTCGTCCCCTGCTGCGACGGCAGACCGGGCACGTTGTAGTCGTCGTGGTTGGTTCCGCCGAACGCGGACGCGGCGGCAAGCACCAGGACGAGCAGCGTCAGCCACGCGGCGATCACCCGCCAGGGACGGGTGGCGGCAGCCGAGCCGAGGCGCGCGAGCAGGGAACTCATGGGGGAGCCTCCAGGAAAGCCGGTTGGTTCTGTCGCCTCCGACTCTGCGCCCGGCGGCTAGTGGCCCACTTGGAACTCGCTTGGGCGGGTGGTCACCCGGGTGCGCGCGGCCTCCACCCACGCCGGGCAACCGCAGCGTTCGGCCAGTTCGAGTGCCGCCGCGTAGTGCCTGCGGGCGTCCTCGGGGCGGCCGAGGAGCATCTCGAGGTCGCCGAGAATGGTGTCGACGGGGCCGACCGCGAACGCCGCCGTGTCGCCGCCGCCGATCTGGCCGCTGTACGGGCTCAGCTCCGCGTGCACCGCGGGCGCCTCGTCCCGCTCACCCAGCCCCGCGACGACGATGCCCCGCAGCGACATCATCAGGGAATGGAAGAAGTCGCGGCGGACGGGGCGGAGGTGACGCCGGACCTGCCGCGCCCGGTCCGGTTTGCCGTTGCCGAGTAGTGCGAGGGCGTGCAGATCGGCGATCACGTCCATCGCGGCACTGTCGACGGTCTCGATCACCGTTTGGAGTTCTCCGGCGCGTCCCTCGGTGAGCCGGAGCGTGAACAGCGCGAGGGCGAAGACGCTGTCCGCGTCGAGGCCCGCCCGGGTCATCAACTCGTGGCCGCGCCCGTAGTGTCGTTCCGCCGTGGCCAGATCGCCGGTGAGGTGTGCGACCATCGCGCGGCTCATCTCCCGGGTCGCCTGTGCCTGCTGGAACTGATACCGGTCCGCCAGCTCCGACTGGATGCCCATGTGATGCTCGATCGCCGGGATGTCACCGTTGCCGGACGCGATCTCGGCCAGCAGGTGGTGGCCGAGCATGGTGAACACGGGAAGCTGCGTCCGGTCACCGATCCGGAGCAGCTCGTCGCCGATGACGTGGTGGCCGAGCGTGCTGGTCGGGGAACCGGTGCCGGCGTGGACGGCGCAGAGCACCAGCCCGAGCAGCACCGGATCGTCCAGGTCACGGGCGAGAGTCTCGGCCTCCCGGACCGCGGAACCGGTGCGCTCGTGGTCCTCCGCCCCGATCTCGTGGACGAGGGTGACCAGCAGCCGGCACCGCACCGCCGGTTCCAGTTCCTCGTCCCGCAGCAACGCCTCGATCTGATCGACGACGGCCGTGTCCACTTCGCCGTATCGCCGATTGATCCACGGAGTCGGGGTGTCGACGAACGCGAGCGCCCGGATCGCCAGGTCGGTGCGTCCCGCGTCCCGCGCGAGCGCGAGAGCCCGGTTCCGTGAGCGGGATCCCGCCAGTCCGATGCCGGCGGCGAGTTGCGTGCGACTCAGCTCGGTGAGGATCTCGACGCGCTCGTCCACGGACGCCGCCGCGTCCGGCGGCAACCGGTCGGCCGCTCGAAGGGCGTTGTCGAGGAAGCCGATCTCCGCCTCGTGGGCATAGCGGTCGGCGGCTTGCGCCGCGGCCGCGACATTGTGGTCGAGGGCCTGCCGTGCGGTGGCGGCGGACAGCGCCTCGGTGAAGTGGTGGGCGAGAGCCGCGACATCGTGCGGCCGCAACTCCTCGAGTGCCGTCCCGACCCGCGCGTGCCAGCGGCTCCTGCGCAGCCGGGTGAGGTCGGAGTAGAGCGTGTCGCGGACGAGGGCGTGCGTGAACCGGACCGTCCCGGCGCGCGGCTCACCGAGAAGACCGGCGATCACGCCCAACTCGAGGGCGTCGAACACGGTGTCCTCGTCGACCTCGGCGGCGCGGGTGAGGACGTCGATGTCGGATTCGCGGCCCACGACCGCGGCCAGCCGCAGGACGGACACGGCGAGTTCGGGGAGACGGGCGATCCGCCGGCGCAGGACGTCCCGCACCCCCTCCGGTACCTCCGACGTGGCCACCAGTTCGCCCTCACTGGCCAGGAGCCGGGCGCTCTCCTGCAGGTAGAACGGGTTTCCGCCGGTCCGGTCGGCGAGCGCGCGGAGGGTGTCGGGATCGGGGTCGCGTCCCGCCACCTGCCGGATCAGCTCCGCCGAATCGCCGGGTCCGAGTCCGCCGAGGCGGATGCGGGTCGGTTGCAGCGCCGCGAGATCGGCGAAGCAGCTCTCCAGGTTCGGGTCCACCTCGTCCGGGCGGAACGCGAGGAGCAGCAGGATCGGCGACCGCTGCTGCGCGAGCCGCACGAGGATCGACAGGGTGTCCTCGTCGGCGCGGTGAATGTCGTCGAGGACGACGGCGAGAGGGCCGTGCTCGCGGACGGTCCCGATGTAGTCGGCGACGGCGCGGTGCAGCAGGAACCGTCCGCTCGGATCGTCCGGTCGCGCCGCGTGCGAACGGTCGTCGGAGAGCAGGGGTGCCAGCGCGTCGGTCTCGGCGCCGGGGTCGACCGTTTCGCGCAGTGCGCGCAGGATCTCCACCCACGCCCAGGCGGGTGGGGCGCCGTCCACTTCGGGGCAGCGACCCACCGCCACCTGCCACCCCGCGTCGTGCAGTGTTCGACGGAACCGGCGCAGCAGGGACGACTTCCCGGATCCGGCGTCGCCTCCGAGGAGGACCACGGGGGTGCCGGGGTCGGTCATCAGGTCGGTCAGGGTCGCCAATTCCTCGCTGCGGCCGAGGAACCAGGGGTCCGGCGTCGTGTCGACCGGCCCGGCGGCGAGGGCGGGTGCGGGTGCGGCCGGGACGGTGCCGGTGAGGATCTGTCGTTCGAGTTCCGTCAGGGCGGGACCGGGGTCGAGGCCGAGTTCGTTCGCAAGCCGGCCGCGGGCCTCGCGCAACGCGGCCAGGGCGTCGGCCTGTCTCCCACTGCGGTGCAAGGCCAGGGCGAGCAATCGCCAGCCCTCTTCCCGGAGCGGGTGGTCCCGGGTGAGGGCCTGCGCGTCGAGCACGGCGCCGGCCGCATCCCCGCTCGCGACGGCCGCCGACACCAGACGTTCGCGCGCGACTACCCGCAGTTCCTCGAGCCGGGCGATCTCGGCGAGAGCCCAGTGCTCACCGGCCACCTCGGCGAATGCCGGTCCTCGCCACAGGCTCAGCGCGTGTTCGAGGTCCGCGCGCCCGGTGTCGGCAGCCGACCGGATCAGGGTCTCGAACTCCCACGCGTCGACGCCGGATGGGGGCAGGACGAGCGCGTAACCCGGGGCCCGGCTCACCAGGACGGTGGAGTCCGCCCGGGGCGCGCGGTGCGGTTCCAGCGCCCGCCGCAGATTCGAAATGTATGCCTGAAGTGCACCGACCGCCCGCGGTGGGGGAGCGCCGTGCCAGAGGTCGTCGATGAGCCGATCCACCGGCACCACCTCGCCGTGCGCGACGAGCAGTAGCGCGAGCACGGCGCGCTGGCGGGGGCCGCCGAGGTCCACCGCCCCCGATTCGTCCTCCGCCTCGAACGTCCCGAGTACTCGAATGCGCAGCATCGTGCAGCAAGCGTAAGCACTAGTGGCCTCCAAGTCCTCTCCAAGACGCCGAACCGACCCTGAATGCATGACTACGTCAACTGCTCACACAGTCCGTCCCGACACCCGCGAGATGGTGGTGGTCCACAACTGCTTCCGTCGGCAGTTCGCCGCGCTGCCCGTACTCGTCCGGGGCGTTCCCGCCCGAGACACCGCCCGTGCCGGGGAGGTGGTGACGTTCTTCGAGGAACTCGCCACCGCCCTCCACCACCATCACACGAGTGAGGACGACCTGCTGTGGCCGAAGCTGCTCGACCGCGCGCCCACCGACGCGGCGCTGGTGCTGCGAATGGAGGAACAGCACGAACGCCTCTCCGAACTGCTGTCGCGGGCGCAGTCGCAGGGCGCCGCGTTCACGGCGGATGCGGTGGACGGCGAACCGCTGGCGAAGACACTGACCGCGCTGTCCGCCGCGCTCGACGAGCACCTCGGCGAGGAGGAACACCGCATCCTCCCGATGGCGGAGCGGTTCATGACGCTCGCCGAGTGGCAGGAGATGGGCGACCGTGGCCGCGCGTCGATCCCCAAGGACCGGCTCCTGGTGTTCCTCGGCTTCATCCTCCAGGGTGCGACCCCCGAGGAGCGCCGAATGTTCCTGTCCGAGATGCCCTTCGCGGCCCGAATGGCGTGGTCGATCCTGGGCCGCCGGGCATTCCGCAAGGAC
Source organism: Rhodococcus sp. IEGM 1305 (assembly GCF_030058635.1). Lineage (NCBI taxonomy): Bacteria > Bacillati > Actinomycetota > Actinomycetes > Mycobacteriales > Nocardiaceae > Rhodococcus > Rhodococcus sp. IEGM 1305. The sequence continues at coordinate 112,146 of NZ_JASHKX010000002.1, forward strand.
TACCGGCGGATCTACCGCACCGAACCGGCCGCCTTCTGACGCCGGATCACCCTGCGCCGCAGCCGGCCCCGGCTGGTGCGCTCCCAGAGGCTCGGCGGTGTGCGTTCGGGGTCCATCAGTTCGTTCTCCGCGAGCGGACTGTCCTCGTCCTCGACCGTCTCCGGCTCGAACTTCTCGAGCGTCCGGCCACCGCCGCGCAGCGCCTCCACGGTGCCCAGGAACGACGACGTCTGTGCCAGCGTGTCCTCGAACAGTGTCGCCGGAACACCGAGGTGCTCGCAGACGAGCTGACGGCGAATACCGAGAATGGTCCGCCGCAGCTCGTCACCGTTCGCCGTGTCGGCGGTGACCTCGACTGCCAGATCGCACTCGGTGTCGAACCCCATCGACCGGTTGTTGAGGTTCGACGAACCCACGCGCAGGAGACGGTCGTCCATCACCAGCACCTTGGCGTGGACGTAGATCGGCTCACCACCCGCCGTGACGGGGTAGTAGACGCCCAGCCGGTTCCCGGTATCAGCCTGCCACAACAGGTGCAGTAACCGGCGGCGGGCGCCGTCCATGGCCTTCTGCTCGAGCCAGCCGTCGGCATTGCGCGGCAGCACCAGCACGATCTCCGGTCCGTCCGGTTCGCGTAGTCGCTCGGCGATCGCCTCGGCGAGGGTGCGGGAGGCCAGGTACTGGCTCTCGATGTACAGCGACCGCTCGGCGCCCGCGATCGCAGCCAGATACAGGGCCTCGATCTCCCGGACCTCGTCCCGGTCGGACAGTTCCGGCAGCGTGCGCGCGATGCCCACGTCCACGGAGCGCATCGCCGGCTTCAGCCCCTCCGGCCACGGCGTCCTCCCCGCGATGTCGTCGACGGGCGCCAGATCCTGCCCCGTTGCCGCCTTCCACCGGGTGCGGGCGAGCTCGCCGATGGCCTTCGCCGCGTCCCCGTCGACGGCGGTCGTCGCGTCGTGCCACGGCCCGTACCGCCTGCCGTTCGGCTGCGTCCGGTAATGGTTGCGGTCCCGATGTTCCGGGGTGTCCCATCGGTCCACGGTCATGTCGATGCCGCCGCAGAACGCGAGCGCGTCGTCGATGACGACGATCTTCTGGTGGTGCGCCGAGCCGACCGGGTGGGCGGCGTCGAGTTCGAAGTGCAGGCGGCGGTCGGTCACCCAGTTGACCACGAAGATCGGCGTCATGCCACGCCCGATCGCGGTGAAGGCCCCGATGTTCCATTTGAGCAGGTAGATGTCGAGATCCGGGCGTTCCCGCGTCAGCCACGCCAGGAACCGGCCGAGCTGGTTGGGGCCGTCGAGCGTCTTCTCGTCCGGCTCGAACTTGATCCTCGTGTCGAAGTCCCAGCCGATGAGAATGATGCGCCTGCGGGCCTGCAGCATCGCGGACTTGGCATGACGGAAGTAGTCCGCCGCATCGACGATGCACGCGAGACGATCGGCGTGGGCAACCTGCCAGCACGTGTCACCGGGAGTCAGGATCGGGCCGTCGTCGCTCATGTCTCTTCTGCTCCCCGTCTCGTTCGTCCGCCCGTCCCCTGCGGGTGGACGATTCACAGTACTGCGCCACCCCCACCCAGCTACCGTTGAGAGGTGCGGAGGTGGTGGCGCATCGTGGCGTTGCTCGCACTGGTCAGCGTGCTGTGGGCACCAACTGTCGGTGCGGATCCGCTGCGGGCCGGATCGAGCCCCGGCACGGTCGTCGCCTCGTCCGAATTGCCGGCGGAGCTCTGGCTCCGCGGAACCGGCAGTGCCTACCGGATGACGTACCTGACCACCGACCGGCACGGCATCACCCCGTGCACCGGAATGGTGTTCGTGCCGCCCGGTTCACCGCCCGCCGGGGGCTGGCCCGTCATCGCGTGGGCGCACGGAACGGTCGGGGACTCCGACGCCGACGCACCCTCCGTGACCGGGGTCGACAGGGAATCCTCCGACTACGTGAGCAGCTGGCTGCAACTCGGTTACGCCGTCGCCGCCACCGACTACGTGGGCCTGGGCACCCCCGGGGTGCCGCCCTACCTCGACGGGAAGGTCGCCGGGCGCAGCGTCGTGGACTCCGTGCGCGCCGCCCGCGAGGTCGACGCCGACCTCTCCGCCACGTGGATGGCGGTCGGGCTGTCCCAGGGCGGGCAGGCCGCGGTGTTCGCCGCACACGCCGCCACGTCGTACGCGCCGGAACTCGACTACCGCGGGGCAGTCGCCAACGGGGTGCCGTCGAACATCGAGATGGTGGCGAACTGGAGCGGTCCCTCGTTTCCGCCGCAGGGCCTCGCCGGACTCACCGTGTACATCTCGTATCTGATCGCCGGGGTCCGTGACGCGTATCCGGAGCTGGACATCGACAGCTATCTGACGCCGGTCGGGAAGCAGTTCGTGGACGCTGCTCCCGAAGTACCGTTCCGGCAGTTCGCGGCCATGACCCGGAACGTGTCGGTGGCGCAGATGCTGTCGCGGGCACTCGACGTCCCGGCGCTGCAGGACGCGCTGCGCGAATATCTCGCGGTCCCGGTCGCGGGGTACGACCGTCCGCTGCTGCTCGTGCAGGGGGTCACCGACGCTTCGGTGCCGATCCCGCTGACGGAGAAGCTGGTCTCCGAGATGCATAGTGCAGGAACAGCTCTCGACTATCGGGTGTACTCGGGTGGTCACTTCGGCAGCATGTACCAGGCCGGCCCCGACCAAGCGGCGTTCATCGCCTCGCTGATCAGGTAGGGCGCGCCGATCCGGCCGGCACGCCGAGGTGCCGGGTGAGCTCGCGGGCCGCGGCCTGCCCGGCCCGGTTCGCGCCGATCGTCGACGACGACGGTCCGTAGCCCACGAGATGAATCCGCGGATCCGACGCCACCTGGGTGGCCAGGCGTCCCGTCATCGTGATCCCGCCGCCCGGCCCGCGCAGCCGCAGCGGGGCAAGATGATCGAGTGAACTGCGAAACCCGGTGCACCACAGGATCACATCGACCTCCAGTTCGCGGCCGTCGGACCACCGGACGCCGTCCGCGGTGATCTCGCTGAACATCGGCTGCCGCGCCAGCACCCCGCGTTCGCGGGCGGCGCGGATCGCAGGCGTCACGGGCAGGCCCGTCACCGACACCACCGAGCCCGGCGGCAGCCCGCGACGGACCCGGTCCTCGACGAGAGCGACGGCGGCGCGGCCGATCTCGGGCGTGAACGGCTCGTCCCGGAACTCCGGCGGGCGGCGCGTCACCCAGGTGGTGGTCGTGACGCGGGAGATCTCGTCCAGCAACTGCACCGCCGAGATGCCGCCGCCGACGACGAGCACGTGCTGTCCCGCGAAGTCCTGCGCCGAGGAGTAGTCCTTGGTGTGCACTTGGCGGCCGGCGAACGACTCGGCGCCGGGGTACCGGGGAATGAAGGGGCGTTCCCACGTACCCGTCGCGTTGATCAGACCGCGGGCCGATACGACGCCGCGGTCGGTCTCGATCCGCAGACGCTCGCCGCGGGCACACACCACCCGCGTGTGCACGGGACGGTGCACCGGCAGTTCGAACTGTTTCTCGTACGTCGCGAAGTACTGGGGAACCGCGGCCGCCGCATGCACCAGTGCGGCCTCCGGGTCGTTCGGGTCCACGCCGATCGTGTCGGCGAAGCCGAGCCCGGGAAGGTCGTGGACACCGTTGACGGTGCTCAGTGTCAATGACGGCCACCGGAACTGCCACGCGCCGCCGGGCCCCGGGGCGTGATCGAGCACCACGAAACCGGATTCCGGTTCCACCCCGAACCTGCGCAGATAGTAGGCGGCAGACAGCCCCGCCTGCCCCGCGCCGATCACGGCCACGTCCACATCGCTGTTCATGTCGGTCCTCACCTCCACCCTCACAACTACCGGAGAGCCTCGTGTGTTCCGGCCGATTCGGTTGTGGTTGGCTGACAGACGTCCAGTCGGGTGGGCAGGGGAGAATTCGTCAGTGGACAGCAATCACGAAGAAAGCGAGTGGACATGATCGGGACGAGTCGTGACGGCGACGTCTTCACCCTCGAACTGCAACGCCCCGACCGTCGCAATGCGTTGAACACCGAGATCTGCGAACTCCTGCGGGAGGAAACCGAGAAGTCCGTCACCGACGGCGCGCGGGTGATCGTCCTCACAGGGCAGGGCAGCGCGTTCTGCGCCGGCGCCGACCTGTCGGGCGACGTGTACGCCGACGGATTCACGGACACCCTGCTCGAGATGCTGCACACCATCGACTCGGTGCCCGTCCCCGTCATCGCCGCGATCAACGGCCCCGCGATCGGCGCGGGCAGCCAACTGGCGCTCGCCGCGGATCTGCGTGTGGTCGCTCCCGAGGCGCGCTTCGCCATCCCGGCCGCCAAGCTCGGCATCTCCGTGGACCGGTGGACGGTGCACCGTCTGGCCGCCCTGATCGGCGGCGGACCGGCACGAACGATCCTGCTCGGCGCGGAAGAGGTCGGCGCCGACGAGGCGCTCGGGCACGGCCTCGCCAACAAGCGCGGCGACCTCGCCGTCGCGCGGCAGTGGGCGCACTCGATCGCGCGCCTGGCGCCGCTGTCGCTGCAACACCTCAAGATGGTGCTCAACGACGACGGCACCCAGAGCCCGCCGCCGCCCGAGCAGCTCGCGGCGTTGCATGCGGCGTGGAAGAGCTACGACGCGCAGGAAGCGCGCGCCGCGCGCGCCGAGAAGCGTCCGCCGGTGTTCCGGGGTCAGTAGCCGCTCGCCGCACCTTTCCCGCACGCGTGGTTACAGTTGTCGGGGTGAAAGCGAAGAACGCTGTGACGACAGTTCTGGCCACCGCCGCCCTCGGGTGGCTGACGCGGGCCGCGTGGGGGCTTCCGTCTCAGATCGGTGCGTCGCGTGCCAAGGTGCGCCCGTACGCCGCGACGTCGCCGCGGTACCGCGACCGGCAGTTCCACAACACCGATCCGAGCAGCACGATGATGCCCGGATCGGAGTCCGGGATCGTCAAGGCACTGATCACGCGGGGCAGCGCGGGCCGCCCGCGCAGGCCGATCCCGCTCGCCACACCCCTCGCGCCCGTCGAGGCCGCCGACGCAGCGGTCACCTGGTACGGCCATTCGAGCGTGCTCGTCGAGGTCGACGGGTACCGGGTGCTGGCCGACCCGGTGTGGAGTCATCGCGTGTCGCCGTCCGCGATTCTCGGTCCGTCCCGCATGCACCCGACCCCGGTGCCGCTGGCCGACCTGCCCGTTCTGGACGCCATCGTCATCTCGCACGACCATTACGACCACCTCGACATGGCCACCGTGCAGCAACTCGCCGCCACCCAGAAGGCGCCGTTCGTCGTTCCGGTGGGGCTCGGCGCGCACCTGCGTCAGTGGCGGGTGCCGGAGGAGCGGATCGTGGAACTCGACTGGGACGAGTCGACCACACTCGGCGAACTCACGCTCACGTGCACCGAGGCCCGGCACTTCTCCGGCCGCGGGCTGGTGCGGAACACCACCCAGTGGGCGTCGTGGGTGCTCGCCGGACCCAACCGGAAGGTGTTCTTCGGAGGCGACAGCGGGTATACGCCGCGATTCGCCGACCTGGGCCGCCGGTACGGACCGTTCGATCTCACACTCCTGCCCGTCGGCGCCTACGACACGCGGTGGGCCGACATCCACATGAACCCGGAGGAGGCGGTGCAGACGCACGCCGACCTCAACGGCGGCGACGGCACCCGTGGACTGCTGGTTCCGGTGCACTGGGCCACGTTCAATCTCGCGTTCCACTCGTGGTCCGAGCCGATCGTCCGGTTGCTCGCCGCCGCGCAGGACAAGGGCACCCCGGTGGCCGTCCCGATGCCCGGACAGCGCATCGACGCGTTGAAGCCGACGGCCCAGACACCGTGGTGGTCCGCGCTCGGCTGAGTCCGGCGCGCATCCCCTCCGAGCGAAGCCGCGTTGCGTAGCCTTTGACCATGGCATACGACGAAACGGGCACCGACTACGTTGCAGTCGTCGCAGTGGAGGGGCTGACGGCCGCCCAGGTGGCGGAGCGGGTGGCGGCAGGCAAGACCAACGACGTGCCCGATCGGGCCAGTCGATCGGTACGCGACATCGTGCGCGCCAACGTGTTCACCCGGATCAACGCGATCCTCGGTGTCCTCCTGATCATCGTGCTGGCCACCGGTTCGATCATTGACGGCATGTTCGGCCTGCTGATCATCGCCAACAGCGGGATCGGCATCATCCAGGAAGTGCGGGCCAAGCGGACCCTCGACAAACTTGCGATCGTCAGCCAGACCAAACCGGTGGTGCGCCGCGACGGGGCCGCCGTCGCGATGGCACCCCGGGAGGTCGTGCTCGACGACATCATCGAACTCGGCGCCGGCGACCAGATCGTCGTCGACGGTGTCGTGGTGGAGGCGATGTCCCTCGACATCGACGAATCCCTTCTCACCGGTGAGGCCGACCCCGTGCACAAGGACGCCGGCCAGCAGGTGCTGTCGGGAAGCTTCGTCGCGTCCGGCAGCGGCTGCTACCGCGCCACGAAGGTCGGAAGCGACGCGTACGCCGCCAAGCTCGCGGACGAGGCCAGCAAGTTCACGCTCGTGCACTCGGAATTGCGCAGCGGCATCGACAAGATCCTGAAATTCATCACGTACCTGATGATTCCGGCGGGACTGCTGATCATCTACAACCAGTTGTTCTCCAGCGGCGAGTCGATCCGGCCTGCGCTGAGCGGGATGGTGGCCGCGCTGGTCCCGATGGTCCCCGAGGGACTGGTGCTGATGACGTCGATCGCGTTCGCGGTCGGGGTGGTCCGGCTCGGTCAGCGGCAGTGCCTCGTGCAGGAGCTGCCCGCCATCGAAGGTCTCGCGCGCGTCGACGTGGTGTGCGCCGACAAGACCGGAACGCTCACCGAGAACGGCATGCGGCTGTCCGAACTGCGTTGCGCCGACAGCGCCGACACTGCACCGTCCCGTGCGGCCCTCGCCGCGATGGCGGCGTCCGACCCGCGGCCGAACGCCAGTGTCCTCGCGATCAAGGAGGCGTTTCCCGACGACCCCGGGTGGGGTGACGCTACGGCGGACGCACCGTTCTCGTCTGCCAAGAAGTGGAGCGGGCAGTCGTACGGCGCCCACGGCAACTGGGTCCTCGGTGCGCCGGACGTGCTGCTCGACCCCGGCAGCGACATGGCCCGGCAAGCCGAGGACGTGGGGTCCTCGGGACTGCGGGTGCTCCTGCTCGGCAGTTGCGACGTTCCGGTCGACCACCCCGCGGCGCCGGGCGCGATCACACCCCGGGCACTGGTGATCCTGGAGCAGCGGGTGCGTCCCGACGCCCGCGGCACCCTCGAGTACTTCGCGAGCCAGAACGTCACGGTGAAGGTCATCTCGGGGGACAACGCCGTGTCGGTCGGTGCGGTGGCCGGATCGCTCGGACTGCCCGGCGGCGACCGTCCCGTCGACGCCCGCGCACTGCCCGACGACCGCGACGCCCTCGCCGAGACCCTGGAGACGTCCACCACGTTCGGCCGCGTGCGCCCCGATCAGAAGCGGGAGATGGTGGGGGCCCTGCAATCTCGCGGGCACACCGTCGCGATGACGGGCGACGGTGTCAACGACGTGCTCGCCCTCAAGGACGCCGACATCGGGGTGTCGATGGGCTCGGGCAGCCCCGCCACCCGCGCGGTGGCGCAGATCGTGTTGCTGGACAACAAGTTCGCGACCCTGCCCTACGTGGTGGGTGAGGGCCGTCGGGTGATCGGCAACATCGAACGCGTCTCGAACCTGTTCCTCACCAAGACCGTGTACTCGGTGCTGCTGGCGTTCCTCATCGGCATTACCGGTGTGCTGTCGCAGATCTTCCACTTCGAGCCCGTGCCGTATCCGTTCCTGCCGCGGCACGTGACGATCGCCGCCTGGTTCACCATCGGCATTCCCGCGTTCATCCTGTCGCTGGCCCCGAACAACGAGCGGGCGCGCTCCGGGTTCGTGCCGCGCGTGATGCGTCTCGCCGTGCCGTCGGGCGTGATCATCGGTGTCACGACGTTCATTTCGTATCTTCTCGTCTACGCGGGACCGGATCAGACGGAGACGGAGAAGGTCCAGGCGAGCACGTCGGCACTGATCACGCTCATCATGATCGCGCTGTGGGTGCTGGCGGTGGTCGCGCGGCCGTACGTGTGGTGGAAACTGGTGCTGATCTTCGGATCCGTAGCGGGATATCTCATCCTGTTCGCGTTGCCGTTCACACGGGAGTTCTTCAAGCTCGATCCGACGAACGTCGGAGCCACCACGTCCGCGCTCGTCTGCGGGCTCGTGGGAGTGGTTCTCGTCGAGATCGGTTGGTGGGTGACGGGCCGCCTGCACGGTGAGCATCGCCGCCTGTTCGCCGCGCCGGAAGACCTGCCGGGCGTGCACTGACGCGAGTACCGCTCGCGACGATTCGAACGGTTGGCGTCGCCGAGTCAATGCTGTGAGACTGGTGGCACGGCGAGTGATCGAACTCGCGCGGACAGTGCGTGCGCATGCACCGGAGGAGGAAGAACGATGAGTTTCGTCGACACACTGAAGGGCCTGCTCGGCAAGGGGAGGGAAGCCGCTTCGCAGAACGCGGACAAGGTTCACGGCGCCATCGACAAGGCCGCCGACGTCGCGGACAGCAAGACCGGCGGCAAGTACAGCGACAAGATCGACAAGGCCGCCGACGCGGCGAAGAAGGCTGTTCCTCCGAAGGAGTGAACACTTCTCGTACAGACGCGCGTGGGCCCCGGTTCTCGGACCGGGGCCCACGCGCGTCTTCGGAGATGACCCGCACACGGCGGGCGGGCGCGGCAGAATCGGTGTCGTGAACGGCGTCCTCGTGCTCCTCGTCATCATCGCGGCCATTGCCGTGACGAGTTTCGCGAAGCGCCGCGACCTCCAGGCGCCGCTGGTCCTCGTCACCATCGGGTCGGTGGCGTCGTTCATCCCCGGGATGCCGCGGCTCGAACTGGACCCGGACGCGATCCTCGGTGTGGTGCTGCCGCCGCTGCTGTACTCCGCGGCGCTCAAGTTCTCGGTGGCCACGTTCCGGCGCCACCTCGCACCGATTCTCCGGCTGGGGATCTTCACCGTCCTGGCGACCGCCATCGGGGTGGCCTTCTTCGCCAACTGGCTGGTCCCCGAATTCACCCTCGGCGCCGCGCTGGTCCTCGGCGCCGTCGTCGCGCCGACGGACGCGGTCAGTGCCGTCGCGGTCGGCCGCAGGCTCGGCCTGCCGAACCGGGTGATCGCAATCCTCACCGGCGAGGGACTCGTCAACGACGCCACCGCGCTGACCGTGTTCACCGTCGCCGTCTCCGCCGTCGTCGGGGCGAAGATCCCGGTCCATCCCGTCGTGTTCTTCGGCTACGAGGTGGTCGGCGGGGTCCTGATCGGGCTGGTGCTCGCGAAGATCGTCGAGTGGGTGCGCCATCGCATGTACGACTCCCCGCTGGAAACGGTGCTGGGGCTGATGCTCCCGTTCGCCGCCTACCTCGCCGCCGAGGAGGTGCACGCGTCCGGTGTGCTGTCGGTGGTCGCCGCGGGGTTCCTGATGGGGCACAAGGCCACCGACGCCTCCGTGGCCACCCGCATCCAGGAACGGTCGCTGTGGGAGAGCGTCGATCTCCTGCTCGAGATGTTCGTGTTCGCCTACATGGGACTGCAACTGAAGTTCGTCATCGACGACGTCCGCGACCAGGGCCTACCGGTGCACCACGTCTTCTTCTACGGCTTCGCGGTCCTCGCCGTGGTCATGGCGATACGGCCGGCGTGGATCCTGCTGCACTGGCTGCGCCGCCGAGTCGGGCTGGCGATCGAGGCGCCCGGCGGCTCGGTGGAACTCGGGTGGCGGGAAAGCCTCGTCGTGTCCTGGGCGGGGATGCGCGGGGTCGTCACCCTCGCCGCCGCGTCCGGTGTGCCCGTGGTGATCGCGAGCGGACAGCCGTTCCCGGGACGCGAGGTGATCCAGGCGATCGCGTTCGTCGTGGCCGTCGGCACGCTACTGATCCAAGGTGCCACCATGCCGCTGCTGATCCGGAAACTCGATCTGGCGGATCCCGGCGAACGCGAGCGCGAGGAGGAACAGGTGAAACTGGCCCGCGCGATCTCCCGCGACGCAGGCGAACGGGCGCTCGTCGACTTCACCGAACACCCGCCGGAGGGAATCGACCGAGCCGACCTGACCGACATCCTCGAACGGGTGCGGCGGTCGATGCGGGCCAGGCTCCAGGCCGAGGAGGCGGAGGACGCCGCGGAGAAGCAGCGGGCCGGCGCACTGTTCGACCACTACCGTCGCGCCGCCCTGCGCGCGCAGCGCGAGGCGATCATCGCCGCCCGCGACGCGGGAACGCTCGACGACGAGGTGATGCGTAGCGTGTTGGAAGGCCTCGATGTGGAGGAGGCAGCAGCCGAGGAGCGGGTGCGGAGACGTCGCGAATGAGGTGCGAGGTGGGTGTGCGTCCGGTGCGAACCGCCGTGGTCGCACTTACCGCTGTCGTGGCGCTGACCGCTTGCACCACGGACGAGGCGTCCCCGAGCCCATCTCCCACCACCTCGGTGGCCGCACCCTCCGCCCCTTCCGTTCCGCAGGCGCCGACAGGGGATCAGCGTGGCGCTCTGATCAGCCAGGAGCCGGTGCCCGACATCGATCCGGCGATCACCGCCCTCGGCGCGACGGCCACACGGGTCGTCTACCGGTCGACGTCCGGTGTCGACGGCGGCGGCTCGGAGGTCGTGGGCACGGTGTTCACTCCGGCCGGCCCCGCACCGGACGGCGGCAGGCCCGTCGTCACGGTCGGGCACGGCACCACGGGCGTCACCGACGAGTGCGCCCCCTCGTCGTCACCGACCCTGCTGGGCACGACGAACCTCGTCCGCCCGCTGCTGCAGCGGGGCTACGTCGTGACCGTCACCGACTACCAGGGACTCGGCACCGACGGCCCGCATCCCTACCTCGAACCCGACACCGCCGCCTACGACCTGATCGACGCGGTCCGGGCCGCGCGCAACGTGGTGCCGGAGGCGTCGACGCGCTGGGCGGCGATCGGGGTCTCGCAGGGCGGTCAGGCGTCGTGGTCCGCGGCCGAGCACGCCGAGAACTACGGCGACGGGCTCGAGTTCGTCGGCTCGGCGAACCTGTCACCCGCGGCCGATCTGTCGGGGATCGTCGCCGACGGGACCGTCGAACCACTGTCGTTGCCGCAGAAGATGTTCCTCCCGTACCTCCTCGAGGGACTGAAGGTGGTGCACCCCGAGCTGAATCCGGACGACTACATGCGCGGCGCCCTCGCCGCCACACCCGACGTCACGCTGTCGTGCGTCGCCGCGAAACTCCCCGAGAAGTGGACGGTGGCAACCCAACTCACCCCGGCCGACACGGGACCGCGGACGGAGGCCGACGCCGAGCGCATGCGAGGATGGCTCGAGGACATCGCCGTGCCGAAGAACGGCGCGGGCGGGCCGATGCTCGTCGTGGTGGGAGAGCGGGACAACCTCATTCTGCCGCAATGGACTTCGCAGGCCGTCGACCGCGCGTGCGCACTCGGCGACATCGTCGAGTTCGACTCCCGGCCCGGGGAAGGGCACGCCGACGGGCGCTCCGTCCCCGGCGCGGTGCAGTGGATCGCCGACCGCTTTGCCGACGTGCCCGCCCCCGACACGTGTCCCGAGGGAGGAACACCGTGAAGAAAGCCGACCTCGAACGGCTGCGGACGCTGTGCCTCGCCCTGCCCGAGGCGACGGAACGGGTCAGTCACGGCGAACCGGCGTGGTTCGTCCGCAAGGCGCCGCAGTTCGCGTCACTCGCCGACCGCCACCACGACGACCGGGTGGCGTTCTGGGCGGCGGCTCCGCCGGGCGCGCAGCAGGATTGGGTGCAGCGTGACCCCGGCAGGTTCTTCGTCCCGCCGTACGTCGGGGGACGCGGGTGGATCGGCGTCTATCTCGACGTCCCGCAGGACTGGGACGACGTCGCCGACATCGTCGAGGACGCCTACCGCGCCGTCGCCCCGAAAACCCTGATCGCCCGACTGGACGCCGGCGAATGACGGGAACCGTCGTCGCCGTCGTCGCGTTGCTCGTCCTCATTCCCGTCGTCGCGTTCACCGCCGTGTGGCTGCGCGCCCGGCGCGAGCTGACGACACCCACCGAACGGGCCGTTCACACGACCCTCCACACGGCGTCGCTGGCGGCGCGGCCGTTGCGGCGGGGGCTGGACGAGACGTCAGCGGAGGAGGCCGCGCCGCACCTTCGCCAGCTGACCGGCGCGCAGGCGCTGGGTGTCTTCGACGCCGGCGGTGACCTCCTCGCGTGGAGCGGACCGCACGAGGCCATGACCGAACAACTGCACGACGCGGCCGCCCGCGCCGTCGACGGGGAGCGTCGGGTGCTCGTCGCGTACGGCGGCCTCGTCCGGGGCGCGGGTGACAACGCGGTGCGAGGGTTGATCGCCCAGCCCCTGCTCATCGAGGCCATCGGCGTGGTCGGGGTCCTCGGCATCGTCACCACGGAAGACCCCGGCCCGGGCATGCTCGGCGCCGTCACGGAAGTCGCCCGGTACGCGTGCAGCCAGATCGAACTCGCCGACCTCGACGCGTCCCGCGCCCGACTCGACCGCGCCGAGGTCCGGGCGCTGCGCGCACAGATCAGCCCCCATTTCATCTACAACGCGCTGAACACGGTGGCGTCGTTCGTCCGCACCGACCCCGATCGCGCCCGGGAGCTGATCCTCGAGTTCGCCGACTTCACGCGGTACTCGTTCCGTTCGGCGGGGGAATTCACCCTGCTCGCCGACGAACTGCGCAACATCGACCGGTACCTCACCCTCGAGCGCGCCCGGTTCGGCGACGCCCTCGCCGTGAAATTGCAGGTGGCGCCGGAGGTGCTGAACGTGGTGCTGCCGTTCCTCGCGCTGCAACCGCTGGTCGAGAACGCGGTGCGGCACGGAATCGCCGCCAAACCGGACGGCGGCACCGTCAGCATCGTCGCCGCCGACGAGGGCACCGACTGCGTGATCAGCGTCGAGGACGACGGCGTCGGCATGGATCCCGAACTGCTGCGGTCGGGGTCGCTGGACTCGGTGGCCGAGACGTCGGGGGTGAAGGAGGCGGCGCACGTCGGGCTCGCCAACGTCGACGACCGCCTGCGCGCCGCGTTCGGCGACGACTACGGACTCGTGGTGGAGACCGCCCCCGGTGCGGGCACCAAGGTGAGCATGCGTGTCCCGAAGTTCCGGCGGGGGATCTCGACATGAACAGGGAGGGTCCGTGCGACGATTGCTGTCGTTGTGAACCACACTGACGACAAGTCTCCGGACGCACCCCTCACCGTGCTGGCCGTCGACGACGAGAAACCCGCCCTCGACGAGCTGGCGTTCCTGCTGCGCGCCCAGGACGCGGTCGGGGACATCCGGACCGCGGGAGATGCCACCACGGCGCTGCGCATCCTCCGCGACGGCGAGATCGACGCCGTCTTCCTCGACATCAACATGCCCGGACTCGACGGACTCGAGCTGGCCGGGATCCTCGCGAATTTCGCGTCCCCACCGCAGGTGGTGTTCGTGACCGCCCACGACGACCGGGCCGTCGCCGCCTTCGACCTCGGAGCCGTCGACTATCTCCTCAAACCCCTGCGCGAGGAGCGGCTGGCGGAATCCGTGCGCCGCATCGTCGAGGGGCGCCGCCGGCGGGTCGACGCGGGACCGGCCGCCCCCACCGACGAGGTGATCCCGGTCGAACTCGGCGGTATCACCACACTCGTGCACCGGTCCTCCGTCGAGTGGGTCGAAGCGGACGGCGACTACGCCCGACTGCACACCGCGGACGGCTCCCACCTCGTCCGCATCCCCATCTCGGCGCTCGAGACGCGCTGGGCGGACGCCGGGTTCCTGCGGGTCCACCGCTCGTACCTCGTCGCGTTGCCGCGGGTCACCGGAATCCGGACCGTCGGCAACGGTCTCGTCGTGTGCCTCCGCGCGCACGGCGACCACCCGCCCGTCGAACTGCCCGTCAGCCGCAGGCACACCCGGATGCTCAAGGACCGGCTGGTCCGGGCGCCGAAGCAAACCTGGACCGCGCGATGAGTTCGCCCGAGCGGGTGCGGGTCGTCCTCGCCCAGCGCCGCGGTGCGCGGATCGTCCGCACCCGCGTCGAGGTGCAGGAACAGACCGCGGTCGGGGACGCGATGATCCGGGGGCTCGTGCGCACCCAGCTCGTGCTGGCCGTCAGGCTCGCGCTCCTCGCGGCGTGCCTGCTGTGGGCGGTGCCGCTCGTGATGTTCCTGTTCCCGGCGTTGTCGGACGTGGCGGTGCTGGGGATCCGGCTGCCGTGGGTGGTGCTCGGGGCGCTCGTGTACCCGGTGCTCCTGACCACCGGCTGGATCTACGTGCGGCAGGCCGAGCGCAACGAACAGGAATTCGCCGACCTGGTGGACGACTGAGCATCCCGTGACCCCCGACCAACCCATTCCCTGGCTGACCCTGGCCGGGCTCGCCGCCGCCGCGATCGCGACGGTGGCCATCGGCATCTACGGAGTGCGGTTGGCGCGCACCACCTCCGACTTCCTCGTCGCGTCCCGCAGCGTCGGACCGCGGTGGAACGCCGCCGCCATCTCCGGCGAGTACCTCTCGGCCGCATCCTTTCTCGGCGTCGCCGGCCTCATCGCGAAATACGGTGCGGACGCCCTCTGGTACCCGATCGGGTTCACGGCCGGCTACCTCGGGCTGCTGCTGTTCGTCGCCGCACCGCTGCGACGCTCCGGCGCGTACACGGTGCCCGACTTCGCCGAGTTCCGGCTCGGCTCCCGCCGGCTCCGCACCCTCGCGATGCTCGTCGTCGCCGCCGTCTGCGCGCTGTACCTCGTCCCGCAACTCCAGGGCGCAGGGCTGACCCTGAACATCCTGCTCGGGGTGCCGACCTGGGTCGGGGCCGTCGTCGTCGGGCTCATCGTCATCGCCAACGTGGTGGGTGGCGGCATGCGGTCCATCACATTCGTCCAGGCCTTCCAGTACTGGCTCAAACTCACCGCGGTCGCGATCCCGGCGCTGGTGCTGTCGGTGTACTTCTTCGGCGACCACCACGAGCTGGGCGCGGCCGCACCCCCCACCGTGAGCGAACAGACCACCGTCGACATCACCACCGACGTCGTCGTGCAGGTGTCCGAACCGGTGACCGTCGGCGGGTCGGGGACGATCGACGGGGCCGCGGCGACCGGTGACGTTCTCCTCGAGCCGGGCGAGCATCACCTCGGCGAGGGCACGTCGATGACCCTCGAGGCGGGCGCCCCGGTGCCCGTGGTCGCGGGCGCTCCCGCCGACAACTCCGACTGGATCGCCCCCGGCTGGGGATTCGGCGGCGACCACCCGATGTACCAGGTGTACTCGCTGATCCTCGCCACGTTCCTCGGCACGCTCGGGCTGCCGCACGTGCTCGTCCGGTTCTACACCAACCCCGACGGGCGGGCCGCGCGGCTGACGTCGCTGGCCGTGGTCGGGCTGCTCGGAGTGTTCTACCTGTTCCCGACGCTGCTCGGGGTGTTCGCCCGGCTGTACGTGCCGCAACTGCTCATCACCGGCACGTCCGACGCCGCGGTCCTGCTGCTGCCCGGCTCCGTGATCTCCGGGTGGGCCGGGCAACTCCTCGCCGCACTGGTGGCCGCCGGGGCCATCGCGGCGTTCCTGTCCACGTCGTCCGGTCTGCTCGTCAGCATCGCCGGGGTCCTCAGCACCGACGTCCTACGCGGACGGATCCGGGACTTCCGCATCGCCGCAGTCCTGGCCGGGGCGGTGCCGCTGGTGCTGTCGCTGGCGGTGACGTCGCTGGACCTGTCGCGCACGGTGGGGCTGGTGTTCGCGGTCGCGGCGTCGACCCTCTGCCCGCTGCTCGTGCTCGGCATCTGGTGGCGTGGTCTGACCGCCGCCGGGGCTGGTGCCGGGATGGTCGCAGGCGGGCTCGTCGCCGGCTGTGCCGCCGGGATCTCGGTGCTCGGCGGCTTCACCGTCGACGTCTGGAACGGCTGGCCCGCGGCGATGGTCGCGTATCCGGCCGCCGTCAGCGTTCCGCTGGCCTTCGTCACGATGGTGCTGGTCAGCAAGGTGACGAAGCGTCAGATTCCCGCCGACCTCAGCCGGATCTTCACCCGCATGCACGCCCCCGAGCGCCTCGAGGTGGGCTCCGACCGCGAGAGGGAGCTCCGCTCCCCGTGAGCCTTTTTGGTAGCTCCCGCAACCAGAAAGGCGCACGGGTGGCGGAGCCGCTTGTCGCGGTCGGGTGACCGTTCGGCGCACAGTCCGGCAGCTCGCCGTGTGACAGACACCACAACCTATTTCTGTGACTCAACTCTCACTAACGTCGGTAACCAGTTCACTTCACACGACCAAGGAGTCTGCAGTGACCACAGCCGATCTCAGTGAGGGCGCACCGCAGAAGCGGAGCGCTCCTGATGCGCAAGCCTTCGTAGACATGCAGGCGAGCCCCGAGTTCCAGGAGTTGCGACACCGCCTGCGTAGTTTCGTCTTCCCGATGACGGCGTTCTTCCTCGCCTGGTACGCGGCGTACGTCCTGCTGGCCACGTACGCGCCCGAGTTCATGGCCACCAAGGTGATCGGCAACATCAACCTCGGCATCATCCTCGGTCTCGGCCAGTTCGTGACCACGTTCGTGATCACCGCGCTGTACGTCAAGTTCGCCAACCGGGAACTCGACCCGCGCTCCGCCGCGATCCGCGACGAGCTGGAAGGACCCCTCAAGTGATCACCACGCTCGCAGTCGGCACCGACGTCGGCAACCCGCTCCTCAACATCGCCATCTTCGTGGCGTTCGTCGTGATCACGATGACCATCGTGATCCGGGCGAGCCGCACCACCAAGAAGGCCTCGGACTTCTACACCGGCGGCGGTCAGTTCTCCGGACCGCAGAACGGTTTCGCCATCGCCGGCGACTACCTGTCGGCCGCCTCGTTCCTCGGCATCGCCGGCGCCATCGCCGTGTACGGCTACGACGGCTTCCTGTACTCGGTCGGCTTCCTCGTCGCCTGGCTGGTGGCCCTGCTGCTGGTCGCGGAACTGCTCCGCAACACCGGCCGGTTCACGATGGCGGACGTGCTGAGCTTCCGCCTCAAGCAGCGTCCCGTGCGGATGGCCGCGGCGCTGTCCACACTGGTGGTCTCGTTGTTCTACCTGCTCGCGCAGATGGCAGGAGCCGGCGGACTCGTCGCCCTGCTGCTGAACATCGACGGCAAGGTCGGTCAGGGCGTCGTCGTCGCGGTCGTGGGTGTGCTGATGATCGTGTACGTGCTCGTCGGCGGCATGAAGGGCACCACCTACGTGCAGATGGTCAAGGCGGTGCTGTTGGTCGCCGGAGCCGGCATCATGTTCTTCCTCGTGCTGTTCGCGGTGCGCGGCAACTTCTCCCAGCTGCTCGCCGACGCCCAGGCGACGGTCAGCACTTCCACGAACGAGGCCATCGCGGGCCGCGACATCCTCGCTCCCGGCGCCAAGTACGGCATCAGCTCGATGAGCAAGCTCGACTTCATCTCGCTCGGCATCGCACTCGTCCTCGGCACCGCGGGCCTGCCGCACGTGCTGATGCGGTTCTACACCGTCCCCACCGCCAAGGAAGCCCGCCGCTCCGTCACCTGGGCGATCGGACTGATCGGCGCGTTCTACCTGTTCACGCTCGTCCTCGGCTACGGTGCCGCCAAGATGGTCGGCCCCGACGTCATCCTCGCAGCACCCGGCAAGGAGAACGCGGCGGCGCCGCTGCTCGCGTTCGAACTGGGCGGCACCATCTTCCTGGCGATCATCTCCGCGGTCGCGTTCGCAACGATCCTCGCGGTCGTGGCGGGGCTGGCGATCACGGCGTCCGCGTCGTTCGCCCACGACATCTACGCCAGCGTCATCAAGCGCGGACACGCGTCGGAAGAGTCCCAGGTGCGGGTTTCCCGGATCACGGTCGTCGTGATCGGTCTCGTGTCGATCGTCCTCGGCATCATGGCCATGGGCCAGAACATCGCGTTCCTGGTGGCGCTCGCCTTCGCGGTCGCTGCCTCGGCCAACCTGCCGACGCTGCTGTACTCGCTGTTCTGGAAGAAGTTCAACACCACCGGCGCCCTGTTCAGCATCTACGGCGGCCTGGTCAGCTGCCTCCTGCTGATCGCGTTCTCCCCGGCCGTGTCCGGCAAGCCGTCGTCGATGTTCCCGAACGCCGACTTCGACTACTTCCCGCTCGCCAACCCGGGCATCGTCTCCATCCCGCTGGCGTTCGTTCTCGGCATCGTCGGCACCTACATCGGCCGCGGCAAGACGGAGGATCCCGCCAAGCAGGCCGAGATGGAGGTCCGCTCTCTCACCGGTGTCGGTGTGGAGAAGGCCGTCTCCCACTAATGCCTTCGGCCTGTGAGTACTTATTAACCGCCCGCGGTTAATAAGTACTCACAGGCCGTTAGGCTGCACCAATGGCGAAACTCACGGTCAAGACCGATGTTCCCCTCAGCCCCCAGGACACCTGGGACAAGGCCTCGAATTTGCAGGACTTCGACAAGTGGTTCGTGGTCCACGACGGCTGGCGCGGCGAACTTCCCGAGACCCTCACGGCCGGAACCGAGATCAGTTCCGTCGTGACGGTCAAGGGACTCCGCAACCGCGTGAAGTGGACGATCAAGGAGTACGACGCCCCGAACCGCATCGTTCTCAAGGGTGACGGCAAGGGCGGCGTGAAGCTCGGAATGGTGCTCGACGTCAAGGCGAAGGGCGACGCCTCCGAGGTGGCGTTCACCATCGAACTCGGTGGCGCACCGCTGTTCGGGCCCATCGGCTCGGGTGTCGCGAAGGCACTGAAGGGCGACATCGAGAAGTCCCTGAAGACGTTCGTCGACTTGTACGCCTGATCAGTCGAGGACGTGCGCGCCGCCGGTGTCGGTGATCCACTCGGCGGCAAGGGCGTCCAGCGTCCCGTCGGCGTAGAGCGAATCGACGGCCGCCGAGACGCACGCGGTGAGCGGGCTGTTCTTCTCCAGCACGAGGCCGAAGAATTCGGTGACGGCGTTGGGGCGCGGGAACTGTCCGACGAGGACACTGTCCTTCACCTCGTTGGCGGTGATCTGAAATCCGGTCGGGATGTCCACCACCAGCGCATCGATGTCGCCCGCGGCCAGGGCGGCCTTGGCGTCGTCGGTGGTGGTGAAACTGACCGGCGCCTGGCGGGGCTGCACGGTCTCGGTGATGGCGTCGAAACTGGTGGACCCCACCTGCGCCCCGAGACGGAACGGCGCGAGGTCGGCGAGCGATTTGGCTCTCGCGGCGGGAGAGTTCTTCAGCGCCAGCACCGACTGCGTGACGGCGTAATAGGGCGAACTGAAATCGACCGTCTCGCGCCGGGTGTCGACGATCGTGAACTGGTCGATGGCGAAGTCGAAGTTCTTCTCGCCGGGCGCCAGCGCGTCGTTGAACCCGACTGTCTCGAATTGCACCTGGTCCGGACCGTATCCCAGCTTCTCGACCACTTCCCGGGCGACGGCGCCCTCGTAGCCCTTGCCGTTGGACGGGTCACCGTCGACGAACCACGGCTGGTACGACGGACTGTCGGTGGCGATGGTGACG
Organism: Rhodococcus sp. IEGM 1305; assembly: GCF_030058635.1. Taxonomy (NCBI): domain Bacteria; kingdom Bacillati; phylum Actinomycetota; class Actinomycetes; order Mycobacteriales; family Nocardiaceae; genus Rhodococcus; species Rhodococcus sp. IEGM 1305. The sequence goes on from NZ_JASHKX010000002.1 coordinate 131,699, forward strand.
ACGCCGTCCCGCGCGGTGACGCCGCTGCCGGGGGCGCAGTCGCCGACCGCGCGGGTGGACGGAAGTTTGGTGAACGCTTCGGGAATCGTCGAGGCTTCGGCCTGGGCGTCGACCTCCGACGTGGTGTCGGTGGAGCAGGATCCGGCGAGCAATGTCAGTGCAGCGGATATGGCGGCGACGGCTGTCTTGGGACCTCGGTGCACCCCGCCATCTTGCCTGGCGGGTAGCGATCCGGCCAGCGAAGCGGCCGCGCGGCGCACAATATGTATGTATTGGCGGAGGGAGGCGCGCGTGGCCACTGCGGGAACCCGGCAACTGACGGTCGACGGACATCGCCTGTCCCTGACCAATCTCGGCAAGGTCCTCTACCCGGAATCGGAAACGACGAAGGGCGAGGTCATCGACTATTACACGCGGATCGCGCCCGCCATGCTCCCGCACGTCGTCGACCGCCCCGCCACCCGGAAACGCTGGCCCAACGGGGTGGACAGCGAGCCGTTCTTCGAGAAGAACCTCGCGGCCTCCGCACCGGCGTGGTTGGAGCGCCGTGCGATCGAGCACTCGGATCGGTCCGTGCACTATCCGCTCCTGAACTCGGTCGCGGCCCTGGCGTGGGCGGGGCAGCAGGCCGCACTCGAACTGCACGTGCCGCAGTGGCGGTTCGACGGACCACATCGGGGTCCCGCCACCCGGATCGTCTTCGACCTCGACCCCGGCCCCGGTGTGGGCCTGGCCGAATGCGCGGAGGTGGCACGGGCCGTGCGCGACCTGGTCGCGAACCTCGGCTGGACCGCGTACCCGGTCACCAGCGGCAGCAAGGGTATTCACCTGTACGTGCCGCTCGACCGGAAGCTGGACGGTTCGGGCGCGTCGACCGTCGCGAAGCAGGTGGCGACGGGACTGGAGAAGCTGCGGCCCGAACTCGTCACCGCCACCATGGCCAAGGCGGTGCGCGCGGGAAAGGTCTTCGTCGACTGGAGCCAGAACAATCCGTCCAAGACCACCATCGCGCCGTATTCGCTGCGGGGGCGCGCCCAGCCGTATGTGGCGGCGCCGCGGAGCTGGGACGAACTCGACGACCCCGACCTACGACAGTTGCGGTTCGAGGAAGTGCTCGAACGGTGGGAGTCGGACGGCGACCTGCTCGCCGGACTCGATCCGCCGATCGAGGACGACGCCACCCTCGCCGAGTACCGCCGCAAGCGTGATCCCGGACGGACACCCGAGCCGATGCCGGACACGGTGCAGCCGGGGGCGGGCAACAGCTTCGTCATCCAGGAACACCACGCCCGGCGTCTGCATTACGACCTGCGGCTCGAACGCGACGGGGTGCTGGTGTCGTGGGCGGTGCCGAAGAACGTGCCGACGACGACGGGGGAGAACCGGCTCGCCGTGCACACCGAGGATCACCCGCTCGAATATCTCACGTTCTCCGGGACCATCCCGAAGGGCGAGTACGGCGGCGGCGAGATGACCATCTGGGACACGGGAACCTATGACACCGAGAAGTGGCGGGACGACGAGGTGATCGTCCAGTTGCACGGCGAGCAGGTGGAGGGCCGGTTCGCGCTGATCCGCACGAAGGGCGACCAGTGGCTGATGCATCTGATGAAGGATCAGACACCGGGTGGGTCGCACACCTCCGAATTGCCGCGCGGACTGTCGCCGATGCTCGCGAGCCCCGGCACCCTCGACGGACTGGACGCCGACGAGTGGGCGTTCGAAGGGAAGTGGGACGGGATCAGGGTGATCGCCGAGATCGGTGGCGGCGAGCTGAAGCTGACGAGCCGGGCGGGCAACGACAAGACCCGCGACTACGCCCGATTAGGTTGGCTGGCAGACGCTCTCGGCGACCACGAGGTGGTCCTCGACGGTGAAGTGGTCGCGTTCGACGAGCGGGGTGTCGCGAACTTCGGCCTCCTGCAGCAGGGCAACGAGCCGCACTTCCTTGCGTTCGACGTGCTGTATCTCGACGGAGTGTCGTTGTTACGCAAGAAGTACACCGACCGGCGCCGCGTCCTCGAAGCCCTGGCGGCCAAGGTGGACGACCTGGTCGTTCCGCCGCAACTGCACGGGTCCGCGCAGGACGCTCTGGACGAGAGCCGCGGCAAGGGCTGGGAAGGTGTCGTGGCAAAACGCCGCGAGTCCGTGTACTTGCCGGGCAAGCGGGGGTCGAGCTGGATCAAGGTGAAGAACTGGCGCACACAGGAAGCGGTGATCGGCGGGTGGCGCCGGGGTCAGGGCGGGCGGTCCACGGGAATCGGGTCGGTCCTGCTCGGCGTCCCCGAGGACGGTGGGCTGCGCTACATCGGGCGCGTCGGAACCGGCTTCACCGAACGGGATCTGCAGGAACTCGCGTCCACCCTGGGGCCGCTCGAAACCGACACCAGCCCGTTCGTCGAAGACCTGCCCACCGCCGACCGCAAGGGGGCCGTGTGGGTCACCCCGACACTGGTGGCGGAGGTGCGGTTCATGGATTGGACCGGCTCGAAGAGACTGCGGCACCCCAGCTGGCGTGGGCTCAGGGACGACAAGGCACCCGAGGACGTCGAAGTGGAGGTCTCGTGATGACCGGTATCCGATTCCAATCGACCCCGGAAAACGAGATCCCCGTCTCCGTGTCGGTCGACACCGTGCTGGCCCGCACCGAGTCGCTCGTGCTGTGGCTGACCGACGTTCACGTGTACAGCTGTGGTGTCGAGTTCACGATCCAGGCACGCAGGTCCGAGTCCACGGTGCTGCTCGACATGTTCGGATTCGGCAAACCCGGGTCGGCGAAGAGCAGCGGGCCGTTTCTGTTCGGAATCGAGTACGCGGACGGCAGTGTGTTCACGAACCTTCCCGGTGCCCGCATGACCGACGGCCTGCATGGCGGGGCAGGGCGCGGCGGACCGCTCACCGCGGACAAGACGTACTTTCTCCAGCCGCTCCCGCCGCCGAAACGCTGGTCGATGATCACGGCGTGGCCCTACTTCGGGGTTCCGGAATCTCGGACCGACCTCGATGCCGCCGTTTTCGCCGAAGCCGCGGAGCGGGTGGAGACACTGTGGCCGGAACCGGTCCACGTGCTCGTCGAGGCACCGGACGACCGACAGCAGCCGCCGGAACTCGAGCTACCGCCAGGGGGCTGGTTCGAATGGGCCGGCCGACGCGGTGTCGAATGACCCGGGCGGTTCCTGTGTCGGGGTGTGCAGCGCCGGCGGGGTGAAGACCGGCAGGGGCGTGGACGTCGTGTCCTCGTCCTGGTGCTGCTCGGTGACACTCACCTCGGCGGTCGGTGATGCCGTGCCGCTGGCGACGGCGATTCCGGCGGCTCCGACGACCGAGAGGACGAAGGCTGCGCCCCCGCCGATCGCGATGCGGGTCTTGGTGTGGGACATGGTGTGGATTTCCTCCGGTGATCAGGGGCCGACGACGGTTCCGCCGTCGACGGGGCCGACGCCGCCGGGTGACTGCGGGGCCGCGGGCGGGGCAGGCTTCGGGCCGCCGCCGACGGGGAACGGATTGGTTTCGGGTTCGAGAACGCCCGGCTCGACCTGGCCCGGTCCTTCGAACGGACCCTTCGGCGGGTGAACGGGGTCGACGACGACCGGCGGATCGACGACGACGGGCGGGTCCACCACGACGGGCGGCTGGGCGACGGGCGGCTGCGCAACCGGCGGCTGGGCGATGGGCTGCTGGACAATCGGCGACTGGGCGATCGGTGCTCGGACGATGGGCGGTGCCGCCACGACGGGCGGAACGACACCCGGTCCCGGCGCCACCGTTTCGGTGTCGGCCGAATAGCCGGGCGCCGAGTACTCGGGATTCACCGAGTAGCCGGGGTCTGCGACGACGATCCGACTCGGGGCCGGCGCGATCGCCGGAGCCGGCTGCTGCTGCGAGACGGCCCCCTCCGAACTCGGGGTCGGAGCCCCGTCGGTATGTCCACCGGCAAGAACGATCACTGCGGCTCCTGCGAGGGAGAACGTGAGGGCGGCGGTTGCGCCGATCGCGATGCGAGTTGCGGTGTGGACGATGGGGTGCCTCCGGTGGTTTGAGGTGTCTAGCTGGGCTGATAGACCAAGCTTGCGCCGGGCGCGAGCCTTTCGACAGGCACCCCAGGGTGCGCATCTCCCACCCCGCGGCGGAACCGCGGGCAAACCTGCACAGAATCTTCACAAGCTCTGACGGGGATCCGCACGTGCGCCCAATACAGTCGGGGAATGAGCCAGCGAGGAGTGCTCGTCGTCGACGACGAGGCGACGATCTGCGAGGCGGTCGTGGCGCGGTTGCGGGCGGAAGGCTTCGACGTCGTGACGGCGTCGGACGGTCCCTCCGCCGTTGCGGAGTGCGCGGCCTCGTCGCCCGACGTGCTGGTACTGGACGTGATGCTGCCGGGATTCGACGGCCTCGAGGTGTGCCGGCGCGTCCAGGCGTCGCGGCCGGTGCCGGTGCTGATGCTCACCGCGCGCGCCGACGAAACGGACATGCTGATCGGTCTCGGCGTGGGTGCCGACGACTACCTGAGCAAGCCGTTCAGCATGCGGGTGCTGGTGGCGCGGGTGCACGCACTGCTGCGGCGGGCCGATCGTGCCCAGGAACCCGTGCCGGCTGAGCGGGACGGACTGTCCGTCGGCGACATCGAGGTGGACCTCGTGGAGCGTCGCGTCCGGCGCGGCGCCGACGAAATTCATCTGACACGAACCGAATTCGACCTGCTGGCCTACTTCGCCTCCCGGCCGCGCGCGGCGATCGCACGGGAGTCGCTCCTCGCGGAGGTGTGGGGGTGGGGTGACGGGGCGGGTAGCCGGACCGTCGACAGTCACGTCAAGGCGCTGCGCCGAAAACTCGGCGGCGACCTGATCCGCACCGTGCACGGCGTCGGCTACGCACTGGACGTGCAGCGGTGAGCGCGGGCCGGATCCTGGACAGGATGCCCCGACCTCTCGATCCGCTGCGGTCGTTCAAGGTGAAGACCGGTCTTCTCGTCGTGGCCGCGCTGTTCTTCGCGTCGCTGACGTTCTGGGTCACCGCTCGCTGGCCGTTCCGATACGCGCTGGTCCTGGCGTTGCTGGTGTCGTTGGCCGTGACCCAGATCCTCGCGCACGGCATGACGTCTCCGCTCCGCGCGATGACCGCCGCGGCCCGCGCGATGGCGACCGGCGACTATTCACGCCGGGTTCGGTCGACGTCGCGGGACGAGATCGGCGAACTGGCTCGCGCGTTCAACCAGATGGCCGAGGACCTCGAGGCCGCCGATCGGTATCGCCGCGAACTCATCGGCAACGTCTCGCACGAACTCCGCACACCGATCTCCGCTCTGCAGGCACTCCTCGAGAACGTCGTCGACGGGGTGGAGGCGCCCGACCCCGCCCGGATGCGGGTGGCGCTCGACCAGACCGAGCGGCTCGGGCGCCTCGTCGCCGAGTTGCTGGACCTGTCGAGGGTGGAAGGCGGGGCGGTGCAACTCGAGCGGGAGAACTTTCCGGTCCGTGAGTTCCTCGAGGATGTGGTGCGGCAGTCGGAGGACCCGCTGCGACCGCGGCGGGTGACCGTCGACGTGCAACCGCCGCATTTGCGCGCCGACGCGGACACCGCACGCTTGCATCAGGTGGTGACGAATCTCGTGGACAACGCGTTTCGGCACGGCCCGGCGCGCACCCGCGTGGTCGTCCGTGCCAGACCGGACGCCGGCGGCGTGATCATCGAGGTGGAGGACGACGGCCCCGGTATCGCGCCCGGCGAGCGGTCGCGGGTGTTCGAGCGGTTCACCCGCGGCGGCTCCACCGACGGTGGGACCGGCCTCGGTCTCGCCATCGCACGCTGGGCGGTGGATCTCCACGACGGCCGCATCGAGGTCGTCGACACCGCCGAAGGCTGCTGTATCCGGGTGAGTCTGCCCGCCGCCTGATTACCGATCCACAACCGGGACGCGACGTCCCGCGATGACGCCTGCCTTCATCCGGCAGCGACAACCAGGGAGGGAACCATGACCATCGCACCCCCACAACCCGCCGCGCCCACGTCGGGCGACTTCTGGCCGAGACGTGCCTGGCGCCGCGACCGGACGTCGATGGCTCCACGGCCGATCGTCCTCGCGGCCTTGGCGGCAGGCCTGGTCGCGGCGCTGACGCTGCAGGTCACGGTGGTCGGCCTCGGCTACGTCGTCACCGGCACTGCGGTGGCCGTCGCGGTGTTCGCCACGCGCAGGACGATGCCGACGGCTGTTCAGTCTGTCGCGATCCTCGGTGCCCTCGCCCTGCTGGCCGTGCTCAGCGTCCGCGGTGCGGGGTGGCTGGCCGCGGTCTGTGTGGCGCTGAGCTGGGTGGTCGGGTCGTTCGCCCTCGTCGGCGGACGCACGTGGACGGGGTTGGCGGCCGGGTCGTTCGCGTTGTGGTTCACACCGCTGCGGGTGGCGCGGTGGACGCGTCGAGGTGCGAGGCGGTGGCATTCGAGCGGGAAGGTGCCGGTGGGCCGCGCTCTCGGTGTCGCGGCAGTGACGGCCGTGCTGCTCCTGGTCTTCGGTTCGCTGTTCGCCGGCGCGGATGCCGGTTTCGCCGCCTTGCTCGGCAGGGCCGCACCGACCGTCCACGTGTCGAATCCGTTCGGGCGGTTCGTGCTCGGTGGCCTGGTGTGCGGGGGCACGCTGGGTGCCGCGTACCTGCTGAGGCGGACGCCCCGCGTCGACGCACTCGCCCCCGGGCCGGGGCGCCCGGTTGCCCGGTGGGAGTGGGTGTTTCCGCTCGCACTGCTGGATCTGTTGTTCCTCGGATTCGTCGCGGTGCAGTTGACGGTGCTGTTCGGTGGGAGCACGCACGTGCTGACCACGGCAGACCTGACGTACGCCGAGTACGCGCGACAGGGCTTCTGGCAGTTGCTGGCGGTGACCGCGCTGACACTGGTGGTGATCGCCGTCGCGGTCCGGAAGGCGGCGCGAGTGGAGGTCGTGGATCGCATCCTCGTGCGGGTGCTGCTCGGACTGCTCTGCGCGTTGACGCTCGTCGTCGTGGCCTCGGCGATCCACCGGATGTCGCTGTACGAGAACCAGTACGGGTACACGCGGTTGCGGGTGACCGTGACGGTGACGGAACTGTGGCTGGGGTTGGTGTTCGTGTTGCTCATCGCGGCAGGCGTCCGGTTGTCGGGGCGGTGGTTGCCGCGTGCCGTCCTGGCGTCCGCGGTGGGTGGGGTGCTGCTCCTCGCCGCGATCGATCCGGACGCCTACGTTGCCAGGAAGAACGTGGAACGGTTCGGCGAGACCGGGCGGATCGACGTGAGCTACCTCGGTTCGCTGTCCGTCGACGCCGTCCCCGCTCTGGATCGGCTGCCCGAACCGGAACGGTCGTGCGCCCTGTACCGACTCGACCGGCAGGTGAGGGGGGAGTCGCAGTGGTACGAGTACAACGCGGCACGCAGTCGCGCGAAGGAACTGCTGGCCGCGCATTCCGTCGGCTCGTGTGAGCGGGTGGGGTCGTAGCGGTTCTCGCGCCGTTTGCCGACGGATTTGCCGGAATCACAGGCAATTGCGTGGGAATCCGGCCAATGTCCGTGCGGCTGTGGCGCGCCGAGCGCGCGCCATACCCACCAGTGTGCACCGCGTCGGCGGTTATCCGACCGTCTCGGGCACCCGTGTCTGCGCGACCCACCGGCCGCGTTGCCGGGTGATCTCGATCGGGTGGTCGAAGCATTCGCTGATGTTGCCGGTGGTGAGGACGTCCGTGACGGGGCCCTGTGCGATCACCCGGCCGTCGCGGATGAGGACGGCGTGGGTGGTGGTGGTCGGGATTTCCTCGAGGTGGTGGGTGACGAGGATGCTGGCGAGGCTCGGGTACGTGACGCGCAGTTCGTCGAGTGCGGTGAGGAGTTGTTCTCGCGCAGCCAGATCCAGGCCGGTGGCGGGCTCGTCGAGCAGGAGGAGTTGCGGCTCGGCCATGAGCGCCCGCGCGATCAGGGCCCGTCCGCGTTCGCCCTGGGACAGGTTGGGCCACAGGGCGTCCGCGTGCTTCTGCATGCCGAGGGAGGCGATGAGTTCGTCGGCGCGGGCGACCTGGCCGGCGGTCGGTGCCCACCTCGGCACGAACTCGGGCGTGTTGGTGAGGCCGGTCAGCACGACGTCGCGCACCGTCAGCGGCGCGTCGATCCGGTGTCGCGGGTTCACGTGCCCGATGTGGGCGCGCAACTCCCGCATGTCGACCCGGCCCAGCTGATGGCCGAGGACGTGGACGGTGCCGTGGGTCGGATGCGCGAAGGCGCCGAGCATGCTCAGCAGCGTGCTCTTGCCCGCACCGTTCGCGCCGAGCAGCACCCAGTGCTGTCCGCGTTCGATGTGGAGGGTGATGTCGCTGAGCAGGTATCGCCCGCTCCGCACGAGGTCGACGTGGTCGGTGCTGACGACCGAGTTCGGGGTGGTCACTGATGTTCGCCTTTCCGCAGAATCGACATGGTCGGATCGAGGTTGGCGGCGGTGGCGGCGACAGCCGCCTCGGCATCGCCTGCTTCCAGCGCGCGCACCAGGTCGTCGTGTGCGCAGCTGGTGTCGGGTCGGCCCGGTTCGTGGTCGACGAGTTCGGCGAGCGCGTCGACGAGCAGCGGCCGGATCGAATCGAACAGGGCGGACAGGAGCGAGTTGCCTGCGATCTCCAGGATCGCGGCGTGGAAGTCGAGGTCGGCCGCGACGAAGACGGCGGTCGACTCGGTGGTGCTGTCGTGCCGGGTCGACAGCTGCTCTCGCAGTCGACGAAGGTCCTCGGGGCGTGCGCGTTCCGCGGCGAGCCGGGCGGCCTCGATCTCGAGGGCGCGACGCACCTCGTACACCTCGAGCAGGCGGGCGCGGCGTAGCAGCTTCTCGAGTCCCGCACCGCCCGTGGGTGGTTTCGCGACGAACGTGCCGACGCCGTGCCGTACGTCGAGCAGGCCGTCGCGGGCGAGCAGCCGGACGGCCTCGCGGACGGAGGAGCGGCCGACGCCGAGTTCGGTGGCCAGTTCGGCCTCGCTGGGGATGCGACTGCCGAGTGTCCACTTGCCTTCGCGGATCCGGGCGGCGAGGAGTTCCTCGAGCTGGGGAACCAGCGGTCCGCTGCGGAGGGTGTGACTTCCGGCCATTCGGCGACGCTAGCACAGTCCTCAGACGTCTGAGGACTGTGGTGGAGCCTATGGTGAACCGGAGAGAATCAACGCAGCAGAGGAGAGGTGCACCATGGCCATCGCCACCGCAGACCGTGTCACGCGGGAAGAGTTGCTCGACTTCGTCCGTCCGCGCCATCGCAGCGTGCTGATCACCCGGAAGCGCTCCGGCGGCCTGCAGATCTCCCCGGTCACGTCGGGACTCGACTCGGAAGGCCGGATCGTGGTCTCCACCTACCCGCAGCGCGCCAAGGCCGCGAACGTGCGACACGACGCCGCCGTGAGCGTGTGCGTGCTGTCCGACGAGTTCAACGGCGCCTACGTGCAGATCGACGGCACGGCCGAGGTACTGGACATGCCCGACGCACTCGAGCCGCTGGTGGAGTACTTCCGCGGCATCTCCGGCGAGCATCCCGACTGGGACGAGTACCGGGACGCCATGCGGAAGCAGAACAAGAGCCTCATCCGGATCACCATCGACGAGTGGGGACCCATCGCGACCGGCGGCTTCCCGCCGGACGCCGATCGCGGATAGGTCCCCGCCACCTACTCGACGGCACCCGCCGAGCGCAGGTGCTCGATGCCCGACGGGTCGTAACCGGCCTGCGCGAGGATCGCATCGGTGTCCTGCCCGGGCCGCGGGGCCGGCCGGGGAACGGGCGCCGGGGTGCGGCTGAAGCGCGGTGCCGGTGCGGGCTGGCGGATGCCGCCCACCTCGACGAACGTCTCCCGTTCCTTGTTGTGGGGGTGCTCGTGCGCCTCCCACGGCGACAGGACGGGCGACACGCACGCGTCGGAATCGGCGAAGACGGCTGCCCAGTCGTCCCGCGGCCGGGTCGCGAACACCTCGGCGAGACGCTTCTTCAGTTCCGGCGCCGCATCGAGGTCGTACTGCAACGGCAGATCCTCACCGCTCAACCCCAGCACGTCGAGGAGTTCACCGTAGAAATGCGGTTCGACGCATCCGACCGCCACGTGCAGACCGTCGGCGCACTCGTAGGTGTCGTAGAACGCGGCGGCCCCGTCGAGGACGTTCCGCCCCCGACCCTCCTGCCACAGACCGGCGGCGTTCATGCCGTGGACGAACGCCGTCAGCAGCGCCGCGCCGTCGACCATGGACGCGTCCACCACCTGCCCGCGGCCCGACCGGGAGCGCTCGTGCAGCGCGGCCAGGATTCCCATCGTCAACATCAGGCCGCCACCGCCGAAGTCGCCCAACAGGTTCAGCGGCGGCACCGGCCGCTCCCCGGCACGCCCGATGGGTTCGAGCGCGCCTGCGAGCGCGATGTAGTTGATGTCGTGCCCGGCCCGAGGTGCGAGGGGACCGTCCTGGCCCCAGCCGGTCATGCGCCCGTAGATCAGACCGGGATTGCGGGACAGGCAGTCGTCGGGGCCGATGCCCAGGCGTTCCGCGACGCCGGGACGGAAACCCTCGACGAGGATGTCGGCTGTTTCGACGAGTGTCAGGACGGCCTCCAGCCCCTCAGGAGTCCGCAGGTTCACGGCGATCGATCGTCGTCCCCGGTCGAGTACACCCGACGGCGCCATCAGCCCGCTGCCGCCGTCACCCGCCCGTTCGACGCGGATCACGTCCGCGCCGAGGTCGGCGAGGATCATGCACCCGAACGGGGCGGGCGCGAGGCTCGCGATCTCGACGACGGTCAGCCCGCTCAGCGGCCCGCCGGTCACGACACCCCCTGCGCGTCGCGGGGCAGTCCGAGCATGCGTTCCCCGATCACGTTGAGCTGCACCTCGGTGGTGCCGCCGTAGATGGTGGTGGCGCGGCCGGCGATCAACTGCTCCATCGCCTTGTCGCTCGGCTCCCCGGGAATGCTGACGGCGCCCGCTGCCCCCAGTTCGGCGACGACGAATTCGGCGATCGACTGCCCGAGGCCCATACCGAGCAGCTTCCCGACGCTGGACGTGATGCTCACGTCCGCCCCCGACAGCTGCTTCAGCACGATCCGTGAACCGATCAGATCGATTGCCTGGCTCTCGGCCACCAGTTCGCCGACGCGGAAGCGTGCCAGCGGGCCGAGGTCGCGGCCGCGGGCGAACTGCAGCAGATCCTTGTCGGTGGCGTAGGCCTCCATCTTCTGGCTCAGGGCCACCCGCTCGCCGGCGAGGGTCGTGCGGGCCACGTTCCAGCCGTCGTTCACGTTCCCGACCACGTTCTCGTCCGGGATGAACACGTCGTCGAGGAAGACCTCGTTGAACAGGGCCGAGCCGGTCATCTCGCGCAGCGGCCGGACGGTGACCCCCGGCGTCGACATGTCCAGCACGAAGTACGTGATGCCCTCGTGTTTCGGCCTGGACGGGTCGGTGCGGGCGATCAGCATCGCCCAATCGGAGAACTGTGCCACCGTGGTCCAGATCTTCTGCCCGGTCACCGTCCAGCCGCCGTCGACCTTCTCGGCCTTGGTGGTCAGCGACGCCAGGTCGGAACCGGCCCCCGGTTCGCTGAACAGCTGGCACCACACGAGATCTCCGCGCAGCGTGGGGACGGCGAGATCCCGCTTCTGCGCGTCCGTGCCGTGGGCGACGACGGCCTGCACCGCCCAGCCGCCCATCAGCAGCTGCGGCATCGGGATTCCGGCGGCCTTGATCTCCTGGGCGATGACGATCTGCTCGAGCGGGGACGCGCTGCGCCCGTACGGTTTCGGCAGGTGCGGCTGCACCCAGCCGCCGTCGCCGAGTGCGATCAGCTGGTCGTCCTCGTCGAGGCCCACCAGCGGGGCGAGTTCCGCCCGCACCTCGGTGCGGATCGTGTCGGCTTCGTCCGGCAGTTCCAGTTCGGAGGTGCGGGCGGTGCCTGCGAGGGACTGGTCGGCCACCCGGGTGGCCCGCTCCTCGCGGGTGCCGAGGAGCCCCCGGATGGCCAGCGCCCGGCGGTAGAACAGGTGTGCGTCGTGCTCCCAGGTGAATCCGATGCCGCCGTGGACCTGGATGCAGTCCTGTGCGCACTGCACCGCGGCGTCGGGAACGACGACGGCGGCGATGTCCGCGGCGAAATCGGCGGTGTCGTCGCCGTTGTCGAGGGCGGAGGCGGCATCCCACAGCACCGCGCGCGCCTTCTCCAGGGCGATGCCCATGTGGGCGCACTTGTGCTTGACGCCCTGGAACTGGCCGATCGGTCGCCCGAACTGCACCCGCGTCTTCGCGTACTCGGATGCGGTGGACACGCACCAGGACATCACGCCGATCGCCTCCGCACCGAGGACGACGGTGGCGACGGACCGGACGCGCTGCTCGCTCAGACCGTCGAGGATCCGGTCGGCGCCCACGTCGACGGCGTCGACCGTGATCCGTGCGGAACCGCGGAGCACGTCGATGCTGTCCTGCACCGTGACGGTGATGTCCGCGGAATCGACGACGGCCCAGCGAATGTCGTCGCCGACGGTGATCGGGAGTAGCAGAATATCGGCGTGTTCGCCGCCGAGAACCGCGTCCGCGACCCCGGTGACGCGGTATCCGCCCTCGTGCGCCGATGCGTCGAGTGGGCGGCCCAACGCGACTGCGGCGGTGTGTGATCCGTCGAGAAGACCCGGCATCACCTCGATGCCGACCTTGGAATCCGCGGCCGCCACGAGCGCGGCGGACAGTGCGGTGGGGACGAACGGACCTGGGGCGGCCGTCCGCCCTAGCGCTTCGAGAGCCACCGCCAACGTGAGGAGCCCGGCGCCGTGACCGCCCTTGTCCTCGGGGACGTGCAGTCCCAGCAGGTCCTGGCCGACGAGTGCATCCCAGAACGGCGGAAACTTCTCCTCGCTCGTGGACTCGACCGCGGACCGGACATGATCGGAGGTGATGGTGTGTTCGGCGAAAGCGCGGACCGAGTCGGCGAGGGCCCGGTGTTCCTCGGTCAGCCCGAGCCCGAGCTCGTACGTGTTCTTGGCCATGTCGCGGCCCTTCAGCCGAGCCGGTCGGCGAGGTCGGCGACGGTCCACGGGCCGTCGCTCTCGATGGTCGTGACGTCGTGCCAGCCGGCGAGCTCGGAGATGGCACCGCCCTGCACGGCGAACACCTTGCCGGTGATCTTGCAGTTCGCGTCGGCGAGACGCGCGACGAGCGGAGAGATGTTGGTGGGGCTGAACGCGTCGAACTCGCCCTCCGGCACCTCCTCGGCGAACAGCGCGCCCATACCCGGGGTGGCCAGCGTGAGCCGGGTGCGGGCGATCGGGGCGATCGCGTTGACCCGGACGCCGTAGCGTTCGAGCTCGTCCGCCGCGACCAGGGTGAGTGCGGCGATGCCCGCCTTCGCGGCGCCGTAGTTGGCCTGGCCCGCATTGGGCATGAACGTGCCCGACGCCGACGCGGTGTTGATCACGGACGCGTTCACGGTCTCACCCGCCTTGGTCTGCGCCTTCCAGTACGCCGCCGCGTGATGCAGAGTGGCGGCGTGTCCCTTGAGATGCACGGCGATGACGGCGTCCCACTGGCTTTCGGTCATGCCCGCGATGAAGGCGTCCCGCAGGATGCCCGCGTTGTTGACGAGGACGTCGAGGCGGCCGAATTCGCTCACCGCTTGGCCGACGAGTCCTTCGGCGCCGTCCCAGGACGCGACGTTGTCGGTGTTCGCGACAGCCCTGCCGCCCGCGGCGACGATCTCGTCGACCACCTGCTGAGCCGGGCCCGCGTCCTCGCCGGTGCCGTCGTTCGCGCCGCCGAGGTCGTTGACGACCACGGCAGCGCCCTCACGGGCGAAGAGCAGTGCGTGTTCCCGGCCGATTCCGCGTCCGGCGCCGGTGACGATGGCCACCCGTCCGTCGAGTGTTCCCATGTGCGTACTCCTAGGTTTCTGTGTCCGCGATGACGGCGAGGCCGTCCTTGATGACGAGTTCGTTGCCGACGCTGGTCTCGTAGGCGTACGACGTTGTCCCGCGCGTGGACTCGCCGACCTGCCGGAACTGCGTGGCGATGTCCTGGCCGGGCAGAACGGGTTTCGCGAACCGCACCGCGAGCCGGCGGAGCCGTTCGACCCTGCCGTCGGCGAGTTCGGTGAGCGCCGCCCACGACGTGAACGCCATGGTGCACAGGCCGTGGTTGATGATTCCGGGAAGTCCGGACATCCGGGCGATCTCGTCGTCCAGGTGGATCGGCATCGGATCACCGGAGGCGGGCGAGTACCGGAACGTCTGGTTCTCGTCGATGTGCTGGGTGATCGACGCGACCGGGGCCTGTCCGCGGAGGGACTCGTCGAACCGGTGGGCGGGTGCCTGCTCGCCGAGTCCGGCTCCCGCGTCGACCTTCCGGAAGAACGCGGTCATCCACTGCTCGTTGACCAGTTCGCCGCCGTCCGTCGTTGTTTCGACGTAGACGACGACGGTGGAGCCGTTCTCCCGGCCCTCGAATCCGATCGGTCTCGCGCGGACCACGAGGTTGTCGCCGGGACGAATCGGACGGTGGAAGTGGAAATCCTGCTCCCCGTGCACGAGTTTCATGAGCAGTTCGACTGGGGCGACGGACAGTGCCGCCGGTGCCATCGACGTGAACGCGGGGACCACGGCGAACACCGGTGGTGCGACCTCGCCGGCGAGGTGGCGTTCGATGGGATCGTTGGTGGCCGCGGCGTAGTCGGCGATGCGCTCGGCGGTGACCTCGAACCGCTGCGGATCGGTCCACTCGCCGAGGCCGCTCGTGTCGAATTCGACTGTGGGGGTGGTCATGCGGTTCAGCCCACCATGTCGGCGAACCCCGCCAGGGACGCCTCCAGATCCGCCTTGGCGTTCTTGGCGACGGCCTTGCCGATGGGGCCGACGATCATCGTGCCGGTGAAGCTCGCGTCGATGATCGCCGTGGATCCGGCGCCGTCCGGCTCGACCTTCAGCGTGAATTCGACGGTGACCCCCGCCATGCCGGTGCCGGAGATCTTCACCATCTCGGGCACCTGCACCTCGGTGACGGTCCACTCGATCTTGTTGGCCATGCCCATCACGGAGACGACCTCGGTGAACTTCGATCCGAGTGCCACCTCGGCGGGGATCTCGCTCTTCCACGACTGGTGGATGGTGAGCCACTCCTCCCAGCGGGACAGGTCGGAGAGCGCGTCCCACGCCTTGTCGGGGGAGGCGGGAAGGGACGCTGCGACGGAAACGGAAGCCATGGTGTACTCCTGGTGTTCGAGGTGGAAGGAATTGTGAGAGAGACGGATCAGAGTGCGTGGTAGGCGGTGACGACGACGGCACCGCCGAGTCCGATGTTGTGCTGAAGGGCGACCGCGGCGCCGTCGACCTGGCGCTTGTCGGCCGTGCCGCGGAGTTGCCAGGTGAGTTCGCTGCACTGGGCGAGTCCGGTGGCGCCGAGGGGATGTCCCTTGGAGATGAGACCGCCGGACGGGTTGACCACCCAGCGCCCGCCGTACGTGGTGTCGTCGTTGTCGACGAGTTTGCCGCCCTCGCCCTGGCCGCACAGGCCGAGCGCCTCGTAGGTCAGCAGTTCGTTGGTGGAGAAGCAGTCGTGGAGTTCGATGACGTCGATGTCGTCCGGTCCGATGCCGGCCTGTTCGTACACGCGGGCCGCGGCCGTGCGGGTCATGTCCGCGCCGACCAGGCTGATCGCGCTCCGGTCGTCGAATGTGCTCGGGAGGTCGGTGACCATGGACTGGCCGACGATCTCCACGGCCTGCCCGGCGAGGTCGTGCTTGTCGACGAACTCCTCGCTCACGACGACGACGGCGCCGGAGCCGTCGGAGGTGGGGGAGCACTGCAGTTTGGTGAGGGGCCCGTAGATCGGCTTCGAGCCGAGGATCTCGTCGAGTGTGTACTCGTCCTGGAACTGGGCGTACGGGTTGTTCTGTGAGTGGCGGTGGTTCTTCACGCCGATCTTGGCGAACTGTTCCGCCGTGGTCCCGAAGCGTTCCATGTGTTCCTTGCCCGCGGCGCCGAACATGTAGGGGGCCGGCGGCATCGCGAACTCCTGAAGTTCGGCGAGCGCGAGGAGATGGCGCATCATCGGCTGTTCCCGGTCGTCGTACGTGGACCCGAGCGAACCGGCCTGCATCTTCTCGAAGCCCAGCGCGAGCGTGCAGTCGACCTGACCGCTCCGGACGGCCTGCGTGGCGAGGAAGAGTGCGGTCGACCCCGTCGAACAGTTGTTGTTGACGTTCACGATGGGAATGCCGGTGAGGCCGAGTTCGTAGACGGCCCGCTGTCCCGACGTCGATTCGCCGTACACGTATCCGACGTACGCCTGCTCCACGAGCCCGTACTCGATTCCGGCGTCCGCGAGTGCCCTGCCGCCGGCCTCGCGCGCCATGTCGGGGTAGTCCCACTCGCGTGCACCCGGCTTCTCGAACTTCGTCATCCCGACGCCGACGACGAACACCCTGTTACCCATTGCGGCTCCCTAGAGTCCGGAGAAATGTGTGTGTGACACCCTGTCCCACCAAAGTATGTGAGACAGTCTGTCCAGTCAACAGTTGGATGGGTAACGTGTGCGTGATGCCGGACAAAGTGGAAACCGCCGCGTCGCCCCAGGGCGACGGCCGCGCCACGCGCTGGGAGGACCACAAGGCGGAACGCCGAAGCCGGATTCTCGAAGCCGCGATGGACGCCATCAACGAGGACGGACCCGACGTGGGCGTCCAGCAGATCGCGAACCGCGCCGACGTGCCGCGGTCGGTGGTCTACCGGATCTTCACCGATCGTGGCGACCTCGACGAGCAGCTGCGCGGACGCATCATCGAACGACTGATGGCGGACCTCGCGCCCACGTTGACACCGGAGGGGACCGTCGGCGAGGCGATCGCGCGCGCCGTCGAGACGTACCTGCGGTGGATCGTGGAATATCCACGGCTCCACCAATTCCTCGGCACCGGATCGCCGAGCAGGCGCACCACCGGCTCGCGTGTGGTGACCGGAACGAAGACCGCGATCGCGCTCCAGCTGTCCGGTCTGCTCGCGACGGTCCTCGACACGGTGGCCGGCAATTCGGATCTCGCCGAGTCGCTGGCCTTCGGGTTGGTGGGACTCGTGGATGCCAGCGTCAACCGGTGGCTGAGCAACCCGCAGTCGGCGCTCGGCAGCGACGAGCTGGCCGAGTTCCTGGAGGTGTCGATCTGGCAAGTGCTGCACGGCAATCTGGCGCGGATCGGCGTCACCATCGACCCGTCGACCCCGGTGTCGGAACTGCAGTAGTCGGCCGGCCGTGGCCAGCTACCATGGCTTTCATGCCCTCCCGGCGAGGTTCACCGGCCGCTTCCGAGCAGGCCTGGGTGTCGGACACGGCGGTCGGCGACGCCGTCGCGCGCTTCGCCAGTGCCTGGGAGTCCTCGTCGTCCGCGCCCGATCTGGTCGCCTACCTGCCCGCGTCTCCCGCGCTCCGCCGGGTCACGCTCATCGAACTCGTCAAGGTCGACCTCGAGAACCGCTGGCTGCGCGGCGACCACCCGAAGCGGCTCGACCAATACTGTGAGGAGCTGCCGGAACTGCGGCGGTGGCCGTTGCCGCCGGATCTGCTGTACGAGGAGTTCCACATCCGGCGGCGCAGCGGGGAGTCGGTCGAGGCGAGCGAATACACGCAGAATTTTCCGGGTCAGGCCGGTGAGCTCGACGAACTGCTCGGCACCGGCGAGTACCAGAGCACGGCGCTCCATCGCGGGGAGACGACGCTGTCGGTGTCTGCGGGAAGCGCAGGCACCCTCGACGATCTCGAGGTGGGCCAGCGGATCGACGATTTCGACCTGATGACCGGTCTCGGCCGGGGCGCGTTCGCGCGGGTGTTCCTGGCCCGGCAGCGGTCGCTGCAACGGATGGTCGCCGTCAAGATTTCCCTGGACCACGGCACCGAGCCGCAGACTCTGGCCCAGTTCGACCACGACTACATCGTCCGGGTCTTCGATCAACGCCTCCTCGCGGGCCGTGACCTGAGACTGCTGTACATGCAGTACGTGCCGGGCGGCACCCTGCTCGACGTGGTCGGGCGGGTCCGTGAGACTCCGCCGGAAGCGCGCAGCGGCGCCGTGCTGCTGGACGCGATCGACCGGGCCCTGGTCGGGCGAGGCGAGATCCGGCCCAGCGAATCCGGGGTGCGCCGGGAGATCGCGACGCTGACCTGGCCGGAGACGGTCGCCTGGCTCGGCCGGCGGCTCGCGGAGGCGCTCGACTACGCCGGACGCCACGGCGTCCTGCACCGCGACGTCAAACCGGCGAACGTGTTGCTGACGACGGAGGGCGTCCCCAAGCTCGCCGACTTCAACATCAGCTTCAGCCGCAACGTCGCCGGGTCGAGTCCGGTCGCGTACTTCGGCGGCTCGCTGGCCTACATGTCACCCGAACAGCTCGAGGCGATCCACCCGGACCGGCCGGGCGCACCCGGCGATCTCGACACCCGCAGCGACCTGTATTCGCTCGCGGTCGTCCTGTGGGAGTTGCTGACCGGCAGACGGCCTTTCGACGACAGCGACGCCGAACTGCACTCCCACCCGCCCGGCGACCGCACCACTCTCGACGCGATGCTCGCGCGGCGGCGCGGACCGGACGAACCGGCCGCCGACGCGCTGCCCGCCGACTGTCCGAACGCGCTGCGGCGAGTGTTGCTGAAATCGCTGGCGCCGGCACCGAAGGATCGGTTCTCCTCCGGTGCCGAACTCGCCCAGCAGCTCGACGTCTGCCTCGACGCGCACGCCCGAGATCTGGTCGATCCGCCGCCGGGAAGCTGGCGGCTGCGGATGCGGCGGTGGACGCACCCGATCATGTTCCTGGCCATCGCAGTTCCCAACCTGCTGGCGATCCTCTACAGCTACCAGCACAACAGCACCCTGATCATCAGCAAGCTGCCGCCCGCCGCGCAGGAGAACTTCGAGCGGATCACCCGGATCGACTACACGGTCGCGTTCCTCATCGGAGCCGTGGGCACGGTGTCGATGGTGATCTACCTGACGATGGTGGCCGGCGGGCTGCGCCGGGGGCGGGTCTACACCGGCGCCCAGCTCGCCCGGGCGCGCCGGGACACCCTGCTGCTCGGCCAGCGGTGTGCACTGCTCTGCCTCGGGCTGTGGATCGTCAGCGGCCTCGTCGTGCCGATCACGTTGGAGGTGAGCGGCAGTCAGGTTCCGTGGAACACGATCGTCCACTTCACCGCATCTCAGCTCGTGTGCGGAGCGATCGCGGTGGTCTACCCGTTCTTCTTCGTGAACTTCTACGCCGTCCGCTGCCTCTACCCGGTGTTTCTGCGGCACGGCGAGATCAGTGCGTCCGACGCCCGGATGTTGAAGCGGTTGGGGCGCCGCAGCACGTTCTTCCTCGCCGCGGCCGCCGCCGTGCCGCTGCTCGGGATCGCGGGAGCCACGTTCATTCCCCCGGAGGACCTGCCCCGGGTGATCGTCGCGCTCCGCGTCCTGTGCGTCGGCAGCGTCGTCGCGTTCGTGGCGGCCTACTGGATGTTCCGGTTGCTGTCCGAGGACCTGCACGCGCTGGAGCGCGTCGTGTCAGGCGCGCCGCGGCACGAGTGATCAGGCCGAACCCGTGAATGTCAGCCACAGCAGCGAGACGTTGAGCACGACGATCAACGACGCCGCCACCCAGGCGGCGACCGTGGTGGCCGTCGCGTTGCGGTGGACGCCCATCAGGTCGCGGCTCGACGTCATCCGCACGAGTGGAATCACCGCGAACGGGATGCACAGGCTGAGAACGACCTGACTGAGGACGAGCGCGAACGTGGGATCGACGCCGATCGCCAGCACGACCAGTGCGGGAATCAGGGTGACCACCCGGCGCAGCAGCAGGGGGATGCGCATCGACAGCAGGCCGTACATGATCTCGGAGCCGGCGGCGCAGCCGATCGACGTGGACGCCAGGCCGGACGCCAGCAGTCCGACGGCGAAGACGACGGCGACCGTGGGGCCGAGCGAACTCTGGATGGCGGCGTGCGCGCCGTCGATCGAGTCGGTGCCCGGAATGCCGCGCAGGGCGGAGGCGGCGAGCAGCAGCATGCCGATGTTCACCGCGCCCGCCACGATCAGGGCACCGACCACGTCCCACTTCGTCACCCGCAGCAGTCGCGCGAGGCGGGGGCCTTCCAGGTCGTTCCCGTGCCGGTCGCGGGCGAGGGCGGAGTGGAGGTAGATCGCGTGCGGCATCACGGTGGCGCCGAGCATGCTCGCGGCGAGCAGGACCGTCTCGGTGCCCTCGAAACGCGGCACGAGTCCGGCGAGCGCGTCCGTACCCGACACGTCGGTGAACGCGAGCCCGGTGAGGAACCCGACGGTGATGATCGTCAGGAGTCCCATCACGACGAACTCGAACGTCCGCTGACCGCGGCGGCTCTGGATCGACAGGATGCCCATCGACACGACGCCCGTGATCAGCCCTCCGACGAAGAGGGGAACGCCGAACAGGAGATTGAGTGCGATCGCGCCGCCGATCACCTCGGCGAGGTCGGTCGCGATCGCCATCGCCTCCGCCTGCAGCCAGAACGCGCGACGGTTCCCGGTCCGCAGGCGGGTCCCCAGCATTTCGGGCAGTGATTTGCCGGTGACCAGCCCGAGTTTCGCGGACAGGTACTGCACCAGCACGGCCATGGCATTGGCGAGAACGAGGACCCAGACGAGTAGGTACCCGTACTTCGCGCCCGCGGTGAGGTTGGCGGCCACGTTTCCGGGGTCGACGTACGCGATGGCAGCCACGAAGGCGGGCCCGAGGAGCGCGACAGTTCGGATACTGCCCTTGCGGGGCGTGCGGCGCGGGAGGAGAGGGCGGGGTGCCTCGATGCTCACGGAGCTCCTGGTCGTGGTCTGCGGATCTACCTGCTGATTCGTATATCCGCACTATAGATTTAGGGATAACGAACTTTCAAGCGTGGGGTGCGGATCGGCCCGGAATTGCCACCTCCGGCGCTATATTGACTAGAACGTGTTCTACTCGCGGTGGAAGGGAGTCCCGATGGGACAGGTTCTCGACAGAATCGACGGCGTCGCCGAGGAGATTCGCGGGCAGGCCGTCCGGTCGGAGGCGGATTGCCGGCTCACCGACACCGCCGCAGCCCTCCTGCGCGACTCCGGCGCGATCCGGTTGCTGCAGCCCAAGCTCTACGGCGGCTACGAGGTGCACCCCCGCGAGTTCGCCGAGACCGTCATGGGCGTCGCCGCACTCGACGGGGCGAGCGGATGGGTCACCGGGATCGTCGGCGTGCACCCGTGGGAACTGGCGTTCGCCGACCCGCAGGTGCAGGAGGAGATCTGGGGCGAGGACAACGACACGTGGATGGCGTCGCCGTATGCGCCCATGGGTGTCGCGACACCGGTCGACGGCGGGTACGTCCTGACGGGACGGTGGTCGTTCTCGTCCGGAACCGACCACTGTCAGTGGGCCTTCCTCGGGGCGATGGTCGGCGACGGCGAGGGTGGCATCGCGGTGCCGCCGTCGTCGCTGCACGTGATTCTGCCGCGCACCGACTATCAGATCGTCGAGGACACGTGGGACGTCATCGGCCTGCGCGGAACGGGAAGCAAGGACCTGATCGTCGACGGTGCCTTCGTCCCGGGCTACCGGACGTTGAACGCGGCGAAGGTGATGGACGGACGTGCGCAGAAGGA
Source organism: Rhodococcus sp. IEGM 1305 (assembly GCF_030058635.1). Taxonomy (NCBI): domain Bacteria; kingdom Bacillati; phylum Actinomycetota; class Actinomycetes; order Mycobacteriales; family Nocardiaceae; genus Rhodococcus; species Rhodococcus sp. IEGM 1305. The sequence continues at coordinate 153,336 of NZ_JASHKX010000002.1, forward strand.
GGCGGGCAGGCCGGAGCCGTTGTTCAACATGCCGTACTCGTGCATGTTCCCGCTCGGCATCACCGCCGCCGTCATCGGCATCACCGAGGGCGCGCTGGCCTGTCACATCGCGGTGCAGAAGGACCGCGTCGCCATCACGGGCCAGAAGATCAAGGAGGATCCCTACGTGCTCAGTGCGATAGGAGAGTCCGCCGCCGAGATCAATGCGTCGCGGGTCTCCCTCATCGAGACCGCCGACCGGTTCTACGACAAGGTCGACGCGGGCAAGGAGATCACGTTCGAGGAGCGGGCGATCGGACGCCGCACCCAGATCGCCGCGGCCTGGCGTGCGGTGCGTGCCGTGGACGAGATCTTCGCGCGCGCCGGCGGCGGCGCGCTGCACTACAAGACGCCGATGCAACGGTTCTGGCGGGACGCGCACGCCGGCCTGGCCCACGCGGTTCACGTTCCCGGACCCACCAACCACGCGAGCGCGCTCACCCAGCTCGGCGGCGAACCGCAGGGGATGATGCGCGCCATGATCTGAAAGCGCCGGGAGGCCGAGGCGCGCGCCCCGGCCTCCCGGCATCGGATCAGACTGCGGCTGCGGTGAATCCGGTCTCGAGGTCGGCGAGGATGTCGTCGATACCCTCGATGCCGACAGCCAGCCGGACCAGTCCGGGAGTCACACCGGCGGCGAGCTGCTCCTCCGGGGTGAGCTGCGAGTGCGTCGTCGACGCCGGGTGGATCACCAGCGAGCGCACGTCGCCGATGTTCGCGACGTGACTGTGCAGGGTGAGCGCGTTCACGAACTTCTTGCCGGCATCGACACCACCGGCCAGTTCGAACGTCACGATCGCACCCGGACCCTTCGGGGTGAGCTGCCGTGCGCGCTCGTGCCACTGCGAGGACGGCAGACCCGCGTACGCCACGGACGTGACCTCCGGGCGGGCCTCGAGGAACTCGGCCACCTTCTGGGCGTTGGCGACGTGCCGCTCCACGCGCAGGCTGAGGGTCTCGATGCCCTGCGCGATAAGGAATGCGTTGAACGGGGCGACCGCGGAACCCAGGTCGCGGAGCAACTGCACGCGAGCCTTCAGCGCGTAGGCCGGGGCGCCGAGGTCCGCGAAGACGACACCGTGGTAGCTCGGGTCCGGCGTGGTGAAGTTGCCGTGGCGGCCCTGGGTCCAGTCGAACGTGCCGCCGTCGACGATGACACCGGCGATCGCCGTGCCGTGACCGCCGAGGTACTTGGTGGCCGAGTGCACCACGATGTCGGCGCCGTGCTTCAACGGCTGCAGCAGGTACGGTGTGGCCACCGTGTTGTCGACGATCAGCGGGATCCCGTTGTCGTGGCCGACCTTCGAGATTCCCGGGATGTCCAGGATGTGGTTCTTCGGGTTGGCGATCGTCTCGCCGTAGAACGCCTTGGTGTTCGGGCGGACGGCGCTGCGCCACTGCTCGAGGTCGTCGGGGTCCTCCACGAACGACACCTCGATGCCGAGCTTGGGCAGCGTGTAGTGGAAGAGGTTGTAGGTGCCGCCGTACAGGTACGGGCTGGAGACGATGTGGTCGCCCGCCTCCGCGAGGTTCAGCACCGCAAAGGTTTCCGCGGCCTGCCCGGAGGACAGCAGCAGTGCGGCGACGCCGCCCTCGAGGGCGGCGATGCGCTGCTCGACCGCGTCCTGGGTGGGGTTCATGATGCGGGTGTAGATGTTGCCCGGCTCGGCCAGACCGAACAGCGCGGCAGCGTGATCGGTGCTGTCGAACGTGTACGAGGTGGTCTGGTAGATCGGCAGCGCCCGCGCCTTGGTGGTCGCGTCGGACGTCTGCCCGGCGTGGATCTGCTTGGTCTCGAACGACCAGTTGACGTTGGGATCGATGCTCTCGGTCACGAGTGGTGTGCTCCAGATTCGGTGAGGTGGATGTGGTGAATCAGTTTTCGCCGGTGAGTGTTTCGACCACGGTGCGGACCGGGGTCTGATTGCGGGTCAGGTCGAGGACGGGGCAGTGCGCATCCACCGCCTCCTGCAGTTCGAGGTAGCGTTCCCGCGATTCCGGGCCGGTCAGCGTCACGACGACCCGCACCTCGCCGAACCCGGCACGGACGGCGTCGTCGAAGCCGAAGAACCCGCGTACGTCGAGGTCACCCTCCGCCCGCGCCGAGATGTCGTCGACGCGGACACCGAGCTTCTCGGCCCAGAAGCGGTACGTGACCACCTGGCACGAGAGCAGCGACGCGAGGTAGTACTCCACGGGATTGGCCGCCGAATTGTCGCCGCCGAGCGCCGGAGGCTCGTCCACCTCGACGCTGTACTTGCCGAGCGTGACGGTGCTCCCGACGGCGTCGTGCGCCTGCGCGGAGGCGCGGAAGACGACGTGAGCGTTCGCGGAATCCTCGGACACGGCGTCGCGGCTGGCGCCGATGACCGACGCGAGATGCGAAACGGATGCAGTGGTCATGACAGTACGAATCCTTCGAAAACGAGGGTGTGCAGGAAGAACCCGGCGTGAAACGTCACGCCGGGACGGGTCCGATCAGGAGATCGGACACCTCGAGGTACACACCAGTGCGAAATCGACATGGCGACGCCGCGTCAGCAGCTCACCTGAGTCGATCACGCCGGATTCGGTCACGGATCAGACTGTAACCGCACGACACGCATTCCGACCAGTCCCATAGGAAATTCTGCTCACGGAGTAGGCAGCGCGCGGCACAGGGCGTCGAGAGTGGCCGAGAAACGCGCGGACGACGGCGTGCTGTAGCCGACGACGAGTCCGTCGGACCGGTCCGCGCGACCGTCGGGATGACGGAACGTGCGCAGACCCTCCACTGCGAGACCGAGGGACGCGGCCCGGTCGACGGTGGCCGCCTCGGTCCCGTCGGGAAGTTCGAGTACGGCGTGCAAACCGGCCGCGATGCCGGTGACGTGCACGTGTGGTGCACGGGCGGCGAGGGTTTCGACGAGGGTGTCGCGCCGGCGACGGTAGAGGGTGCGCATCCTGCGGACGTGCCGATCGAATGCGCCCCTCTCGATGAAGTCTGCCAGGGTGAGCTGGTCCGTCGAGCTGACCCATCTCTCGTATCCGCCCTTGACTGCCAGAACACGGTCGATCAGGCGTTCCGGCAGCACCATCCAGCCCACGCGGATCGCGGGGGAGAGAGTTTTGCTCACCGTGCCCAGATAGGCCACCTCGTCCGGGGCCAGACCCTGCAGCGCGCCGACGGGTTGGCGGTCGTACCGGAACTCCCCGTCGTAATCGTCCTCGATCACGATCGCGTCCGCCGCACGTGCCCATTCCACGAAAGCCGTTCTCCTGCCGGGATGGAGTGGCCCGCCGGTGGGGAATTGATGAGCCGGGGTGAGCAACGCCGCCGACAGTTGCCTGCCCGTCGCATCCGGGGGTTGCGCTCCGCGGTTGTCGAGGTGCAGGGGGACGGTGGACACGCCGGCATCGCCGAGCAGCTCGCGATGAAGGTGCAACCCATACCCTTCGACGGCGATCGGCCCCTTCACGGCGCGGGCGAGCAACCACAGTCCGTGCCCCGAGCTCGCACTGACCACGATGTGGTCGGGATCGGTGCGCACTCCTCGTGCCCGAGAAAGGTATTCGGCGAGAGCGTGACGGAGCTCGGGACGTCCCCGCGGATCACCCGGTCCGAACGCGTCGTTGGGTGCCGCGGTGAGCGCGCGGCGGGCCGACGCCGTCCAGGCGGCACGCGGAAATTCCCCGACGTCGGGAGAACCGGGCATCAGGCTCAACGCCGGTCGGGGCGCGGCGGTGGAGCGGGTGTGCGGACGCCGGGCCGGCTCGCCTGCCCGATCGGCGACCCGGGTCCCCGACCCCTGCCGGGCGGTGAGCCAGCCCTCGGCCACGAGTTCGGAGTACGCCTCGGCGACGGTGTTGCGGGCGATGCCGAGGTCGAGGGCCAGGGTGCGGGACGGCGGGAGGGTGGTGCCTGCGACGAGCCGTCCCGATCGAATCGACTCGCGCAGAGCGGAAACCAGGTTCGCGCGCACCCCCGGCGCCCGTCCGCCGCCGGACGCGGTGAGGTCGAGATGGAGGTCGCGGCCCAGACCCGAATTGGCCCAAGTTTCCATGCACGAATTGAACCATACAGATGGGCTATTTCGCGCTTACTGTTCTCGTATGACCACAACAGAGCGCAAGACCCGCGTCGACCTCGCCCGCAAGGCCCCCGCCGTCTACAAGGCGATGATCGCCCTCGACGCCGCGGCACGGCAGGGCCTCGACCCGGAGCTGGTCGAGCTGGTGCTCACCCGTTGCTCTCAGATCAATCACTGTGCGTGGTGCATCGACATGCACACCGCCGATGCCCGCAAGATCGGCATCAGCGAACAGAAGCTGTACCTGCTGGGCGCGTGGGAGGAGGCGCACGGGCTGTACACCGACAAGGAGCGTGCCGCGTTCGCGCTCGCCGAGGCGATCACCGTGCTGACCGACGGCTTCGTCCCCGACTCGGTGTACGAGGAGGCGGAGGAGTACTTCGAGGAGACGGAACTGGCGCAGCTCATCTCGCTGGTGCTCACGATCAACGCGTGGAATCGCATCGCCGTGAGCACGCGGAAGTCCCCGCGGGTGCGCTGATCCCGGGTAACGGACCCGCCGCCTCGCGCCCGCTGCACTGCCGCCCGCTCAGAAGTTTCCGCGGGCGGCTTGTTCGCGTTCGATGGCTTCGAAGAGGGCTTTGAAGTTGCCGATGCCGAAGCCGAGGGAGCCGTGGCGTTCGATGAGTTCGAAGAACACGGTGGGCCGGTCGACGAGGGGTTTGGTGAAGATCTGCAGCAGGTAGCCGTCCTCGTCGCGGTCGACGAGGATGCCGCGTTTCTGCAGTTCGGCGATCGGGGCGCGGACGTTGCCGATCCGGGCCCGCAGGTCGGGGTCCTCGTAGTAGGAGTCGGGGGTGGCCAGGAATTCGACGCCCTCGGCGGTCAGCTGGTCGACGGCGGTGAGGATGTCATTGGTGGCCAGCGCCAGGTGCTGGGCGCCGGGGCCGCGGTAGAAGTCGAGGTATTCGTCGATCTGCGACCGTTTCTTGGCGAGGGCGGGTTCGTTGAGGGGGAACTTGACCCGGTGGTTGCCGTTGGAGACGACCTTGGACATCAGGGCGGAGTAGTCGGTGGCGATGTCCTCGCCGACGAACTCGGCCATGTTCGTAAAGCCCATGACCCGGTTGTAGAAGTCGACCCAGTGGTCCATCTTGCCGAGTTCGACGTTGCCGACGACGTGGTCGAGGGCCTGGAACAGCCGCTTGGGGGCCCCGTCCCGTTTGGTGTGCGACGACGCCCGCTCGACGTAGCCGGGCAGGTAGGGGCCGGTGTAGTTGCTGCGGTCGACGAGGGTGTGGCGGGTGTCGCCGTAGGTGGCGATCGCGGCGAGGCGGACGGTGCCGTGCTCGTCGGTCACGTCGTGGGGTTCGTCGAGGACGGTGGCGCCCTGGGCGCGGGCGTGGGCGATGCACTTGTCGACGTCGGGGACGGCGAGGGCGATGTCGACGACGCCGTCGCCGTGGGTGCGGTGGTGCTCGATCAGGGGGCTGTCCGGGTTCACGGCGCCTTTGATGACGAAGCGGACGGCGCCGGATTCGAGGACGAAACTGTGGTGGTCGCGGTTGCCGGTGGTGGGTCCGGAGTAGGCGACCAGGGTCATCCCGAACGCGGACTGGAAGTAGTGGGCGGTCTGGGTGGCGTTGCCGACCACCCAGACGACGGCGTCCCAGCCGCTGACCGGGAACGGGTCGCGGGTGCCGTCGTACTCGACGAGCCCGACCAGTTGCTCGAGCTGGCCGAGGTCGAGACCTGCCAGGCGTTCCTTGTCGGTGAGAGTCTGCTCGATCGTCATGATGGTGCCTTTCCTTGCAAGGGTTTTCGGATACCGGGGATGTGCGTGCGACTGCGCACCGGGGGAGTGGCGAATGCCTGACACAGAGGTAACCGGGCCCCGATCCGGTCGTCAACCGACACCCGGACAACTAGCCGCATCGACGGATGCGGGCGGTCGCGCACTGGCTTTCCTATACAATCTGAATACTTCAATGGGGCAATAGAAATGGACTGCGATGGTTGCGCGGAGTGAGATCGGCGTCGGAGTGCTCGCCCGTGCGGTGGCGATCCTCGACGTCGTCGAGTCGAGCCCGATGGGCGCGAGCGACCTCGCCCGTGAACTCGACCTGTCCCTCTCGACCACGTACCGGCTGGCGACCGACATGGTCAAGCACGGCCTCCTGCGCAAGGATCAGGAAGGCCGTTTCTATCTGGGGCAGCGATTCGTCACCACGGCGTTGAGCGACCTCGCGATCCCGGCGCTGCGGGAATTGAGTGAAACGACAGGGGAATCCGCGCAGTTGTGGGTTCGCCGGGGCGAGTCCCGTCTCTGCGCCGCGAGCGTCGATTCCCAGCACGAACTGCGGGTGGCACTGCCCGTCGGAACGTTGGTCCCGCTACCGCAGGGGTCGAGCGGCCACGTGCTGTCCGGAGACTGGGAGGCCGACCCCGAAGCCGTGAAATCGGGTTGGTGGGTGTCGGTTTCGGAACGGACACCGGGATCCGCGTCCATCAGTGCGCCGGTCCGCAGGCACGGCGAGATCGTGGCCGCCGTCTGCGTGTCGGGTCCCGAGGGGCGGATGGGTAAGAACCTGGGTGCGTCGATGGGCCGCGCGGTCGTCGCTGCCGCGCGGCAGATCGAGAAATCCGTCCCGGGCGACTGAGTCGCTCAGGCGATGTCGAACGTGGTGACGTCCGCCGACCGATGTTGCTGCGCCAGTTGACGGTAGACCGCGGCGTTGACGGCGTTGTGGGCCACCTCGTCGTCGGTCAGTTCGCGACGCACCTTCGCGGGCACGCCGGCGACGAGTGAGCGCGGCGGAATTCGCGTGCCCTCGAGTACCAGCGCGCCGGCCGCGACCAGCGACTGCTCGCCGATCACCGCTCCGTTGAGGACGGTGGCCCCCATGCCCACGAGGGCGCCGTCTCCCACGGTGCAGCCGTGCAGGACGGCGTTGTGCCCCACACTGACGTCCCGGCCGACGACGACGGGGAAGCCCGGGTCGACGTGAACGGCCACACCGTCCTGAATGTTGCTGCCCTCGCCGAGGGTGATGGAATCGCAATCGGCACGCAGCACCGCGCCGTACCAGACGCTGGTCTCCGCGCCGAGTGTTGCGGCGCCGATCACCGCGGCGGTCGGCGCGACCCACGTGGTCTTCTCCGCGCGCGGCGAACGTCCATCGATCGCAACGACGTGTGGTTCTCTCACCGTGTTCTCCTCCTGTCGAGCAGCAAATTCCTGCTGCATTTCGCAGCGTCCCGACGTCCATTGTCGTGTGGCGCGGACTCCGGGCATTGCCAATTGTGACTGCTACCACTACCGTCATTCTTATCAAACGGGAATCTAACTGCCAAATAATGAGAATCAGCAGGTAGGAACCCAGTCGTCATCCAGTACAGATCGACGAGGGAGAACTCTCACATGCAGGTCCCAGAGAACGGCCCACTGCACGGCATCCGTGTGCTGGAACTCGGCAACTTCATCGCAGCCCCCATGGCGAGCCGCATCTTCGCCGACTTCGGCGCCGAGGTCGTCAAGATCGAGCGACCGGGCGTCGGCGACGAACTGCGGGGCTGGCGTCGCCGCCGCGGCGCGACGTCGATGATGTTCCGCACGATCGCGCGCAACAAGCGGTCCGTCACCCTCGACCTCCGGACCGACGAGGGCCGCGCGATCATTCTCGACCTCGCCGCGAAGTCGGATGTCGTCATCGAGAACTTCCGTCCCGGGACGCTCGAGCGGTGGGGAATCGGGCCCGACCAGCTGACGGCCGCCAACCCCGACATCGTGCTGGTCCGGATCTCCGGCTACGGGCAGACGGGCCCGTACCGGGAGCGCACCGGCTTCGGCGGCGTCGCCGAGGCCTTCGGTGGACTGCGGCACGTCACCGGCTATCCGGACCGTCAATCGGTCCGGGCGGCCGCCCCCATCGCCGACACGCTCGCCGGACTGCACGGCGCGATCGGCGCCCTGATGATGTTGCTGGCCAAGGCAAGGCAGGGCGATCACTCGACCCCGCGCGTCGCGGACGTGGCCCTCTACGAATCGGTGTTCATGGCGATGGAATCCCTCGTCCCCGACTACGACGCGTACGGCATGGTCCGAGAACGGACCGCGGGCAACCTGCCCGGCGTGGTGCCCAGCGGCGTCTATCCATGCGACGGTGGATCCGTCATCATCGCCGGCAACTCGAGTGGCGTGTTCGGCCGGTTGATGCAGGCCGTGGGGCGCGGCGATCTGGCCGACGATCCCGAGCTCGCCGACGGTGATCAGCGATTCCGTCGGGAAGCCGAACTCGACGAGGCCATCTCGTCGTGGACGTCGGTGCGTCGCCCCCGCGACGTCGTCGCCGAACTCGGTGCCGCCGGTGTGCCCGTGGGCGAGGTGTACGACGCCGTGCAGATCGCCGACGACGAGCACTACAACGCCCGCGGCATGCTGCAGAGCCTGAAGGTGTCCGTCGACGGGGAACCCGAAGAGGTGCGCTTCCCCGGAGTGGTCCCGCAGCTCGACGGCGAACCCACGCAGATCCGCTGGGCCGGCCCCGAGCTGGGTGAGCACACCGACGAGATCCTCGGCGGATTGCTGAATCTGTCGGATGATCAGCTCGACGACTACCGCGCCCGCAACGTCATCTGAACCGGAGGAAAGTGAAATGTCAGTCACCATAACGGATGTCGTGCTGCGAGACGGACTGCAGGACGAGGATGTCGTCGTCTCCACCGACCACAAGATCGCCGTCGCGGACGCCCTCGTCGCCGCCGGTGTGAAGCACATCGAAGCGGCATCGTTCGTCTCACCCACGCGTGTCCCGCAGATGGCGGACGCCGACGACGTCATCGCCCGGCTGCCCCGCACCGACCCGTCCGTCACGTACAGCGCTCTGGCACTCAACCCGCGCGGGGTGCACCGTGCGATCGCGACCGGCATCGACGAGATCCAGGTCGTGACGTCCGCCAGTGCCGGGCACAGCACGGCGAACACGGGCCGGAACCCGGACGAGGCGCTGCACGGACTTGCCGAGGCATTGCAGAAGTACCCGGACCGGAGTTTCCTCGGAGGTGTGTCGACCGCGTTCGTCTGTCCGTTCGAGGGCATCATCGCCCCCGCCACACTGGTACGGGTGGCCAGCGCGATGGCCGCAATGGGTGTGCGCCGGCTCGGGCTGGCCGACACACTGGGGACGGCCACCACCGAGCAGGTGCTCGCATCGGCCGGGGCGGTACGCGACGCCCTCCCCGACATCGAACTGAGCCTGCACCTCCACAACGCGCACGGTCAGGCCCTGGGCACCGTGATCGCCGCCCACCGGCAGCTCGGCATCACGCACTTCGACAGTGCCATCGGCGGGTACGGCGGCTGCCCGTTCGCGCCCGGCGCCCACGGCAACCTCGCCACCGAGGAACTGGTCGCGCACCTGCACGCGCACGACATCGACACGGGGATCGATCAGCAGGCCCTCGGCCTCGCCGTCGACACCGTGAAACACGCTCTGGCCCAAGCTCGGCCCCTCACCGCAGTGTGATCTGCGAACTCACCTCGAAAGGCCGACCATGGTCTACACAATCTCCATCGTCGCTCTGATCGCGATCTTCACAGTGGCGACCCTCACCCCGATCAACATGGGCATCCTCGCGTTCGCCGGAGCGTTCGTCATCGGCGGCTGGGTGTCCGGGATCCCGGTCGAGGACATCATCGACGCCTTCCCCGGCAGCACGTTCATCATCGTCGGCGGCATCACGCTGCTGTTCGCCATAGCCAAGACGAACGGGACCATCGACCTCGTCATCGAGGCCTCGCTCCGACTCGTGGGCGGCAGGCGGTGGGCGATCCTGTGGATGATGTTCCTGCTGTCCGGACTGCTGATGGCCCTCGGGTCCGTCCTCGCGGTCGGGATGCTCGCCCCCATCGCGATGCCTCTCGCGGCCAAGAACAAGATCAACCCGTTCCTGATGGGCATGGTCATCAGCCACGGTGCCCTGGCCTGCGCGTTCTCACCCATCAATCTCTACGGCGCATTCATCAACGGGCTGATGGACTCGACCGGCGTCGGATCGAATCCCCTGGTCCTGTTCGCTCTGCCGTTCGTCCTCAACCTGGCCATCGCGATCGTGCTGTTCCTGATCTACGGCCTCGACCTGATCGGTCGCCGCACTCCCCGCCCCCTCGAGGAGACGCCCGACGGCGGAGGATTCGGCGGTTCCTCGCGCCGGCCGTCCGGGGGCGTGGCGTCGGGCAACGGCCCGGGCGGGAACACCGCGACCCTCACCGATCGCGAGGTCATCGAGGAGGCGCTGATCCACGAAGGCGTGAAGCCGGTGAAGATGAATCGGTACCGGTTCGCGACGCTCGCCGGCATCGGCTTTCTCGTCGTCGGGTCGGTCGCGTTCGGAATCGACGTCGGCGTCAGCTCGATCTGCATCAGTGCGGTGCTGCTGCTGATGGCGCCCAAGTCACACCCCAAGGTCATCGACAACGTGGCATGGCCGGCCGTGGTGCTCGTGTGCGGGATGCTCACCTACATGGCGGTCATGACGCAGAACGGCACGCTCGACTTCCTCGGCGATGCGGCGTCGGCTCTCGGATCGCCGTTGCTGACCGCGTTGATCCTCTGCTACGCGGTTGCGATCATCTCCGCGTTCGGATCGTCGATCGGTACCCTCGGCATCGCGTTGCCCCTCGCCGCGCCGATGCTCGCGATGGGAGAGGTCGGCGCCGTGGGATTCGTCGCGGCCCTGGCATTCTCCGCGACGGTGGTCGACGTCAGCCCGTTCTCGACGAACGGCGTGATGGTGCTCGCCAACGCGCAGGTCGAGGACAAGGGCCGTTTCCAGCGCAAGATGCTCGCCTACTGCGGTCTGATCGTGCTGTCGGCCCCGATGTTCGTCTGGGCACTGGTTGTCGTGCCCACGTCCGTCTAGGTCCGACCGGCCGTGCCGGTCACCGTTTTCCCTCGGTGACCGGCACGTCTCACAGTGTGGGAGCGGGCAACGTGAACTTTGTGAACTTTAAGCTTCATGTAATGGACTGTTGTCCAATAGTTTTCGATTCAACTGGGTGAAAAGTGCTGTCACCGTGACACATGCCACAAGACCCCGTCCGTTTCGGGCGTTTCGTCGTTCTCCGCCCGTAAGGTGTCGTCATGTCGATCCTCGAGAACGAGAAAGCACCCCCATCCGGTGCACCCGCCCCCGGACCGACCCTCGGCGAAAGGTTGCGAGATAACGCGCGATACGACCTACCCGCGTCGCTCGTCGTCTTCCTCGTCGCACTACCACTGTCGCTCGGTATCGCGATCGCGTCCGACGCCCCGATCATGGCGGGGCTCATCGCGGCGATCGTCGGCGGTGTGGTGGCGGGTTCCATCGGTGGCTCACCACTCCAGGTCAGCGGTCCTGCTGCCGGATTGACCGTGGTGGTAGCAGAATTGGTCGCCACATTCGGCTGGAAGGCCACGTGCGCGATCACCGTCGCGGCCGGATTCCTCCAAATCATCTTCGGGCTCAGTAGAATTGCCCGTGCAGCCCTAGCCATCGCGCCGGTCGTGGTCCACGCCATGCTGGCCGGTATCGGAATCACGATCGCCCTCCAGCAGATTCACGTCCTACTCGGTGGCAGCTCGCACAGCTCGACCGTCGAGAACATCACTCAGCTCCCCGGCCAGCTGACGTCCGCCCGCTACGGCGACGTCCTCGTGGGATCGGTGGTCATCGCCGTCCTACTGTTCTGGAAGAAGATCCCCGGCAAGCTGCAGGTGCTCCCCGGCCCGCTGGTCGCCGTCGTCGTCGCCACCGTTCTGTCCCTTGTCCTCCCACTCGACATCGATCGAATCACGTTGGACGGCTCCCTGTTCGACGCCGTGGCACTGCCTTCGATGCCGGACGGCCCGTGGCTCGCAGTGGCCACCGGTGTACTCACCGTCGCGCTGATCGCGAGCGTCGAGAGCCTGTTGTCCGCGGTCTCCGTCGACAAGATGCACGGCGGAACGCGTTCGGAGTTCAACCGTGAACTCGTCGGTCAGGGCTCGGCCAACATGCTCTCGGGTCTCATCGGCGGCCTGCCGGTCACCGGTGTGATCGTGCGCAGTTCCACCAACGTGGCCGCCGGGGCGCGCACCCGGGCGTCCGCCGTGCTGCACGGCGTGTGGATCCTCGTCTTCGCCGCGCTGCTCACCGGACTCGTCGAGCAGATCCCGATGGCAGCCCTGGCCGGCCTCCTGATCGTGATCGGCATCCAGCTCGTCAAGATGGCTCATCTGCGGACGGCCCGGCGCACCGGCGACCTGTGGGTGTACGGCGTGACCGTGGCCGGCGTGGTCTTCCTGAACCTGCTCGAGGGCGTGATCATCGGCCTCGCACTCGCGGTGGTCCTGCTGTTGTGGCGGGTCATCCACCCCAAGATGCGGGCCGAACCCGTCGGCTCCGAGGATTCCGGGCGGTGGCGCGTGACCGTCGAGGGGTCGTGCAGCTTCCTGTCCATGCCGGCGTTGACGGGGATCCTCGCGAAGGTGCCCGAGGGCGCGCACGTCACCGTGGAACTGGCGGTCGACTTCCTCGACCACGCCATGTTCGAGGCGATCGACGACTGGAAGCGTCACCACGAGCGGAACGGCGGAACGGTCGTGATCGACGCGCTCGGTCCCGTCGACATGGACGCCGTCGGCGCGTCGCCGCCCCGGCGCGGCATCGGCGTGGTGAGCCCCCGCGGGTTCGCCCCGTGGAAGAGCTGGCAGCCGCGGCACACCGACACCGAGAACTCCACCACCACACCGGCGGCACTCCGGCCGGTCCTCGCGGGAGTGTCGGAATATCACCGGCGGAACGCGGCTCAGCTGCAACCGCACCTCGACGAACTGCGGGACGGGCAGCGCCCCGACTCGTTGTTCCTCACCTGCTCCGATTCACGCATCGTGCCGAACGTGATCACCAGCAGCGGTCCGGGCGACCTGTTCACGGTGCGCAACGTGGGCAACCTCGTCCCGACCGGAAAGCAGGACGTCTCCGTCGAGGCCGGACTGGCCTTCGCCCTCGACGAACTCGAGGTCAGCTCGGTGATCGTGTGCGGCCACTCCGGCTGCGGCGCGATGAAGGCCGTGCTCGCGAGTGCACCGACCGAGACCGACGGGTCCGATCGCGACGCCGTCGAACAGTGGCTGACGTTCGCGCAGCCGAGCCGGAACGCGTTTCTCAGCGGTCATCCGGTGGCACGGGCAGCGGCCGAACTCGGATTCGACGAGGTCGATCAGCTGGGCATGGTGAACGTGGCGGTCCAGGTGCAAACGCTCGGGCGCCATCCCCTCGTCGGCGCGGCGGCGGCCGAGGGTCGAGTACGCGTCGCGGGAATGTTCTTCGACATTCCGTCCGCGCGCGTACTCGAGATCACCTCGACCGGTGTGTCCTACCTGGACCACGTCCCCACATGAGTCAGAGGAGATGGACCCTCTTGTAGAGGCGCTTGGACGGGCCGCCGACGAGGCCGACGCCATCGAGGAACTGCATCAACTTGGAACCGGACGTGCGAACGGTGTCCTTGTAGTGCTGGTTGTTCTTGGCCTCGGCGGCGGCCCGCTCCGGGTCGAGTCCGGCGTTCGCATACACGTCCTTGCGGATCATGCTCTTCATCACGAAGTACACGACCACCGCGGTGTTGAGGCGCTCGAACTGCAGTCGTGCCCAGCTGGCACCCTCGATGCGGCGGCCGACCTCTTCGCGGGCGAAGCGGATGTGGCGGGCCTCTTCGAGGACGTGGATCTTGCTCACCGTTCGGGTGACGGGCTGGACGCGCTCGTCCTTCATGAAGTCGCGCTGCATCATGTCGAGGATCTCCTCGGCGGCCATCACGCTGGCGTACGCGTTGGCGCCCCGGAATAAGCCGCCCCAGATGCGTCCGAGCTTGTGGATCGCGGGGTGCGGGCCGTAGCTCGGCATGTTGAGGCGTTCACCGGCGCGGGCGAACATCACCGAGTGGCGGCATTCGTCGGCCACCTCGGTGAGCGCGAACTGGACGTGGCGCGAGTGCTTGTCCCGGCCGTACACGTCGCGCAGCAGCATCTGCATGAGCAGGATCTCGAACCACAGTCCGACGCTGGAGACACTGGCGGCCTCGTGCTTGGTGAGCTCGATCTTCTGCTCTTCGGTCATCTCGTCCCAGAGGGCGGTGCCGTACAGCGTGCTCCACTCGGGGGTGAGACCGAACTTGTCGTCGGGGATCGGTGCTTCCCAGTCGACCTCGACCATCGGGTCGTAGGACTTGCGTGCCGACGACGCCAGCAAGCGCTGGGCGGTCTCTTCGCGGTCGGAGACGACGATCGATGCGGTCATCACTACCCCTTGTTCTGTGACTAGGCGGTCAACTAACTGTGACATTCAGTAACTGATACTGAACGATACAATGACGGCGGTCACAAGGGCAACGTCCGATCAGTCGACGTCGGCCAGTTCCTCGTCCTTCCGCGGCGCCGGAGACGACCCTTTCCGGCCCGGCGCCCACACCGCGAGCACCACCGCGGCCGCAAAGCACACGCAGGCCAGGGCGATGGACGCCTCGTCCATTCCCTCGAGGAACGCTTTCCGGGCGAAGCTCGCGAGCTGCTCGCCCTGCGGTCCCGCCGACTGGGCGACGTGCAGCGCGGCGGCCAGGGAACTCGACACGGGCTCCTTCGCGACGTCGGGGACGGCGTCGACGGCCGGCTGGACGTGCCTGCCGTACCCCGCGGCCAAGATGCTGCCTGCCAGTGCGACGCCGATCGCCGCCCCGATCTCGCGTGCCGTGTCGTTGACCGCGGACGCCACTCCCTGTTTCTCATCGGGAGTGTTCTGCACGATTGCGGTGGTGGCGGGTGCCGTGCACAGGCCGATGCCGAACGCGGCCACGACCAGCGGCAGAGCCACCTGGGGGTAACTCGAGTACTCGTCGAGCCGGACCATCAGCAGGATTCCGACACCGAGAATCGCGGCGCCGACGGACAGCAGCGGGCGGAGGCCGACATAGGGGAGGACGAACGGCATCCCCGCGGACAGCATCATCACGGGTACCGCGATGGGGGCGAGCGCGAGCGCCGACTCCAGCGGCGAGTAGCTCAGCACCAGTTGCAGGTACTGCACCGCGAAGAAGAAGAGCCCGAGGATGGCGAGGAACTGCATCAGCAACGACATCGACCCCGACCCGAAGGCGCGGTTGGCGAAGAGCCGGACGTCGAGGAGCGGATGCTCGCGGCGCAACTCGACGAGCGCGAACGCCACCGCGGCGGCGACGCCACCCGCCATGAGCCCGACGACGGCAGGGTCCAGCCAGCCGCGGTGCGGCGCCTCGATCGTGCCGAGCACGAACAGGCCCACCGCCGCCGCGATCGTCACGGTGCCGGGAAGGTCGAGCGGCGCCTGGTCGGTCTGGCGTGAGGAGGCGATGGTGAATCCGGTGAGGAAGAGGACGCCGGACACCACGGCGAGGCTCACGAAGATCGCCTTCCACGACCACTGTTCGAGCAGCAGTCCCGAGACCAGCAGTCCGGCGATCGCGCCCGACCCGGCGACACCCGACCAGATGCCGACGGCCCGGCCGCGCTGGGACAGTGGAAAACCGGCGGTGAGCAGCGACAGCGTCGCCGGCATCACGAAGGCCGCGCCGATGCCGGCGACCGCGCGGGACCCGATGATCCACTCCGGGCTGTCGTTCAGGATCGGAATGGCGGCACCCAGGCCGAAGATCAGCAGTCCGAACATGAGGAGGCCGCGGCGGCCGTAGCGGTCGCCGAGTGCGCCGGCGGGAAGCAGGAGTGCGGCGAGGGTGAGGGTGTAGCCGTCGACGATCCAGGTGAGCTGGCTCTGGCTGGCGCCGGTGTCGCGGGCGAGGTCGGGCAGGGCGGTGTTCAGTGCGGCCATCGCCGCAACGACGAGTGCGACCGCGCAGCACGCGACGGTCAGCATCCAGATCTGCCGAAGGGTCCAGCCGGTGGTGTTGCTCTGTTCGGTGTCCTGCGGTGGTGCGGAGTCCCGAGAGCGCACGATGTAATCCCTCCGTGGAAGTAACGAGACTGTCAGTATCGTTGGTAGACTGGTAGTTCACAAGAGGTGCGGCAGTGGCAGGAACGGGCGGTGCAGATGACCGAGCAGGATCCCCGCAGGCAGCGCTCTCGCGCGAGACTTCTCGACGCCGCGACAACTCTTCTCGCGAAGGGTGGCACCGACGCCGTGACGATCGACGCCGTCACCAAGCTGGCGAACGTGGCTCGGGCCACGCTCTACCGGCATTTCGGCAACGGCACCGAACTGGTCGCCGCGGCGTTCGGGCGGCTGCTCCCACCCGCGCCGACCGTGCCCGCCGACGGCGACCTCCGCGACCGGCTGGTCGAGCTGATGGTCAGTCAGGCGAAACTCATCGAGAGTGCCCCCATGAACGTGACGGCCATGTGCTGGCTCGGCATGGGCCCCGCGCTCGACGACTACTCGAGCGCGACCGCTGTCGAGTCGGACAAACCGGAACTGCGGACGCTGAGGCAGACCATCGTCGAGCAGTACCGGGCGGCATTCGACCAGGTCTTCGGCACACGGGAGGCGGCCGAACGCCTCGGCGAATTCGACTACGACCTCGCTCTCGCTCAACTCATCGGACCACTCGTCTTCACCCGGCTCGCGACCCTGACCCCGCTGGGACGGACCGCGTGTGAGCAGATCGTCGACGACTTCCTCGCCGCACGCGCCGCCCAGGTCGCCGCGGGTCCCGCGAAGCCGACGCTCCTCGAGATACCGCCTGCTCAGGCGTTGTGACGTCGACAGCTCCGCGCGTCGTCATTACCGTGGCACGTGCGCGCGGCACCGGATGCCGCGCGTATCGAATGAATGGTGTGGGAAGGTTTCTCGATGATCACTGATGCACTCAACTGGCTCCTCGGTGCTTGGGGCGGCGTCGCCGCCGGCAGCAGCGGATACTCCATCCCGCCCGGAACCCTTCCCTTCGGAAGCTGACGGTCGCTAGGCGTCCCGGTCTCGACGCAGCACGAACTGTTCGAGTCGTCGAATCCCTCGAACGCGTCGTGGACGTAGCTGCTTGAGGTAGTAACCGGGAGCGTCGGCGAGTTCGTGGGCGAGCGCCTCGTCGATCAGCACCGTGCCGGGACGCGCCGAACCGGTGAGTCGCGCCGCGGTGTTGACGACGGAGCCGTAGAGGTCGCCGAACCGGACGAGCACCGGACCCATCGCGAGTCCTACCCGCAGTTCGGGGTCCGCCTCGTCCGGCAGAACCTTCTCCTGCAGCTGCAGGGCGATCTCCGCAGCATCGGACGGCGACTCGACGGCGAACATCACCTCGTCGCCGACCGTCTTCACCACCCACCCCTGATGCCGGCCGATGACCGACGTCGACGCCGACTCGAATCGTTCCAGAAGGTCGCTCAGTTCCCGGGCACCGAGCTGACGGGTCAGCGACGTGTACCCGACGATGTCCGCAAAGCCGACCACCAGTTTCCGGCTCGCGACCTCCTCGCCGGGATTCCCGACATTGCGACCGGTGGTCGAGGCGATGTGCCTGCGCCACACGTACGCCTGCAACGACTCGACCGCTGGAAGGATCTCGGCGGTGAGTTCGCGCACCTGCTCCCGGATGGCCTGCTCGTCGCTGCCCGCGGACCCCGCGAGCTGATCGACGATGTGGGTGCTGATCAACGAGACCTGCCATTCGGCGAGCCGCGACATCGACTGGCCGAGAGCACGAGCCGCCGCCACCTCGCGTTCCGGTGAGATGATCCCCTGACCGACGAGCGACGCGATCGTGCGCAACGCGGCGGCGTCCCCCTCGGTGAACATGACGCCGTCCGGATCGGTGTCGACCGCGAAACCCATCGACACCCACAGGCGGTCGGCCCGTTCGAGGGACACCCCCGCGAAGTCGGCGATCTCGGCCCGCGTGTAGCGGCGGGGCCCGCCCAGAAGCGACTCCTCGAGATCGGCCTGGACGTCGCGGAGCAGGCTCGGTGAGATCTGCGTCGTCGTTGCGGTCTCGTCGCCGTTCTCCGGTGCTTCCGAGGTCACGTCGTTCCTCTCATTACGTTCGATCCGCCCGCACGATCGCCGGTGCGTCCGCCCTCTCAATCTGCCACTGTGCGAGCCCGTCCGATGCGGAACCGTCGGTGGGGTGTGCGAGAGTTGCGGTGCTCACGAGCGTAACCAGGAGACAGACCAGAAAGGACAGCGCATGCCGCCCCGTAGACGTTCCGGTGCCGCCGCACCGGATCACCTGACCGCGGAGAATCTCGAGACCCTCGCTGCCGCGATCGCGGAAGGTAAGCGGGCCACCGTGTATCTGCGCGAGGCGATGCCCAGCCTCGGGCTCGAGGCCGGAGCCTCGGCGAAAGTTATCTCGGTGCAAGGCAATACGCTCTTGATCCGACCCAAGGGCGTCGACGACGAGCTCCCCTTCGAAGCGGAGGAGCTTCTGATGAGACGAATTCCGGCACCCAAGCCTGCGCCCGCACCCGCCGCCCGCGCGACACCGGTCGTGCACCAGGAGATCGAACCCGGCCCGCCCCCTGCCCCCAAGGCACCCGCCGCCAAGACCGTCGCGACGCCTGCGCCCACCGCTGCCGCGGTCCCGAAACCCGCCGCGGCACCGGCCAAACGCACCAGCAAGAAAGTGCCCGCGGGGGTCAGTGTCACCATCCACGCCGGCGCCGACAACGACTGGAGCGTCACCGTCGCGCACGGCGCCAAGCGCCCCGGCAAGGCCGTCCCCGTCTCTCCGGACGCCGTCGAACGCGCCGTCCGGGAACTCGGCGAGGAGACGGCGATCGAGGCCGTCGAGTCGATCATCGTGGCGGCACGCAACCTCGCGGCGGCCCGGGTGGACGAGCTGAGCCGGCAACTCGAGGACGCCCGCAAGGCACTGGAGGCACTCGGCGCCGTCGAGTAGCGCCCGGGTGAGTAACGGTCGCGGTCTCTACATCGGCATTCCCCCCACAGGTCTTGCGTGGGGTGGGATTCTTATGGGGAGACACGCGGCCGTCGGGGCTCATCCGGGAAGGTTCGAAAAATGTTGAAACGATTCGCGGCGGTTGTTGCGGCGACAGCGGGAATTCTGGGATTCGTTGCGGCGGGGTCCGCGACAGCAGCTCCGGCCGCCGTCTTGGGGGGCGGTTCGGGGATCGTGGTGAACGACGAACTCGTCTGCTCACTCACCACCATCGGACACGACAACGCGGGCAGGCTCGTCGGCCTGACGGCGGGCCATTGCGGTGAACCGGGCTCCTACGTGGTGCCCGAAGCCAGTCAGGACAGCGGCATCGTCGGAGAGTTCGTCGTCTCCAATCCCGCTCTCGACTACGCGGTGATCCAATTCGACCCGGCGGAGGTCGTCCCGGTCAACCGGGTCGGCGGCGTCACCATCACCCACATCGGCGCACCGGCAGCCTTCCCGCAGGTGGCGTGCAAAGAAGGCCGCACCACGGGAAACACCTGCGGCATCGTCTACGGCGACCTCATGCAGACAGGGGAGACGTGGACCCAGGCCTGCGTGATCGAGGGTGACTCGGGCGCACCGATGGTCGTCGGCACCACCCTGGTGGCCATGGTCAACGCCTACCTCGCGGCACCGTGCATCGGCCCGGAGATCGGCACCAACCTCAACTCGATCATCGCCGACATGAACGCGAGCGGCGGTCCCGGCGCCGGGTTCCGGCCCATCTAGGCGCCTCCGGCGCTCGTGCGCCTTTTTGGTAGCCAGGACAACCAGAAAGGCGCACGGGCGCGAAGCGCCTACCCGCAGACGGCGCCGCCCGACGCGGAACCGACCAGCTTCGTGTACTTGGCCAGGACCCCACGGGTGTAGCGCGGGGGCAGCGGCTCCCACCCGTTCTTGCGGCCGGCGAGTTCCTCTTCGTCGACGAGCAGTTCGAGGGTGCCCGTCCCGACGTCCAGCCGGATCTGGTCGCCGTCGCGGACGAACGCGATGGGACCACCGTCGACGGCCTCCGGTGCCACGTGGCCGACGCACAGGCCGGTGGTGCCGCCGGAGAATCGGCCGTCGGTGAGCAGGAGGACGTCCTTGCCCAGTCCGGCACCCTTGATCGCGCCGGTGATCGCGAGCATCTCGCGCATGCCGGGTCCGCCCTTGGGACCCTCGTAGCGGATGACCACGACGTCGCCGTTCGTGATGGTGCCGTCCTCGAGGGCGTCCATCGCGGCCCGTTCCCGTTCGAAGACGCGGGCGGTGCCGGTGAAGACGTCGGAGTCGAACCCGGCCGACTTCACCACCGCGCCGCCCGGGGCGAGGGACCCCTTGAGGATCGTGATCCCGCCGGTCGGGTGGATGGGCGAACTCATCGCGCGGAGCACCTTGCCGTCCGGGTCGGGAGGGGCGATGGCCGACAGGTTCTCGGCCATGGTCTTGCCGGTGACGGTGAGGCAGTCGCCGTGCAGCATCCCGGCGTCGAGCAGGGCCTTCATGATGACGGGGACGCCACCGATGTGGTCGACGTCCTTCATCACGTGCTTGCCGAACGGTTTGACGTCCGCGAGGTGCGGGACGCGGGCGCCGACGCGGGAGAAGTCGTCGAGGGTGAGTTCCACATCCGCTTCGCTCGCGATCGCCAGCAGGTGCAGGACGGCGTTGGTGGAACCGCCGAAGGCCATGACCACGGCGATGGCGTTCTCGAACGCCTCCTTGGTGAGGATGTCCCTGGCGGTGATGCCGCGGCGGAGCAGTTCGACGACGGCTTCCCCGCTGCGCCTCGCGAATCCGTCGCGACGACGGTCGGTGGCGGGCGGGGAGGCGCTGCCGGGTAGTGACATGCCGAGCGCCTCGGCGGCGCTGGCCATCGTGTTCGCGGTGTACATTCCGCCGCACGCGCCCTCGCCGGGACAGATGGCACGTTCGATGGCGTCGACGTCCTCACGGCTCATCAGTCCACGTGAACAGGCGCCGACCGCCTCGAACGCGTCGATGATGGTGACGTCGCGTTCGGTGCCGTCGGACAGTTTGGCGACACCCGGCAGGATCGAACCGGCGTAGAGGAACACGCTCGCGAGGTCGAGGCGGGCCGCGGCCATCAGCATGCCGGGCAGGGACTTGTCGCAACCGGCGAGCAGCACCGACCCGTCGAGGCGTTCGGCCTGCATCACCGTTTCCACGCTGTCGGCGATCACCTCACGGGAGACGAGGGAGAAGTGCATGCCCTCGTGTCCCATCGAGATGCCGTCGGACACGGAGATGGTGCCGAACTCGAGGGGATATCCGCCTGCGGCGTGGACGCCGTCCTTGACGGCCTTCGCGAGCCGGTCGAGCGACAGGTTGCAGGGGGTGATCTCGTTCCAGGACGACGCCACGCCGATCTGGGATTTCCCCCAGTCGTCGTCGCCCATGCCCACCGCACGGAGCATTCCGCGCGCTGCGGTCTTCTCCAGTCCGTCGGTGACATCACGGCTGCGGGGTTTGGGATCCGGGGTACTCATGTGTCCCAGCGTAGGCGGGACCCTCCGCGGCGGTTGGTTAACTGCGTTGCCGGGGATCGCGACCGGTCAGGGCGATCAGGCGGTCCTGCAGCGGCGCGTCGTCCGGAAGGTCGACGGGGTCGGCGAACAGCCCGCTCTCGGAGAGCATCTCGCGTTGGCCGTCGAGATCCGACCAGACGCCGGCGACGAGTTGCGGGTCGAGTGTGTCGTCGGATCCGGTGGCCTTGGCGAGGTCCCATGCGTGGATGGTGACGTCGGCGATCTGCTGCCGCAGATACGGCTCGAGTGGCACCGTCCCGTAGGACAGGTGGACCTTCGTCTGCGGGTCGGTCGACGACCACGCGTGGATGGCCGCGTCCGAATACCGCTGCCATTCCGAGCGCATGTCGCCGTGCAGCGGCTCGATGTCCGGGGTCGCTTCGCCGACCGTTTTCCCCGCAAGTAGTGGGGGAACCCACTGCTGTTCCTCGATGACGTGCCGCACCAGCTGGGTGACGTCCCATTCGCGGTCCGGGGTCGGCGCCGACCAGTCGGTGATCGCGGCGACCCGTGCACCGAACTCGCGGTGGGCGATGCGGGCGAGTTCGAACCAGTCGAATGCCATGCCTTCAGGGTAGAGGCAGCCGGGTCACGATCAGCGCGATTCCAAACGATGCACCTGTCGGGGTGCTCGGGAAGGATGGGGCGCATGACCAACATCCCCACCGTGCAGTTGTCCGAAGGCCTCACCGTCAGCGCGCAGGGCTACGGCGCCATGTCCGTCGCCCCCGTGTACGGCCCCGTCGATGCCGCGGAGGCGCTCGCGACCCTCCACCACGCCATCGACATCGGAGTGACGTTCATCGACACGGCCAACGTGTACGGAGACGGCGCGAGTGAGATCGCGGTGGGCACGGTGCTGAAGGAACGCCGCGACGAGGTGCAGCTGGCCACCAAGTTCGGTCTCGTCGGCAACATCGCGAACGGCCGGCGCAGCATCAACGGCAAGCCCGACTACGTGGCGCAGGCCCTCGACGAATCGCTGTCCCGGCTCGGCGTCGACACCGTCGATCTGTACTACCTGCACCGTGTCGACCCCGAGGTGCCCATCGAGGACACCGTCGGCGCGATCGCGGAACAGGTGAAGGCAGGCAAGGTCCGCAACATCGGACTGTCGGAGGCGACCGGCGACGAACTGCGTCGCGCGTCACAGGTGCACCCGATCGCCGCGATCCAGAGCGAGTGGAGCATCTGGAGTCGCGACGTCGAGAAGCACGTGGTTCCCGCGGCGGCCGAACTGGGCATCGGCTTCGTGCCGTACTCCCCGGTGGGCCGCGGCTTCCTCACCGGAACGTACGACCCGGCCACGCTGGGCGACAAGGATCTGCGCCGCCGGTTCCCGCGTTTCGGCGACGATGCGCTGCCCGCGAACCTCAAGGTGCTCGACGTCGTCCGCGAGGTCGCTGCCGAGCTCGACGCGACGCCCGCCCAGGTGTCGCTGGCGTGGCTGGACGCGAAGGGCCGCGAATTCGGGTTGCCGTCCGTGTCGATTCCCGGCACCCGGTTCGCGGCGCGCGTCACGGAGAACGCCGGCGCGCTCGCACTCACGCTGACCGAGGGGCAGATCGCGCGTCTGGACCTGCTCGCGGATCTCACCGTCGGCGAGCGCACGGCCGATCCGACCTGGGTGTCGCTGGGTCGCGAGTGACTTCACTCAGCGGGTAATGCCTGCTGGGGGGTAGTTTGATCTGCGATGAGCAGAGTGTGGTTGGTGTGGGGCGTCGGGGTTGTCGCTTATATCGTCGCCGTCCTGCACCGAACCTCGTTCGGTGTGTCGGGCCTCGCGGCGACGGAACGATTTTCGATCAGTCCGAGTGTGTTGTCGGGGTTCGTCGTACTTCAGATCGTGGTGTACGCGGGGATGCAGATCCCGGCCGGTGTGCTCCTCGACCGGTACGGGTCGCGGATCATGATCTCCGCGGGCGCCCTCATCATGGCCTCGGCGCAGATGCTCCTCGCGCTCACCGAATCGCTGCCGCTGGCGGTCGCCGCGCGCGTTCTCGTCGGCGTCGGCGACGCGATGACGTTCATCTCCGTGCTGCGCCTGGTGCCGCAGTGGTTCGCGCCGCGGCGGGTCCCGCTCGTGTCGCAGCTGACCGGCATCTTCGGTCAGATCGGTCAGATCCTGTCGGCGCTGCCGTTGATGCTGTTGCTGAACGGGCCGGGCTGGAGTTTCGCGTACGGCAGCGCGGCGTCGCTCGGTTTGCTGTCGTTCGTGCTCGCCGTCTCCGTCATCCGCAATGCGCCTCCCGGTCTGGAGGTGGTGGCCGCGCCCGCCGGACTGCGGGAGGTGGGCAGACAGATCCGCGCCGTGTGGGGCCGTCCCGGCACCCGGCTCGGGTTCTTCACGCACATGGGCACGCAGTTCTCGATGACCACGTTCGCCCTGCTGTGGGGTGTGCCGTACCTGAGGTCGGCGCAGGGGTTGTCGCCGGCGGAGGCCGGTTCGCTGCTGACGCTGTCGGTGATCTCGGCGATCGTGGCCGGGCCGATCATCGGCATCCTCAGCGGGCGCTTCCCGATGCGCCGCTCCTATCTGGTGCTGGCCATCATGATCAGCAACGCGGCGATCTGGACCGTCGTCCTGTCGCTGCCGGATCCGGCGCCGATGTGGTTGCTGATCGTGCTGGTGATGGTGATCTCGGTGGGCGGCCCCGGTTCGATGATCGGCTTCGACTACGCCCGCATGTTCAATCCCAGCACCAGCATGGGAACGGCGCAGGGAATGGTCAACATCGGCGGCTTCCTGGCGTCGTTGCTGGTCATCCAGGCGATGGGTCTCATTCTCGACGCGATGGGCGGGTACTCGTTCGACGCGTTCCGGGTGGCCTGGCTCGTGCAGTACCCGGTCTGGATCGTGGCGATCACGGGTGTTCTGGTGACGCGGGGGAAGACGCGGAAGCAGATGGGGTTGGTGTTGCGGCCCATCCGTCAGGTGTGGCGGGAGCGGGGCGGTCGCCGAAAGGGCTAGTTACACTCTTACATGATGTGTAACACTATAACGCATGAGCAATGAGCGATCGGAAGATCACGCCGTCCTGACGGCACCCCCGATGCAGTGGGACGCCTGGGGCGCGCCGGAAAAGCACAAGGTCCTCTCGGACGGCATCAAGGGACTGCTGCAGCAGGCCCTCGGCGTCACGATCAGGGAGCCCTCCGACCGGGCGGCCGACGACGTCGTTCTGGCTCCGAGCGCACTGTCCGACCAGCAGGTCGCCGCGCTCGCGGACATCGTCGGAGAACAGTTCTGCAGCACCGCGCACTCCGACCGGCTGCTGCGTTCCGGCGGCAAGAGCACGCTCGACCTGCTGCGCCGCCGCAGCATGGAACCGCAGAACGCACCCGACGCCGTGGTCACTCCCGGCACGGACGACGAGGTCGCCGACGTGCTCCGATACTGCGCCGACCACGGCATCGCCGTGGTGCCGTTCGGTGGCGGAACGAGCGTGGTCGGCGGGCTCGACCCCGTGCGCGACCGATTCGACGCCGTCGTCTCGCTGGACCTGCGCCGGTTCGACGCGCTCGTCGACCTCGACACCGACTCCGGCATCGCGACGCTGGGAGCGGGTGTGACGGGTCCGCTGGCCGAGGAACTGCTCGGCGCGCACGGCTTCTCGCTCGGGCACTTCCCGCAGAGCTTCATGTTCGCGACCATCGGCGGCTTCGCGGCCACCCGGTCGTCGGGGCAGGCGTCCGCGGGGTACGGGCGGTTCGAGGACATGGTGCAGGGACTGCGGGTGGTGACCCCCACCGGGACCCTCGACACGGGGCGCGCCCCGGCCTCCGCGGCGGGTCCGGACCTCGGCGAACTGTTCGTCGGGTCGGAGGGCACGCTCGGTGTCATCACCCGGGTGCGGGTGCGGGTGCACGCGGTCCCCGACACCACCGTCCGGGAAGGGTGGAGTTTCCCCGACTTCGAGACGGGCGCGGCGGCTCTGCGGGCGCTGCGGCAGGAAGGTGCGGTCCCGACCGTGTTGCGACTGTCCGACGAGGCGGAGACGGCGGTGAACCTCGCGACCACCGACAAGATCGGTGAGGAGACCGTCACCGGCGGCTGCCTGGCGATCACGACGTTCGAGGGCACGGCCGAGCACACCGCGGAGCGGACGGCGGAGGCACGTGCCGTCCTGGTGGCGCACGGCGGCACGTCCCTGGGCGAGGGACCCGGAAACGGCTGGGAGCACGGCCGTTTCGACGCACCGTACCTGCGCGACTCGCTGCTCGACGCCGGAGCGCTGTGTGAGACGCTGGAAACCGCGACCACCTGGGGCAACCTCGCTGCGCTCCGCACGGCCGTGACCGCCGCGCTGACGGAGTCGCTGTCCGGGCAGGGCACCCCGCCGCTCGTGCTCTGCCACATCTCGCACACGTACCCGACCGGCGCCTCGCTGTACTTCACTGTCGTGTCCGCGCAGGCGGACGACCCGATCGAACAGTGGCGGAAGGCCAAGGCCGCCGCCGGGGATGCGATCGTCGCCGCCGGCGGCACCATCACGCACCACCACGCGGTCGGGGTCGACCACCGCCCGTGGATGCGGGACGAGATCGGCGACCTGGGCGTCGCGATCCTGCGGGCGGTCAAGGACACGGTCGACCCGGCGGGAATCCTCAACCCCGGCAAGCTGATTCCGTGAGCACCCAGCAGGTGATCGAGAAGGTCACCGTCCTCGTCAACCCCCTCGCCGGGCACGGTCACGCACCCGTCGCCGGCCGCAAGGGGGTGGCCCGCCTGCGTGAGCGCGGGGTCGCCGTCACCGAGATCATCGGGACGGACGCCGATCACGCGCGCATGCTGGCCCGCCGGGCGATCGACGACGGCACCGACGCGCTCGTCGTCGTCGGCGGGGACGGCGCCATCAGCATCGGGTTGCAGGCGGCGGCGCAGTCCGGGACACCGGTCGGACTGATCCCGGCCGGCACCGGCAACGACCACGCGCGCGAATTCGGTATCCCCGTCGGCGATCCCGTCGCCGCGGCCGACGTGATCGCCGACGGGGAGGTGCAGGAGTCCGACCTCGCCAGGATCACGCTCACAGACGGCGCGGTGGTGTGGGCGGGCACCATCGTCGCGAGCGGATTCGACTCGCTCGTCACGGACCGCGCCAACCGGATGTCCTGGCCGAAGGGTCCGATGCGGTACAACCTCGCGATGCTCGCCGAACTGACGCAGCTCCGCCCGCTGCACTACACCATCGAACTGGACGAGGAGACGTTCCAGGTGGACGCCACCCTCGTGGCGGTGGGCAACGGACGCTCCTACGGCGGCGGCATGCAGATCTGCCCGGGTGCCGACAAGACCGACGGCCTGCTCGACGTCACGGTCGTCGACTACGGTCGCCGGTCGAGGCTGGTCCGCTTGTTCCCCCGGGTCTACAAGGGCACACACGTGGATCTCCCCGATGTACAGACCTACCGTTCACGGACGGTGCGACTGCAGTGCGACGGCATCACGGCCTACGCGGACGGCGACCGGGTCGGCCCGCTGCCGGTCACCATCGAGGCGGTGCCGGACGCCCTGCGCATCCTCAGCCACACCCCGGCCTGAGCGGTCACAACCCGCGCAACCGGTCCATCTCGCGGCGTTCGCGTTTGGTGGGCCGGCCGGCGCCGCGGTCGCGCTGCGGTATCGACGCGAGGACTTCGCGCGGTGGGGGCGGCGGTGTGTTGTCGGTGTAGCACTCGACCGCCACCACCGCGCCGACCCGTTTGGTGATCGGCCGGACGACCTCGACGATGCGTTCGACACCTGCCGCGCGAATGCGGACCTCGTCACCGGTCTTGACCGCCTGCGCCGGTTTGGCGGTGGTGCCGTTGACCCGCACGTGCCCCGACCTGCAGGCGGCCGCCGCCGCGGAGCGTGTCTTGAAGAGCCGGATCGCCCAGGTCCAGCTGTCGACCCGGACGCTCGCGGGATCGGTACCGGAAATCGCCACCCGACCAGGATACGAAAGGGTGCGACTCGATTGCTGATCGCGGGTGCCGCCTTCAGGTATCGGGCGCGGTCGTCCAGAACGCCGGGCGTGGGCTGACACGATAAACGGAGTGCGCTTTCCACTTCAGGTAGCATCGAGTTCATGGTGAAGCCGGGGTCGAAAGAGGCACGGGATGCGTGCAGGCAGGCGTTGCGCACCGACGCCGAGCGCAACCGCTCGCGCGTCGTCGATGCGGCGCAGGAGGTGTTCGCCGAGCAAGGGTTGACGGCCTCCATGGCCGAGGTCGCCCGGCGAGCCGGGGTCGGCATCGCGACGTTGTATCGCCGTTTCCCCACCAGGGAGGATCTGATCACCGATGTCTTCGCCGACAAGATGAGCGCCTACGTCGACGCCGTCGACGAGGCCGCGGCCGACCCCGATCCGTGGAACGGTTTCTGCGCCTACGTCGAGCGGGTGTGCGCCATGCAGGCGGAAGATCGCGGCTTCACTCACGTGCTCACCATGACGTTCCCCACCGCAAGCGAATTCGAGGCGAAGCGGGCCGAGGCCTACCGCGGCTTCGAGCGGCTGATCGAACGCGCCAAGGAGACGGGTCGGCTGCGCGCGGACTTCTCCTCCCAGGACCTGGTGTTGCTTCTGATGGCGAACGCGGGGGTGGTCGAGGCGACGGGCGCCGCGGCCCCTGATGCCTGGCGTCGTCTCATGGGCTACATGCTCCAGGCGTTCTCGGCTGACGGCGCCGCACCGCTGCCGCCTGCACCCACTCCGTCGGCGATGCACGAGGCAATGGTGGGGGTGACGTGTGGAGCAGCGAACGGCCGATGACGTGACCGGACTGCTGAGTCTCCGAAGCTCCGACGGGGGACGGGATCTCACCCGATTCCTGATGTCGTACAAATTCGGCATCGACGAGATGATGACCAAGATCAACATCTTGAAGGACGAGTTCACCTACATTCACGAGTACACCCCGATCGAGCACGTGAAGTCGAGGCTGAAGTCGGCCGACAGCGTGCTGGGCAAGGCTGCCCGCAAAGGTATTCCGCTCACTCTCGACTCCATCCGCGACAACATCCACGACATCGCCGGAATCCGGATCACCTGCAGCTTCATTCAGGACGCGTACCGGATCAGCGACCTGTTGACGGGCCAGCAGGACATCACCCTCATCGAGGTCAAGGATTACATCGCCGAACCCAAACCCAACGGATACCGGAGCCTGCATCTGATCGTCGAGGTTCCGGTGTTCATGTCCGACCGCGTCGAATCGGTGCGGGTGGAGATCCAGATCCGTACGGTGGCCATGGATTTCTGGGCAAGCCTCGAGCACAAGATCTTCTACAAGTACGACAAGGCGGTCCCGGCCGCGCTGCTGGACGAGTTGAAGGATGCTGCCGACGTGGCCCGCAATCTCGACGTCAAGATGGAGGCCCTCCACGACGAGGTGCGCGAACACGGGGCAGCGCTACACGTCATCGCTTCGGTGGAGTAGGGCTCGACCGGGCGATTGCCGGTTGCACTGCCGGACCGGTGACGTCGCAATGTGGTTTGCATGCAACCGAATCCGGGACGGGACCAAGCGGGGTGGGAGCGGGCGGGGCGGGCGCCCGGATCAGGGCTGCGGCGATGGTCGCCCCGACCAGGAGCAGTGCGATGCAGATGTACATCGCGATGCGGAAGCCGTGCGAGAAACTGGTGGGGTCGATCATGCTCTCGGCGTCGATCCCGGCGATCCCGGGGAGCGCGGCCACCGCCAGTAGCTGGCTGGTGCGCGCGACGGCGTTGTTCACTCCGGAGGCGATGCCGGACTGGTCCACCGGGACGGACCCGAGCACGGCGGCGGTCAGCGGCGCGACCATGGCGGACAGTCCGAGGCCGAAGACGACGACGCCGGGGAGCACGACCGTCCAATAGTTCGCACCCGGCCCGATCCGGGTCATCAACAGCAGGCCGACCGCTGCGAGTGCGGGCCCGACGGTCATCGGCAACCTGGGGCCGTGGGTCTGGGCGTAGCTGCCGGCGCGGGAGGAGAACGCCAGCATCGCCAGCGTGATCGGGATGGTGGCGACCCCGGCTTCGATCGGCGAGTATCCGGCCACCAACTGCAATTGCAGGACAAGCAGGAAGAAGACGCCGCCGAGTGCGGCGTACACGGCGAGCGTCACCAGGTTCGCCGCCACGAACATGCGCGACGCGAACAGGCTCGGCGGCACCAGGGCGTTCGGTGAGCGCCGTTCCACCACGACGAACGCGATCAGCGCGACGGTCCCGACCACCCCGGCGATCAGGTTCATCTCGATCAGACCGTAGGTGAGCGCGCCGAGGCCGATCACTGCGCACACCGACCCGACCACGTCGAGATGATCGGGAGGATGCGGGTCGCGGCTCTCGGGGACGTGCCGCATCGATGCCCACACGACGACGGCGGCGAGCGGAAGATTGAGCAGGAACACCGACCGCCAGCCTGCCACCTCCACCAGCCAGCCACCCAGTAGCGGCCCGATCGCCCCGGCCACCCCGCCGAGGCCCGACCACAGTCCGATCGCGGCGCCCCGGTCGTCTTCGTGGATCGACGCCGAGATCAGCGCGAGGCTGCCGGGGGTCAGCATCGCGGCCCCGACACCCTGCAGGATCCGCGCGATCACGAGCATCGTGATGTCGGGTGCGATGCCGCACAGGAGTGACGCCGCCGCGAACCAGACCGTCCCCCAGACGAAGACGCGGCGCCTGCCCCAGCGATCCCCGAGCGCCCCGCCCAGCAGGATCAGCGACGCCAGGGCGAGGGTGTAGCCGCTCAAGACCCACTGCATTCCCGCGACATCCGACCCGAGGTCCTCGCCGATGTGCGGCAGGGCGATGTTCACCACCGTGCCGTCCAGTAGCGCGAGGCTCGAGCCGAGAACGGTGGCGGTGACCACCCACCGTCCCTGGCGGGTGCTCAGGCGCAGCACTGTCTCGGTCATCTCCCCATGGTGCGCCGCCGTCCAGGCAGCGGGGTGCTCGTTGCGATTTCTCGCGCCGGCTTCGGCATACTCGAGCACGTGTACATCGAAGTCGACGACCTGTCCCGTGAGGCCGTGCACGGTCTGCTGGCCGAGCACCTGGCGGACATGCGTGCGACGTCGCCGCCCGACAGTGTTCACGCCCTCGATCTGCCCGGTTTGCGGGACCCGTCGGTCACCGTGTGGACGCTGTGGGGCGAGGAGACCGTGCTGGGAACCGTGGCTCTGCGTGAGCTCTCGCCGGCCGAAGGTGAGATCAAGTCGATGCGGACTGCCGCGGAGGCGCGCGGGCGGGGTGTGGCCACCCGGCTCCTCGCGCACCTCGTCGACGAGGCGCGGGCACGCGGGTACGTCCGGCTCAGCCTCGAGACCGGCGTCGAGGATTTCTTCGCCCCGGCCAGGCGTCTGTACACCGAGCACGGCTTCACCGAATGTCCCCCGTTCGGGGACTACGGCAACGATCCGAACAGCATCTTCTTCACACTCTCCCTGTGACGGCCCTGTCCGTGCGACACTTTCCGCCACGCACCTCGATATACGGAGAACTCATGGACATCATGCGCAAGGTCGCAGTCGGGGCCGTCGCGGTGGCCGGCCTGTCTTTCTTCGCCGCGGGGACGGCCGCGGCAGACCCGGTGCCGGCCCCCATGCCGCCGCCGCTACCCGCGCCGATGCCGGTCCCGTTGCCTGCCGGGACATACCTCGGCACCACCAACGTTCTCGGTGGCGACCTGATCTGGAAGGGCAAGACGTTCGGGCCCGGGTGGGTCATGGACAACTTCGGGGTGTTCTTTCCGTACATCTTCGGCATGACCACCCCGGAAGCGGGCGGTTCCCTCGTCAGCGACTACAGCCCCTCCGGGCTTCCCTTCCTGACCGACCGGATCACCCCGAGGCCCGACGGCACCTACGAGGGCACCGTCTACATCAACGGCAACCCGGTGGCGGGGTACGCCCTCCACAAGTAGGCAACCGGCAAGGTTCTACACCTTCGACGGCGCAAGCGGTTCGGGAATCGAGTCCGGCGCCGTGAGGTTGGCGCGACGGGTGGGAATGACCAGCGTGATGGCCGCGGCGACGAGTGCGACACCGCAACCGATCAACAGGCCGGTTCGGAAGCCGCCCTCGGTGGGCAGGGTGTGGCCGGCGACCTGGACGCTCATCTGGGCGAGGACCACTCCGACGACGGCCGCGGACACCGCGGTACCGACCGAGCGCATCAGGGAGTTGACGCTGTTGGCGGAGGCGGTCGCGGACTGCGGCACGGCGCTCATCACGAGTGCGGGCATCGCGCCGTAGGCCAGGCCGACGCCCGAGCCGCAGATGCAGGTCACCACGACCAGGCCCCACGTCGACCCCATCAGGAACATCGACGATCCGTAGCCGAGCGCGATGACGAGGCTTCCGACGAGCAGGGTTACCTTCGGTCCGCGGGTGGACGACAGCTTGGCGCCGAAGGGGGAGACCGCCATCATCATCAGACCCGAGGGGGCCATCCACAGGCCCATGGCCAGCATCGACTGTCCCAGGCCGTATCCCGTCGACGCCGGCAACTGCAGGAGCTGCGGAACGATCAGGGACTGGGCGTACATGGCGAAGCCGACGACGACGGACGCGGCGTTGGTCAGCAGCACCTGACGGCCGGCGATCACCCGCAGGTCGACCAGTGGTTCGGGAGTGCGGAGTTCCCACCAGCCCCAGGCCGTCAATGCGACGACCGTGGTCGCGAACAGACCGAGGGTGGTGCTGGTCGCCCAGCCCCAGTCGGCGCCCTTGGACACCGCCAGCAGCAGGGACACCAGTCCGACGCCCAGTCCGACTGCCCCGATGGGATCGAAGCGGGCCTTGGGCCCGTGGACGGGCGTGGCAGGCACGAAGAACCAGAGCAGCACGGCGATCAGCGCGCTGAGCCCGGCGGCGCCCCAGAACAGCACGCGCCAGCTCGCATTCTCCGCGACCGTTGCGGCGAGCGGCAGACCGAGGGCGCCGCCGATGCCCATGGACGAGCTCATCAAGGCGATGGAGGAGTGCAGGCGCTCGGGCGGCAGCAGGTCCCGCAGTGCGCTGATTCCCAGCGGAATCATGCCCACACCGATGCCCTGCAGCCCTCGGCCGATCACCATCGGGGCCAGGGACGTCGCGAGCGCACAGACCACCGAGCCCAGGACGAGCGGCACCGTGCAGATCAGCATCATCCGCCGCTTGCCGTACAGGTCGCCGAGACGTCCGGTGACCGGTGTCGCCACGGCGCCGGCGAGCAGCGTCGCGGTGATCACCCAGGACGCGTTGGAGGCGGTCGTGTCGAGCAGTCGGGGGAGGTCGCCGATCAGCGGCACCACGAGGGTCTGCATGAGCGCGGCGACGATGCCGGTGAAGGCCAGCACGGCGACGAGGCCGCCCGGTCGGACGGCGGGCATCGGACTGTCCACACGAATCTCCTCAACTGAGCGAAACACAATTTGTGCACCATACACAGCGTATGCATGGTGCACAACGTATGTATCGTGCAATGAGGCTTAGGAGGCGCGTTTTCCGAGGTAGGCGGCGGCGAGTCCGCACGCGACCACGGCAACCACCGACAGTCCGGTCGATGTCCACGCCCACGAGTCCGGCCCCGGCGCGCTCTCGGATCCGACGAGCGGCGTGTACGCCGTCCACCCGTAGTCGGCGATCAGCGGGACGGCCAGCGCGGCCGGGGCCGCCAGCGACATCGCGGTGACCGATTCGCTCGACGGCAGACTCGACGCGACCGTGTACGAGGCCGCGAGAGGAAGGAGAAGCCACGTCGCACCGACGTGCAGGTTGTCCCACGGTGGGTGCTCGAACAGCGCCGACGCGGCCACGACTGCGAGTGCCGCGATGCCGGACACCGGGTGAGGGAAACGCCTCCCGAGCACGGCACCCGTCAGCGCGAGCGCCGCCGGCACCAGCAGCCACGGCCAGGAGTCCGGGAACGCCGCCACGCCGATGTCCCCCGCGGCGACGAACGCCATCGCGGCAAGCAACACGATCCCGGTGCGGCCCTCCAACCACAGCGAGGCGGCGATCACCACCACGACGAGGACGAGTCCGAACATCCACCGGCCCTGCATCGCACCGTCGGCGCCCACGTTCCAGACACGACGAACGAACCACCAGTACAGCACCAGCCCGATCAGCGGCAGAACGATCCCGGTGACGAGGGCGCGCCCGCTCACCGCGACCTCCGTCCGCTCACCGAGGTCGCCGGACGCGAGCGTGACGGCCAGAACCACGGCCGTGAGCGCGAGGAGGGCCAGCGTCACCGGCTCGAACAAGGGTTCCGGAAGGTAGTCCGCGTAGCGCCGGGGAGCCGAGGTCCAGAAGTGGTCGATCGGGCCGGCGAGGAGGAGCCCGGTGAGCACCCCCGCCGCGAGTGCGGTCTGCAACCATGCCCGGTCGGCGGTGGCGCACAGTCCGACGAGACCGCCGAGGAGCAGGCCCGCACCGGCTCCGCCGAGGTACATCTCGAGGTCCCACGGCCCCGTCGCCGGAGCGACACCCAGCAGCGCCAGGCCGGCGAACGACAGCGTCGACAGGATCCGGCGGGCACGAACCAGCGCTGCCACCAGGACGGCGACGATCGCGGCGAGGAAGGCGCCTGCGGCCGGACCGACATACAGCGCGTCCAGGCGGTTGCCGTCGACCACGAACGCGAACTCACTGGACGTGGTGGACGTCAACGCAATTCCCGCGACGAACCCGCCCAGCAGCAGGCACACGTGCGAGATCCTGAATGTCATCCCCTGAGCATCGCGTAAGGGCACCGGCCTTGAAGTGACCGACGCGCAGGAGAAGGCTGGAGGTCGTGCTGTGTCCGCGGCAGAGAAGGGGTGGTCCGCTTGGTCATCGACAACGACGTCTACAACCGGGTGGGGGAGTCGTGGTGGGAGGAAGACAACCCACTCAACCTGCTGCACGGAAGTCTGACGCCGGGACGATTCGCCTACTTCCGTAAGGTGCTCGGCGAAACGGTCGGTCGTGACCATCGCGGACTCCGCGCCCTCGACGTCGGTTCGGGCGGCGGGTTCCTCGCGGAGGAGTTCACCCGCATCGGTTTCCGGGTGACGGGCATCGATCCGTCCCCGGTGTCGGTCGACACCGCACGGCGTCACGCCGCCGACTCGGCCCTCGACATCGAGTACCGCATCGGGTCGGGCGAACAGTTGCCGGTGCCGGATGCCGCGTTCGACGTCGTCTACTGCTGCGACGTCCTCGAGCACGTGTCGGATCTCGACGGAGTGATCGCCGAAACGTCCCGTGCGCTGAAACCCGGCGGCCTGTACCTGTTCGACACCATCAACCGCACATTCGCCAGCAAGCTCGTCGCGATCAAGATCATGCAGGAGTGGCGGATGACCCGGATGTTCGACACCCCCATCCACGACTGGTCGATGTGTATCCGTCCGGCGGAACTGGCACCGATCATGGAGCGGCACGGTCTGCGGCTCGGCGAGATCGTCGGGCTCGGGCCGCGGTCGAAGAATCCTCTTCGGCTCCTCGACCTCGCCCGGGCGGGCGGAACACGGCTCAGCTACGGGGAGTTGAGCCGCCGGCTCGACTTCGGGCAGATCAGGAGCACGGCCATCTCCTACATGGGATTTGCGGTCAAGAACGACGAAAGCCCGCCGCGACGACGCGACGGGCTTCCGGACGGGCGTGACTAGCTGTAGTCGTAGAAGCCCTTACCGCTCTTCTTGCCGAGCTGTCCGGCGTCCACCTTGCGCTTGAGCAGCGTCGGGGGAGCGTAGTGCGGCTCGGCGAATTCCGCGTACAGCGACTCCGCCGCGGCGAGGGTGATGTCGAGGCCGACGGTGTCGATCAGCGTCAGCGGGCCCATCGGGTAGCCGCAGCCGCCCTTCATGGCCTCGTCGATGTCCTCGGCGGTCGCGTAACCCGACTCGAGCATCCGGACCGCCGACGTGAGGTACGGGATGAGCAGCGCGTTCACGATGAAACCCGCACGGTCACCGGCCCGCACCGTCTTCTTGCGCAGCGTGTTCTTCGCGTAGTCGGTGACCGCGAGGACGGTCTCCTCCGACGTGACGAGGCTGACCACGATCTCGACCAGCGGCATCACCGGCACCGGGTTGAAGAAGTGGACGCCCACGACCTGCCCGGGACGCTGCGTGGCGTTGGCCATCTTGATCAGCGGGATGGACGACGTGTTGGACGCCAGGATGCCCGACGGCTTCACGATCTTGTCGAGCTTCTGGAAGATGTCGACCTTGAGCGCCTCGATCTCCGGCGCCGCCTCGATCACGAGGTCGCGGTCCGCGAACTCCTCGATGTCGAGGGTGACCCGCACGCGGGCGAGCGCGGCATCCGCGGCGTCCTGGTCGAGCTTGCCCGCCTTGACCCCACGAGCCAGGGACTTCTCGATCCGGGCCTGCGCGGCCTCGGCGAATTCCGGCTTGGTCTCGAGGATGAGAACCGAGCTACCGGCCTTGATGCATACCTCGGCGATGCCGGCACCCATGGTGCCGCCGCCGATCACGCCTACTAGTTCCACAAATTCTCCTCACGTAGCCGTGCGCCTTTT
This sequence comes from Rhodococcus sp. IEGM 1305, assembly GCF_030058635.1. Taxonomy (NCBI): domain Bacteria; kingdom Bacillati; phylum Actinomycetota; class Actinomycetes; order Mycobacteriales; family Nocardiaceae; genus Rhodococcus; species Rhodococcus sp. IEGM 1305. The sequence goes on from NZ_JASHKX010000002.1 coordinate 189,358, forward strand.
TGGTAGCGGGAGCTACCAAAAAGGCGCACGGGCGGCGTAGCCGCCTACTTCAACAGTGCACGCGACATCACGACGCGCTGGATCTGGTTCGTGCCTTCGTAGATCTGAGTGATCTTCGCATCACGCATCATCCGCTCGACAGGGAAGTCGGTGGTGTAGCCGGCGCCACCGAACAGCTGGACGGCGTCGGTGGTGACCTCCATCGCGACGTCGGAGGCGAAGCACTTGGCGGCAGCGGAGATGAAACCGAGGTTCTTCTCGCCGCGCTCGGCGCGGGCCGCGGAGGTGTAGACCATGAGGCGGGCGGCCTCGACCTTCATCGCCATGTCGGCGAGCATGAACTGCACGGCCTGGAAGTCGCTGATCGACTTGCCGAACTGCTTGCGGTCCTTGGTGTAGGCGAGAGCGGCGTCGAGGGCACCCTGCGCGAGGCCGACGGCCTGCGCGCCGATGGTGGGACGGGTGTGGTCGAGGGTCTGCAGCGCCGTCTTGAAACCGGTGCCGGGCTCGCCGATGATGCGGTCGCCGGGGATCTTGCAGTTCTCGAAGTAGAGCTCCGCGGTGGGCGAACCCTTGATGCCGAGCTTCTTCTCCTTCGGTCCGACGACGAAGCCTTCGTCGTTCTCGTGGACCATGAACGCGGAGATGCCGTTGGCGCCCTTGTCGGCGTCGGTGACGGCCATGACGGTGTACCAGCTGGACTTGCCACCGTTGGTGATCCAGCACTTGGAGCCGTTGAGGATCCAGTCGTCGCCGTCCGCCTTGGCGCGGGTGCGCATGCTGGCGGCGTCCGAACCGGCCTCACGCTCGGACAGTGCGTAGGACGCCATGGCCTCGCCGGACGCGAGCTGCGGTAGGACCTGCTGCTTGAGTTCCTCGGACCCGTTGAGGATGAGGCCCATGGTGCCGAGCTTGTTGACGGCGGGGATCAGGGAGGAGGAGCCGCAGACGCGGGCGACCTCTTCGATGACGATGCAGGTGGCGACGGAGTCGGCGCCCTGGCCGTCGTATTCCTCGGGGACGTGGATGGCGTTGAACCCGGAGTTCACGAGGGCGACGCGGGCCTCTTCGGGGAAGCGTGCGTCCTCGTCGACCTGCTTCGCGTAGGGGGCGATCTCCTTCTCGGAGAGCGCGCGGATCGCGGACCGCAGTTCGTCGTGCTCTTCACCGAGCTTGAACAGATCGAAGTCCGGATTTCCGGCCATGGGGCGCTCCTTGCTGAGTCTCGACGGCACCGAGTCTGAATAGGCACTCCGTGCCAGGGTCATTGTCGTTCAGGCGGGCCGCAATGTTCGTGGTCGGCAAACTACTGCCACTACAGTGCAGTCAACCACGGCACTGAGTGCCAGTCAAGGGTGGTTGTCATCACCCGGCCGCCTCAGCCCCGGCGCCGGGACAGCTGGGCCTGGATGCGCCCGGTGATCTCGTCCACCGGCGTTCCCGGCGGGTACGACACCACCAGCACGGCGTCCTGTTCCTGCGTCGATGCCCCCGGAGCGACGCCGAACGTCCGGCGCACGTCGAGGAGGGCCCGCTCGAGTTCCTCGGCGGTGGCGTCGGGGTCGCCCTTGATCATGTTCCGGAGCAGGAAGTTGTGGCACGCGGTGACAGCGGCCGCGAATCCGATGACCTTCAGGGCCGGCTCGGTGGGTACGACGCCGCGCAGGTAGTCCACGAACAACCGCTCGTAGCGAAAACCGGTGACGATCTCCCGGTCGCGCAGGGCGGGCACCCGCTGCACCACCTGGTACCGGCGAGCCGACAGCTCCCGGTTCTCGCGAAACCTGTCGAAGACCAGGCCTGCCGTCCTGCAGACCGCCGCCCACGGGTCGTCGGAATCCGTGGACAGATAATCGCCTGCCTGCTGCAACAGCGATTCGTGATCGGCGAAGATCACGTCCTCCTTGGAGCGGAACTGGCGGAAGAACGTCCGCCGGGACACGCCCGCCGCGGACGCGATCTGCTCGACGGTCGTCGCCTCGTACCCGTTCTCGGAGAACAGCCGGATGGCCTGCGCCACGACGTGGACGCGGAAGTCCGCGGGATCGATGCCGGGTGTGTCGACGCGCTCGGTCATGGGGCCCAGTATCCATTGGCGGCTTTTGTCCCGCAGTGCCCTGGACCCGGCGCGTCCGAGGGGCGGATACTCGAAACAGTGCGTCCGTCCTGGTAGGGCGGGGCGAGGTCGAGTTCGAGTGTGCCCAGGACAAGGTGAAGGACCCGTTCCGGGGGCGGGAGAAACGCGCCGCCCCGCGGACCTCCGTGTTCCGGACGGCGGCGAACCGATTCCGCTCTCGGCGGCCCAGCGGGCCACGTGGTTCGCGCAGCAACTCGAACCGCTGGTCCCGATCTCCATCGCCCAGTACGTCGAGTTCCACGGTGTCCTCGACATCGACCTGCTCCGGCAGGAGACGGTGGAAGCGGCCCGCGAATTCGAATCGCCCTTCCTCAAGGTGTACGACGTCGACGGGCGGCCGCTGCAGTACGTGGACCATCGGACGGACACGTCGATCGCGTACGTCGACTTCCGCGCGGACGAGGACCCGGTGGCGGCGGCGCACGCATGGATGGAACGTGACTACGTCACGCCGCTCGATCTGAGCGCCGACCGGCTGGTCGAGACGTCGATCCTGCAGACCGGTGACACACACTTCCTGTGGTACAGCAGGATTCACCACGTTGCTCTCGACGGCTATGGGGCCATGACGATGCTGCGCCGCATCGCACACCGGTACTCCGCGAAAGTCGCGGGCCGCGAACCGGATCCGAACCGGGCGGTGAGCCTGCGGCAGTTGTACGACATCGACAGCCGGTACCGCGCCTCCGAGCGGTTCGTGACCGATCGGGAGTACTGGGCGGGGCGGGTCGCCGGGCTCGAGGGCACCACGCTGGCGCGGACGGCGGGGCAGGTGTCGGCCACCAGCACGGTGGAGAGCGCTGTCCTCTCGGACGACGTCGTGGCCGTTCTCGATTCCCGCGACAGCCTGTCGGCGGCGACGATCATCGCGGCCGCGGCGTGCTACCTGTCGCGACGTACCGGCAGAACCGATGTGCTGGTGACCATTCCGGTGTCGGCCCGCACCACGGCGGTACTGCGCAATTCCGGGGGCATGCTCGTCAACGTGGCACCGATGCCCGTCAGTGTCCGGGCCGACGACACCGTCGCGGAACTGATCGAGCAGGTGCAGCGTGAGCTGGTCGCCGCACTGCGACACCAGCGGTGCAGCCTCGACGACATCCGCCGCGACGCCGGCGACACCGCGACGACGGCACTGTACGGGCCGATGGTGAACGTCATGTTGTTCCGCCAGGAGGTCGCGCTGGGTTCGCTCCTCGGCGATTTCCACATCGTCACGTCGGGTCCGGTCGAGGACCTGCTGATCAACGTGTATCAGAGCGGCACTCCCACCCGGATCTTCGTGGACTTCCGCGCCAACCCCAGCCGCTACGAGGACGCGGAACTGCGGGAACACCATCGTCAGTTCGTCGAACTGCTCGAGGAACTGGCCACCGCAGACCCGGCGTCCCGGGTGGGCAGCATCCACGAGACCAGTTCCCGCACCGGCGAACGACTTCTGCGCGAGGCGGCGGAAATCGACTACTGGCGCCGGCAGCTGGACGGGTTGCCCGACCTCCTGCCGTTGCCCACCGATCATCGGCGGCCCGCGAGGTTGTCGCAGGCGAGCGATCGGGTCACCGTGGTGGTGCCGAGGGAGTTGCACCGCCGCGTGGCCGCACTGGCCGACGCCGCAGGCACCACCGGCCGCACGGTGTTCCTGACGGCCCTGTCGATCCTGCTGGGGCGGGTGACGGGTAGCAGCGACATCGCCGTCGGAACGGCTGTGGACGTGGGCGATCGCACGGACGTCGTGGTGGTGCGGTCGCGGTACGCGAGCGAGGAGTCGTGCCGCGACTATCTGTCGCACGTCCGGGACGTCGCTACCGAGGCGACGGCGCACACCGGTGTTCCGTTCGATCGTCTGGTGCGGGAACTCGATGTGTCGGTGTCGGACGCGTACGCACCGATCTTCCAGGTGCTGCTCGACACCCGCGCGCCCGGCTCCCCGGGTTCTGCCGTCTCCGGACTCGACCTGTGCGTGACCGTGACCGAAGCGGCCGACGAGTCGGGCGATCCGGCGGGTGTCGCCGTCGAATTCGGTTTCGCCGCCGACCTGTTCGACGCCCACACGATTCGGGTGGCCGCCGAGCGGTACCTCCGCATCCTCGACGCGATGGCGGCCGATCCGGTGGTTCCGGTCGGTGACATCGAGATCCTCTCCGCAGACGAACGTTCCGCGCTGACACCGGTACGAGGACGACCGGGCCGGTCCGAGCGCACCCTGCCCGACCTCTTCGCGGACGCCGCCGCACTGGATCCGGCGGCGACGGCCCTGTCGCGGCAGGGCGAGGAGTTGTCGTACCGCGAGCTGGACCGGTGGTCGACGCAGGTCGCGCGCATGCTGATCGACCGCGGGGTGGGGCCGGAATCGTTCGTCGCGCTGGCACTGCCGCGTTCGTTCCGGTCGGTGGCGTCCGTGTGGGCCGTCGCCAAGGCCGGGGCGGCGTTCGTTCCGGTGGACCCGAATTACCCGCCCGACCGAATCGACTACATGCTCGCCGATTCCGGTGCGGTGCTGGGCTTGACGGAGGAGTCGCTGCGGGGACGCTTACACGATTCGATTCCCTGGTGCGTGCTCGACGACCCGGACTTCCAGGCCGACTGCGCCGCCCGCTCCGACTGTCCGGTGACCGACTCCGACCGCATCCGGCCCCTGCACCTCGACAATTCCGCGTACCTGATCTACACGTCCGGCTCGACGGGGCAGCCGAAGGGCGTCACCGTCACGCACCGCGGGCTCGACAACTTCGCGGCCGACCAGCAGGAACGTTTCGGCGCCACGAGATCGTCCCGGACGCTGCACTTCTCGACGCCGAGTTTCGACGCGTCCGTGTTCGAATACCTGCAGGCGTTCGGGGTGGGTGCCACGATGGTGGTCGTGCCGCCGTCCGCGTACGGCGGCTCGGAACTGGCCGACCTCCTGCGGTCGGAACGTGTCACGCACGGCTTCGTCACCACGGCTGCGCTGGGCACGATCCCGCCGGATTCGCTGGGCGACTTCCTCGACGTGGTCGTGGGCGGTGAGGTCTGCCCGCCCGAACTGGTGGCCCGGTGGGCGCCGGACCGCAGGCTGCACAACGCGTACGGTCCCACCGAAACGACCGTCATGGCGAACATCAGCGCACCGATGACCCCGGGTGACCCCATCACACTCGGCGGTCCGATCAGAGGTACCGAGGAAGTGGTACTCGACGCCCGGCTCCATCCGGTACCCGTCGGGGTACCCGGTGAGCTGTACATCGCCGGTGCCGGTGTGGCGCGGGGCTATCACCGCCGTCCCGGTCTCACCGCGGCGCGGTTCGTCGCCGACCCGTACGGCCGGGGCCGGATGTACCGCACCGGTGACGTGGTGCGGTGGCGGCCCGACCACACCCTCGAGTACCTGCGCCGCAGCGACTTCCAGGTGAAGGTGCGGGGCTTCCGCATCGAGCTCGGCGAGATCGACGCGATGCTGCAGACGCATCCGGACGTGCGACTGGCCGTCACCATCGGCAGGCCGGGACCGACCGGGGACACCGTCCTGGTCTCGTACGTCGTCCCGGCTCCGGGCAGGCCGATCGAGACGACGGAACTGCTGCGGCAGGTGCGGAACCGGTTGCCGGCGTACATGGTTCCCTCGGTCGTCGTGGTGCTCGACGAGATCCCGCTGACCCCGGTCGGGAAGCTGGACCGCGCGGCGCTGCCGGAACCGCGGTTCCTGTCCGCGGCCGCCGAGTTCAAGGCGCCAACCGACCCGGTCGAGGAGTCGATCGCCGAGGTCTTCACCGAGGTCCTCGGCGTCGAACGGATCAGTGTCGACGACAGCTTCTTCGACCTCGGCGGCAATTCTCTCGTGGCGACGCGGGTGATCGCGCGCGTCAACGCGGCGCTCGGATCGGACGTGGGTGTGCGGGCGTTGTTCGAGGCGCCCACCGCCGAACTGCTGGCCGCGTACGTTCGGCGTGCGGGGACCGAACTCGTGGACCGACCGCCCCTGGTCGTCGGGGAGCGGCCCGACCGGATCCCGTTGTCGCTGGCGCAGCAACGGATGTGGTTCATCAACCAGTTCGACACGTCGTCGGTGGCGTACAACATCCCGATGGCCGTGCGCCTCACCGGACCTCTGGACGCGGACACGCTGCGGGAAGCGGTCGGCGACGTGATCGAGCGGCACGAGTCGCTGCGCACCGTGTATCCCGCGTCGACGGACGGGCCCTACCAGGTGGTGGTCGACACCGCGGACGTCGTCCCGGACCTCACCCCGCACGTCGACGGCGACGAGTCGCTGTACGAGAGGATCGCGACCCTCCTCGCGGGCGGATTCGACGTGAGCGCGAAGGTCCCGCTGCGGGCGGCGCTGTTGTGGACCGGCCCCGACGAACACGTGCTGGTGATCGTGGTGCATCACATCGCCGCCGACGGGGCGTCGCTCGCGCCGCTGGCCCGCGACCTGATGGTCGCGTACTCCTCGCGCCGGTCCGGGACGCCGCCGAGCTGGGAGCCGCTGCCCGTGCAGTACGCCGACTTCAGCGTGTGGCAGCGTCGCCTTCTCGGCAGTGCCGAGGACGCGGACAGCCTCATGTCCCGGCAACTGCAGTACTGGCGCGGTGTGCTCGCAGAACTGCCGGAGGTCAGCGCCCTGCCGCTCGACCGGAACAGGCCGCCCGCCCGCTCACTCGAGGGAGCGACCGCGGCGTTCGCGATCGACGCGGGCCTGCACCGGCAACTGCTCCTCCTCGCGCGCGAGCACCACGCAACCCTGTTCATGGTGATGCACGCGGCGCTGGCCGTACTGCTGTCGAGGATGTCCGGGTCGGGTGACGTCGCCATCGGCACCCCGATCGCGGGTCGCGGTGAGGCGGCGCTGGACGACCTGGTCGGGATGTTCGTCAACACGCTGGTGCTGCGGACTCCGGTGGAGCCGGGTGAGGTGTTCACCGACGTGCTGGCCCGGGCCCGCGACACGGATCTGGGCGCGTTCGGGCACACGGACGTTCCCTTCGAGAGCGTCGTCGACGAGCTGGCACCAGGCCGGTCGACGTCCCACTCGCCGCTGTTCCAGGTACTGCTCGAATTCCAGAACACCGTGCGCGCCCACCTCGAACTGCCGGGCCTGACAGTCGAGGCGGTCGACGTCGACCCGGGGGTCGCCAAATTCGACCTCCAGCTGTCGCTCGCCGAACATCACGACGAGAAGGGCACCGCCGCCGGAATGTCCGCTGCCTTCCTCTATGCGACGGATGTGTTCGACCGGACATCGGTGGAGGGGTTCGGGGAACGCTTCGTCCGGGTGCTGCGGGCGGTGGTCGACGACCCGGCGGCGGTGGTGGGGGACATCCCGGTTCTCGGTGCGGTCGAGCGCGACCTGGTGCTGGACCGATGGAACCACGAGGGCGTCACCGCCGACGCGCAGACCGTGGTCGAGTTGTTCGCGCGGGTGGCCGCGTCGACCCCGGACGCCACCGCGGTCGTGTGCGGTGACGCGACGCTGACCTACGGCGAACTGGACGAGCAGGCGAACCGGTTGGCCCGGTTGCTGATCGCCGAGGGGGTGGGAACCGAGTCGCTGGTCGCGGTGATGGTGGATCGCACACCTGCCCTCGTGGTGACGTTGCTGGCGGTGCTCGCCGCCGGTGGCGGGTACGTGCCGGTCGACACCAGCTATCCCGCCGAGCGGGTGGCAGCGATGTTCGAGGACGCGCGACCCGTCTGCGCCGTGGTGAGCGCCGAATTCGCGTCGCTGGCACCGGCCGGAATCCCGGTGGTGGCGATCGACGATCCGGCGACGGCCGGTGCGGTGGCCGAACTGTCCGGGCTGCCGGTCACCGACTCGGACCGGTTGCGGCCGCTGCGGGCCGACGCCGTCGCGTACGTCATCTTCACGTCGGGGTCCACCGGGCGACCCAAAGGCGTCCAGGTGTCGCACCGGTGCGTCGTCACGCTGCTCGCCAACACCCGGGAACTGTTCGGATTCGACTCGTCCGACGTGTGGACGCTGTTCCACTCGTACGCTTTCGACTTCTCCGTCTGGGAACTGTGGGGTGCGCTCGTCCACGGTGGCCGGCTGGTGCTGGTCGACTACTTCACCGCACGATCGCCGGACACGTTCCTCGAACTGCTGCGCCGGGAACGGGTGACGGTGCTGAACCAGACCCCGACGGCGTTCTACCAGCTGACGGAGGCCGATCGCGCGGCGAACGCCGTCGAGGACACCGATCAGGCGCCATTGTCGTTGCGGCACGTGATCTTCGGCGGCGAAGCCCTCGACGTCGGGCAACTGGAGCGGTGGTACACCCGGCACGACGACCGGGCCCCCGTGCTGGTGAACATGTACGGCATCACCGAGACCACGGTGCACGTCAGCTTCCTCGCCCTCGACCGAGCGCTGGCGGCGTCCGTGCCGGGCTCGGTGATCGGCGGCGGACTCCCCGGTCTGCGGGTCTACGTCCTCGACGGCCGGCTGCATCCGGTACCGCCCGGGGTGGTGGGCGAACTGTACGTGTCCGGCGACCAGGTGACCCGCGGCTACATCGGCAGGCAGGGTTTGACCGCGACGCGTTTCGTCGCCGACCCGTTCGACCACCACCGGGCGGGGGCGCGCATGTACCGCTCGGGCGACGTCGTGAAGTGGGGTGCGGGCGGCCGGCTCGAGTACGTGGGGCGCAGCGACTTCCAGGTGCAGCTGCGCGGATTCCGGGTGGAACTCGGCGAAGTGGAGGCGGCCCTGGCCGCGTGCCCCGGGGTCGCGCAGTCGGTGGTCGTGGTGCGCGGCGACGACCGGGACGGTGACCGGCTGATGGGTTACGTGGTCCCGGAGACGGGTGCGGATGTCGACGCGGCGGCGGTTCTCGACGCGGTCGGGGCGAGCGTTCCGTCGTACATGGTGCCGGCCGCGGTCGTGGTGATCGACGCCCTGCCCCTGACGGTCAACGGCAAACTCGACCGGAAAGCCCTTCCCGAAGCGGACTTCGGCACGTCGACGGTGGGTTTCGTCGCCCCACGCAATCCGGTGGAGGAGATCGTCGCCGCCGTGTTCGCCGATCTGCTCGGCAGCGTCCGGGTGGGGGCGAACGACAGCTTCTTCGCACTCGGCGGGAACTCGCTGACCGCGACCCGGCTCGTCGCGCGCGTCAACGCTGCCGTCGGCGACCGGCTGGGCGTGCGGGACGTGTTCGACGCCCCGACCGTCGCCGGATTGGCCGCCCGCGCCGAGGCCGGGGACTCCAACCTGGAATCCCGGCCGCCGCCGGCCCCACGGGACCCGTCGCGGGAGGTCCCCGTCTCACTCGCACAGCAGCGGATGTGGTTCATCAACCAGTTCGACACGGCCAGTGCGGCGTACAACGTCGCGATCGCGCTCCGCCTCGCCGGCACCCTCGACGCGCAGGCGCTGGAGGAGGCCGTCGCCGACGTCGTCGAGCGCCACGAGTCCCTCCGCACCGTCTTCCCTCTCACCGACAGCGGTCCGCGGCAGGTGATCCTCCCGGCAGAGAAGGTGGCGCCCGCACTCACACCGCACGCCGTCGGGTCGGCGGACCTCGGCGCGGAACTCCACCGCCTGCTCTCCGCCGGGTTCGACGTGACGACGGAGGCGCCGGTGCGGGCCCGGCTGTTCGGGGTGAACGAGCACGAGCACGTGCTGGCCGTGGTCGTGCATCACATCGCGGCGGACGGTTTCTCGATGGTTCCGCTCGCCCGCGACGTCCTGTCGGCGTACACCGCCCGGTGCCGCGGCGCCGCGCCCGACTGGACCCCGCTTCCCGTGCAGTACGCCGACTACACACTGTGGCAACGAGACTGGCTCGGCAACGAAGACGCAGACGGTTCGCCTCTCGCCCGCCAGCTCGACTTCTGGACCGCGACGCTGGCCGACCTTCCCGATGTACTGGAACTGCCGACGGACCGGCCCCGCCCGGCCGCCCGCACCCTGGGCGCGGGTCGTATCGAATTCGACATCGACCCGGATCTCCACCGGAACGTCGTGCAACTCGCACGCAGGCACGGATCGACCGTGTTCATGGCCCTGCACTCCGCGCTGGCCGTCCTGCTGGCGCGGCTGAGTGCGTCGGACGACATCGCCGTGGGCACCCCCATCGCGGGCCGCGGCGAGGTCGAGCTCGACGACCTGGTCGGGATGTTCGTGAACACCCTCGTGCTCCGTACCCCCATCGACGGCGCCCGCACGTTCGCCGAGCTGCTCGCGCAGGTCCGCGAGGCCGATCTCGGGGCGTTCACGCATGCGGACGTCCCGTTCGAACGTGTCGTGGAGAGCCTGCGGCCCTCCCGTTCGACGGCGTACTCACCGCTGTTCCAGGTGATGCTCGAATTCCAGAACACCGAGCGCCCCGAGTTGGAACTGCCGGGCCTCCATGTCGAACCCCTCGACCTCGCGTTCGACACGATCAATTTCGACCTCCAGCTGACGCTGAGGGAGAACGTCGACGCCGACGGTCATCCCGCGGGGATCAGTGCGGCGCTGGGGTATGCCACCGACATCTTCGACACGGACACGGTGGCCGCGTTCGCCGAGCGCCTGGTCCGGATCCTGAGCGCCGTCACCGAATCGCCGGACGCCCCGGTCGGCGATGTCGACGTCCTCGGCGCCGGCGAGCGGGCCGCGCTGACGTCCGCGAGCGGAGGCCCCGGCGTGGCCGCTCGGACGCTGCCGCAGTTGCTGACGGCCGCCACGGCCAGGGACCCGGCCGCCGCGGCGCTGTCCTTCGAAGGACGCCAGGTGTCCTACCGGGACCTCGACGAATGGTCGAACAGGCTCGCCCGGCTCCTGATCGAGCGCGGCGTCGGCCCGGAACAAGTGGTGGCTCTGGCACTGCCGCGGTCGATCGAATCCGTGCTGGCCGTCTGGTCGGTGGCCAAGACCGGGGCCGCGTTCCTGCCGGTCGACCCGAACCATCCGGCCGAGCGCATCGAGTACATGCTCGGCGACTCGGGCGCCGTCGCCGGTCTCACCACGGCCGCGCTGCAGTCAGCCCTTCCCGCGTCGATCCCGTGGCTGGTGCCGGGCGACCCCGGGACCGAGGCCGAGCTGGCGCTGCTCCCGGCGGCGGCGGTGACCGACACCGACCGGACGTCACCGTTGCACGTGGACCACCCCGCGTACGTCATCTACACGTCGGGATCGACGGGCAGGCCGAAAGGTGTGGTGACCACGCACCGCGGTCTGGCGAATTTCGCTGCGACGGAGCAGAGCACGTTCGGCACGTCCGCGGCGTCCCGGACCCTGCACTTCGCGTCGCCGAGCTTCGACGCCTCCGTGCTGGAGCTGATGCTGGCGGTTGGGCCGGGCGCGACGATGGTCATCGCGTCCCCGTCCGTCTACGGCGGCGACGAGCTGGCGGAACTGCTGCTGCGCGAGCGGGTCACGCACTGCTTCGTCACCCCGGCGGCGCTCGCCTCGGTCGATCCCGCCGGTCTGGAGAGCGTGCAGTGCGTGGTGACCGGCGGCGAAACGTGCCCGCCGGAACTGGTGGCCCGCTGGGCACCGGGCCGGGCCATGTTCGACGCGTACGGTCCGACCGAGTCGACGGTCGTGTCGAGCATCAGCACCCCGCTGGCGCCGGGCGAACCGGTCACGATCGGCGCGCCGACGCTCGGGTTCACCGAGGCGGTCCTCGATCAGCGGCTGCATCCCGTACCGGCGGGGGTCGCGGGGGAGCTGTACCTCGCGGGCCCGGCGCTCGCGCGCGGCTATCACGGCCGATACCCGCTCACCGCGGAACGCTTCGTGGCCAACCCCTTCGGGCCGCCGGGCAGCCGGATGTACCGGACCGGCGACCTCGTGCGCTGGACGACGGACGGGCAACTCGACTACCTCGGGCGCACCGACTTCCAGGTGAAGATCCGCGGATTCCGGATCGAGCTGGGCGAGGTCGAGTCGGCGCTGCTCGCGCACGGCGACGTGGCGGCGGCGATCGCCGACGTGCGCCGCGACGAACGCTCGGGCGACCGGCTGATCGGATACGTGGTCCCCGAACCCGGAGCGGACATCGATCCGGGCGAAGTGCTGCAGTTCGCGGGCACGCGCCTCGCGTCGTACATGGTGCCCGCCGTTGTCGTGGTGATCGCGGCGCTCCCGGTGACGGTCCACGGCAAGCTCGACCGGAAGGCGCTGCCGGAACCGGACTTCGGTGTCGCCGTCACCGACAGTCGTCCGCCCCGCACCGAGACGGAGTCGCTGCTCGCCGGCCTGTTCCGGGACGTGCTGGGACTCGAGTCGGTGGGTGTGGACGATTCGTTCTTCGCGCTGGGCGGCGACAGCATCATGTCGATCCAGCTGGTGGCCCGCGCGAAGGCAGCGGGTCTGATCCTCTCCCCGCGGGACGTGTTCGAGCGCAGGACCGTCGCCGGTCTCGCCGAGGTGGCCCACTACGAGCGCGCGGATGCCGTGGTGCTGGAGGAACTGCCCGGCGGTGGCGTCGGCCCGGTTCCGCTGACACCCGTCGTCGCGTGGATGCTGGGACGCAGCGGCGGCCGGCTGGACCGGTTCTCCCAGGCCGTGCTGGTCACCGCGCCGCCCCGGCTCACCCGTGGCGATCTCGCCGCCGCCGTCGACGCCGTGCTGGACCGCCACGACATGCTCCGCGCGCGGCTCGCCGTCGACGAGTCGGGGCGGTGGGCCATGACGGTGCTGCCGACCGGATCGGTGCCCGCCGATGCGCTGATCCATCACGTGCCCGTGACGTCGTTCGACGCCGGCGACTTCGATGCGGTGGCGAGAGCGGAACTGAACGCGGCGGCGGACCGCCTGGACCCGGCCTCGGCCAGCATGGTGCAGGTGCTCTGGTTCGACGGTCCCGGCGGGCAGGGGCGGTTGCTGCTGGTCGCGCATCATCTCGTGGTCGACGGCGTGTCGTGGCGGATCCTGATCGCGGATCTGGCGGCGGCCCACACTCGCGCCGCCGAGGGTCTGCCTGCCGCGCTGCCTGCCGTGGGGACGTCGATGCGGCGGTGGTCGCACGGACTCACCGATGCCGCGTCGGCCCGTCGCACCGAAGCGGGGCGGTGGCAGTCGATCCTGGACGGCCCCGACCCGCTCCTCGGCTTCCGGCCGCTGGATTCGGCCGTCGACGTCGATGCCACGACGGGCCGCGTCACCGTCGACGTGCCCGCACCCGTCACCGAGGCTCTCCTCACCACACTGCCGGCCGCGTTCCACGGCACCGTCGGCGACGGCCTCCTCACCGCGCTCACACTGGCAATGATCCGGTGGCGGCGGCACCGCGGGGTCGAGATGGCCGACGTACTGATCAACCTCGAGGGTCACGGCCGCGAAGACCACGTCGTGCCCGGCGCCGACCTGTCCCGCACCGTCGGGTGGTTCACCACACTGTTCCCGGCGCGACTCGACCTCACCGGCATCGGCATCGACGCCGCCCTCGCCGGCGACGACGCGGCCGGGTCCGCGATCAAGGCGATCAAGGAACAACTCCTCGCCATCCCCGATCACGGCATCGGGTACGGGATCCTGCGATACCTGGATCCGGTCGGCTCGGAGGCACTGCGCCGATTCCGGCCACCGCAGATGAGTTTCAACTACCTCGGCCGGGTGGCGACGAGCGGGGGCGACGTGCCCTGGCTACCCGTCGCGGGCAGCGGGGACCTCGGCGGAACCCAGAACTACGACATGCCCGCCGCCTGGGTCGTGGACGTCAACGCCGCCACCACCGTCCGGGACGGCGCACCGGTACTCACGGCGACGTGGTCGTACCCCACCGGTGTGCTGGCCGCCGAGGACGTGGAAGAGCTGTCCGCACTGTGGGTTCGGGGACTCACCGCCCTGGCCGAGCACGCGAGCCGCCCGGGCGCAGGGGGGCTGACGCCGTCCGATCTCGATCTGGTGTCCGTCGGGCAGGCAGACATCGACCGGTTCGAGAGCACCTACCCGGACCTCGCCGACGTCTGGCCGCTGTCACCGCTGCAGGCCGGTCTGCTGTTCCACGCGCAGCTGTCCGAGCATCGCCTCGACGCGTATCAGGTGCAGCTGGTCTTCGACCTGCGCGGCACCGTCGACTCCGCCAGGCTCCGCCGCGCCGCACAGGGCCTGCTCGACCGGCACGCGAACCTCCGGGTGGCGTTCGCGGAGACCGGTGGCGGACCGGTCCAGGTGGTGCTCGCCGGGGCGACCGCGCCGTGGACCGACGTCGACCTGTCGGATCTCGACGACACCCGGATCGCCGCGGAGGCGGAGGCACTCGTCGCGGCAGACCGCGCCGTCCCGTTCGAGATGTCCGAGGCGCCGCTGCTCCGATTCACGTTGCTGCGCACCGCACCCGACCGGTACCGGCTGGTCGTGACCCATCACCACATCCTTCTCGACGGATGGTCGACGCCCCTGGTGATCAAGGACCTGCTGATCCTCTACGCCACGGACGGCGACACGACGGCCCTTCCCCACGTCACGTCCTACCGCGACTACCTGCAGTGGATCGGCAGGCAGGACCACGAACGCTCCACGGCCGCCTGGGTATCCGCCCTCGCCGGCTCGGACGGGCCGACATTCGTGGCCCCCGCGGCGCGCGGCGAGCAGAGCTTCGCCGAACCCGAGGACGTGCGCCTCGACGTGGGCGAGGAGAAGACCCGGGCGCTCGAGGCCCTCGCGCGGGAACACGGACTGACCATGAACACCCTCGTCCAGGTGGCGTGGGGGCTGGTGCTGACCACACTCGGCACGCGCGAGGACGTGGTTTTCGGAGCCACGGTGTCCGGCCGCCCACCGGGAGTCGCCGGCATCGAGTCGATGGTCGGGCTGTTCATCAACACGGTGCCCGTCCGGCTGCGCCTGCGCCGCGAGGAGACGCTCGCGGAACTGCTGCAGCGTTTCCAGCGTGAACAGTCTGCCCTGCTCGATCACCACTACGTGGGCCTCACGGAGATTCAGCGCGCCGTCGGGGAAGGTGCTGCCTTCGACACGCTGACCGTGTTCGAGTCCTATCCGGTGGACCGCATGGGATTGTCGGAAGACACCGACATCGACGGCATGCACGTCGCCGGGATCGAGGGGATCGACTCCACCCACTATCCGTTCACCCTGATGGCGCACGTCGACACCGGACTGCACCTGCGACTGCGATACCAGCCGAACGTCTTCCGGAGCGAGTTCGCGGAGTCGGTGGCGGACCGCGTCGCGCGCGTCGTGCAGATCATGCTGTCGGACATCGACACACCCATCGCCCACCTCACCCTGCTGTCGGAGGCCGAACTCCAGGAGTACACCGCGGTGTCCGGGGCCCCCGCCGGGCCGCCGAAGACCCTGCCCGAGATCCTCACCGCCTCGGCCGGGAACCGGCCGGAGGTGCCCGCGCTCGTCTTCGACGGACGCGAGACGAGCTACCGCGAGCTCGACGAGCGGTCGAGCGCGCTGGCCCGCGTCCTCATCGAACGCGGTGCCGGGCCGGAGAGGTTCGTGGCGCTCGGGCTACCCCGATCACGGGAATCGGTGCTGGCGGTGTGGGCGGTCGCGAAGGCGGGCGCGGCGTTCGTGCCCGTCGACCCGAACTATCCCGCCGATCGCATCGAACATATGCTGGCCGATTCCGGTGCGGCACTGGGTGTGACGACGTCCGCTCACCGACACCGATTGCCCGGTTCCGTGCCGTGGCTGGTGCTGGACGAACCGGCCTTCGACCGCACGTGGGCCGCCGCATCGCCGGTCCGCGTCACCGACCTGGACCGCCGGTCGGTGCTCGACGTCGACCACGCCGCGTACGCGATCTACACGTCCGGGTCCACCGGCAGGCCGAAGGGCGTCGTCGTCACCCACCGCGGTCTGGCGAACCTGCTCACCGAGCAGACCGAGCACTACACCGTCTCACCCGACTCCCGGTGCCTGCACATCTGTTCACCCAGTTTCGACGTGGCGATACTCGAACTCGTCCAGTCCTGTGCCGCCGGGGCGACGCTCGTGATCGCTCCCCCCGACGTCTACGGCGGGGCGGAACTGGCGGCGCTGCTGCGCCGCGAACGCGTCACCCACGCCTGCATCACCCCGGCCGTCCTGGCCACCGTGGAGCGCGACGGCATCGAGCACCTCGAGGCGCTCGTCGTGGCCGGCGACGCCGTCGGCGACGAACTGGTCGCCGCGTGGGGTGCGGATCGGGCGATGTTCAACGGGTACGGCCCCACCGAGGCCACCATCCTCACCACGTTCAGCCGGCCGATGAGACCGGGCGAGCCGGTCACCATCGGGGGGCCTGTCCGTGGCATCGCGCTGTCGGTCCTCGATGCGCGGCTGCAGCCCGTTCCGGCCGGGGTGCCCGGCGAGTTGTACATCGCGGGACCGGCGCTGGCCCGCGGGTACCACCGGCGGCCCGCGCTCACCGCGGAGCGGTTCGTCGCCGACCCCTACGGCGGCGGCCGGATGTACCGCACGGGCGACGTCGTGCGCTGGTCCCGCGACCACACCCTCGAATACCTCGGGCGCAGCGACTTCCAGGTGAAGATCCGCGGTCAGCGCGTCGAACTGGGCGAGATCGATTCCGTTCTCACCACCCACCCGCACCTCGACTTCGCCGCGACCCTCGGCAGGCCGGGCCCGCTGGGGGACACGGCGCTGGTGTCGTACGTGCTGCCGCACGACGGCGAGGAGGTGGCGGCGCCGGACGTGCTCGCGTTCGCGGGCCGGATCCTGCCCAAGTACATGGTGCCCGCCGCGGTGGTCGTCCTCGACGAGATTCCCCTGACCCCCGTCGGCAAGCTCGACCGGAAGGCTCTGCCCGCACCGGAATTCACGTCGGCGACCATCGGGTACCGGGCGCCCACCACTCCGGTCGAGGAGGCTGTCGCGCAGGTGTTCGCCGACGTGCTCGGCGCCCTGCGCGTCGGTGCGGACGACAGCTTCTTCGAATTGGGCGGCGACTCGCTCAGCGCCACCCGGGCGGTCGCGCGCATCAACTCCGCCCTCGACGCCGGGATCGGCGTGGCCGCACTGTTCGACGCTCCGGTCGTCGCCGATCTGGCGGTCCGGATCGACTCGGCGGTGACGGCGGCCACCCCGTCGGTGGCGCTCGCCGCACGACAGCGCCCCGACCGGATCCCGTTGTCGCTGGCGCAGCAACGCATGTGGTTCGTCAACCAGTTCGACACGTCGTCGCCCGCCTACAACATTCCGATCGCCCTGCGACTGACCGGGGTCCTCGATCACGCCGCCCTGCTCGCGGCGGTCGGCGACGTCGTCGCGCGGCACGAATCGCTCCGCACCGTGTTTCCCGGGTCGGTCGACGGACCGCACCAGGTGATCGTCGATGCCGGGCGGGCCACCCCCCGCCTCGATCCGGTGGCCGCCGCCGGTGACCGCGCACTGCGGGACGCCCTCGCAGCCCTGGTCGGCGCCGGTTTCGACGTGAGTGACGAGATCCCGTTCCGCGCACGGCTGTTCGAGCTGGAACCCGAGCAGCACGTCCTCGCCATCGTCGTGCACCACATCGCCGCCGACGGGTTCTCCATGATGCCGCTGGCCCGCGACGTCATGCTCGCGTACACCGCCCGGACCGTGGGGGAGACGCCTGGCTGGACCCCGCTGCCGGTGCAGTACGCCGACTACAGCGTGTGGCAGCGGGACTTCCTCGGTGCGGTGGACGATCCGGACTCGGTGCTGTCGAGGCAACTGGGCTACTGGACGGACACCCTGTCCGGTTCGCCCGAGGTGCTGCAGATCCCGGTAGACCGGCCGCGCCCCGTCCAGCGGTCCTACCGCGGGGACGTCGTCGAGTTCGACGTGCCTGCCCGGCTGCACCGTGCGTTGAACACGATCGCAGCACAACATAATTCGACACTGTTCATGGCGGTTCACGCGGCATTCGCCGTCCTGCTGTCCCGGCTGTCGGGCACGGACGACGTCACGATGGGAACGCCCGTCGCCGGTCGCGGGCAGGCGGTGCTCGACGACGTGGTGGGCATGTTCGTGAACACGCTCGTCCTGCGGACGGTGGTGGATCCGCGGGCGTCGTTCGGTCAGGTACTGACCGCGGTGCGGGCGGCGGACCTCGGTGCGTTCGAGCACGCGGACATCCCGTTCGAGCGGCTGGTCGACCATCTCGCCCCCGAACGATCCACGTCGCACACCCCACTGTTCCAGGTGCTCATCGAGTTCCGGAACGCGGAGGGCACCCACCTCGAACTGCCCGGACTCACCGTCGATTCGCTCGGCGTGGACTTGGGCGTCGCGAAGTTCGACCTGGAACTGAGTCTCGCCGAGCAGATCGACAGTGACGGCGCGCCCGCCGGACTCAGTGCCGGACTGCGGTTCGCGACGGACGTGCTCGATCGCAACACCGTGGTCCGATTCGGGGAACGGTTCCTCCGGGTGCTCGAGTCGGTCGCCGCGACCACGGAACTTCCCGTGGGCGACATCGAGATCCTGGACACCGCGGAGCGGGGCCGGGTGCTGCCGGCGTTCGCCGAGTCCCCGGCCCCGGACGCGACCCTGGTAGACCTCTTCGAGCGGGCCGCGCAGCGATCCCGCCGCGCGACGGCCGTCGTGTGCGAAGGCGTCTCGCTCACCTACGACGAGCTGGACACCCGGGCGAATCGCCTGGCGCGGTTGCTGATCGCGCGGGGCGCCGGCCCCGAGACCCTGGTGGCCGTCGCCGCCGCGCGGTCGGTGGAGCTGGTGGTGGCGCTGCTCGCGGTGGTGAAGTCGGGTGCCGGCTATGTGCCCGTGGATGTGACGTACCCGGCGGAGCGGCTCGCGTTCGTGTTCGCCGACGCCCGGCCGGTGTGTGTGCTGACCACCGAGGCCGAATCCGACGCGGTCCGGGCGAGCGGGGTCCCGCTCCTGCTCGTGGACAGTGCGGAGACGGTGGCCGAACTCGACCGTACGTCGCCGCTGCCGGTCACCGACGGCGACCGGACCGGGCCGCTGCGCCCGGACTCGGTGGCGTACGTCATCTACACGTCCGGCTCGACGGGGCAGCCGAAAGGCGTTCAGGTGGCGCACCGCAACGTCGTCACCCTGTTCGCGAACACGCAACCGCTGTTCCGGTTCGATGCCTCCGACGTGTGGACCATGTTCCACTCGGCGGCGTTCGACTTCTCCGTCTGGGAACTGTGGGGTGCGCTGCTCCACGGCGGCCGGCTGGTGGTGGTCGACTACTTCACGACCCGCTCACCCGACATGTTCCTGCGACTGCTGCGGGACGAGAACGTCACCGTCCTGAATCAGACCCCCACCGCCTTCTACCAACTCGCCGAGGCGGACCGGGTCGCCGGCGCCACCGAACTGTCCCTCCGCGTCGTGGTATTCGGCGGCGAGGCCCTCGACCTGGGGCAGCTCACCCGCTGGTACGCGCGACACGACGACACCGCCCCGGCGCTGGTGAACATGTACGGCATCACGGAAACCACCGTGCACGTCAGTCACCTGCCGCTGGACGTGGAACTCGCCGCGTCCGCGTCAGCCTCCGTGATCGGCCGGGCACTGCCCGGACTGCGCGTGTACGTGCTCGACTCCCGACTGCACCCGGTGCCGCCGGGAGTGGTCGGGGAACTCTACGTGTCGGGCGCGCAGGTGACCCGGGGCTATCTCGGCCGGTTCGCACTCACGTCGACCCGGTTCGTGGCCGACCCGCACACACCCGGTTCGCGGATGTACCGGTCCGGCGACCTCGGCCGGTGGAACGCGGACGGTCAGCTGGAATATCTGGGCCGCAACGACTTCCAGGTTCAGGTCAAGGGCTTCCGCATCGAGCTCGGCGAGGTGGAGTCGGCGCTGCTCGCCTGCGACGGTGTGGCGCAGTCGGTGGTGCTGGCGCGGCGCGAACGACTGGTGGGCTACGTGGTGCCCGAGGCGGGCCGGGTGCTGGATCCGGCCGCAATCGTCGACGCGGTCGCCGGCCGGCTGGCGGCGCACATGGTGCCCGCGGTCGTGGTGGTGCTCGACGTCCTGCCCCTCACCGTGAACGGCAAACTCGACCGCAGGGCGCTGCCCGAACCGGACTTCGGACGGCAGGTGTCGCTCGGCCGCGCACCGGCGACGGAAACGGAGCGGATCCTTGCCGGCCTGTTCGCCGAGGTGCTCGGCCTCGAATCGGTGGGCGTCGACGATTCGTTCTTCGCGGTCGGCGGCGACTCCATCATGTCGATTCAGCTCGTCACCCGGGCGAAGGCGTCCGGGGTGGTGATCACCCCGCGGGACGTGTTCGAACGCAAGACGGTTGCCGCGCTCGCGGAGGTCGCGACCGCGGGAGAGCAGGCGGTCACGCTGGAGGAGCTGCCCGGCGGCGGCGTCGGCGAATTCCCCCTCACCCCGATCGTGCACTGGATGCTGGGCAGGGACGGCGATTTCCGCCGGTACTCCCAGGCTGCGCTGTTCACCACCCCCGCCGCACTGGACGAGGACACGCTGACGGCGGCGATGCAGGCCGTCCTGGACCGGCACGACATGCTGCGCGCCCGGCTGTACCGGAGTGACCGGGCCGAGCACGGTGCGGCGATGGCGGTCGCGCCGCCCGGCTGGGTGCGGGCGACCGCGGTGGTGCGCACGGTGCCGATCGACGCCGCCGACTCGTTCACCGAGGCCGCGTCCCGCGAACTGGACGCCGCCGCGGGCCGGCTCGACCCGGAGTCGGGTGTGATGGTGCAGGCGGTCTGGTTCGCGAGCAGCGCGACACCGGCCGCCGCGGGACGGCTGCTGATCGTCGCCCATCACGTGGTGGTCGACGGGGTGTCGTGGCGGATCCTCGTCCCCGACCTCGCCCTCGCCTGCGCTCAGGTGCTGTCGGGTGAGCCGCCCACCCTGCCCGGCACCGGCACGTCGATGCGCCGGTGGGCGCACGCCCTCACCGATGTGGCGCAGGAGCCCTCTCGCACAGCCGAACTCGACCTGTGGCGGCGGATGCTCGACACCCCCGACCCACCGCTCGGGTCGCGGCCCCTCACCGCAGCCGACGTCCAGACCTCCGACGTCGAGGTCCGGGTTCCCGTCGAGGTGACGGAGGCGCTGCTGACGACGCTTCCCCAGGCCTTCCACGGGAGTGTCGGCGACGGACTGCTGACGGCGCTGGCGTTGGCGCTCGTCCGCTGGCGCCGGGCGCGCGGGATCGAGTCGTCCGGCGCGCTGGTGAATCTCGAAGGGCACGGTCGTGAGGAGCAGGTGGTTCCGGGCGCCGATCTCGCCCGCACCGTCGGCTGGTTCACCACGATCTTCCCGGTGGGCCTCGACCTGAGTGGTGTGGACATCGACGACGCGTTCGCGGCCGGCCCCGCCGCCGGGGCCGCGGTCAAGACGGTGAAGGAGCGGTTGCAGTCGATCCCCGACCACGGCATCGGGTTCGGGCTGCTCCGTTACCTCGACGCCGAGACGGCTCCCGAACTCGCGGCCCTGCCGGGCGCGCAGGTGAGCTTCAACTACCTCGGCAGGCTCGGTTCGGGTTCCGCGCCGGACGGCGACTGGACGCCGGTCGCCGACGCGGGCCTCGCCGCCGCCGCGCACTCCGGGCTGCCCGCGGCGGCCGTCGTCGACGTGAACGCCAGGACCACCGACACCGCCGCCGGTCCCGCCCTCACCGCCACGTGGTCGTTCCCCGTCGGGGTGATCGCCGCCGACGACATCGGCGAACTCGCGAGCCTGTGGGTCGGCGCGCTCGAGGCCCTCACCGAGCACGCCCGGTCCGGTGGCGGCGGATTCACCCCGTCCGACCTGAACCTCGTCCGGCTCGGCCAGAGCGCGATCGACGACCTCGAGCGCCGCTACCCGGCGATGACCGATGTCTGGCCGCTGTCGCCGTTGCAGGCGGGCATGCTGTTCCACGCCGAACTGGCCGACGAATCGGTGGACGCCTACCTCGTCCAGCTGATTCTCGACCTCGGCGGCGACGTCGACGCCGCACGACTGCGCCGGGCCGCCGCCGCACTCCTCGACCGTCACCCGAACCTGCGCAGCGCGTTCTGTCACGACGCCGAGGGCGGGGCCGTGCAGGTGGTCTCGGGCCGGGTCGCCGTGCCCTGGCGGGAGATCGACCTGAGCGCACTGGACGAGGACGCGGCGGCCGCCGAGATCGAGCGACTGCTGGCCGCCGACCGGACCACCCCCTTCGACATGGCCACCGCGCCGCTGATCCGGTTCCTGCTGGTGCGAACGGCCGGCGGCCGCTGCCGACTGGTGTCGACGAACCACCACATCCTGCTCGACGGCTGGTCGATGCCGCTGATGATCCGGGAACTGCTCACGCTGTACGCCACGGACGCCGACCCCTCTCCGCTGCCCCGCGTGCGGGACTACCGCGACTACCTGGTGTGGATGAGCGGGCGCGACACCGAGCTGTCCGCGCGGGCCTGGGCGGACGCCCTCGCGGGGGTCGAGGAACCGACGCTGCTGGTGCCCGCCGACCGGGCTCGGCAGCTGTCGACCGTGTCGCGGGAGTGGGTGTTCGACCTCGACGAGGACCGGACCGACCGGCTGCGCGAATCCGCGCGGGCGCGCGGGCTCACCCTCAACAGCATTCTGCAGACGGCATGGGGCATCGTGCTGGCGATGCTCACCGGACGCGACGACGTCGTGTTCGGCGCCACCGTCTCCGGCCGGCCGCCGGAACTCTCCGGCATCGAGACGATGGTCGGGCTGTTCATCAACACCGTTCCGGTGCGCGTCACTCTGCATCCGGAGGAGACGCTCGGCGCGTTGCTGGAGCGGGTGCAGGCCGAGCAGGCGGCGATGCTCGATCACCACTACACGGGTCTCGCCGAGATCCAGGACGCCGCGGGTCCCGGCGTCGGGTTCGACACCCTCACCGTGTTCGAGTCGTATCCGGTGGACCGGGCCGGGCTGTCGGAAGACACCGATATCGCCGGACTCCGCGTGACCGGTGTGGATGCCCGCGACGCCGCCCACTACCCGCTGAGTCTCGTCGCGTCGGCGGCGGCGAGCCTGCACCTGAAATTCGAGTACGTGCCCGGCCTGTTCGCCGCCGGCGCGATCGAGGACATCGCCGAGCGGGTGGTGCGGGTGCTCGACGCCTGCACCGGACCCGACGTGCCGCTGGCCCGGCTGTCGCTGCTCACCGAGCGGGAACGCGCGGAACTGGTACCGGTCCGCGGTGGTCCCGCCGGCTCCGTCCGCACGCTCCCGCAGATCTTCACGGACGCCGCCGCGGTCGACCCCGATGCGGTCGCCCTGTCGTCCGGCGACGTCGAGGTGTCGTACCGGGAGCTGGACGAGCGGTCCAACCGGCTCGCCCGTGCTCTGATCGCCCGCGGACTCGGGCCAGAAAAGTCGGTGGCCGTGGGTATTCCACGCTCGATCGAGTCGGTGCTGTGCGTCTGGGCGGTGGCCAGGACCGGGGCCGTGTTCGTGCCCGTCGACCCGAACTATCCGGGCGAGCGCATCACGCACATGCTCACCGACTCGGACTGCGCACTCGGGTTGACGACGTCCGAGCATCGCGCCCGTCTGCCCGAGAACATCGGCTGGCTCGTTCTCGACGACCCCGCGTTCGCCGCCGAGTGCGCGGCCGCATCCGCGGAATCGGTCGACGACGGCGACCGCACGGCACCGGTCACCCTCGACACGGCCGCGTATCTCGTCTACACGTCGGGGTCCACCGGCAGGCCGAAGGGCGTGACCGTGACGCACCGCGGTCTCGACAATTTCGCGCGCGACCAACTCGCCCGCTTCGGAGCGGATTCCGAGTCCCGGACGCTGCACTTCTCGACACCGAGCTTCGACGGATCCGTATTCGAATATCTGCAGGCGTTCGGTGCGGCGGCGATGATGGTGATCGCGCCGACCACCGTCTTCGGCGGCGACGAACTCGCCCAGCTGATCCGGGACCGGCACGTCACACACGCGTTCGTCACCACGGCGGCCCTCGCGTCTCTCGACCCGGCGGGGCTGGATCATTTCACCGACGTCGTGGTCGGCGGCGAGGCCTGCCCACCCGAACTCGTGTCCCGGTGGGCACCGGGACGCCGGTTGTACAACGGGTACGGGCCGACCGAGACCACGGTCATGTCCAACATCAGCGATCCGCTGAGGCCGGGGGAGCGCATCACCATCGGTGGACCGATTCGCGGTGTCACGGAGTTGGTGCTGGATTCCCGGTTGCGGCCGGTTCCGGTCGGGGTTCCGGGGGAGTTGTACCTCGCCGGTGCGGGATTGGCGCGCGGTTACCACCGGCGCCCCGGGGTGACGGCGGAACGGTTCGTCGCCGATCCCGCCGAGCCCGGGCAACGGATGTACCGCACCGGCGACATCGTGCGCTGGACTGCCGAGCACACCATCGAGTACCTCGGCCGCAGCGACTTCCAGGTGAAGGTGCGCGGGTTCCGCATCGAACTCGGCGAGATCGACACCACTCTCACGGCCGACCCCGACGTCCGGTTCGCGGTCACGGTCGCCTACCGCGGTCCGGCCGGGGACACGCTCCTCGCGTCGTACGTGGTGCCCGCGCCCGAACGTGCCCTCGATACCGAGACGATCACCCGCCGTCTCACGAGCAGACTGCCCGCCCACATGGTTCCGTCCTCGATCACGGTGCTGGACGAGATCCCGCTGAACGCCGTCGGCAAGTTCGACCGCAAAGCCCTGCCCGCACCCGAATTCGACGTCGGCACGCGCGAATACCGGGCACCCGCCGATCCGGTCCAGGAGACGGTGGCCGAGGTCTTCGCGGAGGTCCTCGGACTCGACCGGGTGAGCGCGGACGCGGGATTCTTCGACCTCGGCGGCAACTCACTGAGCGCGACCCGCGCGGTGGCCCGCCTGCGCGCCGCACTCGACACCGACATCGGCGTGCGGGCGTTGTTCGAGGCGCCCACGGTCGAGGCGTTCGCCGCGCGTATCGAGCACGCGGGAGCGGGTCCGTCCGGCCGTCCCGCCCTCACCGCCGGGGACCGGCCCGACCGCATCCCGCTGTCCTACGCCCAGCAACGCATGTGGTTCATCAACCAGTTCGACACGAGTTCGCCCGCCTACAACATCCCGATGGTGGTGCGGCTCATCGGCGACCTCGACGTGGATGCGCTGACCGCCGCCGTCACGGACGTCGTGACCCGGCACGAGTCGTTGCGCACCCGCTTCCCGCTCCGCGACGGCGAACCCGTCCAGGAGATCCTCGCGCCTACCGCGCCGATGCTCGCGCCGACCGCGGTCGCGGACGACGGTCGGCTCCGGGAGGAGCTCACCCGGCTCGTGACGGCCGGCTTCGACGTCGCCCAAGCCGTTCCGCTACGCGTCGCCCTGTTCTCCCTCGACCCGACGGACCACGTGCTCGCCGTCGTGGTCCACCACATCTCCGCCGACGGCTTCTCCATGGCACCGCTGGTGCGGGATGTGATGATCGCGTACGAATCCCGCGTCCACGGTCGCGCTCCCGGATGGACGCCGCTGCCGGTCCAGTACGCCGACTACACACTGTGGCAACGCAGGCTGCTGGGTTCGGAGGACGACCCCGGGTCGCTGATCTCGCGGCAACTGGCCTACTGGGAGTCGGCGCTGGCCGGGCTGCCCGAACTCCTCGAACTGCCCGCCGACCGTCGGCGTCCCGCACAGCAGTCGTTCCGCGGCGAGCGGGTGCGCTTCGCGATCGAGCCCGGCCTGCACGAGCGGATCCGGACGGCGGCGCGGGAGCACCGGTCCACCGAGTTCATGATCGTGCACGCTGCACTCGCTGTGCTGCTCGGCCGGCTCGGCGGCACCGGGGATGTGGCGATCGGCACCCCGATCGCCGGCCGCGGCGAGGCGGCACTCGACGACCTCGTCGGCATGTTCGTCGGCACGCTGGCCCTGCGCACCCCGGTGGAGGCGGGACAGCCGTTCCGTGACCTGCTCGCGCGGGTCCGCGACGCCGATCTCGGCGCCTTCGCGCACGCCGACCTGCCCTTCGAACGGGTGGTGGACGCCGTCGGACCGGTGCGGTCGACCGCCCACTCGCCGCTGTTCCAGGTGTCCCTCGAATTCCAGAACACCGAGAATCCCGCTCTGCGGTTGCCGGGGCTGACCGTCGAGGGGCTCGATCCCGACCTCGCCGTCGTGAAGGTGGACCTCGAGGTGATCCTCGACGAGCGGTTCGCCGCCGACGGCACCCCGGCGGGCATGGTGGGTGCGATCGACTACGCGACCGACCTGTTCGATGCCGACACGGTGCGCGGGTTCGCGGAACGGTTCGTGCGCATCCTCGGCACCGTCACCGCGGAACCCGGTGTTCCGGTCGGCGACATCGAGATCCTCGGCACCGACGAAGTCGCGGCGCTCACCCCGGCGCGCGGCGCACCCGACGCCCCGAATGTCCTGCTGCCGGAACTGCTGTCGGCCGCCGTCGAACGAGACCGGGGCGCCGACGCGGTGTCCTACCGGGGCCGGACGATCAGCTACCGCGAACTCGACGAGGCGTCGAACCGGCTGGCGCGCCGCCTGATCGAGGACGGTGCGGGTCCGGGAACCACTGTCGCTCTGAGCCTGCCGCGCTCGATCGAATCGGTGCTGTCGGTGTGGGCCGTCGCTCGGACGGGCGCCGCGTTCCTGCCGGTCGACCCCGGGTATCCACTCGACCGCATCGAGCACATGCTCACCGATTCCGGGGCGGTGTCCGGGGTGACCCTGCGGGCACACCGAGATCGGCTGCCCGGCACCGTGAACTGGATCGTGCTCGACGACGCCGAAGACGAGGAACGGATCCGGCTGCAGTCGCCTGCCCCCGTCATCGACGCGGACCGGACGGTACCGCTGCACGAGGCACATCCCGCGTACCTCATCTACACGTCCGGATCCACGGGCGTCCCCAAGGGAGTGGCCGTCACACACCGCGGCCTGGCGAACCTCGCCGCGGAGGAGCGCGACCGCCTCGTCGTCACACCCGGCGCCCGGGTGCTGCACTTCGCGTCGCCGAGTTTCGACGCGTCCGTGTTCGAACTGGTCATGGCATTCTGCGCGGGCGCGACGCTGGTGATCGCCCCGCCGACGATCTACGGCGGCACCGAACTGGCCGCACTGCTGAGCAGTGAGCGGGTGTCCCACGGATTCGTCACCCCGACCGCACTGGCGTCGATGGACCCCCTCGGCTTCGAGTCGCTGCGGATGCTGGTCGTGGCCGGTGAAGCCTGTCCACCCGAACTCGTCGCCCGGTGGGCGCCCGGCCGCCGGATGTTCAACGCCTACGGGCCGACCGAGACGACGATCATGTCGAACATCAGCGACGCGCTGGTGCCGGGCGAGCCGATCACGCTCGGCGCACCCACCCGCGGCGTCTCCGAGGTCGTGCTGGATTCGCGGCTGCGCCCGGTGCCGGTCGGTGTCGTCGGTGAGCTGTACGTGTCGGGACGCGCTCTGGCGTCCGGGTATCACCGTCGGCCCGATCTGACGGCGTCCCGTTTCGTGGCCGCCCCCTGGGGTGCCCCGGGCGAGCGGATGTACCGCACGGGAGACGTGGTGCGGTGGCGCCGGGACGGCACCCTCGAGTACGTCGGGCGCAGCGATTTCCAGGTGAAGATCCGCGGGTTCCGCATCGAACCCGGCGAGATCGACGCCGTACTCACCGATCATCCCGACGTCGGGTTCGCCGTCACCATCGGCCGTGCCGGGCCTGCCGGGGAACCGCTGCTCGTCTCGTATGTCCGGCCGATCGGCGGTGCGGACGTCGACACCGCGGAACTCACCCGTCTCGTCGGGGAGCGTCTGCCGGCCCACATGGTGCCCGCCGCGATCGTCGTCCTCGAACAGATTCCGCTGACGCCGGTGGGCAAACTGGATCGCGCCGCACTGCCCGCACCCGAGTTCCTGTCGGGCGCCGCCTTCCGGTTGCCGGCGAACGACCTCGAGGCGGCGGTCGTGGACGTCTTCGCCGAGGTGCTCGGGCTCGACCGGGTGGGGGCCGAGGACAACTTCTTCGAGAGAAGCGGCAACTCCCTGCTTGCGACGAAGGTGATCGCCGCCCTGCAGGAGAGGCTCGATCGGAAGATCCCGCTGCAATGGATGTTCCTCGATCCCACCCCGGCCGGCCTCGCCCGCAGGATCGCAGTGCCGTCGGCCGAGAGCGGGGTGACGGAGGCGCTGGGGGTGGTCATTCCGCTGCGCACGGAGGGCACCGGACGACCGCTGTTCTGTGTCCACCCGGGAATCGGGCTCTCCTGGGGGTATGCGGGTCTCGTCCGGTATCTGCCCGCCGACCGCCGTGCGTTCGGACTGCAGTTGCCCACGATCAGCGGGGACGGCGACTACCAGTCGATCGAACAACTCGCGCACCGGTACGTCGAGGAGATGAAGGCCATTCAGCCGGAGGGACCGTACGACCTGCTCGGCTGGTCGCTGGGCGGGGTCATCGCCCACGCGATGGCCGTCGAACTCCAGCGTGCAGGCGACGACGTCGCCACCCTCACGGTCATGGACAGCTATCCCGACAACGGCGAGGATCCGCTGTTCGGGAAGCTCGACATGCGGGATCTGCTCCGCGGCCTGGGGCTCGTCGTCGCCACCGACGGCGAGCTCACGTACGAACGCGCGGCGCAACTGCTGAACGAATCGTGGGGCAGTGACTCCGGGCTACGCGGAGAACACCTCGCGCGGATCAACGCCGGATACGAGAATTCGCGAAATCTGGTCCACCGGTTCGAGCCGCAGGTCTACGATGGCGAGCTGCTGATCTTCCCCGCGACCGGCGACGACGACGGCACCACGCGCTCCCGGTCGGCGGACGAGTGGCGGCCGCTGGTGACCGGTCGAATCGTGGAGCACCGGGTGGACTGCGGGCACAACGACATGATCGAGCCGCAGTCCCTCGCCGTCATCGGTCCGGTGTTGTCGGGGTATCTCGAGGCCGGTCGCACCCGGCGCCGCGACGACCGAATCCGCTGAACGGAGCCGTGCCGCTGTGCAACGATGGGGTCTGTGCGCCCTGTGGACGGCGAACGAGTTTTCTGGGGGACGGCGAAAAGCTACCGCCTCCCGCATTCGCGAGCCAGGATACGGACGCGGTCACGCTGTGAGCGGTCGGGGATACCTTATGGGGAGGAACCGCCGTGAAGCCCGTCGACACGCGGAAGCCGGCAACACACGATTCCGAAGGGGAGCCGTTCCCCCTGTCCGCGGCGCAGCGTGCCACCTGGTTCGCGCAGCAACTCGACCCCGCGGTGCCGATCTCGGTAGCGCACTATGTGGAACTGCACGGCGACCTCGACATCGACCTGCTGCGCCGGGAGACCATCGCGGTGGCCCGCGAATTCCAGTCGCCGTTCCTCAAGGTCGTCGAGGTCGACGGCCGACCGATGCAGTACGTGGACCACGCCACCGACACGTCCATCGCCTTCATCGACTTTCGCGGTCAGGACGACCCGGTCGCTGCCGCGCACGAATGGATGGACCGGGACTACCAGGCCCCCCTCGATCTCGATGTGGATCGACTGTTCGAGACCTCGATTCTCTGCGTCGGAGAGTCGCATTACCTGTGGTACAGCCGCATTCACCACGTCGCGCTCGACGGATACGGCGCCATGACGCTGATCAACCGCATCGCGCACCGGTACTCGGCCTCGGTGGCCGGCCGCGAACCGGATCCGAGTCGCGCCGCGACCCTGCACGAGCTGTACGACGTCGATGCCCGCTACCGGTCGTCCGACCGCTTCGAGGCGGATCGGGAGTACTGGGCGAAGCGAGTCGAGGCCGTCGACGGATCGACTCTGGCCGACGCGCCCGCCCCCGCACTCGCCAGGAGCAAGGTCGAGAGTGCCCTGCTGTCCGAGGCGGCCGTGTCCGGTATCCACGGCGCCGACAGTCAGGCAAACGCCACCGCGGCAGTCACGATCATCGCCGCCTTCGCCTGCTACCTGTCGCGAATCACGGTGAAAACCGATGTCCTCGTGAATGTTCCGATGTCCGGCCGGACCACGTCGGTGCTGCGCAACTCCGGCGGCATGATGGTCAGCGTCGCGCCGCTGCCGATCACGGTCGACGAGGACGAGACGGTCGCGGACCTCGTGTCACGGGTCAGGCGAGAGCTGATGGGCGCGTTGCGGCATCAGCGGTGCAGTGTCGAGGACATCCGCCGCGACGTGGGCGCGGGCAGCGGCGCCGATCTCCACGGACCGATGGTCAACGTCATGCTGTTCCACCAGAACGTGCAGCTGGGTCCACTGGTCGGCGAATACCACATCGTCACGTCGGGTCCGGTGGAAGATCTCCTGGTCAACGTGTACCCGAGCGGGACACCGGCCGAGATCTTCGTCGATTTCCGGGCCAACCCGAACCGATACGAGGACGTGGCGCTGCGCCTGCACCACCGGCACTTCGTCGAACTGCTGGAAGAGTTCATCTCGGCCGACCCGCAGGCCCGGGTCGCGACGATTCACGAGGTCACGGCCCGCGACGGCGAGCGACGACGCCGCGAGGCGCATCAACTCGAGTACTGGACGGATCAGCTGGCGGGGATCCCCGAAGTGCTGAACCTGCCGTCCGATCGGCCGCGGCCCGTCGCGCAATCCGGGCGGGAAGACCGCGTAGAAATTCCGATCGGCGCGGAAGCGCATGCCGCGGTGCTGGCCCTCGCGCACGAACACGACACCACCGCGTTCTCGGTTCTGCACGCAGCGTTCACCGCGCTGCTGAGCAGGCTGTCGGGCGTCTCGGATGTAGTGATCGGAACCACGACCACGGTGGACCACGACCGGAACCTCGTGGCGCTCCGTACCCGCGTCGAACCGGACACGTCCTTCACGCGTCTCCTCGGCCACGTCCGCGACATCGACCGGGAGGCGTTCGAGCACCGCGACGTCCCATTCGAACGGGTGGTCCGGACGCTCGCCCTCGGCGATTCGCCCGCGTACTCGCCGATCGTCCAGGTCCTGCTCGAGTGCAGTGACGATCCGGAGACGTCCGGGATCGGCCGACTCGACCTCCGGGTGACCGCGACCGAGACCTTCGACGCCGACGGCATCCCGTCCGGCATCACGGCGACCCTCGGGTTCGCCACCGATCTGTTCGACCCCGGCACGGTCCGTCGCCTCGGCGAACGGTTCCGCCGAACCCTGGAGACGACCGCCGGCGACCCCGGACTCGTCGTCGGCGACGTCGACGTCCTGTCCGATACCGAACGGGCCACCCTCGTTCCGGTGTCCGGCGGGCCGGGGCGACGGGGCCGCACACTGCCCGAATTATTCTCAGCGGCAGCACGATCCAACCCCACCGGTGTCGCGCTCTCGTATGACGGTATCGAGATGACGTACCGCGAAGTGGACGAGCGCTCGAACCAGTTGGCACGCGTCCTCGCCGAACGCGGTATCGGGCCGGAGAACTTCGTCGCACTGGGCATGACTCGCTCGATCGAGTCGGTTCTGTCGATGCTGGCGGTGGCCAAATCGGGCGCGGCCTACGTGCCGGTGGACCCGAACTACCCGGCCGAACGGATCGAGCACATGCTGGGCGATTCGGGTGCCGCCCTGGGCGTGACGGTGTCCGCCGTCCGTTCCCGGCTTCCGGACGCGATTGCGTGGCTCGTGCTCGACGACGAAGAATTCCGGACCCTCTGCGCAACGCAGCCGGTATCCGTCGTGACCGATGCCGAGCGGGCACGGCCCCTCCGCGTGGAGAACCCGTCCTACGTGATCTACACATCCGGTTCCACAGGCAGGCCCAAAGGCGTCGTGGTCACACACGGTGGCCTGGACACCTTCGCGGCCGAGCAGCACTCACGATTCGGAGCGACGCAGACATCCCGGATTCTGCACTTCTCCACACCGAGTTTCGACGCGTCCGTCTCCGAGTACCTGCACGTGTTCGCCGCCGCGGCAACCATGGTGATCGTGCCGCCCACGGTCTACGGCGGCACCGAGTTGTCCCGGCTCCTGAAATCGGAGCGGGTCACTCACGGATTCGTCACCACTGCCGCGCTCGGAACGGTCGAACCGGACGGACTCGCCGACTTCGGGGACGTGGTGTTCGGCGGCGAGGCGTGCCCGCCGGAACTCGTCGAGCGGTGGGCGCCCGGTCGCAGATTGTGCAATGCGTACGGGCCCAGCGAGGCCACCGTCATGTCCAACATCAGTGCGCCGATGTCACCGACCGGAGCCATCACGGTGGGCGGTCCGCTCCGCGGATTCCACGAGGTCGTCCTCGATGCGCGGTTGCAACCCGTGCCGCCCGGCGTCGCCGGAGAGCTGTACGTCGCGGGTGACGGCCTCGCTCGCGGATATCACGGCAAATCAGCGTTGACGGCCGAACGGTTCGTGGCCAACCCCTTCGGCGGCCCCGGCGAGCGGATGTATCGAACCGGGGACGTGGTGCGGTGGCGAACCGACAGCACACTGGAGTACTTGGGCCGCAGCGATTTCCAGGTGAAGGTACGTGGCTTCCGCATCGAGCTCGGGGAGATCGACACCGTCCTCCACACCCATCCGCGCGTGCGGACCGCGGTGACGATGCCGCGAACGGCACCGTCCGGCGACACGGTGCTCGTGTCGTACGTGGTGCCTGCGGCCGGGCATCAGCTCGCGACTGCTGAGGTGATCGAGTATGCCGCAGAGCAATTGCCGACGTACATGGTGCCGGCGGCGATCGTGGTACTGGACGAGATCCCGATGACACCGGTGGGGAAGCTCGATCGTGCGGCACTGCCGGCGCCGGAATTCCTCTCCACGGCCGCCGAGTTCCGTGCACCTGCCACTCCGGTGGAGCGGGCCGTCGCGCGGGTGTTCGCCGACGTACTGGGTGTGGAACGAATCGGGCTCGACGACAGCTTCTTCGACCTCGGCGGAAATTCACTGGTCGCGACGAAAGTGGTGGCGCGGGTCAACGCCGCCCTCGGCGTCGACCTCGTGGTGCGGACCCTGTTCGAGGCACCGACGGTGGAGGCACTGGCGGACCGGATCGAGGGTACTCACGCGAGGCGCCCCGACCGCCCGGACCTGGTGGCGCAGACGCGTCCCGACCGGATCCCGCTATCGCTCGCCCAGCAACGTATGTGGTTCGTCAATCAGTACGACACCTCGTCACCGGCCTACAACATTCCGATGGCGCTCCGACTGTCCGGAACGCTCGACGTGGAGGCGCTCCGGGCCACGGTGGCGGACGTCCTCGAACGACACGAATCGCTGCGCACGGTGTATCCGGCGTCAGTGGACGGACCGCATCAAGTGATCCTGCCACCGGGGGAGGTGATTCCGGACCTGGATCCGACGGTCTGCGACGACGAGGACGCGGTGCGCGCGCGGATCGCCGAATCGACCGCTCGGGGCTTCGACGTGAGCACCGAGGTGCCCGTGCGTGGTGCCCTGTTCCGGACCGGCCACGACGAGCACGTCCTCATGCTGGTGGTGCACCACATTTCGGCGGACGGAGCGTCGCTGGCCCCACTCGCGCACGACCTGATGGTGGCGTACTCGGCGCGGGTACAGCAGCAGGCATCCGGCTGGGCGCCGCTGCCCGTGCAGTACGCCGACTACAGCCTGTGGCAGAGGGCGGCCCTCGGCAGTGACGAGAATCCCGACAGCCTGATGTCGGCGCAGTTGGAATACTGGAAGCAGACGCTGTCCAGCCTCCCCGACGCGATGGATCTGCCCTTGGATCGACCGAGGCCCGCGGACAGAGCATTACGGGGTGGGATCGTCCGGTTCCCGGTGTCAGCGGAACAGCATCGGGCGCTTCTCCTCCTTGCGCGGCAACACAACTCCACGATGTTCATGGTGATGCACACGGTGCTGGCGGTGCTGGCGGCGCGGCTGAGTGGTTCCGGAGACATCGCGATCGGGACGCCGATCGCCGGGCGCGGCGAGGAAGCACTCGACGACGTGGTGGGGATGCTCGTCAACACTCTGGTCCTGCGGACGACCGTCGAGTCCGCCGCGACGTTCGGCGAGGTGCTGTCCCGGGCGCGGGAGGCGGATCTGGCGGCGTTCGGTCACGCGGAGGTGCCGTTCGAGAGCGTGGTCGACGCGGTCGCACCGACCCGCTCGACCGCGTACTCACCGCTGTTCCAGGTTCTCCTGGAGTTCCAGAACACCGCCCCGGCGCACCTCGACCTGCCGGGACTGACGGTGGAGATCCTCGATGTCGAAACCGGTGTGTCCAAGTTCGATCTGCAGTTGACGCTCGCGGAGCGCTACGACGCGTCCGGGACGCCGGCAGGCATCGACGCGTCGTTCACGTTCGCGTCGGACGTGTTCGATCCGGAGACGGTCACGGGATTCGGGGAACGGTTCCTCCGGATTCTGGCGGGAGTGGTTGCGGATCCGGATGCGCCGGTCGGTGATGTGGAGGTTCTGGGGCCGGGTGAGCGGGCGTTGGTGGTGGGTTCGTGGAATGCGACGTCGCGTGTGGTGCCGGCTGTGACGTTGGTGGGGTTGCTCGACGCGCAGGTGGCGCAGACTCCGGACGCGGTCGCGGTGGTGTGCGGTGCGGTGGTGTTGTCGTATGGGGAGTTCGATGCGCGGGTGAATCGGCTGGCGCGGTTCCTGATCGCGGCGGGGGTGGGTCCGGAGTCGTCGGTGGGTGTGGCTGTGCGTCGTTCGGTGGAGATGTTGGTGGGGTTGTACGCGGTGGTGAAGGCGGGTGGGGCGTATGTGCCGATAGATCCGGATCTGCCTGCCGAGCGGGTGGGGTATGTGGTGGGGATTGCGGATCCGGTGTTGGTGTTGACGACGTCTTCGGATCGGGTGGTGGTGCCTGCGGGTGTGCGGGTGGTGGAACTCGACACCCTGGATGTGTCGGGGTTCTCGGCGGGTTCGGTGGGGGACGGCGATCGATCGGCTCCGGTGCGGCCGGAGAATCCGGCGTATGTGATCTTTACGTCGGGGTCGACGGGTCGGCCGAAGGGGGTGGAGGTTCCGCACGAGGGTGTCGTGAATCGGTTGTTGTGGATGCAGGATCGGTACCCGTTGGCGTCGGATGATGTGGTGTTGCAGAAGACGCCGGTGACGTTCGATGTGTCGGTGTGGGAGTTGTTCTGGCCGTTGATCGTCGGTGCGCGGTTGGTGATCGCGGAGCCGGACGGGCACCGTGACCCGGCATATCTGGTGAACGCGATCGTCGAGAATGACGTCACGACACTGCATTTCGTCCCCTCGATGTTGGCCGTGTTCACCGCGGAACCGGCAGTGACGCGATGCACGAGCCTGCGGCGGGTGTTCGCCTCGGGTGAGTCATTGCCCGCGCAGACGGCCTCGAGGATGCAGGCGTTGTTGCCAGGCGCCCGGATCCACAATCTGTACGGTCCGACGGAGGCGTCGGTGGATGTGACGTTCCACGAGGTCACGGGGGCGGATCGGACTGTGGTGCCGATCGGGGTGCCGGTGTGGAATACGCAGGTCTACGTGCTCGACGGGCGGTTGCGGGTGGTGCCGGTGGGGGTGGCGGGGGAGTTGTATCTCGGGGGTGTGCAGTTGGCGCGGGGGTATCAGGGGCGGCCGGATTTGACGGCGGATCGGTTCGTGGCGAATCCGTTCGGTGCTGGGGTGGAGGGTTCGCGGTTGTATCGGACGGGGGATCGGGTTCGGTGGTTGCCGGGTGGGGTGTTGGAGTATTTGGGGCGTACGGATTTTCAGGTGAAGTTGCGGGGTCAGCGGGTCGAGTTGGGGGAGATCGAGGCGGTGTTGTTGCGCCGGGAGGATGTGGCGCAGGCGGTGGTGGTGCTGCGCGGTGATGGGTCGTCGGGGGAGTATCTGGCGGGGTATGTGGTGCCGGTGGCCGGTGCGGTGGTGGACGAGCGGGTGGTGCGGGAGTCGGCTGCGGTGGCGTTGCCGGGGTTCATGGTGCCGTCGGTGGTGGTGGTGCTGGCGGAGTTGCCGGTGACGGTGAACGGCAAACTCGATCGAAAAGCTCTGCCCGAACCGGACTTCGTCAGCGCCGCGGTGGGTTTCGTCGCTCCCCGATCCCCGATCGAGGGGATAGTGGCCGCCGTGTGCGCCGACCTGCTCGGTCTCCCGCGGGTAGGCGTGAACGACGACTTCTTCGCCCTCGGCGGAAACTCTCTGATCGCCACCAGGTTGGTCGCGCGGATCAATGCGGCCGTCGGGGACCGGATCGGTATTCGCGACGTATTCGACGCCCCCACCGTGGCCGGTCTGGCGGCGCTGGCCGAGTCGCAGGAAGGGTTGGAGGCCCGGCCACCGCTGAAGCCGAGGGATGGTACCGCCGAAGTCCCCGTGTCCCCCGCCCAGCAGCGAATGTGGTTCATCAACCAGTTCGACACCTCCTCGTCCGCATACAACGTCGCGTTCGCGTTGAGGCTCGAGGGGCGGCTCGACCTGCATGCGCTCCAGGCGGCGGTGGCCGACGTCGTCGAACGGCACGAGGCCGTGCGCACCCTCTTCCCGCTCACCGACGACGGGCCACGCCAGGTGATCCTCCCCGCGGCGACCGCGGTGCCCGACCTCGAACCGATCGCGGTGTCGGGGGAATCCGAGCTTCGCGACCAGTCGCGGAGAGTGCTGTCCGCGGGATTCGACGTCACGACGCAGGTGCCGTTGCGCGCACGACTGTTCAGGCTCGACGAGGATGTGCACGTGCTCGCGGTGGTGGTGCACCACATCGCGGCCGACGGCTTCTCGATGGCACCCCTCGCGCGCGACGTCATCGACGCGTACGTGTCCCGGGCAGGCGGGTCGGCCCCGGACTGGGCCCCGCTCGAGGTGCAGTACGCCGACTACGCGCTGTGGCAGCGCGAGTGGCTGGGGTCGGAATCCGACGAGAATTCACCCATTTCACGACAGCTGACCTACTGGACAACCACGCTGTCGGATCTGCCCGAAGTGCTGGAGTTGCCCACCGACCGTCCCCGTCCCACCGTGCGGTCACTTCGCGGCGGCCGCGTCGAGTTCGTGATCGATCCGGAAGTTCATGCCGGTGTGGTCAGGCTGGCGCGGCAACACACCACGACGGTGTTCATGACGTTGCATGCCGCGTTGGCGATGATGCTGGCACGGGTGAGCGGTGCGGACGACATCGCCATCGGGACGCCGATCGCCGGTCGCGGCGAACGCGAACTCGACGACGTGGTGGGCATGTTCGTCAACACCCTCGTCCTGCGCACCCACGTCGACGGCGGCGCCACCTTCTCCGAGTTCCTGGCCGGCGTTCGAGAAACCGATCTGGGCGCCTTCACCCACGCGGAGGTCCCGTTCGAACGGGTGGTGGAAGTCCTGAGTCCTTCCCGGGTGACGGCGTACGCGCCGCTCTTCCAGGTGATGCTGGAGTTCCAGGACATCGAGCGCCCCACGCTGGAGTTGCCGGATCTGCATGTCCGGAACATCGACCTCGAGATCGACACCGTCAACTTCGATCTGCAGGTGACACTGGCCGAGAACGCCGACGCCGACGGCAACCCGACCGGCATCGCCGCGGCGCTGGGCTACGCGACCGATCTGTTCGACGAGGACACGGTGCTCGGCCTC
Organism: Rhodococcus sp. IEGM 1305; assembly: GCF_030058635.1. Taxonomy (NCBI): domain Bacteria; kingdom Bacillati; phylum Actinomycetota; class Actinomycetes; order Mycobacteriales; family Nocardiaceae; genus Rhodococcus; species Rhodococcus sp. IEGM 1305. Next base: position 226,775 of record NZ_JASHKX010000002.1, read on the forward strand.
GCGGAACGGCTCGTGCGCATTCTCGAAGAAGTCACGGCCGACCCCGGCGCCCGGGTCGGAGACATCGACATTCTCGGACCACTGGAGCGTGCCGTACTGACCCCGGTGACGGGCGGTGCGGCAGTTGAAGCACGGACGCTGCCGGATCTGATGGCTGAGGCGGCCGCGAACGATCCGGAGGCCACTGCGCTGATCTTCGACGGGCGCGTCGTGCGCTACCGGGACCTCGACAGGCGATCGAACCAGCTGGCCCGCATGTTGATCGGGCACGGTGTCGGCCCGGAATCCGTCGTCGCAGTGTGTGTGCCGCGGTCCGTCGAATCCGTCCTGGCCGTCTGGGCGGTGGCCAAGTCGGGGGCCGCGTTCCTCCCGGTGGATCCGGACCATCCGGCAGCACGGATCGAATTCATGCTCACCGACTCCGGTGCCGTGTGGGGTGTGACGGGGTCGGCGCAGCGCGGCGCACTTCCGGACACGGTGCCGTGGCTGGTGCTGGATGAACCGGGCTTGGAGGATCGACTGTCGCACTATCCGTTGTCGGCGATCACCGATGGCGAGCGGACAGCGACGATTCGGATCGACAATCCCGCCTACCTCATCTACACCTCGGGGTCGACCGGCACGCCCAAGGGTGTGGTCACCACGCACCGTGGTCTCGCCTCCTTCGCTGCACAGGAGAGGGCGGCGTTCGGCACCACGCCCGAATCCAGGACGCTGCAGTTCGCATCGCCGAGCTTCGACGCGTCCGTTCTCGAACTGCTGCTGGCGGTCGGCGCGGCAGCCACGATGGTGATCGCACCGCCGGCCGTCTACGGCGGTGCCGAATTGGCGCAGTTGCTGGAATCCGAGCGGGTCACGCACTGCTTCGTCACTCCGGCGGCGCTGGCGTCGGTCGACCCCGACGGTCTCACCGCGCTCGAGTGTGTGGTGACGGGCGGCGAGGCGTGCCCGCCCGAACTGGTCGAACGGTGGGCGCCGGGCCGTCGCATGTTCGACGCGTACGGGCCGACCGAGTCGACCGTCGTGTCGAGCATCAGTGACGAACTGGTACCGGGGGCTCCGATCACCATCGGCGCGCCCACGCTCGGTTTCGCCGAGGTCGTGCTGGACGCGCGACTGCACCCGGTGCCTGCCGGTGTCGCAGGGGAGTTGTATCTGGCAGGCCCCGCCCTCGCACGCGGGTACCGCCGGCGGTTCCCGTTGACCGCCGAACGATTCGTCGCCGATCCCTTCGGCCCGCCGGGAAGCCGGATGTATCGCACCGGCGACCGTGCGCGCTGGCTGCCCGACGGTCAGTTGGAGTACCTCGGGCGCACCGATTCCCAGGTGAAGATCCGGGGTTTCCGGATCGAACTCGGCGAGGTCGAGTCGGCGTTGCTCGCCCACGTCTCCGTGGCCCACGCGGTCGCGAGTGTGTGGAAGGGGGACGGCGGCGATCGGCTGATCGGTTACCTGGTGCCTGAACCGGGTGCGACGATCGATGCGAGGGCTGTCCTCGACTTCGTCGGGGGCCGGTTGGCGTCGTACATGGTGCCGGCGGCGCTCGTGATGCTCGAATCGCTTCCGCTGACGGTGCACGGAAAGCTCGACCGCACAGCGCTTCCGGCTCCCGACTTCGCGGGTTCCGAGAGTCGGCCGCCGCAAACCGAGACCGAGGCGCTTCTCGCCGGACTGTTCGAGGAGGTGCTCGGCCTGGACTCGGTGGGCGTGGACGACTCGTTCTTCGCCCTTGGCGGCGACAGCATCATGTCGATCCAGTTGGTGGCGCGCGCACGAGCCGCCGGTGTAACCCTTTCTCCCCGAGATGTGTTCGACCACCGGACGGTCGCCGGTCTCGCCGCGTCGGCGCGATTCGACAGCGACGGCGCGGTGGCGCTCGACGAGCTGCCGGGCGGCGGAATCGGCCCCCTGCCGCTGACACCCGTCGCGTGCTGGACGTTCGAGCGCAGCGGCGGACGGCTCGACAGGTTCACGCAGGCACTGCTGCTGGCGGCCCCCGCCGGTCTCACCCGTGAGGTCCTCGTCCGCGCCGTCGACGCGTTACTGGACCGGCACGACATGCTCCGCGCGGGTGTGTCCCGAGAAGGCATGGACGTGTTGCCTGCGGGCGCGGTGCCGGCGGACGCACTGGTCCGCCGGGTTCCGGTCGACACGGTGGCGGGAGACGGCTTCACCGCACTCGCGACCATGGAACTCGATGCTGCGGCCGACCACCTGGACCCCGCCGCGGCCCGCATGGTGCGGGTGGTCTGGTTCGACGTCCCCGACGGCGCCGGGCGACTGCTCGTGGTGGTGCACCACCTCGTGGTCGACGGTGTCTCGTGGCGCATCCTCGTCGCGGATCTCGCGTCGGCGTGCAGCCAACTCCAGGCCGATCTCACACCGGCACTGCCGCCGGTCGGAACGTCGATGCGGCGCTGGTCGCACGGCCTGTCCGACGCTGCGCGGCACCGGGCCGGCGAACTGGCCTCGTGGGAGAAGATCCTGGACGGCGCGGACCCGCTGATCGGTTCGCGGCCACTGGATCCCGCGATCGACGTCGACGCGACCGTCGGCACCGTCACGGTCGACGTGCCGTCGGCGGTGACCGATGCCCTGCTCACCACGCTTCCGGCCGCGTTCCACGGGAGTGTGGGCGATGGACTGCTCGCCGCCGTCGCGCTGGCACTGATCGCCTGGCGACGGGATCGGGGCGTCTCCGTCTCGGACGCTCTGATCACCCTCGAGGGCCACGGCCGCGAGGAGCAGGTCGTCGCCGGCGCGGACCTGTCCCGCACCGTCGGCTGGTTCACCACCGTGTATCCGGCGCGGTTGAACCTCACCGGAATCGATGTCGACGACGCGATGGCAGGCGGTGTCGCGGCAGGGCGAGCGGTCAAGGCCGTCAAGGAGCAGTTGCTGGCGATCCCGGATCACGGGATCGGTTACGGACTGCTGCGCTACCTGGGCGACGAGACGTCGGAGGCCCTCCGCCGATTCCGCGCTCCGCAGGTGAGTTTCAACTATCTCGGTCGAGTGACCACCACGGACGGGGCCGAGGACTGGCTGCCGGTGGAAAGCACGCTCGGCGGCACGCGCAACCCCGACCTGCCGGTCGCGTCCGTGATCGACATCGACGCCGTCGTCGCCGACGGTCCCGAGGGACCCCGGTTGAGGGCGTCGTTCGCCTTTCCGGCCGGGGTCCTCGACGAGGCCGAGGTCGCGGCGTTCGCGGATCTGTGGTGCCGCGCCCTCGACGGGCTTGCCGCGCACTTGTCACGACCGGATGCGGGCGGGCTGACACCGTCCGACCTTCCGCTGGTATCGGCCGGCCAGCAGCAGATCGAGCGCTGGGAGGCGCGGTTCCCGCGACTGCGGGACGTGTGGTCGCTGTCTCCGCTGCAATCGGGATTGCTGTTCCACGCGTCCCTGGCCGCGGAGTCGATGGACGTCTACACGGCGCAACTGCGCATCGACCTCGCGGGTGCGGTCGACGCCGGACGTCTGCGCGCCGCCGCGGCGGGACTGCTGGCCCGTCACCCCAGCCTGCGGACCGCGTTCGTCTACGACGACGGGGTGCCCGCGCAACTGGTGGTCGACGCGGTGGACGTGCCGTGGCGGGAGGTGGATCTCACCGTCGAGGGGTCGGTCCCCGACACCGAACTCGTGCGCCTACTCGACGACGACCGCAGTGCCCGATTCGACCTCACCCGGCCGCCGCTGCTCCGTCTGACCCTGTTCCACACCGCACCGGAGCGCTTCGTGCTGGCGGTCACGAATCATCACATCATCCTGGACGGCTGGTCGATGCCGCTGCTGGTGCGGGAACTGCTGGTTCGCTATGCCGCCGACGGCGACCCGGCCGGGCTGCCGGAGCCGCCCTCGTATCGCACGTATCTGGACTGGGTAGCGACCCGGGACGCGGAGGCGTCGGCGCGGGCCTGGGAACGAGCGCTCGACGGTGTCGAGGAGCCGACTCTGGTGGCGCCCCACGCGTCCGCGGAACTCTACGGTGTGCCCCACGAACTTGACGTCGAACTGCCCGCCCCGGTGCTCGATGGACTTGCGGCCGCGGCGGAGCGCGCCGGCGTCACCATGAACACGGTGATCCAGGCGGCGTGGGGGATGCTGCTGTCCCGGTTACTTTCCCGCGACGACGTGGTCTTCGGTGCCACCGTGTCCGGTCGTCCACCGCAGCTGTCCGGTGTCGAGAACATGCTGGGACTGTTCATCAACACGGTGCCCGTGCGAGTGCGGGTGGACCCGGACGAGAGCGTCGGGCGGCTACTCGTCCGCCTGCAGGACGAGCAGACGTCCCTACTCGACCACCATCACCTCGGCCTCGGCGAGATTCAGTCGCGGGTGGGTGTGGGCAATCTGTTCGACACGCTGTCGGTGTTCGAGTCGTTCCCGATCGACACGTCCGGACTGGACGAGAACACCGACATCGGGGGCATGCGGGTGACCGGTCTCGATGCCCGCGACGCCACGCACTATCCGCTCACTCTGCTGTCGATCCTCGAACCACGGCTGCGATTGAGTCTGCGCTACCAGCCGGGAGCCGTCGACCGGGACGATGCCGCAGCGCTCGCCGACCGCCTCGTCCGGATTCTGGTGACGATCGCCGGCGACGTGGACACCGCGGTCGGTGATGTGGAGGTTCTGGGGCCGGGTGAGCGGGCGTTGGTGGTGGGTTCGTGGAATGCGACGGGTCACCCGGTGCCGCGCACCACCCTTGCCGACCTGCTCGATGCGCAGGTGGGGCGGACTCCGGACGCGGTCGCGGTGGTGTTCGGGGATGTGGTGTTGTCGTATGGGGAGTTCGATGCGCGGGTGAATCGGCTGGCGCGGTTCCTGATCGGGGCGGGGGTGGGTCCGGAGTCGTCGGTGGGTGTGGCGGTGCGTCGTTCGGTGGATTTGCTGGTGGGGTTGTACGCGGTGGTGAAGGCGGGTGGGGCGTATGTGCCGATAGATCCGGATCTGCCTGCCGAGCGGGTGGGTTTTGTGGTGGGGATTGCGGACCCGGTGTTGGTGTTGACGATGTCTTCGGATCGGGTGGGGGTGCCTGCGGGTGTGCGGGTGGTGGAGTTGGACGCCCTGGATGTGTCGGGTTTCTCGGCCGGTGTGGTGGGGGATGAGGAGCGGCGTGCGCCGTTGCGTCCGGAGAATCCGGCGTATGTGATCTTCACGTCGGGGTCGACGGGTCGGCCGAAGGGGGTGGCGGTGCCGCACGAGGGTGTGGTGAATCGGTTGTTGTGGATGCAGGATCGGTACCCGTTGACGTCGGAGGACGTGATCCTGCAGAAGACGCCGGTGACGTTCGATGTGTCGGTGTGGGAGTTGTTCTGGCCGTTGATCGTCGGTGCGCGGTTGGTGATCGCGGAGCCGGATGGGCACCGTGACCCGGCGTATCTCGAACGGGTGATCCGCGAGGAGTCGGTCACCACCGTGCATTTCGTGCCGTCGATGCTCGAGGTGTTCCTGGCGGGGGCGAACGTGGAGGGGTGCGGTGCGTTGCGCCGGGTGTTCACCAGCGGTGAGGCGTTGCCGTCGGCAACGGCGGCACGTCTGCGCGGGGTGAGCGGGGCGGAGCTGCACAATCTGTACGGTCCGACGGAGGCGTCGGTGGATGTGACGTTCCACGAGGTCACGGGGGCGGATCGGACGGTGGTGCCGATCGGGGTGCCGTTGTGGAATACGCAGGTCTACGTGTTGGACGGGCGGTTGCGGGTGGTGCCGGTGGGGGTGGCGGGGGAGTTGTATCTCGGGGGTGTGCAGTTGGCGCGGGGGTATCAGGGGCGGCCGGATTTGACGGCGGATCGGTTCGTGGCGAATCCGTTCGGTGCTGGGGTGGAGGGTTCGCGGTTGTATCGGACGGGGGATCGGGTTCGGTGGTTGCCGGGTGGGGTGTTGGAGTATTTGGGGCGTACGGATTTTCAGGTGAAGTTGCGGGGTCAGCGGGTCGAGTTGGGGGAGATCGAGGCGGTGTTGTTGCGCCGGGAGGATGTGGCGCAGGCGGTGGTGGTGCTGCGCGGTGATGGGTCGTCGGGGGATTATCTGGCGGGGTATGTGGTGCCGGTGGCCGGTGCGGTGGTGGACGAGCGGGTGGTGCGGGAGTCGGCTGCGGTGGCGTTGCCGGGGTTCATGGTGCCGTCGGTGGTGGTGGTGCTGGCGGAGTTGCCGGTGACGGTGAACGGCAAACTCGATCGAAAATCCCTGCCCAAACCTGACTTCGGCACGCGCACGATCGGATATCGCGCCCCCACCACACCCGCGGAGGAAGCGATCGCCACGGCCTTCGCCGCCGTCCTCGATGTCGATCGCGTCGGGGCCGACGACAGCTTCTTCGACCTCGGGGGAGACTCGCTCAGTGCCACCCGGGCGGTGGGACGCATCAACAGCGCACTGGACACGACTCTGGGTGTCGCGGCGCTGTTCGACGCACCCGTGGTGTCCGATCTGGCCGTCCGGATCGACTCGGACGTGAGGACGAGTTCCGCCTCCCCGCCACTCACCGCGACGGCGCGGCCCGAGCGGATTCCCCTTTCCCTCGCGCAGCAGCGCATGTGGTTCATCAACCAATTCGACACCTCCTCACCGGCCTACAACATTCCGGTCGCCCTCGACTTGGACGGCGCGGTGGACCTGTCTGCGCTACGAGCGGCACTCGGCGGCGTCATGGACCGCCACGAGTCGCTGCGGACCGTGTTTCCCGGTTCCGCCGACGGACCCCGGCAGGTGATCGTCGATTCCGCGCTCGCGACCCCTGACCTCGAACCGGTCCCGGTTGCCGAAGGGGCCCTTCACGACTCGCTCACCGCATTCTTCGGCGTGGGATTCGATGTCACCGAGGACCTTCCGATCCGGGTGCGACTGTGGGAACTCACTCCCGAACGGCACGTTCTCGCCCTCGTCGCGCACCACATCGCGGCCGACGGCTTCTCGATGGCACCTCTTGCGCGGGACGTGATGCTCGCCTACACCGCCCGCGCGCAGCAGCAGGCACCCGGCTGGGCGCCGCTGCCCGTGCAGTACGCCGACTACAGCCTGTGGCAGCGAGCGGCTCTGGGCACCGAAGACCAGCCCGATTCGATGATGTCCGGGCAACTCGGCTATTGGGCGCGGACGTTGTCGGGCATCCCGGACGTGCTGCCACTGCCTCTGGATCGGCAACGACCCCTCCAGCGGTCGCTCCTCGGAGACGTCGTCCCGTTCGACATCCCGCCCTCCGTCCACAAAGCTCTGACCGAGCTGGCACGCCAGCACAATTCGACGCTGTTCATGGTGGTGCACGCCGCGCTGGCCGTGCTGCTCGAGAGAGTGTCGGGATCGGACGACGTGGTGGTGGGAACCCCGATCGCGGGCCGGGGCCACGCGGCACTCGACGACGTGGTGGGAATGTTCGTCAACACGCTGGTGCTCCGCACAGCGGTGGCACCAGGATCGTCGTTCGCCGACGTGCTCACCGACGTGCGGTCGGCGGACCTCGGCGCGTTCGAGCACGCAGACCTTCCCTTCGAGCGTCTGGTGGACGAACTCGCACCCGAGCGGTCCACCGCGCACTCACCCCTGTTCCAGGTGTTGATCGAATTCCAGAACGCCACCCGCACCCACCTGGAACTGCCCGGGTTGACCGCCCGGTCGCTCGACGTCGATCTGAACGTCGCGAAGTTCGATCTGCAGCTGAGCCTGGTGGAGCGAGTCGACGAGCAGGGGGTTCCGGCCGGGATCGGCGCCGGCCTCCGCTACGCGACCGACGTGTTCGATCGTGCGTCGGTACAGAGTTTCGCGGAGCGCTTCGTGCGCGTGATCGAGGCCGTGACCACCGACCCAGCCACACCCGTCGGGGACATCGACATCCTGCACGCGCCCGAACGCGAACTCGTGCTCACCGCCGCGCATCGGCCGGGGACCGACGTCCCACCGCTGTCGCTCGTGGACGCGTTCGATCGCATGGTGGCATCCGCGGGCGATGCCGTCGCGGTGCGCTGCGACGGCGCGTCGATGACATACCGCGAACTCGACGACCGGGCCAACCGGCTCGCGCGACTGCTCGTGGCGCAGGGGGTAGGTGCGGAAACGCTGGTGGCGGTGGCGATGACGCGGTCGGTCGACCTCGTCGTGGCGCTGCTCGCGGTGGTGAAGTCGGGCGCCGGTTACCTTCCGGTGGATGTGGCCTCTCCTGCCGAGCGGTTGGTGTTCCTGCTCGGCGACGCCCGGCCGGAGTGTGTGCTCACCACGACTGCGGACGCCGCGACCTTCCGCGGCGCCGGGGTCCCGGTGGTGGTGCTGGACGACCCCGAAAGCGTGACTGCGCTGCAGCAGTTCTCGGCGCTACCGGTGACCGACGACGACCGTCGTACTCCACTGCACCTGGACTCGGTGGCGTACGTGATCTACACGTCCGGTTCCACCGGGCAGCCGAAGGGCGTGCAGGTCTCGCACCGCAACGTGATCACGTTACTGGCGAACACCCAGACGCTGTTCGGATTCGGACCGGCCGACGTGTGGACCATGTTCCATTCCGCCGCGTTCGACTTCTCGGTGTGGGAAATGTGGGGAGCGCTCGCACACGGTGGCCGGCTGGTGCTGGTGGACTATTTCACGGCGCGCTCACCCGAGAAGTTCCTCGAACTCCTGCGCGGCGAAACCGTCACGGTCGTGAATCAGACCCCCACCGCCTTCTACCAATTGGCGGAGGCCGATCGCCTCGCCGGTGGTCCCGGCCTGTCGTTGCGATACGTGATCTTCGGCGGGGAGGCCCTCGAATTCGGCCAGTTGCGGCGCTGGTACGCACGCCGGGGCGACGCCGCGCCCGTCCTCGTCAACATGTACGGCATCACGGAAACGTCCGTGCACGTCAGCCACCTGCCGATCGACCGGGACCTCGTCGAGGAGGAGTCCGCATCGGTGATCGGCCGGGGACTGCCCGGGCTGCGCGTGTACGTGCTCGACGGTCGACTCCATCCGGTGCCGCCGGGCGTGGTCGGGGAGATGTACGTCTCGGGTGCGCAGGTTTCGCGCGGCTACCTGGGCCGGGCCGCCCTCACGTCCGGCCGATTCGTCGCCGACCCCTTCACTCCCGGCGCCCGGATGTACCGGTCCGGCGACCTGGGCAGGTGGAACGGGAACGGCCAGTTGGAGTACCTCGGCCGCAACGACCTCCAGGTGCAGGTGAAGGGCTACCGGATCGAACTCGGTGAGGTGGAAGCGGCGCTGCTCGCGTGCGAGGGGGTGTCGCAGTCGGTCGTGACGGCCCGCGGGGACCGGTTGGTGGGGTACGTGGTGCCGGAGACCGGCGCGGCGATCGACCCGGCCGCGATCATCGATGCGGCCGCGGTGCGATTGGCGTCGCACATGGTGCCGGCCGCGGTGGTGGTTCTCGACGAGTTGCCGCGGACGGTGAACGGCAAACTCGATCGGAAAGCCCTGCCCGAACCGGACTTCGGGCAGCGGGTGACCGCGGGCCGCAGCCCGGTCACCGAGACCGAACGGATCCTCGCCGACCTGTTCGCGGAGGTCCTCGGCCTCGACTCGGTGGGGGTCGACGACTCGTTCTTCACCCTCGGCGGGGATTCGATCATGTCCATCCAACTGGTCACTCGCGCCAAGGGCGCCGGGATACTGATCTCGCCGCGCGAGGTGTTCGAACGGAAAACCGTTGCCGGGCTGGCCGCGGCGGCCGGGACGGACGACGAGACCGCTGTTCTCGACGAATTGCCGGGAGGCGGGATCGGCGAGATTCCGCTGACCCCGATCGTGCGGTGGATGCTCGCCCGGGGTGGGGATTTCCGCCGCTTCTCGCAGTCCGCACTGTTCACGCTGCCCGCCACGGTGGACGAACGCACCCTGACGGAAGCTCTGCAGGCCGTGCTGGATCGGCACGACCTGTTGCGGGCCCGGCTGTACCGCACGTCCCGCACCGAAGAGGGCTGGTCGATGGAGGTGCAGGCCGAAGGGTCGGTGCGGGCGGCGACCGTTCTCCGCCGGGGGCGGATGGACGATGTCGGCGCCGAACTGGACGGTGCCCTCGACCGGCTCGACCCGGAATCGGGCGTCATGATGCAGGCGGTCTGGCTGGACGGGGCCGAACACCCGGGTCGCGTGCTGCTCGTCGTCCATCATCTGGCGACGGACGGTGTGTCCTGGCGGATCCTGATCCCCGACCTCGCGGCGGTGTGCGCGCAATTGCAGTCCGGCGCGGCACCGGCGCTGGAGCCACCGGGGACGTCGATGCGCCGGTGGGCGCACGCACTCGCCGACGCCGCGCGTGAACCCCAGCGCACCGCCGAGGTCGAACTGTGGCGGGGAATGCTGCACGCGCCCGACCCGCTGCTGGGGTCGCGCCCGGTGACCGCGTCGGACACCGCCGAGACGGCCGCGGACATCGCGGTCCGGGTTCCTGCCCCGTTGACCGAGACGCTCCTGACGACCGTGCCGCGGGCCTTCCACGGCAGTGTGGGAGATGCGCTGCTGACGGCGCTGACCATGGCGCTGACGAGTTGGCGGCGACGACGCGGGATCGAACTGCCCGGCGCGCTGGTCAGTCTCGAGGGACACGGTCGCGAGGAGCAGTTGGCGCCGGGCGCTGATCTCGCGCGCACAATCGGCTGGTTCACGACGATCTTCCCGGTGCGACTCGATCTGAGCGGGGTCGACCTCGACGACGCGTTCGCCGCAGGCCCGTCCGCGGGGGCCGCGGTGAAGACCGTGAAGGAGCAACTCCTCGCCGTTCCCGACCACGGCATCGGTTTCGGACTTCTCCGGTACCTGAACGACGAGACGGCGCAGGTTCTTTCGCCGCTGCCGATGCCTCAGGTCAGCTTCAACTATCTCGGCAGGATGGGCCCGACCGCCACGGCGACCGACGAGGGGTGGGTGCCGGTCGAGGAACCCGGACTGCGCGAGAAGTCGGCGGTGCCCGTCGCGGCCGTCGTCGACGTCAACGCGATGACCGTCGACTCGGGCGACGGCCCCCAGCTGAACTCCACGTGGACGTACCCGCCGGGCGTCCTCACCCGCGAGGAGGTCGAGGAACTCGCGCAGCTGTGGGTGCAGGCACTCGCTGCTCTCGGCGCGCATGCGGAGTCGGGTGGCGGCGGGTTCACACCGTCGGATCTCGATCTCGTCGAACTGCGGCAGGATGCGATCGAGGACCTCGAACACGTCTGTCCGGACCTGACGGACGTGTGGCCGCTGTCGCCCCTGCAGTCCGGCATGCTCTTTCACTCCGAACTCGCCAACGACTCCCTCGATGTCTACCTGGTGCAGGTGAGCCTCGAACTCGAGGGCACCGTGGATCCGCATCGACTGCGCCGCGCGGCCGATGCGCTGCTGGCCCGGCACGCCAATCTGCGCGCCGGCTTCCGGCACGACGCCGAGGGCAACGCCGTCCACGTGATCCGGCGACGGGTGGAGGCGCCCTGGCGCGACGTCCCACTCACGGCTCTGGACGAGGACGCCGCGGCTGCCGAGGTTGCGCGACTGCTGGCCGAGGACAGGGTCCGCCCGTTCGACCTGACACGTGCCCCGCTGATCCGGTTCATGCTGATCGCGACCGCGCCGAACCGCTACCGGCTGGTGTCGACCAACCACCACATCCTCCTCGACGGCTGGTCGATGCCGTTGCTGGTCCGGGAATTGCTGACGCTCTACGCCACCGACGGGGACCCGTCGCCGCTGCCCCGCGTCCGCGGGTACCGCGACTACCTGGCGTGGATGAGCCGCCGAGATCACGGCGCCTCCCGGGAGGTGTGGGCTCGGGCCCTCGCCGGGGTGGACGGACCGACGTTGCTGGCCCGCTCGGATCCGGGACGGCGGCTGTCCACGATGTCCGACGAGTTCGTCTTCGACCTGGACGAGGACCACACCACACGCCTGCGTGATGTCGCGCGGTCGCGTGGCCTGACGGTCAACACGCTCGTGCAGGTCGCGTGGGGGATTGTGCTGGGTACGTTGACCGCCCGCGACGACGTGCTGTTCGGTGCCACCGTTTCGGGGCGGCCTCCCGAACTGGCCGGCATCGAGACGATGGTCGGACTGTTCATCAACACCCTGCCCGTCCGGGTCAGGCTGCGCCCCGACGACACGGTGGGTGCTCTGCTCGAGCGCGTGCAGGCCGAGCAGGCGGCATTGCTGGATCACCACTACCTCGGGTTGGCCGAGATTCAGAGTGCAGCCGGGCCGGAGGTCGGATTCGACACGCTGACGGTGTTCGAGTCGTACCCCGTCGACCGCGCCGGGCTCTCCACCGAGACCGACATCGCCGGAATGCGCGTCACCGGAGTGGATGCGCGCGATGCGGCCCATTATCCGCTGAGTCTCGTGGCATCCGTCGACGCTCGTCTGCGCCTGAAATTCGAGTACCTCCCGGACGTCTTCGACACGGACACCATCGACGACATCGCCGGACGCGTGCTGCATGTACTCGACGCGTGCGCTCGTCCGGACCAGCCGCTGGCCGCGCTGTCGCTGCTGACCGACCGGGAGCGCGCCGACCTGGTGCCGGTCCGCGGCCGTCCGGGCGGGTCGACCCGGACGCTGCCGCAGATCCTCGACGAGGGGGCCGCGGTCGATCCGGGCGCGATCGCACTGTCCTCCGAGGACGGCGACGTGAGCTACGGCGATTTGGACGAGCGGTCGAATCGCCTGGCGCGCGCACTCATCGCCCGTGGGGCGGGCCCGGAGACGTTCGTGGCCATCGGGATACCGCGGTCCCTCGACTCGATGCTGTCGGTGTGGGCGGTGGCGAAGACCGGTGCGGCGTTCGTGCCGATCGATCCGAACTACCCCGACGAGCGCATCACTCACATGCTCGTCGATTCCGGAGTCACTCTCGGCGTGACCACATCCGAACACCGAGGCCGGCTCCCGGGCACCGCGCACTGGCTGGCCCTGGACGAACCCGGCTTCGCGACCGAGTGCGCCGAGCGCGCGGGGGCACCCGTGACCGACGCCGACCGGAGCGGTCCGGTCACGCTGGACACCGCCGTGTACGCCGTCTACACGTCGGGGTCCACCGGTGTGCCCAAGGGTGTGGTGGTCACCCATCGCGGACTCGACAACTTCGCTCTCGACCAGCTCGAACGTTTCGGTGCGACACCGCAGTCCCGGACTCTGCACTTCTCCACACCGAGTTTCGACGGGTCGGTGTTCGAGTACCTGCAGGCCTTCGGTGCCGGCGCGACGATGGTGATCGCGCCGCCCAGCGTGTTCGGCGGCGAGGAACTCGCGCGGCTGCTGGCCGACCGGAGCGTCACCCATGCCTTCATCACCACCGCTGCGCTGGCGTCACTCGATCCGGCCGGGCTGGCGCAGCTCACGGACCTGGTGTTCGGCGGCGAGGCCTGCCCACCCGAACTGGTCGCCCGCTGGGCGCCGGGCCGCCGGTTGTACAACGCGTATGGACCGACCGAGACGACGATCATGTCCAACATCAGCGAGCCGATGGTCCCCGGGCACCCGATCACCATCGGCGGGCCGATCCGCGGGGTGACGGAACTGGTGCTCGACTCCCGGCTGCAACCGGTCCCCGTGGGAGTTCCCGGCGAGTTGTATCTCGCCGGGGCCGGCCTGGCCCGCGGCTACCACCGCCGACCGGCACTCACCGCCGAACGGTTCGTCGCCCACCCCGTCCGCCCCGGCGAGAGGATGTACCGCACCGGCGACATCGTGCGGTGGACGGCAGACCACAGCATCGAGTACGTGGGCCGCACCGACTTCCAGGTGAAGGTGCGCGGCTTCCGCATCGAACTCGGCGAGATCGACTCCACCCTCATGTCGGAGCCGGACGTCGGATTCGCCGCCACTCTCGCGCACCGCGGCCCCGCGGGAGACACCCTGCTGGTGTCGTACGTCGTTCCGGCGTCGGGTCGCTCCCTCGACCCGGCCGTACTCACCCGGCACCTGGCGGACCGCCTGCCGTCCCACATGGTGCCCACCTCCATCACGGTGCTGGAGCGCATTCCGCTGACCGCCGTCGGCAAGCTGGACCGCACGGCACTGCCCGAACCCGACCTGCTCTCCGGGACAGGGCACGACCGGGTTCCGGTCGGTCCGATCGAGGACGCGGTGGCCGTCGTCTTCGCGGAGGTACTCGGCCTCGCGCGCGTCGGCGCCGACGCCGGTTTCTTCGACATCGGTGGCAACTCCCTGAGCGCCACCCGGGTGATGGCACGGCTGCGCGCGCTGCTCGGCACCGACTGCGGGGTGCGGGATCTGTTCGAGGCGCCCACGGTCGCCGCGCTGGCGGCACGAATCGAGCACGCCGGCGCCGGGCCGTCCGGACGTCCGGTGCTCGCGGCCCGCACCCGGCCCGAGGACATCCCGCTGTCGTACGCGCAGCAGCGGATGTGGTTCGTCAATCAGCTCGACACCACCTCGGCTGCCTACAACATCCCGATCGTGGTGTCACTGAGCGGGGACCTCGATGTGGGATCGCTGAACTCGGCACTCACCGACGTCGTCGCCCGGCACGAGTCGCTGCGCACGATGTTCCCGGTCCGCGGGGACTGGCCGGTTCAGCAGATCCTGCCCGCCGAGGGTGCGGTGCCCACTCTGACCCCCGTCCCCGTCGCGGACGAGCACGGCCTGCGGGAAGAGCTGACCCGGCTGGTCACGGCGGGTTTCGATGTCACCGCGCGGATCCCGCTGCGGGCCGGACTGTACTCGCTGAGCGACACCGAGCACGTACTCGCCGTGGTGGTGCATCACATCTCGGCGGACGGGTTCTCGATGGTCCCGTTGGTGCGCGACGTGATGACGGCGTACGGCGCCCGCGTCGGCGGCGGCGCACCCGACTGGCTGCCCCTGCCGGTGCAGTACGCCGATTATGCCCTGTGGCAACGGGAGTCGCTGGGTTCGGGCGACGACCCCCGGTCGCTGATCTCGCGGCAACTCGACTACTGGACGACCACACTCGCCGGCGCCCCCGACCTTCTGGAACTCCCCACGGATCGGGATCGGCCGTCCCAGCAGTCCTTCCGCGGCGCGCGCATCCACTTCTCCGTCGACAGCGACTTGCACCGTCGCATCAGCGAACTGTCGCGACGTCTCGGCTCCACCGAATTCATGACGGTGCACGCCGCCCTCGCGGTGTTGCTCAGCCGTCTCGGGGGAACCCCGGACGTCGCCGTCGGCACCCCGATCGCCGGCCGGGGAGACCCCGCACTCGACGACCTGGTGGGCATGTTCGTGGGCACGCTCGCCCTGCGCACACAGGTGGATGCGGCCGAGTCGTTCACCGCCCTGGCCGCGCACTGTCGCGACGTCGACCTCGAAGCCTTCGCCCATGCCGACGTTCCGTTCGAGCGGGTGGTGGACGCGGTCGGCCCGACCCGATCGACGGCGTATGCTCCGCTCGTCCAGGTCTCGCTGGAATTCCAGAACAACGAGCGACCGGTGCTGACACTGCCGGGACTGGAAGTCCGTGGAATCGATCCCGGGCTCGCCGTGGTCAAGGTGGATCTCGAATTCCTCCTGGCGGAGGAGTTCGACGCGAACGGTGCGCCGGCCGGGATGAGCGGCGCCGTCGACTTCGCGACCGATCTCTACGACCCCGACACGGTCCGCGGCTTCGCCGGCCGCTTCGTGCGCATCCTCGACGCCGTCACCGAGAATCCGGACCGGCCGATCGGCGACCTCCCCCTCCTCGACGCGGTGGAGTTGCGGGCGATGGTGCCTGCCCGCGGCGAGCTGCAGGTGCGCCCCGAGCTGTGGCCCGATCTGCTGACGGCCGCCGCCGCACTCGCCCCGGACTCGGTGGCCCTGTCCCTCGGGGACCGCCGGGTCAGCTACCGCCAACTCGACGAGTGGTCCAACCGGGTGGCCCGGGTTCTCCGCGGACGCAGGGTGGGACCGGAGACGTTCGTGGCAGTCGGAATGCCCCGGTCGATCGAGTCGGTGGTCTCGATCTGGTCGATCACCAAGGCAGGCGCGGCGTTCGTGCCCGTCGACCCCACCTACCCGCGCGACCGCATCGACTACATGCTCACCGATTGCCGGGCTGTGCTCGGCCTCACCGTGAGAAGTCGCCGGAGCACCCTGCCCGACACCGTTCCGTGGCTGATCCTCGACGACGAGGACTTCGCCGCGCAGGCGTCGGCCGTGTCGTCGGCACCGATCACCGACGCGGATCGGACGAGTCCGTTGCACCTCGCTCACCCGGCCTATCTCATCTACACGTCGGGGTCGACCGGAAGGCCGAAGGGCGTCACCGTCACCCACCGGGGTATGGCCGATTTCACCGCGGAGACGCACCAACGGTTCGAGGTCACCCGCGAGTCCCGGGTCTCGCAGTTGGCGTCCCCGAGTTTCGATGCCTCGGTGTTCGAGCTGATGATGGCGTTCGGCGCGTCGGCGCGCGTCGTGATCGTGCCGCCTGCCATCGTCGGGGGCAGCGAACTGGCGGATCTGTTCCGTCGCGAGCAGGTGACTCATGCGACCATCACGCCGACCGCACTGGCGGCCCTCGACAACGACGGACTCGATTCGCTCCGGGTCCTGGACCTGGTGGGCGAGGCGTGCCCGCCGGAGGTGGTGGCGCGGTGGGCGCCGGGGCGGAGCCTGCACAGCGGGTACGGGCCCACGGAGACCACGATCCAGGCGAGCGTCAGCGCCCCGATGCGTCCCGGCGAGAGCGTGAACATCGGGGCACCCGCCCGGGGATTCGCGTTCCTGGTCCTCGACGAGCGGCTGCAGCCGGTCCCGGTCGGTGTGCCCGGCGAGTTGTATATCGCCGGACCGGGTATGGCACGGGGGTACCACAACCGGGCGGCGCTCACCTCGGAACGCTTCGTGGCCTGTCACTTCGGGGAACCGGGGTGCCGGATGTACCGGACCGGTGACGTGGTGCGCTGGCGTGAGTCGGCGAGCGCACTCGAGTACATCGGGCGCAGCGACTTCCAGGTCAAGGTCCGTGGATTCCGTATCGAACTCGGCGAGATCGACGCCGTGCTCGCCCGTCACCCGGCGGTTGCCTTCGCCGCCAGCGTCGGTCACACCGGCCCGTCCGGTGACACCGTGCTCGCCTCGTACGTGCGGGCTCAGGACGGGCAGGAGGTGGAGCCCGCGGGACTGCGCACTTACGCGTCCGAGCGACTGCCCGCCCACATGGTGCCGTCCGCGGTGGTCGTACTCGATCGGATTCCGATGACCCCGGTGGGCAAGCTCGACCGGAAGGCGTTGCCCGCCCCGGAGTTCGGTTCGACCGGTGCGGCGTTCCGGGCACCGGCCACGGAAAACGAGCGAATCGTCGTGGACGCCTTCGCGGAGGTTCTCGGGGTGGACCGGGTGGGCACCGCGGACAGCTTCTTCGATCTCGGTGGAAATTCGCTCCTCGCCACCAGGATCGTCAGCGCACTGCAGGCCGCGCTGGACCGGAGGGTTCCGCTGCAGTGGATGTTCCTCGACCCGACACCGGCGGGGATCGCCCGCCGCCTCGACCTGCCGCATCGGAGCGCCGGTATGGAAGAGGCACTCGCCGTGGTGATTCCGCTGCGTGCGCACGGAAGCGGGCGACCGTTGTTCTGCGTGCATCCGGGCATCGGCCTGTCCTGGGGGTACGCCGGTCTGGTGCGGTATCTCCCTCCCGACCGGCCGGCGTACGGACTGCAGCTGCCCACGATCAGCGATGACGGCGACTACCGGACGATCGAGCAACTGGCCCACCGCTACATCGAGGAAATGCAGGCCATCCAGCCCACCGGCCCGTACGACCTGCTCGGCTGGTCGCTCGGCGGGGTCATCGCGCACGCCATGGCCGTCGAACTGCAGGCAGCCGGCGAAGAGGTCGCCACACTCGCCGTCATGGACAGCTACCCCGTGGGCGGCGAGGACCCGCTGGTCGGCCGGCTCGAGATCCGGGACCTCCTGCGCGGGTTGGGACTCCAGACCGAGGGGGACGGTGAGATGACCTACGAGCACGCCGCGCGGTTGATCGACGAATCGTTCGGGACCGAGACCGGAGTGCGAGGGCACGACCTCGAACGCATCGCCGCCGGGTACGAGAGTTCGAGGTGGCTCGCCCACCACTTCGTGCCCCGGGTGTACGACGGGGATCTGCTCATCTTCCCCGCCACGCGCGACGGAAACGGCACGACCCGGGCCCGGTCGGCGGACGAGTGGCGGCCGCTCGTGACCGGCCGGATCGACGAGCAACCCGTGGACTGCGGGCACAACGAGATGATCGAACCGCAGTCGCTCGCCGTCATCGGGCCGATCCTCTCGCGCGTGCTCTCCGAACGGCCGTGAATCGGATCAGGCGATGCGGAACCCGGCGAGACCGCGAATCGGCCACTCGCCGTTGACGTCCGATGCGTCCCGGCCCTGCCGGACGAGGTAGTCGGCGAAGTCGCGTTGCCGTTCGGCGTGCCAGCCGGCCTGATGCGTCATGATGTCGAGGGCCCGCAGATTCGGGTACTCCTGCGCGAGGGTCCGGGCGAGGTGTGCGGCGGCGATCGCGTCGGCCTCGGCCTCGTGGGCGTCCTCGAGGGCGATGCCGTAGTGCTCGCACACCGCGCCCAGTGTGCGCCTGCCCTTCCGGTACCGGTCCATCTCGCGGTCGATGACGTACGGGTCTACCACGATGCCGGTGACGAGTTCGGTCAGCCCGAGGCGCAGGCCCTCGGTGTGCATGACGGTCAGGTCGTAGGAGGCGTTGAACGCGACGACGGCATGGTCGCGGGTCCACGCGTCGTGCAGAGCCTCGCGGATCTCGCCGTACCCGGTGGCGTAGTCCTGCCCGTGGGCCTGGGCGTACTCCGTGGAGATTCCGTGCACGTCCGAGGCGCCCTGCGGGATGGGAACCTCCGGGTCGAGCAGCCACGTTCGCGACTCGAAGTGGTGAGCGTCGACGACGGCGATGCACGCGGAGACGATGCGGGCGTCGGTGGGGTCAGGCCCCGTCGTCTCCAGATCGAACGCGCAGATCGGTCTGTCCGACCAGCTGGTCATGGGGGCCTCTCGGTGGTGATTCGTTGCCCGCCCAGTATCGGCCGCGGTGGGCGCCGGATCCGGGACCGACACGGCGGGGATCCCAGGTTGTCGTGGCCGGTCGCCGGGGGTATCGTGTCCTCCGGTCTGCAGTTCGCCGAGGTCGTGAACTGCCTTTTCGAGAGAGCAAGGAGGTGTGGCATCCGATGAGAAGCCAACCTCCGAGTACCAACTGAAACCGTTCCACCGGTAGGTGCGCGGTTTCACGGTCCGTGTTCCTCAGCGCTGTTCCGCGCTGCCCCTTTCCCTCGAAGGCCCCGTGTCATGCCTCAGCTGCGCCCGATCCGTTCCCTCCTCCCCAGCCGTTCCGCCGGTCTGTCCGACGCCGACGCCGGTCACGCGGTGACCCGCCGGCCCGTCGAACCGACGCCCGCCGAACCGACGCCCGCCGAGGAAACGGTGGTCAACAGCGCCGTCTACCGCGACGGCCGGAAGACGGCCACCCCGGCCACCCTGTCCGAGGCGCTCGCGAGCCTGCCGGACGCGTCGTCGATGGCGTGGATCGGGATGTACCGGCCGAACGACGCCCAGTTGTATGCGGCAGCAAAGCAATTCGACCTGCACGAGCTGGCCGTCGAAGACGCGATCGTCGCCCACCAGCGGCCCAAGCTGGAGCGTTACGGCAAGACGCTGTTCGTGGTCCTGCGCGCCGCGCGCTACTGCGACGAGACCGAGCGCGTCGAATTCGGTGAGCTGCACGTCTTCTGCGGTCCGACGTTCGTGCTCACGGTCCGGCACAGCGAATCCCCCGACCTGTCGGCGGTCCGCCGGCGGATGGAGAGCAACCCGGACCTGCTCCGGCTCGGACCCGAAGCCGTCCTCTACGCGATCCTCGACGCCGTGGTCGACGGGTATGCGCCCGTCGTCGCCGGACTGCAGAACGACATCGACGAGATCGAGACCGAGGTGTTCAGCGGAGCGCCGGGCGTGTCGCGGCGCATCTACGAACTCACCCGCGAGGTCATCGAATTCCAAAGGGCCACAAGGCCGCTGCTCGGTATGCTGCGCGGATTGTCGGCGGGATTCGAGAAGTACAACACCGACGAGGAACTGCAGCGTTACCTGCGTGACGTCACCGACCACGCGACGGTCGTCGTGGAGCGGGCCGACGGCTTCCGTCAGCTGCTCGGGAACATCCTCACCGTCAACGCCACCCTGGTGTCGCAGGAGCAGAACGAGGAGATGCGCAACCTGACCCAGGCCAGCTACGCGCAGAACGAGGAGATCAAGAAGGTGTCGGCATGGGCGGCGATCCTGTTCGCGCCCACCCTGATCGGGACGGTCTACGGCATGAACTTCGACCACATGCCCGAACTGCACTGGG
Source organism: Rhodococcus sp. IEGM 1305 (assembly GCF_030058635.1). Taxonomy (NCBI): domain Bacteria; kingdom Bacillati; phylum Actinomycetota; class Actinomycetes; order Mycobacteriales; family Nocardiaceae; genus Rhodococcus; species Rhodococcus sp. IEGM 1305. Next base: position 247,068 of record NZ_JASHKX010000002.1, read on the forward strand.
TCGGTGGGTATCCGTTCGCCCTGTCGCTGATGATGCTCACCTGCGCCGGGCTGTACACGATCTTCAAACGCCGCGGCTGGTTGTGAGCGAGGCCGGCTGCGGGCAGTGCCCGCAGCCGGCCGGCGCCTGCTGTCAGAGTTCGTCCACGCAGACGACGAACTTGCGCTCGGAGTATTCGTATCCGTTGGACGACGTGCTGCACGAGTCCACGGACGTGGCGCCCTGCACGATCTCCGTCACCTTCACACCGTCGACGGCCGTGGTGTCGCCGCAATCGATGCGCGCGGGATCCTCGCCGCCGACATCCATGCACCCGCCGATAACCCAGTCCACGTCGAGGCAGATCGCGCCCTGCTCGATGCCGCCGAGGGTTTCGTAGTAGTACGAGTCGGCGTCGCTGATGCACTGGCTGTTCTTCGCGGCCTTGGCGATCACCTTGTAGTTCGAATCGGCGCTGCCGCACACCGCCTTGTCGATCTCGGCGTCGGAGACGGTGCCGCCGAGCTTCACGCACTCACCGATCGCGACCTCGAAGTCGACGTCGCCGCCGGCGTCCTCGCCTTCCTGCCCGTCGATCACGGTGGTCGATTCGCTGGACGTGGTGGCCGCGGACGCACCCGACTCCGGCACCGCGGTGGGCGTCGTGTCCGAACCGCACCCGGCCACCAGAACTGCCGTCGCCGACAACGCGACGACTGCGGTACACACCCGCCGAACTAACCCTGTCATGTCTGACCCCTCCGTCAGGTGACCGTCCGCCACCCGTTCCTCCGAGATGACCGTGCCACCTCGATCGTGTCCACCGCGATTGCCGTGTCGCGCATTATTTGATTACATCGCCGTCCGATTTGCCAATTGTGGTGACAGTATGGACGGGTGGATCTCCCCGTGATGCCTCCGTTACAGCCGATGCTCGCGAAGGCTGCGTCGTCCGTTCCGGCGCAACCGGAGTCCGGGCTCGCCTGGTCCTACGAACCGAAATGGGACGGTTTCCGCACCCTCGTCTTCCGCGACGGCGACGAGGTGGTGCTCGGGTCCCGCGGCGGAAAGGATCTGGCCAGGTACTTTCCCGAACTCGTCCGGGCAGTGAAGGACGAACTGCCGCAGCGGTGCGTGGTGGACGGCGAACTCGTCGTCCCGCGCAACATCGACGGCCGCACCCGGCTCGACTGGGAGTCGTTGTCGGAGCGCATTCATCCGGCCGAGAGCCGGGTGACGATGCTGTCCGAGAAGACCCCGGCGCAGTTCGTCGCGTTCGATCTGCTCGCCCTGGGCGACCGCGACCTCAGCCGCGAGGACTTCTCGGTACGCCGCGCGCAGCTCGTCGACACCATCGGCGGCGGACCCAGCTGCCACGTCACCGCCGCCACCGAATCCAGTGCGACGGCCACCGAGTGGTTCGAGGCGTTCGAGGGGGCCGGCCTCGACGGGGTGGTGGCGAAGAAGCTGGTGGGCCCGTACCTGCCCAACAAGCGGGAAATGGTGAAGGTGAAGCACGCCCGCACCGCCGACTGCGTCGTCATCGGATACCGGCCGCACAAGAGTCAGCCGGGGATCGGGTCGATGCTGCTCGGACTGTATGACGGCGACCAGATGGCGATGGTCGGCGGTGCGTCGGCGTTCACGGCGGCGCGGCGGATCGAACTGCTCGCCGAACTCGACGAGCTGCGCGTCGGCGACGACGTCGTCGCGGACGGGGCGCCGACGCGGTGGCAGTCCGGCAACGACCGAACCTGGGTGCCGCTGCGCCCCGAACGCGTCGTCGAGGTGGCGTACGACCAGATGGAGGGTGCCCGGTTCCGGCACGCCGCGCGGTTCCTGCGCTGGCGCCCGGACCGGACGCCCGACGAGTGCACGTTCCAACAATTGGAGGTCCCGGTGCGATACGACCTTGCCGACGTCCTGGCCGGAGGTTCCTAGATGGCGAGTCCTGCCGAAGAACTCGACGTCGACGGCGTCGCCGTGCGGCTGTCGAACCCCGACAAGATCTACTACCCGAAACTCGGTGCCGAGGGCGGCACGAAACGGCACCTGGTGGAGTACTACCGGACCGTGGCACTCGACGGTGCGCTGCTGACCGCCCTGGTCGATCGGCCGACGCATCTGCAACGGTTCCCCGACGGGATCGAGGGCGAGGAGATCTACCAGAAACGGGTTCCCGCGAAGCGGCCCGATCACGTGGAATCGTGCGAGGTCACGTTCCCGTCCGGCCGCAAGGCGGACGTGCTCCGCGTGCGCAGCGCCGCGAACATCGTGTGGGCGGCGAACCTCGGCAACATCACGTTCCACCCGTGGGCGGTCCGGTGCCCCGACGTCGATCACCCCGACGAACTGCGCATCGACCTGGACCCGCAGCCGGGAACCGGATTCGACGACGCCCGGGCGGTCGCGCTGGACGTGCTCCGGCCGCTGCTGGACGAACTCGGTCTCGTCGGCTTCCCCAAGACGTCGGGCGGCCGCGGGCTGCACGTGTATCTCCGCATCGAACCGCGCTGGGATTTCATCGAGGTGCGGCGCGCGGGCATCGCCCTCGCCCGGGAGATCGAGCGGCGCAGCGGCGACCGGGCCACCACGTCCTGGTGGAAGGAGGAACGCGGCGAACGCATCTTCCTCGACTTCAACCAGAACGCCAGGGACAAGACCATCGCGTCCGCCTACTCGGCCCGCAAGACGCCGATCGCGACCGTGTCGACGCCGGTCACCTGGGAGGAACTGGTGGACGTCGACCCCGACGACTTCACCATCGCGACCGTGCCCGCGCTGCTCGCGAAGCGCGGGGATCCCATGGCGACCATGGGTGACGTGGCGCAATCGCTCGACGTGCTGCTGGAGATGGCCGAACGGGACGCCGCGAACGGTCTCGGCGATCTGCCGTACCCACCCAATTACCCCAAAATGCCGGGGGAACCCAAGCGGGTACAACCGAGTCGGGACCGAGACCGCAAATAGCCGGCGCTCACGTAGGCTCGGGACGGTCGGGTCGGGAACAATGTGAGGTCGCCATGGAACGTACGACAGTCGGTACTGCCGGACTCGTCCTCGGTGTCGTCGCGACGGCACTCGGGACCCTGATGATCGCGCCGGCCACCGCGTCGGCCGTGTCCCTGTCCTGCGTGTCCCCACCGGGCCGGGGTGACACCACGGTCGTCGACCGCACCGCGTGCGGGGCCAACGCCGATACGAGCAGCAATTCGGCGGCGTTCGGCACGGACGGTGTCGGGTTCGCCGACGCAGCCCACGCGGGAGCGGCGCTCGGCGCCGGCCTGGGCGGCGGTGTCGGTGCCGCCGAGGCACGTCGTGGCGCAGTCGCCGCGGTGGCGGTCGGGCCCCAGAGCGTCGCCATCGGGACGGTCGACAGTGCCGGTCCCGCGCTGGTGCTGAGCGGTCCGGGAGGGCAGGCGCTGGTCGCGGATCCGGCCAAGGGCGTGGTGTGCGCCGCTGGACCGTCGCTCGCGATCAATTTCCTTGCAGGTCAAGCGTGTCTGAGCGACGGCATAACAGTGTGGCGGCTTCCCTGAACGGCACCCCGGTCCGCGTCGTATGGTGACGGTAGTCACAATGGGTTGACGCAACTGCCGTAGGAGATATGGCAGCGAGATCGGAGGTGGTCGATGACGACCAGCGTTCGAGTTCCCCGGCCCGCGTCCGTGCCACGGACGGAGCTGCACGTCGATCCGCGGTTCCTGCCGCTCGCCGACCGGTTTTTCGCGATGTACCGGCAACCACAGCACGGCGGCGGGGCGCTCACCGCGTACTTCCGGGGTGAGAAAGTCCTCGACATCTGGGCGGGCTGGGCAGACCGCGACCGCCGATGGGACCGCGACACCGTCGCCCTGTCGTTCTCGACGGGAAAGGGTGTGGCCAGCACGGTCGTCCACCGCCTCGCCGAGCGCAGGCTGATCGACTACGACGCGCCCGTCGCGCGCTACTGGCCCGAGTTCGGCGCGGCAGGCAAGGACGACATCACGGTTCGCGAACTCCTCACCCACCGGGCCGGACTGCACAAGGTCCGCGGCCTGATGCGAAGCCCGCTCGATCTCCTCGACTACGACGCCGTCGTCCAGGCCCTCGCGGCCACCCCGGCGGATCCGCGCAGGCTGCGCGGTCCCGGGTATCACGCCGTCACCTACGGGTGGCTGGTGGCCGAACTGATCGCACGCGTCACCGGGAAGTCGTTCGTCCAGGCCGTGCAGGACGAAATCGCGGGCCCGCTCGGCGTCGACGACTTCTGGTATCAGGTTCCCGGACAGCACCGTCCACGGATCGCGAAGCTGTTTCCGCACATCAACCCGGCCGGCCTCAACTGGGAGCTCACGTCGAACGTGCTCTCGCTCGTCGGCCCCACCCGCGGCCTCGCCGAGGCAGCGATGCCCCAGGGATTCGACGTGCTGGTCCGGAACCCCGCGGTGCACGATGCGGTGATGCCCGGCTGGAACGGCGTGTTCAGCGCGCGGGCGCTCGCGCGCATGTACGGCGCCATCGCCAACGGGGGCAGGCTGGACGGACACCGGTTCCTGCGCAAGGCCACCATCGCACAGATGTCGCAGGTGCAGACCCACGACCGCGACTACGTCCTGGGGATCCGCCCGCAGTGGTCCCTCGGCTACCACCGGCCGATCCTCGCGTCCCGGGAACAACCGCGGAACGCGATCGGGCACTACGGCGTCGGCGGGTCCGGTGCCTACGCGGACCTCGACAGCGGACTGTCCCTGGGCTTCGTCACCAACCGACTCGGGAGTTCCCTCACGGCTCTCGGTGATCTTCGTCTGGCCCGGCTCGGTGTCGAGGCGCAGGCGATCGTCCGGAACGGCAAGTAACCACGAAAGGAATCCCGATGAGTGATCACGTGTACCGAGTTGTCGAGGTCGTCGGTTCGTCGAGCGACAGTACCGACGCGGCCGTCGAGAACGCCATCGCGCGGACCAACGAGACCGTGCGCAACGTCGAGTGGTTCGAGGTCGTCGAGACCCGGGGTCACGTCGAGAACGGCGTCATCGCGCACTACCAGGTCACGGTGAAGGTCGGATTCCGTGTGGAGCCTGGCGACGCGGTCTGACATCGCGCACGGTTCTCGCGCAAAATTGGAACACGTTATAGTCTGGTGTCACATCCCGACGTCGGACTGCGCGTACTCAGGTAGGGGAGAACCGTGACTTATGTGATCACGCAGCCGTGCTGCAACGACGCATCGTGCGTCGATGTCTGTCCGGTCAACTGCATCCATCCCACACCGGACGAGAAGCCGTTCGCCACCACGGAAATGCTGTACATCGACCCGGACACCTGCATCGACTGCGGGGCCTGCGTCGAGGAGTGCCCGGTGGAGGCGATCTACGCGGAGAACGACCTCGACGAGGTCGACGAGCCGTACCTCGACATCAACGCGCAGTACTACACCAAGCACCCCATCGGCCCCGACTGGCCCGAGCCGCTCAAGCTGCCGCAGATCGACGCAGCCCTCGGCACGCTCCACGTCGCGATCGTCGGGTCGGGTCCGGCCGCCTGCTACGCCGCGATGGAACTGACCGCGAAGCCGCGCGTCGAGGTCGACATCTTCGACCGCCTGCCCACCCCGTACGGGCTGGTGCGCGCCGGTGTCGCGCCGGACCATCCGGGCACCAAGGGCGTCACGGACCAGTTCCGCTCCGTCGTCGGCAAGCGCACGGTGCACTGCCACTTCAACGTGGAAGTGGGCCGGGACGTGAGCCACGAGGAACTGCTCGCGCACCACCACGCCGTCATCTACGCGGTCGGCGCGGCAGGCGACCGCACGCTGGGCATTCCCGGCGAGGATCTGGTCGGCAGCCACGCCGCCACCGAGTTCGTGGCCTGGTACAACGGCCACCCCGACTACGCCGACCACACGTTCGACCTGTCGGGGGAGCGGGCCGTCATCGTGGGCAACGGCAACGTGGCACTCGACGTGGCCCGCATCCTCGTCACCGATCCGGAGATCCTGGCGAAGACGGACCTCGCCGACCACGCCCTCGAGGCGCTGCGGGCGAGCAACATCCGCGAGGTCGTCATTCTCGGCCGCCGCGGCCCCGCTCAGGCCGCCTACACCAACCCCGAACTCCTCGCGCTCGGGCTGATGCCGAACGTGGACATCGTGGTCGACCCGGAAGAAGCGGTGCTCGACCCGGCAAGCCGCGCGTTCGTCGACGGCGACGAGGCCGAGCCGTCGCAGCGCCACAAGGTGCGGCAGGTCGAGGAATTCGCCCGGCGCACCGCCGATCCGGCGAAGAAGCGGATCGTGCTGCGTTTCCTGACGTCACCCGTGGAGATTCTCGGCACCGACACCGTCGAATCGGTGCGCATCGCGAAGAACGAGATGGTCGCGGACGCGTCGGGACGGCTCAGCGCCAAACCCTCCGACGTCACCTCCACGCTGGACACCGGCCTGGTGTTGCGCTCGATCGGCTACCGCGGTCAACCCGTGCCCGGCATCCCCTTCGACGACCGGCGCGGCGTCATCCCCAACGAGAACGGCCGGGTGATCGATCCCGAGACCGGCGCGCCGGTGCCCGGCGTGTACGTGGCGGGCTGGATCAAGCGCGGGCCGACGGGCGTGATCGGCACCAACAAGTACTGCTCCGCGGAGACGGTCAAGATGCTGATCGACGATTTCTCCGCCGGTCGGCTCGACGCGCCCGCCGAACGTGAGGCTCTCGACCGCCTGATCGCCGAGCGTGCGCCCGACGCTGTCGACTACCAGGGCTGGCAGCGGATCGACAAGACCGAACGCGCCGGGGGAAAGGCGGCCGGCCGGACGCGCACCAAGCTGATCACCATCGAAAGCATGCTCGCCGCCGCCCGCGCCGAGACCTGATCGTGAGCACTTCTTGACCACTCGGTGACACCACCTCCCCGCAGGCCGCGGAGCGGCAACGATTGCGGGCAAATTGCTCGCGGCCGGATGATGTGTGTTAATGGCAGTGCGCGATTGGTAGGTCCGTCGGGGACGCGCGTTGCACACGTCGTCGAACGAGAGTGGTCATATGGGCAAGTCAGGAATCGGTTTTTCCAGGAACAAGCACTGGTCTTCGCGCGTCGCCGTCGCACTGACCGGGGCCGTCGTCTCGGGAACTGCGCTGGTCGGGGCCGCACAGGCCGCACCGCTCTTTCCCGGTGGACCGGAGATTCCGAGTCTTCCCACCCTTCCCGGGCTGCCCGGCGCGCCGCAGCTGCCGCTTCCCGAACCGGCACCCGAGCCCGCGAACTTCTCGGCTCCGTCCCTCAACCCGGGCGCCGGCGAGGTCGTGGGTGTCGCGCAGCCGGTGATCATCCGCTTCAACGAGGCGATCGGCGACCGCGCCGCCGCCGAGCGGGCCATCAAGGTCACCACCAGCCAGCCCGTCGAGGGTGGTTTCTACTGGATCAACGACAGCCAGGTGCGCTGGAAGCCCACCGAGTTCTGGCCCGCGAACACCGAGGTCACCGTGGATGCCGGCGATGCGCACTCCACGTTCACCATCGGCGACGCGCTGGTGGCGACCGCGGACGACAACACCAAGCAGATCACCGTCACCCGGAACGGCGAAGTGGTCAAGACCATGCCGACGTCGATGGGTAAGACCGATCACGAGACGCCGAACGGCACGTACATCATCGGCGACAAGTTCCGCGACATGTACATGGACTCGTCCACGTACGGAGTCCCGGTCGACTCGGCCGAGGGGTACCGCACGTACGTCGAGTACGCCACCCGCATGTCGTACAGCGGCATCTTCGTCCACGCCGCACCGTGGTCGGTGGACGCCCAGGGCAACACCAACGTCAGTCACGGCTGCCTCAACGTGAGTACCGAGGACGCCAAGTGGTTCTACGAGAACTCGAAGAAGGGTGACGCCGTGGTCGTGCAGAACACCGCGGGCGGCGTGCTGAGCGGCTCCGACGGTCTCGGCGACTGGAACCGCTGACCCCGATTCCCACCGCGTTCTTCCCGTAGCCCGCACAGTTCAATGTGCGGGCTACGGCAATTCACCGGCTATTCGTCATCGGTCGTCAGACTGCCGCAGTGAGATCGAGTCCGCAACGTTCCCTGCCGTCGCCGGGAAAGCAGGGACTGCTCGGGCGTCCGTGGCGGGACTATGCGTTGTTCGCGGCGCTGGTGGGTCCCAATCTGGTTCTGCTCGTACTGTTCACCTACCGGCCCCTGGTCGACAACATCCGGCTGTCGTTCTTCGACTGGAACATCGCCGACCCCGTCGCCACGTTCGTCGGATGGGACAACTACCGCGAGTGGTGGAGCCGGACCGACACCTGGCAGATCGTCGGCAACACCGTCGTGTTCACCGTCGCGACCGTGGTGGGATCGATGATCGCCGGTCTCGCGCTCGCCGTGCTGCTGGACCGTAACCTGCACGGCCGCAACCTCGTCCGCTCGGCGATCTTCGCGCCGTTCGTCATCTCGGGAGCCGCGATCGGCGTGGCGTTCCAGTTCGTGTTCGATCCCCGTTTCGGGTTGATCCAGGATCTGCTGCACCGTGTCGGGATCGACTCCGTCCCCGACTTCTATCAGGACCCGCACTGGGCGCTGTTCATGGTGACGGTCACCTACATGTGGAAGAACCTCGGCTACACGTTCGTGATCTACCTTGCGGCACTGCAGGGCACGCGGCGTGAGCTGACCGAGGCCGCGGAGATCGACGGGGCGGGCCGGTGGACGACGTTCCGCCGGGTCATCCTGCCGCAGTTGCGTCCGACCACCTACTTCCTCTCGATCACGGTGATGCTGGGCTCCCTTCAGGTGTTCGACATCGTCAACGTGATGACCCGGGGCGGTCCGCTCGGCACCGGAACCACCACGATGGTCTACCAGGTCTACAACGAGTCGTTCCGCAACTTCCGTGCCGGCTACGGCGCCACCGTGGCCACGATCATGTTCCTTGTCCTGCTAGGGATCACCGTCTACCAGGTGCGGATCATGGATCGCGGTGAGGTCCGGTGACCGCGGAGACACTGCGCGAACAGCGCAGCACGGAGGTGCCGGTGGCGACAGACCCGGCCCGTGACCATCGCCGCCGGGAAGCGCTCGTGACGGCCCTGGGATACGCCGCGATGGTGGCGGTGCTGGTCATGGTGGCCCTGCCGCTGTACTGGATCGTGATGACGTCCTTCAAGGATCGCCCGGACGTCTACACCCTGCCGGTCACCTGGTGGCCCGGCACCTTCCATCCCGAGAACTACTCGGAGGCCACCACGTCGGTGCCGTTCTGGACGTTCCTGCGCAACTCCGTGATCATCACCGGGGTGCTGGCCGTCGTGAAGTTCGCACTCGGCGTGTTCAGCGCCTACGGACTGGTGTTCCTGCGGTTCCCGGGTAAGAACGTCGTGTTCCTCGGCATCATCGCCGCCTTGATGGTGCCCAACCAGATCACGGTCATCTCCAACTACGCACTCGTCGCCGAATGGGGCTGGCGGAACAGCTTTCACGGCATCATCGTTCCGCTCGCCGGGGTCGCGTTCGGAACGTTCCTGATGCGCAACCACTTCCTGTCGATCCCCACCGAGATCATCGAGGCCGCCCGGATGGACGGCGCAGGCCACTTCCGCCTGCTGTGGCGGGTGATCCTGCCGGTGTCCGGGCCCACCATGGTGGCGTTCGCGATCATCACCGTCGTCACCGAGTGGAACGAATACCTGTGGCCGTTCCTGATGGCCGACGACGCGTCCGTCGCGCCGCTGCCGATCGGGTTGACCCAACTCCAGAACAACGACGGGCTCACCAACTGGGGTCCGGTCATGGCGGGAACGGTACTCACGATGCTGCCGATTCTCGTGGTTTTCCTTGTGCTGCAACGGCGCATGATCAAGGGCCTCACATCGGGTGCGGTCAAGGGATAGCGGAGAACGAGGAGAGACATGAATCGGATGAACCGTCGGGGATTCCTCGGGCTGGCGGGCGCGGTGGCCGCCGGCGCCGCGCTGTCCGCGTGCGCCGGGTCGGGGTCGGGCTCGTCGGCGACGTCCGGCGCGGCGGGCGACGCGAACACCATCACGTTCTGGTCCAACCACCCGGGCAAGTCGCAGGACGTCGAACGGGAACTGATCAACCGGTTCCAGGCGAAATACCCCGACCTCACCGTGAACCTCGTCGACGGCGGAAAGAACTACGAGGAGGTCTCGCAGAAGTTCAACGCGGCCCTGTCGGGCGGCGAACTGCCCGACGTGGTGGTCCTGTCGGACGTCTGGTGGTTCAACTACGCCCTGACCGGGGCCATCGAGCCGCTCGAAGGACTGTTCGGCGAGGTCGGTGTCGACTCCTTCGACTACGTCGACTCGCTGCTCGCCGACTACCTGTTCGAGGGCAGGCACTACGCCCTTCCGTATGCGCGGTCGACGCCGCTGTTCTACTACAACAAGCAGGTGTGGGCGCAGGCCGGACTGCCCGACCGGGGGCCCGCCACCTGGCAGGAGTTCGACGAGTGGGGTCCCGAACTGCAGCGGGTGATGGGCGGCGGCAAGCTGGCCCACGGCTGGGGCGACACCAAGAACTACCTGGGCTGGACGTTCGAGGGGCCGGTCTGGACGTTCGGCGGGGCGTACTCGGACCAGTGGGACCTGAAGTTCGGCGACGAGAAGACACTCGCCGCGGGGACGTTCCTGAAGGACATGATCCACACGAAGAAATACGCGGCCGTGTCGAGCGACATCGCCAACGAGTTCGGCGCCGGCATCCTCGCCTCGACCATCGCCTCGACCGGCGACCTGTCGGGGATCACCAAGTCGGCCGCGTTCGACTTCGGCACCGCCTTCCTCCCCGCGTCGGGCGCGCCGGGCTGCCCGACCGGTGGCGCGGGCCTCGCGATTCCGGCGCGGATCTCCGACGAGCGGAAGAAGAACGCGCTGACGTTCATCGACTTCGTGACCAACGGCGAGAACACCGCGTACTTCTCCCAGAACGTCGGATACATGCCCGTCCGCAAGTCCGCTGTCGAGGACCCGAGCATGAAGGCGTACCTCGACGCGAACCCCAACGCGCGCACCGCCGTCGACCAGCTCGCGAAGACCCGGTCGCAGGACTACGCCCGGGTGTTCGTGCCCGGCGGCGACCAGATCATCGGCACCGGACTCGAGCAGATCGCGCTGCAGAATGCGGACGTGGCGGCGACGTTCGCGGGTGTCGGGACGCAACTGCAGCAGATCGTCGACCGCCAGATCACACCCAAGCTGCCCCAGTAGGAGGAGAAGGAACATCCATGGCCCACGTGCAGTTCGCAGGTGTCACCCACCGCTATTCCGGAGCCGATCGACCCGCGGTCGATCGGCTGGACCTCGACATCGCGGACGGCGAGTTCCTCGTCCTCGTGGGTCCGTCCGGGTGCGGTAAGTCGACCAGTCTGCGAATGCTGGCCGGCCTCGAAGCCGTCGAAGCGGGCCGCATCGAGATCGGCGGCGCCGACGTCACCGCGCTGCCGCCCCGGGCGCGGGACGTGGCCATGGTTTTCCAGAGTTACGCGCTGTACCCGAACATGACCGTCGCCGACAACATGGGTTTCGCGCTCCGCAACGCCGGCGTCGGGAAGGTGGAACGCACCGAACGGGTGCTGGAAGCGGCGCGGATGCTCGAACTCGAACCGCTGCTGGATCGCAAACCGGCGAAACTGTCCGGCGGGCAACGTCAACGGGTCGCGATGGGCCGGGCCATCGTGCGGCACCCCAAGGTGTTCTGCATGGACGAACCGCTGAGCAACCTCGACGCCAAGCTGCGGGTGAGCACCCGCTCGCAGATCGCGGGCCTGCAGCGCCGGCTCGGCACGACCACCGTGTACGTCACCCACGACCAGGTGGAGGCCATGACTATGGGCGACCGGGTGGCGGTCATGCAGGGTGGGCGCCTCCAGCAGGTAGCCCGGCCCCGCGATCTCTACGACGACCCGGTCAACACGTTCGTCGCCGGTTTCATCGGCTCGCCCGGGATGAACCTCATGGACACCCCGATCCGCGACGGCGTCGCCGAACTGGGCGACCTGCGAATTCCCGTGCCGCACTCGGCTATCGGGGACGGATCCGTGATCGTCGGGGTGCGCCCGGAGTCGTGGGTGCTGGTGGGGTCGTGGCGCAAGGACTCGTACACCGTCGACACCGACCTGCTCGAGGAACTGGGGGCGGAGTCCTTCGTGTACGCGTCCGGCACGTCCGGGAAGGTGGTGGTGCGGGTGGACCGCACCCGCACCGTCGCCGCGGGGGAGAGGGTGCACCTGCAGCCGAAGCCCGGCCAGGTGTACTTCTTCTCCGCGGCGACGGGGAACCGTCTGCGGTAGTCGCTACCAGATCTTGACGCGCTCCTCCGGATCCAGATACAGGGCGTCACCCGGCTGGACGTCGAACGCGTCGTGGAACGTGTCGAGGTTGCGGACCACGCCGTTGCAGCGGAACTCCGGCGGCGAGTGCGGATCGACGGCCAGCCTGCGGAGCGCCTCGGCGTCCCGGGCCTTGGTACGCCACACCTGTGCCCAGCCGAAGAACACCCGCTGGATACCGGTGAGGCCGTCGAGAACCTCGGGCTCGGACCCTTCCGTGGCGATCCGGTACGCCGCGATGGCGATGGACAGGCCACCGAGGTCGCCGATGTTCTCACCGATGGTGAACTCGCCGTTCACGCTGTGGCCGGGGAGCGCCTTCGGCTCGAACTCGTTGTACTGCTCGATCAGCGCCTTCGTGCGCTTGCCGAACTCGGTCCGGTCGTCGTCGGTCCACCAGTCGACCATGTTGCCGTCGCCGTCGTACTTGGCGCCCTGATCGTCGAAGCCGTGGCCGATCTCGTGACCGATGACGGCACCGATTCCGCCGTAGTTGGCGGCGTCGTCTGCGGCGGCGTCGAAGAACGGAGGCTGCAGAATGGCTGCGGGAAAGACGATTTCGTTCATGCCCGGGTTGTAGTAGGCGTTGACCGTCTGCGGTGTCATGAACCACTCGTCGCGGTCGACGGGGCCGCCGAGCTTCGCGAGGTCGCGGTCGTACTCCGCCGCGTAGCCGCTGCGGTAGTTGCCCACCAGGTCGTCGCGGGAGATGGTGACGGCCGAGTAGTCGCGCCACTTGTCGGGGTAGCCGATCTTGGGCGTGAACTTCTCCAGCTTGCGGAGCGCCGCCTGCCGCGTCTCGGGGCTCATCCAGTCCAGGTCGGAGATGTTGCGCCGGTATGCCTCCTGCAGGTTGGCGACGAGTTCCTGCATGCGGGCCTTCGCGTCGGCCGGGAAGTGGCGTTCGACGTACAGCTTGCCGACGGCCTCGCCCAGCAGATCCTGCACCAGGGACACGCCGCGCTTCCAGCGCTCACGGATCTCCTCGGCACCGGTCAGCGTCTTCCCGTAGAACGCGAAGTTCTCGTCGACCAGGGCCTGCGTGAGGTACGGGGCGCGGGAGCGGATGACGTTCCACGTCGCCCACGCCTTCCAGTCGTCGATGTCCTCGGACGTCCACAGCTCGGTCAGCGTGGTGAGGAAGTCGGGCTGGCGGACCACGATCTCGGCGAACTGCTCGGACGTGCCGCCGAGCGCGCCGATCCACGACGACCAGTCCAACCCGGCGGGGAGCTGGTCGAGGGTGAGCAGGTTGTAGCTCAGCTCGGCGTCGCGACGCTTCACGACGTCCCAATGACCGGCCGCGATCTTGGTTTCCAGGTCGAACACGCGCTGCGCGTCGTAGTCGACGCCTGCGAGGGCGAACATCTTCGCGATGTGCTTCACGTACGCCGCGCGGATCTCCGCGTGGTCGTCCTGGCGGTAGTACGACTCGTCGGGCAGGCCGATGCCCGACTGGCTGAAGTGGACGAGGTAACGCTCGGAGTTCTTGGCGTCCGTGTCGACGTAGTGGCCGACGGCTCCGCCGACCCCCGTGCGCTGCTGGCGGCCGATGACGGCGGCGAGCGCGGAGAGGTCGGCGGCCGAGGCCACGTCGGCGAGCTCGCCCGCGATCGGTGCGAGCCCCGCGGCCTCGACGACATTCGCGTCCATGAAGCTGCCGTACAGGTCACCGATGCGCTGCGCGTCGGTCCCCGGCGCCGCGCCGGAGTCCGCCGCCTCCTCGATGATGGTCTGGACGTCGACCTCGGCCTTGTCGTACAGCGTGCGGAACGCGCCGTCAATCGCCCGGTCCGCGGGAATCTCGTAGTCGTCGATCCACTTGCCGTTCACGTGGACGAAGAGGTCGTCCTGGGCGCGGGTGTCGTTGTCGAGGTGAGTGAGGTCGATGCCGGAGCGCTGAGCCGTGGTCATGCGTTCCATCCTTACACCGTTCCGCGCCGGGAGGTCCACCACTGCGCTCAGGGCGAAACAGACGACCGGGGATCGATCAGACGTCGATGCCGAGGTTGATCGCCGCGAGGTAGCCGTCCGACTGCTTGGCGACGGTCAGCAGGCCGGCGGCGTCGTAGATGCTGTCGGTGGAGTTGTTCACGTTGTTCTCGCGTCCGGTGTGATCGGAGTACGGCGCGGTCGCGTACACCTCGTCGAGCAGGGCCTCGTCGAAGAACAGCTGGGTGGTGAGCACCGTCTTCTTGTCGATGTGCACCTTCAGGTGGATGTGGGTGGTCCGGCTGATGTACCAACCGGGGAAGATGGTGGTGAACTGGGCGACACCGTTCGCGTCCGTGGTCTGGGCGCCGCGCAGGTAGGTGCCGTCGTCCGTGGTGGCGGCCTCGCTGTCGCCGACGCTGTAGGACCCGTCGGACGTCTCACCCGAACCGCCGGACATGTCGCCGCCGGGACCACCCGCACCGGGACCACCTGCGCCACCGGGAGCACCGGCCGGGGGTTGGCCGCCACCGGGTCCGCCCGCCGGAGGCGCGCCTGCGGGGGCGCCGTTGCCGCTGAGGTCCGCGGCCTCGGAACCCGACTCGAAGCCGGAGTACACCCCACCCGCGTCGCAGTGCCAGATCTCGACGACGGCATTGCTCACCACCGCGGCGGAGCCGTCCGCGGAACAATTCGTCAGGTCCTGCACCCGCAGTGCGAGCTGCAGGTTCGTGCCCGGCCGGTCCTCGCGGATGTCGCTGCGGATGGAGTCGACGTCGAACCAGTACGGTCCCTGCGTCTCCTCGACGGCCAGGACGCACCGCGGTGCCTGGTCGAGCAGGGCGCTCACGGTGTCGGCGCTCGTCGCGGCACTGGATGCGGCTGCGGTCGACGTGGCCGACGCCGACGTGCTGCTGCTCCCGTTCCCGGTGCAGGCGGCGATGAGCCCACCCAGGCTCACCGTTCCACCGACCGCCAGTGCGCGGCGGCGGCTGATGCGCAGACGGCTCTTCTCGACGTCCTTGTTCACGATGCGTACCTCTCCATGATCGGGCTGTGACCCGATCGTGGCGCACGAACCTGCGCGCAGCGTGCCGTCCGGCTGTGAACTTGCTGGGAACTCACCCGCCGAGGCGGGCGTGCATCTCCCAGACGAGGACCTCGGCGCCGGAGTGCGAGGTGACCTGCTGGCCACCGGAGGCGCTCAGCCGGACGGCGTCCCCCTCGTACAGGGTGCCGACACCCTCCATCTCCGCGGTGCCCCGGGCGACGAAGACGTGGAGGAACGGCGCTTCGGGAAGCGTCACCGATGCGCCGGGGAAGAGTCGCGCGACATGCAGGGCCGCGTGCTTGTTGTGGATCCGGATCGCCGAATTATCTTTGTATTCCGGCATTCCGGACGCAACGGGCACCAGCCCGCCCTTGAGGATCTCGTCCTCGATCTCGAGTTGTTCGTAGCTCGGAGTGAGGCCGGCTTCGTCGGGTACCACCCACATCTGGACGAAATGCACCGGCTCGTGGTGCTGCTCACCCTCGAGGCGCCAGCTGTCGTTCTTCTCGGAATGCATGATGCCCTTGCCTGCGCTCATGCGTTGCGCAAGGCCGGGATAGATGATGCCGGAGTGGCCGATCGAATCCTGATGGACGAGCGAGCCGCGCAGCACCCACGTGACGATCTCCATGTCTTTGTGCGGGTGCGTGTCGAATCCCTGACCGGGGAGCACGGTGTCGTCGTTGTTCACGAGGAGCAGCCCGTGGTGTGTGTTGTCGGGGTCGTAGTGCTGGCCGAAGGAGAACGAGTGCTTCGAATCCAACCAGGAAATCTTGGTTTTCAGCCGATCGCCGGCACGATGAACATAGACATGAGGTGTGGTGACTGCTGGCATATCGGTCCTCCTTCGGGTGGTACCCGGTCCAGAGTACGAGGTGCCGGCTGCAGGTACTCGCAAGACGGTGTCGATTGTGCATCGAATTCATCGCCTGCCGGCAGCGGTGGAGGACCCGCGTCGAAGGCGAAATGAGGTTGCGCAGTGCGACATTGGCGAACCTGACGTCCGTAAGGTGGTGTTCGGCAACAGGTTTCACCGACGGTGCGAAATGCCCGAAAGACGGGCGTCCAGTTCGTGCCGCCGTGAATGCCCGCTTCGGCCGGGCCCGCGGCGTACAGTTCGAATTGTGCGTCCGGAAGTCGCAGGATTTGCGGCCCGTCGCACACAGCGGAAGGAGCGTGATGAAGGCGAATTCGGATCGACACGATCAGCACCTCCCCGAGCACCAGCGGATCGCAGACCTCGTCGACGACATGGAAGACCGGCTGGTGGCCGAGCGCGAGGCGAAGGGAATCGCGGGCAACGCGTCCGAGCGGAAGCAGGCGGAACAGGTCGAGCCCGACGACCAGGCTCCCGAGTAGTGCGGCTTCGCCACCCGTGAGTACTTATTAACCCCGGGCGGTTAATAAGTACTCACAGGTGGGTCACTCGAAGAAGCGGTACACGGCCTCGACGACTACCGCGGGACGCTCGCTGCCCTCGAGTTCGATCTGCCCGGCGACGGTCACCTGGACGCCGCCCTTGGGCAGCTCCTCGACGGACTGCAGCGTCGCGTTCAGCCGGACGCGTCCCTCGGCGGGTACGGGGTTGGTGAATCGGACCTTGTTGAGACCGTAATTGACGGCCATGGTGACGCTGTCGACGGTCAGTACCTCGTCCCACATGGGGATGATCAGCGACAACGTGAGGTAGCCGTGGGCGATGGGCCCGCCGAACGGGCTCTCCGCCTTGGCGCGCTCGGGGTCGACGTGGATCCACTGGTGGTCGTCGGTGGCGTCGGCGAACGTGTTGATTCGCTGCTGGGGGATGTCGATCCACGAGCTGGTGCCCAGCGGCTGGCCCTCGAGTGCGGCGAGGTCGGCGAGGGTGGCGACGCGGGTGGTGGTTGCGGTGGTCACGATAAGTCTCCTGGTGGTTCGGTGGGGCCGGGTCAGTGCTTGATGCCGAGAACGCGCAGCGCGTTCTGCTTGAAGATCAGCGGCGCGACCTCGGGTTTGATGTCGAGGTTCTCGAAGTCCTTCATCCAGCGGTCGACCTGGATGACGGGGAAGTCGGAGCCGAACAGCACCTTGCCGCGGAGCATGCTGTTGGCGGCCTTGACCAGCTGCGGCGGGAAGTACTTCGGCGACCACCCGGACAGGTCGATGAAGACGTTGGCCTTGTGGGTGGCGATGGAGATCTGCGAGTCGACCCACGGCACCGACGGGTGGGCCATGATCACGGTGAGGTCGGGGAAGTCGGCGGCGACGTCGTCGAGCAGCATCGGGTCGGAGTAGCGCAGTTTGATGCCGTGGCCGCCGGGCAGCCCGGCGCCGATCCCGGTCTGACCGGTGTGGAACAGGGCGGGGACCCCGGCCTCGGTGATCGCCTCGTAGAGCGGGTAGAACTGCCGGTCGTTCGGTTCGAAGCCCTGCATGCTCGGGTGGAACTTGAATCCCTTCACGCCGTAGTCGTCGACGAGCCGGTGCACGCGCCGCACGGCGGCCTTGCCCTGCCAGGGGTCGACGGATCCGAACGGGATCAGGACGTCGTTGTGGCGGGCCGCGCCCTCGGCGATCTCCTCGACCGAGTTGGCGGCGTGTCCGCTGGCTGAGGCCGCGTCGACGGTGAACACGACCGCGGCCATGTTGCGCGAGCGGTAGTGATCGGCGATCGCGTCGATGGACGGGGTGCGTTCCTCCCCGGACTTGAAGTACTTCTCCGAGGCGGCCATCAGTTCGTCGTCGAGCGACCGGTGCCCGCAGCCGTCGATCTCGACGTGAGTGTGGATGTCGATGGCGTCGATCTTGTCGAAGTCGATGCCGTACTCGTAGCGGCTCACTTCGCCATCAGCTCCTCGGGGAATTCCTCGCCGACGGACTGGACGGCGTCGCCGAACGTGCCGTTCCACTGAGCCGCGATGTCGTCGGCCGACCAGCCACCGTCGTGGTACTCGACCGCGGTCAGGTCGGGGTGCGACCACAACGCGAGGCGGTCGCCGCCGACGGCGAACGCCTGGCCGGTGATCTCGGCGGCCGCGTCGGACGCGAGGAACGAGATGATGCCTGCGGCGTCCTCGGGGGTGCCCAGGCCCACCTCGCGGCGGATGATGTCGGGGAGCGGCTCGCCGTTCTTCATGCCCTCGATGTAGGGGGCCAGGAACGGGACGGTCTCCGTCATCGCCGTCGCTGCGACAGGGCAGACGGCGTTGGCGGTGATGCCCGCGCGCTGCAGTTCCATCGCCCAGGTGCGGACCATGCCGACGATGCCGGACTTGGCGCCCGAGTAGTTGGTCTGCCCGAAGTTGCCGCGCTGGCCGGCGGGGGAGCCGATGCAGATGATGCGACCACCGTCGCCCTGTTCGCGGAACTTCAGGACGGCTTCGCGTACGCAGGTGAAGGTGCCGCGCAGATGCACGTTGATCACGGCGTCGAAGTCGTCGTCGGTCATCTTCCACAGCACCTTGTCGCGGAGGATGCCGGCATTGGTGACCATGACGTCGAGGCGTCCGAATGCGTCGATCGCGCCGGCGACCAGCTTCTGGGCGGTTTCGGTGCTGCCGACCGGGGCGACGACGGCGACTGCCCGGCCGCCCGCGGCGGTGATCTCGGCGACGGCGGCGTCGGCGGTGGCCTGGTTGACGTCGTTGATCACGACCGCGGCGCCGTGGCGCACCAGGTCCTTGGCGTATGCCAGTCCGAGGCCCTGTCCGCTGCCGGTGACTACGGCGACTTTGTTGCTGAGGTCCATGTCGTGATTCTCCTAAGGTCGTGTTCGCTGGATCACACGTAATCATTGATGATTGAGAATGTCAATGATTAAGGTCTGCTACTCTACCGACAATCATCAGAAGGGGGTCGTCGCATGGCAGAGTCGCAGGCGTTATCGGACGACATCGGGTTCCTGCTCTCGCGCGTCGGCGGAATGGTGCTGGGCGCGGTGAACAAGGCCCTCGTCCCCACGGGTCTGCGGGTGCGCTCCTACTCGGTCCTGGTTCTCGCCTGTGAGCAGGCCGAGGGCGTCAACCAGCGCGGGGTGGCCGCCACCATGGGTCTCGACCCCAGTCAGATCGTGGGGCTGGTCGACGAACTCGAGGAACGCGGACTCGTCGTGCGTACCCTCGACCCCTCGGATCGCCGCAACAAACTGATCGCCGCCACCGAGGAAGGGCGCCGGCTCCGCGACGACGCCAAGGCGCGTGTCGACGCCGCGCACGGACGCTACTTCGAGGGCATCCCCGACACGGTCGTCAATCAGATGCGGGACACGTTGCAGAGCATCGCCTTTCCCACCTTCGTGGAGTAGGGCGCGATGACCGAGCTCCTCGCCCCGGCCCCGCCCGGCATGTCGTTCCTCGCCACGTTCGTCGTGGAGGTGGCCGAGCCGGTGGAGATCGGGTCCACGCCCGAAGGGACACGTCGCATCATCCCCATCGTCGGTGGCCGGGTCGAGGGCCCCGAGCTGCGGGGCACCGTGCTGCCCGTCGGGGCGGACTTCCAGCTGCTCAGCTCGTCCACGCTCACCGAGCTCGAGGCCAAGTACGCCATCGAGACCGACGACGGCGACCGCATCTACGTCACCAACTTCGGGCTGCGCTCGGGTACCGCCGAAGACATCGCCCGACTGGTCGACGGCGAGGCCGTGCCACCCGAGCGCATCTACTTCCGCTGCACGCCGCGGCTCACCGCCGCCGAGGGCCGGTGGTCGTGGCTGCGCTCACGGATCCTCGTCGGCACCGGCGAGCGCCTTCCCGGCGAGGTGCGTCTCACGGTGTTCGTGGTGGACTGACCGGTCGTGGAGATCCGCTGGATGAAGTCGTTCGTCGCGGTCGCCGAAGAACTCAACTACGGCCGGGCGGCCGAGGTGCTGCACATCGCGCAACCCGCAGTGAGTCAGCAGGTGCAGCAACTCGAGAAACGCCTCGGCGTCAAATTGTTCGACCGCACGACGCGATCGGTCCGGCTCACCGCGGCGGGGGAGCGCTTCCTGCAGCCGTGCAAGGACGCGCTCGCCGGAATCGACCGCGCCGTCGATGCCGCGGTGATCGCGGATCCGGCGGTGGAGGGTCGCGTCCGCGTCGGTTTCAGCGGCGCCTACGGGCAGACCGAATTGTCCTCTCTGGCACGGTCGGTGCGCCGTCGGTATCCCCTGATCGATCTCGTTCTCGAAGGGGCGACGGTCAGTGGGCAGATCCTCGACGAAATCTGGGAGGGGCAACTCGACCTCGGGATCGTCTCGGACGCGGTGTCCCACCCCCATGTGCTCACGCGGCAGATCTCGGTGGAGTACCTCAGTGCACTGCTCCCCAGCGATCACCCACTCGCCGAACGGAAGTCGATCGACCTCGCGGAACTACGCGACGAAACGTTCGTCGCGAATCCCGCCGCCACCGGATCGACGCTCCGCCGCGATCTGCTCGCCGCGTGCAGGGATGTCGGGTTCACGCCGAACATCGTGCAGGAGACCACCGACGGGATCGTCCTGACCGCCCTCGTCGCGGCGGGGGTCGGTGTGGCGCTCGTGCCGGGTGACGTCCAGACGTATCCCAATCGGGTGGTCCTCGTTCCCCTCGATGCCGGCCGATACGAAGTCCGGGCCGCGCTGGCCTGGTCGGACCGTCCCGTATCGCCGGTGGTGCGGACGGTCCTCGACCTCGCCGACGAGGTGCTGCCGTCGCCGGATTCCGTCGCCGACGAGCAATAACGATCGCTTATCAATCGGTGCCGATACTGCTCTTGGACGGTCATCGGTTTCTTTGGCAGAGTCTCCCTCGGCGGCGCGGATGTGACCTGGACGACTCCGATCCCCGGTGCTGCACCCGCCTCGAGGCCTCTCCGAACTCCCGGATGCCCTTCACATTCAGGTAGGAACCACATGACTTCCACATTCGACGGCCGCGCCGTACGCGCCGACACGAGCGTCCGGTCGCCCCACGCGCGCCGGGCAGCCCTGGCCTCCTTCGTGGGCAGCACCCTCGAGTACTACGACTTCTTCATCTACGCCTCCTTCTCCGCGCTCGCGTTCAACACCCTGTTCTTCCCGGATCTCGGTTCGTTCTGGGGGACCATCGTGTCGATGGCGACCATCGGGATCGGTTACGTCGTCCGGCCGCTCGCGGCCCTCGTCTTCGGGCACTTCGGAGACACACTCGGGCGTAAGCGGATGCTGGTGGTGACGCTCGTGATGATGGGTGTGGCCACCTCGCTCATCGGCTGCCTGCCGACGTACGGGGCGATCGGCGTCGCGGCGCCGATCCTGCTGGTGCTGCTGCGGGCCGTCCAGGGTGCGTCGGCGGCAGGCGAGTCGGCGGGAGCCGCGTCCCTGGCGCTCGAACACGCACCCGCCCATCGCCGGGCGCTCGCGGCCAGCTGGGTGAACACCGGCGCCGCCGCGGGAATGCTGCTGGCGTCGCTGGTCGTCCTCGTGTTCTCCGGACTGCCCGAGGACGCCTTCCTCAGCTGGGGATGGCGTATCCCGTTCCTGCTCAGCATCTTCGTCGCACTCGCCGGGCTCGTCATCCGCCGGATGCTGCCCGAGAGCGAGGTGTTCGAGGAGGCGGTGTCGACCGACGAGCCGAAGGAGATGCCGGCGAAGGTGATCTTCCGCGACCACTGGCCGAGTGTGCTGCGGGTCGTGGGGTGCGGACTGTTCGCGGTGGTCTCCACCATCTTCAGCGCCTTCGCCCTGTCGTGGGGCACCCACGAGGCCGGCGTGTCCCGGACCGTCATGGTCGGCGCGACCGTGCTCACCGCCGCACTCGCGCTCGTGGCCCAGCCCGCGGCGGGGATCCTCGCCGACCGGATCGGACGCAAGCCGATCTTCATCACCGGCAACCTCGTCTGCGCCGTCGCCATCTCCGGATTCTTCTGGGCGGTCAGCCAGCGTTCGACGGCGCTGATCCTGATCACGGCGTGCATCGTGATGGTGGCCGGCTACTCACTCGTCAACGCCGTCGGTCCCGCGCTGTACGCGGAGATGTTCGAGACGCGCATCCGGTATTCGGGCATGGCGATCTCCGGGCAGCTGGCGCTGGTGGCCACCGGATTCGCCCCCACCATCGCCGCGGCTCTCGTCCGGCCCGGACCGAACGGCTGGATCCCGGTGGCCGTGTTCACCGCGTGCTGCTGCCTGGTCAGCGCACTCACCACGCTCACGGTCCGGGAAACCTACCGGACCAGCACCACCGACCTCGGCAAATGACCGCACTCCCGTCGAAAGTGACCGAACCTGTGAAACACGATGTACTGATCGAGAACGACGTCGAGGCGACGATGCGGGACGGGGTGGTTCTGCGCTCGACCGTGTACCGCCCGAACGGATCCGGACGCTTCCCGGTTCTGCTCACCCGCACCCCGTACGGCCGCGACCTGTCCGTGAACTCGGGATACCTCAACCCCACCACTGTCGCGGCCGCCGGATTCGTCGTGATCATGCAGGACGTCCGCGGCAGGTTCGGCTCGGACGGCGAGTTCGTGCCGTCGGAGAACGAAGGTCCGGACGGTTACGACACGGTGCAGTGGGCCGCCGAACTGTCGTACTCGACCGGCGCCGTGGGTATGTGGGGACGGTCGTACTTCGCCGAAACCCAGTGGCGTGCAGCCCAGGAGAAGCCGCCGGCCCTGCGCGGCATCGCCCCGGGCATCTCCGCAGGCGGCAATGCGCGGTCCGGTGGACTCGTGCGCGGCGGCGCGGTGGAATTCGGTGCCCGGCTCGGGTGGGGGCACTATTCGGCCGGACCGGCCGAGATCGCGAAACTGTCCCGGACCGATCCCGTCCGCGCGGAACGCGAGTGGGAGTCGTGGACGCGGATCGATCGGGCGATGTCCGAGGACACGTTCCTCGACATCCTGCCCGTCCGCGACATGGCCGTGGACGCCCCGGCGTTCTTCGCGTCACCGATCGTCGAATCGCTGGGATTCCCGATCGATCACCCCACCCGCGACCTGTGGGACAGCGCGAGCGATCGGGCCGTCGACCTCCCCTCACTGCACATCGGCGGGTGGTACGACATCTTCGTGAGCAGCACCCTCGACCAGTACTTCGGCCAACTGGCGCACAGTGATTCCGGTGCGGCCCCCGCGCCGTACCTGATCGTGGGCCCGTGGAGTCACACCAACTTCTCCGGGCTCGGTGGCTCGGTCGTGTTCGGCAGTCCCGCGAACCAGGCGGTGCTCGACTCGGGTCAGGACCTGTCGTCGGTTCACGCGCAGTGGTACGCGTCGGTGCTCGCCGACGAGGAACCCGCCATGCCCCGGGTCCGGATCTTCGTGATGGGGGAGAACCGGTGGCGGACGTACGACCGCTTCCCGGAACCCACGCGGACGGCCGAACTCTTCCTCGCTCCCGGCGGAACCCTCGTCGCGCAAGCGGAGGAAAGCGACGGGCGCGTCGACTACGACTACGACCCGGCGGATCCGGTGCCGACGGTCGGTGGGGCGACGATGATGCCGGGAACGTTCGCGCCCGGCGCACTGGAACAGAGCCGCGTCGAATCCCGCGACGACGTCCTCGTGTTCACCGGTGAGGCACTCACCGAGCCGTTGACGGTGATCGGCCGGGTGTCCGCGACACTGTTCGCTTCGTCCAGTGCGGTCGACACCGATTTCGTCGTGCGACTGTGCCGGGTGACCGCGGACGGCACGTCGATCACACTCACCGACGGCATGGTGCGGGCCCGCTACCGCGACTCCTACCGCACCCCCGGGACGTACACGTCCACCGAACCGAGCCTGCTCGTGCCCGGGGAGGTGTACGAGTACGCGATCGACCTGTGGTCCACGGCCGTCACCTTCCAGCCGGGCGAGCGGATCCGGGTCCACGTGACGTCCAGCAACCATCCCCGTTGGGACCGCAACCTCAACACCGGCGAATCCGCCTACGAATCATCCGAATTCGTGGTCGCCCAACAGACCGTGCACACAGGGGAGCGTTACCCCAGCCGCGTGTCGCTGTCCGTGGTGCGCTGACGCGCCCGTGAGTACTTATTAACCGCGGGTGGTTAACAAGTACTCACAGGGGGCGAAGCGGCCCAATGCGTCGTAGCCGGCCTGTCTTTCAGCAGGCCGGCTTTCGCGTAGACCAGGGAACCCGTGCACACGCTGGTCATCAACGGAACGACGGCGCGCTGGCGGCGCACCCAGTCGAGATGGGCGTCGTCGAGTAGTTGTGGCCGCGTGCCCTGACCGCCGGGATGGAGCAGCACGTCGAGGGGCGGCGCGTCGGCATGGGAATGATGAGCGCCCAGGACGAGGCCCTTGGCGCACTGCACACTCCCGCCCGACGCGGAGAGGCAGGACGCGGCGTATCCGTCGTCCGGGTACATGCGCGTCCACGCGGACAGCACCTCCCACGGCCCGACGGCGTCCAACTCCTCGACGCCGTCGAACAACACGATCCCGATGTGCTTCATTCCATAATGCAAGCACGCTCGTGAGTACTTGTTAACCGCCCGACGTTAAGAAGTACTCACAGGCTGCGAAGCGGCAAGCTTGCGCAGGTCGGGTTTGCGGATCTTGCCGGTGGCGGTGCGGGGGAGTGCCTCCGCGATCTGGATGAACGTGGGAATCTTGAACCCTGCGAGCTTTTCTCGCAGCCGGGCGCGCACCGTCTCCTCGTCGAGTGTCGTGCCGTCGTCGGCGACGACGAAGGCCATGCCGGTCTCACCCCACTTTTCGTGGGGGACGCCGATGACCGCCGCCTCCCGGATGCCGTCCAGTTTCAGGAGCGCCGCCTCGACCTCGGCGGGGTAGACGTTCTCACCGCCCGAGATGTACATGTCCTTGTAGCGGTCGCAGATGAAGAGGAAGCCTTCGTCGTCGAAGTAGCCGGCGTCGCCGGTGTGCAGCCAGCCGTCGACGATGGTGCGGGCGGTCGCCTCGGGCTGATTCAGGTAGCCGAGCATCACGTTCGGGCCCTTGGCGACGATCTCGCCGATCTCGTGCGGTTCGGCGCTCGACCCGTCCGGGCGTACGACGTCGACGTCGGTGAAGAACGTCCGCTTGCCGGCGGAACCGATCTTGGTGCGCACGTCCGCACTCGACAGCATGGTCACCGACGGCGCGGTCTCCGTCAGGCCGTACGCCTGCGTGATCGCGACGTTCCGGTCCTGCCACGGGGAGATCAACGCTTCGGGTAGCGGAGCCCCGGCGACGCAGATGGCCCGCAGGCTGGACAGGTCGGCGTCCGCGAACCGGGGGTGGTGCCAGAGTTCCTGGATCATCGTGGGGACGGCGAAGAACGTGGTGATGCGTTCCTTCTCGATCGTGTCGAGGACGACGCCGGCATCGAACTTGCGCAGCAGCACCACGGTGCCGCCGTTGAGCAGTGTCGGCGTGACAGCGCCGCCGATCCCCCCGATGTGGAACAGCGGCGCCACCGACAGTGTGCGTTCCTTCGACGTCATGTCCTGGGCGAGAAGCTGGTTCAGTGCGTTCCACAGCATGTTGCCGTGGCTGAGCATGACGCCTTTCGGTGCGCCGGTGGTGCCCGACGAGTACATCAGTACGGACAGGTCGTCGAGGCCGACCTGTTCGTCGATGCGGGTGTCCGGCTGGCCGGCGCGCACGCCCTCGTACGTGTGGGTGGACCACGAGTCGCCCAGGCCGATCCAGGTGGTGACCGGGGTGTCCGACTGCGCCAGCTCCTGCGCGACGTCGGCCTGCTGATCGCCGAAGATCACTGTGGTGCAGCGTGAATCGCCGATCGCGTAGCGTGCTTCCTCCGCGGTGAGGCGTGCATTGAGCGGGAGATACGTGGCGCCGAGCAGCCCGGCAGCGAACATCACCTCGAGCGCCGCCGGGTCGTTGAACCCGAAGAAGCCGACACAGTCACCCTTCTCGACGCCGAGGGCGCGCAGGCCGTGGGCGAGTCGGCGTGTCCGCAGTGCCATCTCCTCGTACGTGACGGCCTGACCGTCGAAGACGAGCGCCTCGTTCTTCGGCGTCATGGTGATGCGGCGCTCGAGCCACGAGCCGATGCCTTCGTTGTCCATGGTGACTCCTCGTTCTCTTCGAAACTACTCTCGAGCTTGTGGCGGCGTGGTGTGTCAGGCCGACGGGGTGTCGGCGGTCAGGTCGTTGTCCTTGCTCTCCTTCGTCGCGACGAGGAAGACGGCGCTGACCACGCACAGTGCGATGATGAACAGCCCGACCGGGAGGATCGATTTACCGGACGACGCGAACAGCGACGCCAGGATGACGGGGGTGAATCCCGCACCGATGAGGGTGGCCAGCTGATATCCGAGCGAAGCACCGGTGTAGCGCGCCCGGGTGCCGAACTGCTCGGAGATGAACGCGGCCATCGGACCGTAGGTGGCCGAGTGGCAGATGGTGTAGCCGACGAAGGCGAGTGCGATGAACAGGAACTGTCCCGTGCTGAGCAGCAGGAAGAGGGGGTAGACGCTGAGGATCATCGCGCCGAGTCCCGCGAGCATGACCGGGCGGCGGCCGATCCGGTCGGACAGTCGCGCCGATCCGAGGACCAGGAAGATCGCGCAGAACTGGCAGAAGGAGAACGCCAGCAGCGCGTCGGACCGCGCGGCGCCGCTCGACACGGCGTACGTGATGGCGAACGTGGTGAACGCGGTTTGCATTCCGAAGCTCGCGATGCAGCTCATCGACGCCACGACGACCGCGCGGGGCCGCTTCAGGATGGTGACGATGGGCGGGGTGGTTTCCTTCTTCGCGGATTCCTTCAGCGCCGCCGTGAACAGCGGGCTCTCCGACACCTTGGACCGGATGAACAGGCCGAGGGCCAGCATGAACGCCGAGATCAGGAACGGGATACGCCAGCCCCAGGTCAGGAACTGCTCGTCGGGGAGAAGTGACACGGCCGCCAGCGCGAGCGTGCCGAGCAGTGCGCCGGTGGGGGCGCCCGCGTTGGTGAACGCCGCGGCGAAACCGCGCTTGCCGGATTCGGCGTGCTCGAGCGACATCAGCGCTGCGCCACCCCATTCGCCGCCGACGGCGAGTCCTTGGCAGACGCGGAGAAGGACGAGGATCACCGCGGCCCAGGAGCCGATCATTTCCGGTGGGGGAATGAGTCCGATCGCGAACGAGGCGATGCCCATGACGGTCATCGAAATCAGCAGCATGGCCTTGCGGCCGACGGTGTCCCCGAAGTGACCGAAGACGATTCCGCCCAGGGGGCGCGCGACATAGCCGGCGGCGAACGTTCCCATCGACGCGATGCTCGCGGCCAGGGGGTCCAGATCGGCGAAGAAGACCGGACCGAAGACGAGGGACGCTGCCGTGGCGTAGAGCAGGAAGTCGTAGAACTCGATGGTGCTGCCCAGGTAGCTCGACAGGATCACCCTGCGAACTTCATTCTTGCGTTGGGTGGCCGACATGGTGCCGGCGGTGGCGGTGACCGTCATCGAAACTCCTTGGCCGAAGCGTGGGACAACAGAGCGGATCGCGTGTGTAGCGCGGATCACAATTAAACATTAATCATTGAACTTGTCAATGGAAGAGATCGCCAACGCTTCTGTGGTAACCGCACCCATCAGGCACGCGTGAGCGTGCGCCCGATGATTTCCTTCATGATCTCGGTGGTCCCGGCGTAGATCGACCCGCCGCGGCAGTCGAGATAGTCCTGGGCGACGTCGTACTCGCGCATGTATCCGTACCCTCCGTAGAGTTGGACCGCGCGCTGGACCACCCGTTGCTGCAGCTCGGTGATCCACCATTTGGCCATCGCCGCGGTCACCTCGTCGAGCGTGCCGTGGGCGGCGTCGAGGATGCAGCGGTCCGTGAAGCACTGCGCGATCTCGATCTCGGTCGCGAGCTCCGCGAGGTAGAAGCGGTTGGCCTGGAAGTCGGCCACCCGCCGGCCGAACGCCGTGCGGTCGCAGCTGTACGTCAGGGCCTGGTCGAACGTGCGTCGCATCGACGCCATGGACGTGACGGCCACGCTGAGGCGTTCCTGGGGCAGGTTGTGGCGCAAGTAGCCGAAGCCGTCGTTCAGCTCGCCCAGGACGTTCTCGCGGGGGACGCGGACGTCGTCGAACACCAACTCGGCGGTGTCCTGTGCGGTCAGGCCGACCTTGTGCAGCGGTCCGTTGCGGGTGAAGCCGGCCATCCCCTCTTCGACCACCAGCAGGCTCACGCCCTTCTTGCCCGCCACCGGATCCGTCTTGGCCACGACGATCACGAAGTCGGCGAGCATTCCGTTGCTGATGAAGATTTTGGTGCCGTTGAGGACCAGATCGTCGCCGTCGGGGAGGGCGGTCGTGGAGATCGCGGCCAGGTCGCTACCCGCACCCGGCTCGGTCATGGCGATGGCGCCGATCTTCTCGCCGGTGCACAAGGGGGTCAGGAACCGATGCTTCTGCTCCTCGTTCGCCAGCGAGACGAGGTACGGCGTCACGAGGTCGTTGATGCCGGCCAGGCCCATCACCACGGCGGGGGCCCCGACGCGGCAGAGCTCCTCGATGGCGATGGCGTTGAAACGGAAGTCGTCGATTCCGCCGCCGGCGAATCGTTCCTCGACATTGATCCCGAGGAGCCCGAGCTTGCCGGCCTGACGGTAGAGGTCCCGGTCCACCTGTCCCGCCTCGGCCCAGTCGCGAAGATGCGGGGCCACGTCACGTTCGGCGAACCGGCGCACCGTTTCCCGGAACGCATCGTGATCGGCGTCGAAGATGGTCCGTTCCAGTGCAACCGAAGACATGCGAGGTTCCTTTCGACGGCACGCGTGCGGCGCACGCGTGCATACTCGAAAGGAACCTATCTATCAATCATTGATAATGTCAATGATTGATCATGTCCAACAGAAGGGCGCCGGCGTCAATACCAATACTTCCGCCCGCCGACCGCGCGGCCCGTCGTGCCCAGCAGTAGTAGCACGAGGCCGATGACGAGAAGGATGATTCCGATCGTCGTGAGGATGGAAATCCCCGCGACGAGGCCGATGACGAGCAGGATGATCCCGAGAACGATCACGGTCTTCCCTCTTTCGGTTGACGGTCTGGAGCTACTGACTCGGTTGCGGCACTTCACAATCGATCTTCGGGTTCACACCCGCATAGTTGAGTGGGCCGGCGATCACAGTCACCGCGATCGTTCCGGCGCTGGCGCAATCGGCCGTCGTGTCCTTGAAGTAACCGCGCTGCCACACGGCAACGGCGCCGATGATCAGCCAGATGATCACGATGAGCGTCACGAGCCGTCCGATACGCATTTCCGACCTCCCGTGTGGGCACCGGCGCCCGGCCGGTGCACGTGTCGTACTCGAACGCTATGTCGACGACGTGTCGGTCGGCTTCGCGTGTGCTCCGTGGGTATTCGTGGAGTCCGTGCCGCTGGGGCGACCGTTGGCAGGCCCTGAGCCCGTGGTGCGAGCGTCGGTGGCCCGAGTGTTCGTGGGCCCCGCTCCCGTGGTTCGAGCGTCGGTGGCCCTGGCGTCGTTCGTCGCCGTGTCCGTCTTCTTGACGTCGGGATCGAGCTCGTCGGCGCGCTGCCACTCGTGCTTCAGGTCGTCACGGGAACTGGTCGCCGTATTCTGGTGCGTCTGCGCATCGACCTGCAGTCTCTTGGCCTCTGCCGCCTTGGCCTCGGCTTCTGCTTGAGCCCTTCTGGCGTTGGCTGCAGTTTCCTCCGCGATCGCCTCGCGCTTCTCGACGACGGACGTCTGCTCCTGCGCGTTTGCGCGGATGCTGTCGGCCTGCTGACGGTGGCGCTGGTTCCGCTTGCGCGATGCCGCAACGGCCAGCGCGATCAGGGCGAGAACGACGACGATCGCGACGATGATCCAGATGACAGTCATGGTGTCCATTGGCTACTCCCAGCGGTTGTGTTGTTAAGGTACCCCGCGCTGAAACCCGGCAAACAGACCGAGAGCCAATCGCAATCAACCGTCGTATTTCGACACCACATAGGGTGCGGGCATGGAGATCCGCTGGATGCGCGCGTTCCTCGCCGTAGCCGAGGTGTCGAACTACGGCCGGGCCGCCGAGTCGTTGCGCATAGCCCAGCCCGCGGTCAGCCAGCAGATCCAGCAGCTGGAGAGGCATCTCGGAGTGAAGCTGTTCGACCGCGGTACGAGACCGATTCGGCTGACCGCCGCGGGCGAGCAATTTCTCGAACCCTGCCGATCCGCGATGAAAGCCGTTGCCTGGGCCGAGCAGTCGGCGTCGGCGGGCAATCCCGCGGAGGAGGGCCGTGTGCGGGTCGGATTCAGCGGTGCCTACGGACAGTCGAAGCTGCCCCTGTTCGCCCGGACCGTGCGCAAGAGATATCCGAAGCTCGAGCTGGTTCTCGACGGGGCGAGACCGAGCGGGCTGATCCTCGACGACATCTATTCCGGCAAGCTCGATCTCGGTTTCGTCTCGGCGGCCCTGTCACATCCCGAGATTCGGACGAGAGTGATCTCGATCGAGCCACTGGGGGCACTGCTCTACGCCGACCACCGACTGGCGAAACGCTCGGAGATCTCGCTGTCCGAACTGCGCGACGAGCCGTTCGTCACCAACCCCGCGTCGTCGGGATCCACACTCCGTCTGGACGTGCTGGCCGCATGTCACGACGCGGGGTTCACGCCGGAGATCGCGCAGGAAACGTCCGATGGATCGACGCTGACCGCACTGGTTGCGGCCGGCGTGGGGGTGTCACTCATCCCCGTCAGTTCTCATCGCGCCGGAGCGGTCGACGCCGTCGTCGTGCCCACGGACGGCGGCCGCCACCGAATTCGCGGTGCGCTGGCGTGGGCGGACAGGCCCCTGACACCGCTGCTCGGGACCGTCCTCGCGCTCGCGGAGGAGCTCATGCCGACGATCGACGAGTTCGATAAGTAGTTCTTATCGAAAGTAGTCCAAGTTGATCTTGGACTGTGATGAAGGTGTTTGGCAGAGTCGTCGGCGCAGCGGTGGTGTGATCCGCGGCACGTCATCACCTCTACTCCGGTCCGAAAGGTCCTCCCATGAGCGTACGAGCTGGTTCTGCTGCGCACCCGGACGCGCAGCAGCCTGTCGGTACCCCGGCGAGTGTGCCCGCGCGTCAGCCGCGTAAGGCGGCCTTCGCGAGTTTCCTCGGCAGCCTCGTCGAGTACTACGACTTCTTCATCTACGGGTCGGCGGCCGCCCTGATCTTCCCGACGGTCTTCTTTCCGTCGGAGAGTCCGGCGACCGGCACGTTGGCGGCACTGGCGACATTCGGCGTCGGATACATCGCCCGCCCGATCGGGGCCGTGGCGCTCGGCCACTACGGCGACCGCATCGGACGCAAGCGTGTGCTCGTCTTCACGCTGGTCCTGATGGGTGTCTCGACGTTCCTCATCGGATGCCTGCCGGGGTTCGGGAGCATCGGGGTCGCGGCGCCGATCCTGCTGGTGGTCCTGCGGCTCATGCAGGGTGCGTCGGCGGCGGGCGAACAGAGTGGCGCCAATTCGCTGACCCTCGAGCATTCGCCGGAGGGTTCGAGGGCGTTCTACACCAGCTTCACGATGAGCGGCACCCAGGCGGGGCAGCTCATCGCGACCCTGGTGTTCATCCCCGTCGCCGCGCTGCCCGAGGGCATGCTGATGACGTGGGGGTGGCGAATCCCGTTCCTCGTCAGCGGAATCCTGACGATCGTCGCGCTGTTCGTCCGCCGGACGATGGAGGAGACACCGGTGTTCCGGGAGGCGGAACGCGACAACGAGCTGGTCGAGATCCCCGTCGTCGAACTGTTCAAGAATTATCGGCTGCAGATGCTCCGGGTGATCGCGTGCTCGCTCTTCGCCGTGTCGGGCACGATCATGACGGTCTTCGCGCTCGCCTACGGTACCGGTGAGGCAGGGCTCGAACGGCAGACCCTGCTGTGGGCGGGCGTCATCGCAAACATCATGCAGCTGTTCGCCATTCCACTCTGGGCGATGCTGGGAGACAGGATCGGCCGCCGGCCCGTGTATCTCGCCGGAATCGTCGGCGCCATCGCCGCGTTCTTCTTCTACTTCGAGGCGATGAGCATCGGTTCCGTTCCCCTGATCTTCGCGGTGTCGGCCTTGTTCGGTGCCGCCGCATCCGGTGTCAGCGGTGTCGGTCCGACCTTCTTCGCGGAAATGTTCGATACCCGAGTGCGGTTCTCCGGCATCGCCATCTCGACGCAGATCGGGTTCGCTTTCGCGGGCTTCGCCCCGAGCATCGGCTATGCGCTGCTCGGAACCGGCACGCACGGGTGGATACCGGTGGCGGCGTTCGGCTCCGTCTGCCTGCTGGTTGCCGGCCTCTCGGCGGTGACCGCCCCGGAGACGGGCAGCGTCGCGATCACCGACCTAGGCAAGAAGTAATCGATCCCCGAACCGCCTCGCTGCGGTTCCCCATCACGAGGAGAACTCATGACGCTCGACCCCGACATGGCAGTACTGCTGGACAAGCTGAACGACTGGGACGCCGCCGCAGGTCCGCAGACGACGATCGAAGGCGCCCGCAAGCGCATCGAGGAGATGCGTGCCCTCTACTTCGAACCCGAACTGCTCGAGGTGCGAGAAGTCGAGAACGTCACCGTCCCGGGTCCTGCCGGCGGCATCCCCGCCCGGATCTACCGGCCGGACACGGAGGAGTCGACTCTGCCGACCGTCCTGTACCTGCACGGCGGCGGCTGGGTGATGGGCGGCCTCGACTCCCACGAGTCACACGCTCGACGCGTCTGCGCCCGAACCGGCTCCGTCGTCGTCGCCGTCGACTACCGGCTGGCACCGGAACACCCGTTCCCGGCGGGCTACGACGACTGCCTGGCATCGCTCCACTGGATCCACGACACCATCGATCGGCTGGGCGGCGACGCGTCCCGAATTGCCGTCGCCGGAGACAGCGCAGGTGCAAATCTCGCGGCGTCGGTGGCCTTGGCGGCCCGCGACGCGGAACTTCCTCTGCGGGCACAACTGCTGCTGTACGTGCCGGTGCATCTCGCGAAGCGTTACCCGTCGATGGACGAACTTGCCGACGGGTATTTCCTCAGGATGCCGGCAAACGAGGACATGGGGGCCGGCTACCTCGACGACCGCAGACTGTCGTCGGACCCCCGCGTCTCGCCGATCGAGGGCGATCTGGCGGGGGTGGCACCCGCCATCGTGTGCGGGGCCGAATGCGATCCGCTCCGAGATCACGCCCCCGCGTACGCCGCTGCGCTGGAGGCCGCCGGTGTGCCGGTGCGACTCCGGATCTCCCCGGGCATGCTGCACGGGTACTGGAGCATGGGCGTCGTGCCACGCGCCAACGACCTCGCGAACCAGCTGTGCGAAGAACTCGCGGAGTTGCTCGCCCCGGAGTAGCTCGCCATTCCACTACCGTGAACCGCATGAACGAGTTGCTGGAACGTGACGGTGTGCGCGGACATCTCCACCGCCCCGCGGGTGACGCAGTGGCGGGGCTGGTTCTGACGCATGGAGCGGGAAGTGACTGCGACACAAAGCTGTTGCGTGCCATGACCGACGGGTTCGTGGAGCGGGGCGTCGTCGTCCTGCGGTTCGATCTGCCGTTCCGTCAGCGCCGCGCGTCGGGTCCGCCGCATCCGTCGAAGGCGGCGGAGGATCGGGACGGCGTTGCGGCCGCGGTGGCCGTGATGCGGGAGCTGGTGTCGGCGCCGGTGTGGGCAGGCGGGCACTCGTACGGCGGGCGGCAGGCGTCCATGCTCGCTTCGGAGCGACCGGGGCTCGTCGACGCCCTGTTGTTGCTGTCGTACCCGCTGCATCCACCGGCCAAGCCGGAGAAGCTCCGCACCGAGCACCTGCCCGGTCTCCGCACCCCAACCGTGGTGGTGCACGGTTCGAAGGACCCGTTCGCGACCACCGGCGAAATGCGGTCGGCACTCGAACTGATCCCCGCACCGACGACGCTCGTCGAACTCGAGGGGGCCCGCCACGATCTGGCCCCGGACAAGTTCCCGGTGGTCGAACGCGCGGTCACGGCCATGCTCGACCTTCTGTAGGGCGGGCGAGGACGGTCGCGCGTCGTCGGTATGTTCGGTGAATGAGCAACGTGCAGACGGACGCGCCCCACTGGTTCACCACGGCGTTGGCGTCGCCGGTCGACACCGGCCGGGTCGACGTCGCCGGGGCGCAGGTCCACTACCGTGCGTGGGGGCCGTCGGGCTCACCGGGAATCGTGCTCGTGCACGGCGGCGCCGCCCACAGCCGGTGGTGGGACCATGTGGCACCCACGCTGGCCACGGGCCGTCGCGTCGTCGCACTCGACCTGACCGGGCACGGTGACAGCGACCGGCGCGCGGAGTACGGCCTGGAGCAGTGGGCGGAGGAAGCCCTGGCGGTGGCGAAGCCTGCGGGCATCTCGGGGGCGCCGGTGTTCGTCGGGCACAGCATGGGCGGCATGGTGTCCTACGTGGCAGCGCAGCTGTTCGGCGAGGATCTGGCCGGTGTCCAGCTGATCGATTCGCCCGTCCTCGCCCGCACACCGGAGGAGGAGGAAGCGCGCAAGCAGCGTGCCTTCGGTCCGAAGAAGGTCTACCCGTCCAGGGCCGAGGCGCTCGAGCGGTTCCGGTTCGTCCCGCCGCAGGACACCGCGGTGCCCGCGGTCCTGCGTCACGTCGCCGAGAACTCGATGGAGGAGGTGGACGGCGGCTGGTCGTGGAAGTTCGATTCCACGTTCTTCGCGCGCCACGGCAGCAACCACCTCGGCGGATCCGACCCACGCTGCCGCATCGCGTACTTCCGCGCCGAGAACGGCATCGTCACCGACGCCATGATGGACGACATGCGCCGACGATTCGGGCCCACCGCGGTGGTCGTGGAAATCCCCGACGCCGGACATCACGTGATGATCGACCAGCCGCTCGCGCTCGTCGTGGGCATCCGGACGGTGCTCGCGTCGTGGGACGTCGAAGATTCCGTGGCCGGGATGCCGGGCTGACTCAGTCGCCGGACCTGACGGCGGCGACGAACTGCTCGATCAGCGCCGCATCCTTCACTCCACGCGAGGATTCGACACCGCTCGACACGTCGACGCCCCACGCGCCGGTCGCGTCGACGGCGGCCCGCACGTTGCCGGGATGAAGTCCGCCGGCGAGGATCCACTCGCCGTCGGGCCGGCTCTGGTTCGCCCAGTCCCAGGGCACGCCCGCCCCGGCGGTCGCCCCGTCGACGAGGATGCGGTCGGCGCCGAAATCGCCCGACGTGTCACCGGCGACCACGGCACGGATCACGCCGAGCCCCGCCTCCCGCAACCGGGCGACGTCGTCGGCGGACTTCAGGTCGTGCACCTGGACGGTCCCGAGACCCGCCGCGGCGGCGACCTCGATCACCTCCGACACGGGACTCCCCTTGAACACACCCACCGCGACGGTGTGACCGGTGACCCGGCGGACCAGCGGCGCGGCGTCCTCGGGGGAGATCCGGCGGACGCTGTCGGCGAACACGAAACCCACTGCGTCGACGCCGAGGCGCACGGCCAGATCTACGGAGGCCTCGTCTCGCAGACCGCACACCTTGATGAATGTCACCCCGGCAATTTTACCGGTCGCTCCGAGTCGCCGACGCAGTGCGGGTTCGCGCTCTAGGCTTCGTGACGTGGAATGGCTCAGCGACCTCAGCGTGATCTCAGGGCCTCTGCCCTGGATCCTCACGGTGATCGGTGCGCTCGGCGGCGTGTGGCTGCTCGCCGCCCGCGCCCCGTGGTACCGCGGGAAGGCGATTCCGATCTGCCTGGCCGTGTCGGTGGTCGTCACCGTGGTCCTCTACGTGATGGTCGAGAAGGTTCTCCGGCCGTTCCCCGACCCCATCGAGATCTCCATCTACGTGTGGATCGGTCTGGGGCTCTTCGCGATCGTCCTTCTCGTGCCGAGGATTCGCGCCGGCCGGACGGTGAAAGCCGCCGTCGTCTCGGTCCTCGCGGTTCTCGCCGTGATTCTCGCGTCCGCGACGCAGATCAACCTGGTGTTCGACGCCTACCCCACGGTGGGCACGGCCTTCGGGGCGGAGCCGTTCGACCGGGTTCAGATGAACGACCTCGGCAGCGCCGCCGAGAACGTGGTGACGGGAACACCTCTCGACGCGTCGTGGACCGCCCCGCCCGGAATGCCGAGCGAGGGACGGGTCCTGACGGCGGCCATCCCCGGAACGGCGTCGGGGTTCGCCGCCCGCGACGCCGAGATCTACCTCCCGCCCGCCTACTTCGCCAACCCGCGCCCCCTGCTGCCGGTGCTCGTGATGCTGGCCGGTCAGCCCGGTGCGCCGGAGGACTGGTTCGCCGGCGGCAAGCTCGCCACCACGATGAACGAGTTCGCCGCGAAACACGGGGGACTGGCCCCGATCGTGGTGGTGGCGGACGGCACCGGCTCGCAGATCGCGAACCCCCTGTGTGTCGATTCGAAGCTGGGCAACGTGGCCACGTATCTGGCGAAGGACGTTCCGTCCTGGGTGAAGTCGAACCTGCAGGTGAACCCGGACCCCAAGGCGTGGGCCATCGGCGGCCTCTCCTACGGCGGCACCTGTTCGCTGCAGATGGCCACCAACTATCCCGACGTGTACCCGACGTTCCTCGACATCTCGGGTCAGGAAGAACCCACCCTCGGCGACCACCAGCGCACCCTCGACGAGGCGTTCGGCGGTGACGAGGCGGCGTTCAAGAAGGTCAACCCGCTCGATCTGATGGGGTCGAACAAGTACCCGGATACGGCAGGGGTCTTCGTGGTCGGCTCCGACGACGACGCCTACAAACCGGGGGCCCAGAAGGTCTATCAGGCCGCGAAGAACGCGGGCATGGACGTGCAGTACGTGGAAGTGCCGGGCGGACACAGCTTCGCGGTGTGGTCTGCCGGACTGGAGAAGGAACTGCCGTGGCTGGCACAGCGGTTGGGGCTGATCGGCTCGTAGGAACTCGTCACGGCGGAGAGGATGGCATGACGGCGGCGGCGCACATACTGCGGGTGGGTTCGGCGTTGCCCGACCCGCCGTTCGAGTTCCGGGACGGCGGGGCTTCTGCGGGTTTCGATGTCGAGTTCACGCGGGCCGTCGCGCAGGTGCTCGGCCTCGAATGGTCGCTCGTCCCGTACCGGGGCATCGACTTCAACGGCATCTTCGATGCGCTGGCGGACGGTGAATTCGACTGCATCGCCTCGGGAACCACCGTGACACCGCAGCGGAGGGCGCGCGCGGATTTCTGCGCTCCGTACCTCGTGTCGGGTCAGTCCCTCGCCGTCGACACGTCGCGGCATCCGGGAGTGCGCGGGGTGGACGACCTGGGCGGTCTGACCGTCGGTGTCCAGCACGGCAACACGAGTCAGCCGATCGTGGAGAGACTGGTTGCGGAGGGTCGCGCGGGTGCGATCCGGGTGTACGCCTACGACCGGATCGGGCAGGCCCTCGACGACCTGTCCTCGGGCGGGTGCGACGCCGTCATGAAACTTGCGCCTGTCCTCACCTGGCTCGTCCGGGACCGCCCGCATGTGGAGGTGGTCGAACGGGGAATCTCCCGCGAGGAGATCGCCGTCGCCGTCCGCACGGGTGATGACGCGCTGCGCGAACGCATCGAGTCGGCGCAGCGCGCCCTGGCCGCGGACGGCACCCTCGACCGGCTGAGGTCGACGTGGCTCGGGATCGGTGAAACGGACGGCGGCGCGTTCTGACCGGCACACCTGTCCAAGAATGAGAACGTGTTCTATATTTGCGGCAACCCTTTCTCTCAGTGACTGG
Organism: Rhodococcus sp. IEGM 1305; assembly: GCF_030058635.1. NCBI lineage: Bacteria > Bacillati > Actinomycetota > Actinomycetes > Mycobacteriales > Nocardiaceae > Rhodococcus > Rhodococcus sp. IEGM 1305. Next base: position 284,953 of record NZ_JASHKX010000002.1, read on the forward strand.
AGTGCCCGGCATGTACGAGTGGTCAGATACCGACCTGATGTTCCGCGACGCGATCCGCGGTTTCATCGACAAGGAAATTCGGCCGCACGTCGACAAGTTGGAGACCGGTGAGCTGCCGCCGTTCGACATCATCCGCAAACTCTTCGCCACCTTCGGTCTGGACGAGATGGCCCGTGAAGCGCTGACGAAGTCGCTGGACCGCGAACGCAGTGGGGCCGTGTCCGGCGCGAAGGAAGAGAAGTCCGGCGGCCTCGGCGGTGCCGGCAGCATGGGCGTGATCATGAACGCCGAGTTGGCAGGCGTCAGCCTCGGGCTCGTCGCCTCGCTCGGGGTGAGCCTCGGGCTGGCGGCGGGCACCATCCGCAGTCGCGGGACGCTGGCGCAGAAGGAGCGGTGGCTGCCCGGCCTGGTCACGTTCGAGAAGGTCGGAGCCTGGGCCATCACCGAGCCCGACTCCGGCTCGGACGCGTTCGGCGGCATGAAGTCGTACGTGCGCCGTGACGGCGACGACTACGTCCTCAACGGGCAGAAGACGTTCATCACCAACGGTCCGTACGCCGACGTCATCATCGTCTACGCGAAGCTCGACGAGGGAGACTCGTCCGTCGACCGTCGCGACCGGAAGGTTCTCGCCTTCGTCCTCGACGCGGGCATGGAGGGGCTCACTCAGGGTGCGCCGTTCAAGAAGATGGGCATGAACTCGTCACCCACCGGAGAACTGTTCTTCGACAACGTGCGCCTCACCCGCGACCGTCTGCTCGGCGAGACGGAGGACGGCGGCAAGTCCGACGGCAAGTCCAGCGCGAAGGAAAGCTTCGCGGCCGAGCGGATCGGCATCGCGTCGCTGTCGCTGGGCATCATCAACGAGTGTCACCGGCTGTGCGTCGACTACGCCAAATCCCGCAAGCTGTGGGGTAAGGAGATCGCCCAGTTCCAGCTCATCCAGCTCAAGCTCGCGGAGATGGAAATTGCCCGCATCAACGTGCAGAACATGGTCTTCAACGCCATCGAGCGCACCGCGGCGGGGGATCAGGTGAGCCTCGCGGAGGCGTCGGCGATGAAGCTCTACTCCTCGCGGGCGGCTACGGAGGTGGCGATGGAGGCGGTGCAATTGTTCGGCGGCAACGGGTACATGGCCGAGTACCGGGTGGAGCAACTCGCGCGCGACGCGAAGTCGCTGATGATCTACGCAGGCAGCAACGAGATCCAGGTGACGCACATCGCGAAGGGTCTGCTGGCGATGTGAGGTGTGGCCCTCGGGAACAAATGTCGTACGGCGTACGTTAGTGGGGTGTCGTCAACGAAAGGACACCACCGTGAAGGTCACCGCGAGCGCACTGTCGCTGAACGTCGCAGACCCCAGTGCGTCGGCCGAGTTCGCCAAGTCCCACCTGGGCTTCGTCGAGGAGATGGCAGCCGAGGGCTTCGTGTCACTGAAGCGTGCGGACGTGGGCTTCAATCTGGTCTTCCTGAAGACCGGACTGGAAACCTTCAAGCCCGCGCGGATCGCCGGTGACGCCGGCCAGGGGTTGCTGATCGCGCTCGTCGTCGACGGTATCGACGCCGAATACGAGCGACTGCAGGCGGAGGGCGTCCCGATCGTGACGCCCATCGAAACCGAGCCCTGGGGCGAACGCTACTTCCAGATGAGCGACCCCAACGGGGTGATCATCCAACTGGTCGAATGGATGTAGCGGTCACACCGAAGCGAGGAACGGCTCGACGGCCGCGAGCACCTCGGTGCTCGCGGCCACCGCCGTCGAGTGGTCGGAACCGGGCAGGATCGTCAGCGACGCACCGGGAATCAGTGCCGCCGCCCGCCGGGTGTCGCCGATCCGCTCGGCGTCGTTCAAACCGACGAACAACAGGGTGGGGACGGCGATCCCGCGCAGGACGTCGTCGTCCACGCCCGGCTCCACACCGGAACGCCGCATGTACGCGGCGAGCGCCTTCGCGTCGTTCGCCATGAACGCCGCCCGGGTGCCTGCGTCGATCGGCCACGCGCGCAGGGCATTCCACTGCCCCAGGAACGCATCCATGCCGTCCCGCTCGAGGACGTCGATGCAGCCCGGGAAAAACAGGCGGTCGAACGCGCCGGCCTGCGGTCGGCTGCTGCCACCGCCGACGATCAGGCTCTCCAGCCGTTCGGGCGCCCCGACCGCCAAGGCCAGCGCGACCCGGCCGCCGAGCGAATACCCCAGCACGTGCGCGCTCGGAAGATCCAGGTGGTCGAGGACCGCCAGAACGTCGCCGCTGACCAGCTCCATGGCGTACGCGCTCTCGTCGTGCGGCTTGTCGCTGCGCCCGTGGCCCCGCAGATCGACCAGGATCAGCCGGTACCGGTCACGCAGCGCGGCGACGTAACCGAATCCACGCCAGATCGCGTGGGAGAGCGCCGTGCCGTGAAGGAGAACGAGCGGCTCACCGTCGCCGACGGTCTTGTACGCGATCCGGACACCGTCGACGGGATTGGTAGCGTGCTGCACCCGCCCAGTCTGCATCACTCAGAAGTCGCGGCCCTCCGACACCCACTGCAGATCCTCCGAACGCGCACCCTCCACGTGCTCCCCGGCCGAGTTCAGCACCGCCAGCTGCGCCGCATCGAGTTCGATACCGAGAGCACCGGCGTTCTCCGTCACCCGTTCCGCACTGCGGGTTCCGGGGATGGGTACGACCGGAAGTCCGAACGCGCGGCCTTGCGCGTAGAGCCACGCCAGCGCAACCTGTGCGGGCGTGGCACCCAGGTCGCCTGCGACCGAATTCACCGCGTCCACCACGCCGAGGTTCCGCTGCAGCGTGCCCGCCGCGAACCGGGGGAGAGTCCGGCGGAAGTCGTTGGGCGCCAAGGTATCGACGCCGGTGACGGTCCCGGTGAGGAACCCTCGGCCGAGCGGCGAGTAGGGGACGAACCCGACACCCAGTGCGGCCGCCGCCGGCACGATCCGCGCCTCGACGTCGCGGCTCCAGATGCTCCATTCCGACTGGACTGCCGTGATGGGATGCACCGCGTGCGCGGACGCCAGCTCCCCGGCCGTCACCTCCGACAGTCCGAGGTGTCGCACCTTGCCCGCCGCCACCAGTTCGGCCATCGCACCGACGGTGTCCTCGATCGGAACCGACGGGTCGGGGCGGTGCAGGTAGTAGAGGTCGATCGTGACGGTGCCGAGTCGGCGCAGGCTGGCGTCCACCGCCTCGTGGACGTAGGCGCGGTCGCCGCGGGTCGAGGCGCCGCCCTCGCTCCGCTTCCTCGGATCCCCACAATCCCGAACTTGGTTGCCAGCGTGACTTCCTCGCGCCGGTCCCTCAGTAACTGCGCGATCAACCGCTCGTTGTCGCCGGCCCCGTACACGTCGGCGGTGTCGAGGAAACTCACTCCGAGATCCACCGCGTGATGCAGCGTCGCGAGCGCCTTCCCCGGTTCCACCCCGCCGTAGACGGGTGTGAGAGCCATTCCTCCGAAACCCATGTCGGAGACGGTGAGCGAGTCACCCAGGTTTGTCGTACCGATGTCGGTCATACTTCTCCTCGTCGTTGTCGGGCGGGGTCTTCGTCGGTCCCTGCGATGAGGGCCCGGTAGTGATCGACCTTGGTGTCGAGGGCCGCCAGGGCGTCGTCGAGCCTCGCCTGCTGGGCGAGGATGCGTTCGCGATGCGCGAGCAGCAGCGCCAACCGCCGCTCGTGGGTCTCGGCGCCCCCGGCCAGCAGCACCGCGAAACGCTGCATGTCACTGGTCGGCATGCCCGTCGTCCGCAGCTTCACCAGCAGTTCGATCAGCCGCACGTCCCGCTCGCTGTAACGGCGGCGACGGTCCGAACCCCGCGCGATCGTCGGGATCATCCCCTCGCGCTCGTACCAGCGCAGGGTGTCCTGCGTGAGGCCCGTGATCGCCGCGACCTCCGAGATACTCGCGAACGTTCCGGTCGACTGCTCCAACTGGGTGGCCATGACTGAACCGTACGACTTGGAGTGCACTCCAACGCAACAGCCGGGCGACTCCGTACCCTTGCTACGTCACAGAGGGGGTCGCAGCTGACCTGCTTCCCTTTCGAGTGCTGCGCCGACCTGGAGGAGGAGGTCGTCGCGGTGGTGTGGGGCGATGAGTTGGACCGCGCAGGGCAGCCCGTCGGCGCTCAGGCCCATGGGGATGCTGATGGCCGGATTGCCGGTGTCGTTGAATACCGAGGTGTAGGTGATGGGTATCGTCCGGTCGCGCAGCGCCGCGCTCATGTCCGGTCCTTCGGCGGGCCAGGCGGTGGTGGGTGTGGTGGGCGTGAGCAGCAGGTCGTACGGCTCGAACAGGTCGGCCGCCCACACATCGAGCCGGCTGCGGTATTCCCAGTAGCGGGCGAGGTCGTCGAGGGTGGTGGCGCGACCGCGGTCGAGAATCGCCGCGAACCATGGTTCGAAATCTTCTGGACGTGAGTCGAACTCGTCCCGTACCGCAGTGAACCTGATGTACGCGAGGATCTGCTGGCGCAGTTGGAGCGATGCGGGGAACGTTTCCGCGCCGGGGAGTGCAGTGTTGTCGTCCATGACTTGGTGACCGAGTGAGCGCAGCGACTGGGTGGCACGCTCGACCGCGTGCAGGATGTCCGGGTGCGGATTCGCGACGCCGAAGGTCCGGTTGACGCCGACCCGCAGCCGCGGCGACGGCCGATCCAGTGCACCGCGGTAAGAGTATCCAGGATCCGGCACCGAGAACGTGTCTGCGGGATGGTATCCGGCGACGATGTCGAGGTGCAGTGCGGTGTCACGAACGCTGCGACCCATCGGGGTCGGGCAACTGTGATGGGTCCAGGCAGGTGATGCTGCGGGAATGCGGCCACGGGTGGGTTTGAGGCCGACGATTCCGCACAGAGCTGCGGGGATTCGGGTGGATCCGCCGCCGTCGCCCGCGGTGGCGAGCGGTGCGAGGCCGGCGGCGACTGCGGCGGCCGATCCACCGCTCGAACCGCCGGCCGAGGCCATCGGGTTCCACGGGTTTCGGGTGGTTCCGAAGGCGTCGTTGTCGGTGTGGATGGCGGCGCCCATCGGGGGCGCGTTCGTCTTCCCGATCACGATGGCTCCCGCACTACGAAGGCGGGCGACGTGGATACTGTCCGCGACGGCGTCCGGCCCGAGGCAGAACGCCTTTGTCCCTCTGCTGGTCGGGAATCCGCGCGCGTTCTCGAGGTCTTTGACCACGACCGGTATTCCGGTGAGTGGTCCGACCGTGATTCCGCGGGCGATGTTTCCGGTTGCGGTGGCGGCTTCTGCCCGTGATCGATCGGCGTCGAGGGAGACGACCGCATTGATGTCCGGGTTGTGCTTGTCGATCCGGTCGAGAAAGTGCTCGACAAGTTCGGTCGGGGAGAGGGCCTTGGCATGGATCATGGCGGCGAGATCGCTGACCGCGGTGAAGGCGAAGTCGGACATGCTGATTGTGGCTCCTGCTGTCGAATGTCGGTCACTTCGGACTGGATGCGGCGAGTCGGTGGGCGTCCCGCGGGGGATCGACCGTGACGATCGCGACGAGGCCGCCGATCACCATCACCACGGCGGCGGTGAGGAAGGCGTTCTGGTACCCGGCGTGCACGGAGTCCGACCAGCCGATGATCTTGCCCGTCAGAAACGGCGCGATGACCCCGGGCAAGGTGCTCACGGCAAGAGTGATTCCGAAAATTGCGCCGCGCTGATGGGCGGGCATGATTTCTGCCATGGTCAGATAACCGAGGGGGTAGGCCAGCGTGGGTGCACCGAAGGCGATGACCGCCAAAGCAATACACAGGGGCGTGGAATCGACGAACGGGAACGCCAGCATGCAGATGCCGGCGACGGTCACCGCGGTGCCCTGCACGACTCCTCGCATCCATCTACTCGACACACCGCGGCGGATCATCACCCCGGTCAGCGGGACGACGGTGAGCACCAGGACGAGCGACAGCGCCGCCTTGCCGCTGATGACCGACGCCGCACCGCCGGGTGTCATGTCGACCTGAGACTCCAGGTAGGCCGGCACCCACGCCACGGCAATGGCCATGGACCAGTACGCCCCGAAACTGCACGCCAGTCCGCCGAGCACCGTCCCGTTTCCCAGTAGCGTGCGGTACGGCAGTCGCGGGCGGGTCGGGTCACCGTCCGCAGACGCTGCCGGGTCGGCGGTGAACGGTCCGTCCTGGCCGAACCGCAACCACAGAACCGACCACACCATGGCGACGACGCTCAGCGCGATGAATGCGGCGCGCCAACCGTAGTTGGTGATGATGAAGGCCAGGACTGGTGCCGCGAGTAGGAGTCCGATCGAGCCGCCGGCGATTTGCAATGCCGTAGGCAGTGCGCGTTTCCCCTCGGGGAACCACTTGTACAGGGCGTGCATGGACATCGGTGACGCGGGTCCCTCGGCGGCGCCGAGCAGCATGCGGCTGACGACCAGCGTCGGCACTGCCGCCACGAGGAGTACCGGAATCGGTGCGAGTGCCCAGCCCACCGCGAGGGAGAACAGGATCATGCGGCTCGACATCCGAGTGGAGATCAACCCCACCAGGAGTCCGGTGAGGTTGAACAACAGGTAGAAAGCGCTGGCAACCAGGCCATAGGTGCTCTCGCTCATGTTCAACTCGTCCATGAGGGGTATCGCCGCGAATCCGAGCACTGCCTTGTCGGCGAAGTTGATCAGCATGAACACGACGATCAGGCCGAGAACGGTCCAGGAGCGCCGTCGGTCGAATACAGGTTCATCCGGCTGTCTGGGAGTGGGCGGGTGCGGTGTCTTCGTTGTGGCCGCGGAAGTCCGTTGGATCCCGGTGTCGGTCATGGCAGTGTCCTCGAAGTCGTGGGATGCGGTGCGCCGGTCACGTTCAGATGACGCCGTCGGTGCGTAAGCGGGCGAGGTCGTCGCCGGACAGGCCCAGCATCTCGGTGAGGACCGCGTCGGTATGCTCCCCCAGATCGGGGCCGAGGGTGCGGATCCGGCCGGGAGTGCCCGTCATGCGCGGCAGCGGTGCGGCCATCGGCAACACGCCGTGCTGCTCGTCGTCGACGGTGACGACGGTGCCGCGTTCGCTGTAGTGCGGGTCGGCGGCGATGTCGGCGATGTTCATGATCGGAGCGGCCGGAATATCTGCGTCGTTGAGGAGTTTGACAGCGTGGTCGGCGGTCTGGTCGGCCACCCAGTCGGTGATGATCGAATACAGCGCATCCTGGTGGACGACGCGGTCGGTGCGGGTGGCGAAGCGAGGATCGGTGGCGAGGTCCGGTCGCTCGAGGACCGCGGCGAGCTTGCGGAACAGCGGGTCGGTGCCGGCGTGCAACGAGATCCGCCGTTCGTCGGCGGTGTCGAAGTCGCTCGCCGGCACGATGCCCAGATTCTTGTTGCCCAACCTCTCGCGGATCTGACCGGCGGCCCCGTAGGCGAGCAGTGCGTTCTCGCTGGCCCGGAAGCCGGCCTCGTAGAGCCCGAGATCGATGATCTGCCCGGTACCTCCGCGATGGTCGCGGTGGTAGAGCGCGGTGACGGTGGCGAACGCTGCGAGATACGCCGACATGTAGTCGACCACCGAGTATCCCGAACGCACCGGATCCCGATCCGGCTCACCGCTCACATAGGTCAGGCCCGCGAAGGCACTCGAGATCCGATCGAACGCACCGCGGTCGCGGTAGGGCCCGGTCAGGCCGTACCCGGTGATGAACACCAGAACGGCTCGAGGGTTGAGTTGCTGCAGTGTCTCCGGTCCGAGTCCCCACTTCTCCAGAGTCGGTGGCCGATAGTTCGACACCACCACGTCGAACTGCGGGATCAGCTGCCGGACCAGGTCCCGGCCGCATTCGGTGCGCAGGTCGATCGTCACCGATTTCTTGTTGCGCCCCTCCTGGACCCATTGGAGTGAACGGTGACGACCGTCCTCGCTGCCGAGCCCGGCCCGCGTGAAATCCCCGGTGCCCGGCTCCTCGACCTTGACCACCTCGGCACCGAAGTCGCCCAGGAAGGTCGCGGTGACCGGCGCGGCCAGCACCGTGGACAAATCCAGAACCCGAATGCCTTCCAACGGCAACTGAGTGTCCGTCATACCCGCCCCACCTTCTAACGAAGTGTTATTAACGTTTGGTAGTAACGGACTGTATATTGTGAGTGAGGTCACCACAAGGTGCCGAGGAGAAATCGGAGGACGGTCGATGACCGAGGCGGGTGCAACGCAGAAGAAGCCGCGTAGGCGGCGTGGAAGCCGCGAAGACACCGAGAACGAATTACTCGACGCCACACTGCGATTACTCGAACGCGACGGTGTACTCGCCGGCATCACGCTGCGGGAGGTCGCGCAGGAGGCCGGTGTCAATCACGGGCAGATCTACCAGTATTTCGGCAGCAGACAGATGCTGCTGCGGGCTGCGATCAGCCGCCTGGTCGACCAGAACCGCCTCGACCCCGACGAGCATTGGAGCCTTCCGTTCAGTGACCGCCGGCGGGTGATGTGGCAGCGAGCCCGACAGCATCCCGATTTCGTCAAACTCGAGGCATTGCTCGCCCTCGACGGCGACCCCGACTTCACCCTCTTCCCGCTACTCGACCGGACCCGTGCCGCGCTCGACCGAGACAAGGACACCGGGGCGCTGCCACAGGGCGCCGACGGAGAAGTCATGCACGCCTTGACCGCCGCCACCTATCTCGGATACGGCATATTCCGCGACACCATCGCCAGGGACCTGGGCATCTCGCTCGACGAACTCGACGAACGCGCCGGAGCCGTATTCGACCAGATCCTCGACGGACTGCAGAACGCTGACACCCCAGCACGCACCTCCGACCGTGCAACCACACCTCGCGCGGGCAAGTAGGCGACGCCCGTCGCCGCGGCGCCATGTCCAACCGGAAGAATTGGAGGGCGTCCATGCCTGACCACCCCGAACCCGACTACCGCTTCACCCTCGCGAACGAGCGCACCTTTCTCGCCTGGATCCGCACCTCACTGGCACTGATTGCGGGGGCGGTGGCCGTCACCCATCTCGCACCGACATTCGGCAACTCGTCTACCGGCGCTGCCCTCGCGATCGGCTCCACCCTGCTCGCCGTCACCATTATCATCGGCAGTTACTTCCACTGGCGCTCAGTCCAACTCGCCATGCGTCGAGGGCTGCCATTGCCCACGTCCCCGCTGATGCGGATCCTGGTCTGCGGCACCACCGGCCTCGCGGTCCTCACGATGACCACCCCGCTCCTCGGATGACCGATCCGACCGAACGCGATCAGGGTCTGCAACCCGAGAGAACCGCATTGTCGTGGCGCCGGACTGCCCTGTCGTCGGCCACGGTGGCCGGCATCCTCACCCACGCTGCAATACGGACGCAGCACACCGCCGCGATCGTTCCCGCTGCCGCAGCATTGATGACCATGAGCACCATCGTCGTCGTCGCGGGGCTGCGCGGCCGTGCTCTACGTCGGCACACTGCGCGTCTCCCCGACAAGGTCCCCGCCCTGACAAGCCTGGCGGTGCTCACTACCGCACTCGCAGAACTAGTGACGCTCGACCTCCCCCCCATGACACCAACCGATCCGGCGAATGAGGTTGAGTGATCGGGCAAGTCACCTGCGTACCTCACACTCTGGGACGATGCTCTCGCGTGTAATCCCACGGTCGCAGCTGTTCGACGGCCTTGCCGACCCGGAAGACGGTGGCGTCGTCGTAGGTGTGCCCGACGATCTGCACCCCGGTGGGGACGCCGGATGACGTGTGACCGCTGGGGACGGCCAGGACCGGACACCGGTTGTTGATGTTGAACGGGAGGGTGAGCAACGCCTCCGCGGCGTGATCGAGCCGCTGACCGTCGACGACGATCCCGTCGAGCATGTCGTCCCCCGCGGGGTAGGCCGATACGCCGGACGTCGGGCACAGCAGGGCATCGAACCCGGACATCGCCTCGGCGAGCTGTCGGTGCATCCGGGTCTCGATTCGCAAACCGTCGACGAAGGTGGCCCCCGTGCGGGCGCTCGCGGTTTGGGTCGCGAACGCGCGGGTGTAGGGGGCGAGAAGATCCTCGTTCCCGGCCGCGACCTGCGCCACGATCGCACCCATGATCGTGCCGAAATGTGTTGTCACTGCCAGTCGGATCTCCTCGGCGGTCCACGGCAGCTCGATCTCCTCGACGATCGCCCCGGCGGTCTCGAGCGCACGTGCCACCGCGCGGGTGTTGGCCTCGATCTCCGGTTCCACCACGAAGCAGCCCAGCCGGATACTCAACGCCACGCGCATGCCCTCCACCGAGGGGTATTCGGTGGGCAGCGTGATCGCAGGACGTAGTGAGGTGTGGTCGCGGACGTCCGGCCCGATGAGCATGTTCGCCAACAGGATCGTGTCGTCGACGGTGCGTGCCATGGGACCGTCGCCGCGATAGAAGTCCATGCTCATCGGGGGCATCCCGGGGATTCGCCCGTACGGGGCCTTGTATCCGACGGTCCCGGTGAACGCCGCCGGGCCCCGGGTCGAGCCCCCGATGTCCGACGCGGTCGCCAGCGGGGTGGTTCCGGCGGCCAGCGCCGCCGCGGAGCCGCCGGAGGATCCGCCCGGGCTGTAGGCGAGGTTCCAGGGGTTGCGGGTCACGCCCCACATCGGGGTGTGGGTGAACCCGGCGACGCTGAATTCGGGGGTGGTGGTGCGGGCGTGGATGATGCCGCCTGCGGCGTGGATTCGCTCGATCACCGGAGCGCTCTCGGCCGCGACAACGTCCTTGTTCACCAGCGAGCCCTCGGTGAGGGATCGCCCGGCGATAGCGTGCTTTTCCTTGGCGGCCACCGGAATGCCCTCCAGCGGACGCGGCGCCGGGCCGCGTCCGAGATAGCGCTGCTCGGCTTCCTCGGCCTGTACGAGTGCCTCGTCGAAGAGTTGCTCGCAGAACGCGTTCACGTGGGGTTCGACCTGCTCGGCACGGTCGATGAGGGCGTGCATCAGCTCTACCGGGGACAGTTCGCGCGAGTCGAAGAGTGCTCGCGCTGCGGTGGCGCTGAGGTACGGGAGATCGGTGGTCATATGTTCCTCGTCTTTCGTGAACCCGATGGGTTGTCGAAGCTGTTGTAGCGCAGTGCTAACGGGACGCAGCGTGCGGTGAGCGCTCCGTGGCGAGCGCGTGCGTCGCCGCCGCGTGCATTGCTGCGGTCGCGGCGGGCAGCACGGATGCCGGGTCGGGCGCGAATCGTGGTGAGTGGTTCGGTGGGATTCCGGCCGGTGGTTGCCCCGCTGCCAGGGCCGCGAGATCTGCTTCACTGAAGCGCTCGTGTTCCATCCCGCCGATGTGCCAGAACACCGAAGGACACCGCGCCGCGGTCCCGAGTTCGCTGAAGTCCTCGCTGCCGGTCAGTGGATGGGGCAGACGATGTACGGGCATTCCGGCCTCGGCGATTGTCCGCAGCACGGACCCGGTCACGTCCGGAGTGTTGACGGTCAACGGAAAGCTGTTGAACTCCTCGATATCCGGAGACTTCGGCGCATCGGCAGCGGCCGCCTCCGCTTCGGCCAGTCGCCTGATCGCCGTCAGCATCCGCTCACGCGACGCCGGTGTGAACGTCCTGAGGCTGAGGAGCAACTCGGCATCGTCGGCGATGATGTTTGCGGCGGTGCCCGCATGCAATGCACCGGTGGTGAGCACCGGCGCCGGCCGGGCGGAGGCCTCACGGGCGGCGAGAGTCTGGAATCGCAGTGTCAGTGAGGCCGCCATCAGCAACGGATCGACCGCGCTGTGTGGCGTCGACGCGTGGCCACCGCGCCCGAACAGTGTCACTCGGATGCTGTCGGACGCGGCCATCACGGTACCCTCCCGGGAGACGACGACGCCCGCGGGCAACGGCGCTACGTGCTGGCCCAGGCAGATCGCGGGCGTCGGAAACCGTTCGAACAGGCCGTCGTCCAGCATGGCGCGCGCACCCTGCCCCGTTTCCTCCGCGGGCTGGAACACCGCCAGAACCGTGCCGTCGATCGTCGGCGCGCCGGCGAGTCGCGCGCACACCGCGAGGAGCGCAGCGACGTGCACGTCGTGTCCGCACGCATGCATGACCCCGGGCACCCTCGACGCGTAGTCCAAGCCTGTGTCTTCCTGCACAGGCAAGGCGTCCATATCCGCGCGCAGAAGCACCACCGGCCCGGGGCCGCCCCGCAGAACACCGACGACGCCGGTGCCACCGACGCGCTCGGTCACCTCCCAGCCGCCGAGGGCGCGCAACTCGTGCGCCACGAGACCCGCGGTGCGGTACTCGCACGCTGAAAGCTCGGGATGCGCGTGGAGATCGTTGTAGACGTCCCGCCAATGGGACTGCTGTGCGGCATCATTCGACAGTGGAATGCTCATGGGTTTCCTCTCGGTCGGGGGTGCGGTCGAGCCGGACGGCGGCGAGCATGTGGTCGGTGGTCTGGGGTGCGGCGAGAACGGCGGCGATCGCGATGAGCGGGCCGACGGCCAGCGCACCGAAAGCAGTGGTCCAGGACGCGGCGTCGACGATCGCTCCGAAAGCCAAGGGCGCCGCGATGCCGGCGATCATGCCGCCGAACAGGATCATCGAGGACGCGGCCCCGGAAACCGAAGCCGGGAGGCTGCGCAGCGGCACCGCGAACGCGGGCATGTAGCACAGTGCACTGATGCCGCTGAGGACGGTTCCGACGACGACGAACATGGTCACCGATTCCGTGTGGGGCAGGACGATCACGAGTGCGGCACTGACGATCATCGCGGGGACGATGATGCGGCTGGGTCTTCCCTCCCACCGGTCCGACAAACGGCCGCCGACGATCACGGCGATGGCGGCCACGAGGGTCGGGGCGATCGAGAGCAGACCCGCGGTGCCGATCGACACGCCCCGCTCCTCGTGGAGATACGAGACGGTCCAGGAGCCGATGCCCCACACGATCACGTCGTATCCGAAGAACACCAGCGCGAAACACCACATCGCGGGCGCTCGGAGCACGATCCCCACGCCACTCGAACTGCTGCTTCGGTGTGCCGTGGCGGGGTCGAGTGCGGACACGTCCGAGGGCAGTGCCTCGGGCATCCAACGCTTGATCGCAACCACGACCACAACCCCGAGGACGGCGATGACGGCGAACATCGGCCGCCATCCCCACAGTGGCAACAGAATCGACGCGATGATCGCGGCGGCGAACGAGCCGAAGGCGTTCGAACTCAGCATCCACCCGTTGGCTGTCATCCGCTGCTCGGGCACGCTGCGTTCCGACAACAGCTTGATCGCGGCTGCGGGGAACGCGCCCTGCGCGAAGCCGAACAGCAGCCGGATCGCCAACAGTGCGGTGAACGACCAGGCGATCGCCGTGAGCCCGGTGAACAGGGACCACGCGATGAGACCGGCGAGGGCGATACGCACAGCACCGAACCGATCGGCGAGCAGCCCGCCCGGGATCTGCGACAGCGCGTAGGCGACGAAGAACGCCGACACGATCAGGCCGCGCTGCCCGTAGTCGAGTGCGAATTCCGTACCGATCGCGGGCAGGGCGAGATTGATGACGAGTCGGTCGATGTAGTCGACCGCCCACGCCGCGAAGAGCAGTAGCACGGTGATGCGAGTGGAACGCAGCACGATAAATCTCCTCACAAGACGAACTCGATGGGTGGGATGACTCACAATGGACCGCGTGGCACTCGAAACCCCTGACGCGCAGCATTCCGGCGCAGAACACCCCTTCGTGCCGGATTCCGGCGGCGCCTCGTTCAGCGAGTTCGACCTGACCCTGCTCAACGCGCTCCAGATCAGCCCACGCGGGTCCTGGGCCCAGATCGGCACTGCCCTCGGTGTGGACGCCACCACCGCCTCCCGGCGCTGGCGCCAGCTATCCGACGACGGACAGGCGTGGATCACCGCGTACCCGGTCGGGCAACACCACACGAACGCCTACGTGACGCTCGAGTGCACTCCCGAGGCCGTTCACCGCGTCGGCTCAGCACTGTGCGGGCTGAACTGCGCTTATCAGGTCGAACGCACCGACGGCAAGGCGCAATACTTCGCCGCCGTCGCCACCGCCGGCCCCCAGGCCCTCGACGATCTGGTCCACGACCATCTGAGCCGGATACCCGGAGTGGTCTCGATTCGGGCCGAGCTGTGTCTGCACGTCTACCACGAAGGCGGCGGATGGCAGCCGCGGACGTTGGACAGTGCCCAGCGCGCCCAGCTCACCACGCCACCGAGTGATCCGTTCCCGGTTCCGCTGAAGGCGTCCGACCGTCCGTTGCTGGACGCATTGAGCGCCGACGGGCGCTGCAGCTACGCCGAATTGGCCGACCGGTGCGGAGTCAGCGAGACGACCGTCAGGCGCAGGCTCGGCAAGCTCACGCGATCAGGCCAATTGGCCTTCCGATGTGACATGACCCAGCAGGCAGCAGGCTGGCCGCTCAATGCAATATTCGAGGTCGACGCGGGTGCCGATCTCGACCGTGTGGGCCGTGCCGTGTCCACGTGGCCCGAAATCCGGCTGTGCGCCTCGACCAGCGGGCGATACAACCTGCTCGTGTACCTGTGGCTGCGCTCGGCGCAGGACTGCCGCCGCATCGAGGAACGGCTCGTTGCCCTGTCCGACAACGTTCGCGTCGACAGCCGCCGGGTGACGCTTCGACCGCTCAAACGGATGGGGCGGTTGCTCGGCCCGCACGGCGCCGCAGTCGGCCACGTTCCCTTGGATGTGTGGCGCGACAGTTCGCCGAGATCGGCGTAGACGAACAACCCACACGATTTCGCTGTTGTGGTGGCCGCGTCCCGCAGGGAAGGTAGAGGCATGTCGATTCCTCTGAACTCCGCGCGGGCGGCGCTCGACCCCGAGGAACTGCTGGCCGTGGCGATCGCCGAAGCCGAACTCGGCAAACGTGAGGGCGGAATACCGATCGGGGCTGCATTATTCGCCGGCGACGGAACCCTGCTGGGCAGCGGTCGCAACCGACGAGTCCAGCACGGCGACCCGTCCGTCCACGGTGAGACGGACGCCTTCCGCGCGGCCGGGCGCCAACGTGACTACCGCTCGACGATCATGGTGACGACCCTGTCACCGTGCTGGTACTGCAGCGGTCTGGTCCGGCAGTTCAACATCGGCGCGATCGTGGTGGGGGAGAGCGTGACGTTCACCGGCGGTCACGAATGGCTCCGCGAGAACGGCGTGGACGTGACCGTCCTGCGCGATCAGCACTGCATCGACCTGATGGCCGAATTCATCGAGACCCAGCCCGAACTCTGGAACGAGGACATCGGCGTGGCCGAATGACCGGCGCCTCCGGCACCCGTGCGCCTTTCCGGTAGCGGGGGCTACCCGAAAGGCGCACGGGTCCGAAGGGCCTCGTCGGTCAGTTCCAGCCACCGGGTGACGCCGATGTCGTGGAGGAACTGCCGGTCGTGGCTGACCACGATCAACGCGCCGCGGTAGCTGCGGAGCGCCTGCGTGAGGTGAATGAGACTCGGCAGGTCGAGGTTGTTCGTCGGCTCGTCCATCAGCAGCAGCCGCGGGGCGGGTTCGGCCAGCAGGATGGTCGCGAGCGCGGCCCGCAACCGTTCCCCACCCGACAATGCCGCCGCGAGCACATCGGAATCGTTGCCGCGGAACAGGAACCGGGCCAGTTGGGCACGGATCTGTTCCTGCGACGCGTGAGGCGCCGCCGCGGCCACGTTCTCGGCGACCGTGAGCGATTCGTCAAACACGTCGAGTCGCTGCGGCAGCGCCTTGAACGGAACTCGCGGTCCCGCGGCCACGACGGCGTCGAGCAGGGTCGTCTTGCCGACGCCGTTGCGTCCGACGAGGGCGATCCGCTCGGGGCCCACGACGTCCAGCGACACCTGCTGTCCGCTGAGCAGGCTCACGTCCCGGACGGAGACCACCTCCTGGCCCGAATGCACTTCCGTGGCCGGGAGGTCGATGCGCACCTCGCGGTCGTCCCGCAGGGCACTTTCCGCTTCCGTCAACGACTCCCGCGCTTCGTCGACCTTCGCGATGTGGTTGTTCCGCAGCTTCCCCGCGGATTCCTGCGCCTGACGCTTCCGCAGCCCCATCACGATCTTCGGTTCGCGCTTGTTCTCGAACATCTTCTGCCCGTACCGCTTACGACGGTCGATCTTGATGCGGGCCTCGACGAGTTCCCGCTTCTGCTTCTGCACATCGCTGCGGGCATCGCGCACCGCGGCCCGCGCAGCCTCCTGCTCCGCCTCGACGATCTCCTGGTAGGCACTGAAGTTCCCGCCGAACATGCGGATCTCACCACCACGCAGCTCCGCGACGGAATTCATGAGATCGAGCAGGTCGCGGTCGTGGCTGACCACCAGCAGGGTGCCCGGAAACTGTTGCACCACCTCGTAGAGCTTGCTGCGGGACGCGCTGTCGAGGTTGTTGGTGGGCTCGTCGAGGAGCAGCACCTCCGGTTCCTTCAACAGTTGCGCGGTGAGGCCGAGCAACACGGTCTCACCGCCGGACAGGGTGCCGACGGTGCGATCGAGGTCGGACGTGCTGCCGAGCACGCGTTCGAGACCGAGCCGGTGCAGGGTCGAGACCGCCCGCTCCTCGATGTCCCAGCGGCCGGTCGCGGCATCGAAATCGTCTGGTGTGCCGTCGCCGGACTCGATGCGGTGCAACGCCGCCCGGAGGTCGGCGATGCCCAGGATCCGGTCGACCTTCAGTGTGGGATCGAGCGTGATGTCCTGCGGCAGGTACGCCACCTCGCCCTGCGCCGTCACCGACCCGCGGTCGGGGTGCAGGCGCCCGGCGATCAGCCGGAGCAGGGTGGATTTACCGGAACCGTTGAGACCGACCACCCCGGTGCGTCCGGGGCCGAAGACGGCATCGAGGCCGTCGAAGACCGGCTCGCCGTCGGGCCAGGTGAACGTGAGGTCGGACAGGGACAGATATGACTGGGCCATGGGGTACTCCCGAGGTGTGTGCGGATGAAGACTCGCGTGACTACCTCGTCAGGAGCAATGGACCGTTCCCCTCTGTCTGACACGCCCGGTGCGCATCGGTGACGTCCACGATAGGACGCCGCCGATGCCCGCGCAATCGAATTAGATCTGAGGGCCGTCGGCCCGGAGTTCGTCCACCTTCGCCATGGCGTCGCGGAGTTCGGCGAGCCACTGTTCGCTGTGCTGGCCGGCCAGGCGCACCGTCCACATCAGGGCGTCCGACCGCGACCGCGCCACACCGGCGTCGACGAGCGTGTCGAGAACCTTGCGTTCGGGTTGGCGCAGCCGGGTCATCACCGGAACGGCGAGGTGGGTGAACAACGTCTTGTGGCCGTCGAGGCTGACGCCCCACGCGACCTTGCGTCCGTAACGCCTCTCGGCCTCGTCGGCGATGCGCATCCGATCGCCCCGGGTCGTTTCGCGGAACCGGGAGATGCGTCCGTCGATCGCGGCCTCCGAACCGGAGTCGGCGGACTCGACGGGCGGCAATTCGCCGACCACCACGATCTCCTCGCGGTCGACCTCGACGGTCGCGGGGCCGGTGAACCAGTCGTCGGGAAGACGGCCGGTGAACCATTCGGCCGCGTCGCTCGCATCGGGGACATCCGCCTGCTGCCATCCACCGGGCCGGCCGAAGCGGCGCGGGCCCGGACCTTGTGTGTTCCTCATGGCGTCCTCCTGGGGACCCTGGTGCCGCGATCACTGTGATGCAGCACTGATTACATGATTACACCGATTATTCGAAGCGCGCCACCACGTCAGGCATGATCGAGTCCGTGCGCACCTCAACCGTTCGTCACAGCCCCATCCGTCCCACCCCCACCCGGAAGGCAGCGGCCGGAATCGCCGTCCTCGCGTCCGTGCTCTCCGCCTGCGGACTCTTCGGGCCGGACCAGCCCGACACCGTCTCGCAGCAGTTCGCCGACGCCCTCAACAGCGACGACGTGCAGGCCGCCGCCGAACTCACCACCGATCCGGTCGCCGCAACCGCCGCGATCACGGCGATGTACGACGGGCTCGGAAACAAGGACGGGACGTTCACCCGCACCGACGTGCAGGAGGCGGGTGACAACGGCGGCACGTTCACGATGGACGTGTCGTGGCCGTTCGCGCCGGGGCAGGAGTGGAAGTACAGCACCACCGGCAACGCCACCAAGGAAGGCGACGACTGGAAGATCGTCTGGGACCCGGCCGTCCTCGCACCCGGCCTCACCGACGACACCACCGTCCGGTACACCACCACGACCGGGGCGCCGCCGAAGGTCCTCGCGGCGGGCGGGGCACCGATCCTCGAGCAACAGGTCGTGACGCTCGTCAACCTCGAACCGGGTGCGGACACCGCGGCGGTGGCCGCGTTGCTGTCGCCCATCGCCCCGACGATCACCGCCGCCTCGCTCCAGCAGGATCTGGCCGGCGCCCAGGGCAAGCCGGTGACGGCCATCTCGCTGCGCGCCGAGGACCTCGCGCCGATCGAACCGCAGTTGCGGCAACTCGCCGGCGTGACACTCGCCCCGCAGACCAGACTGCTCAGCACGGACAAGGCGCTGGCCTCACCCACCCTGGCGGGCCTCGGCGACCTGTGGCAGGAGGGACAGGACGCCTCCGCCGGCTGGGCGGTGCAGCTGGTCGGCCAGGACGGCGCGGCCAAGAGCATCGCCGGCGAGCAGGGCCCCGACGCCCCCGACATCGCGACGACCCTCGACCTCCCGATGCAGATGGCTGCCGAGCGGGCGCTCGCCGACGTCCCGCAGCAGGCCGCGATCGTCGCCCTGCGACCGTCCACGGGCGAGGTGCTGGCGGTAGCGCAGAACGCCCCGGCCGACGCACTCGGGCCGATCGCGCTGACCGGCCTCTACCCACCGGGATCCACGTTCAAGACGGTGACGACGTCCGCGGCCCTGCAGGCCGGCGCCGCCACACCGGACACCGTTCTGCCCTGCCCCGGCACCGAGAACATCGAGGGCAGGCAGATCCCCAACGACGACGAATTCGACCTCGGCGCGGTCCCGCTGCACACCGCCTTCGCGCGGTCGTGCAACACCACCATGGGACGGCTGGCGGTCGGCTTGCCGCCCGACGCCCTGCAGCAGGCCGCGCTGCAGTTCGGGCTCGGCGTCGACTACGTGACGCCCGGGCTGACGACCGTGACCGGCAACGTGCCCGTCGCCGACAGTCCGGCGGCCCGCGTCGAGTCCGGGATCGGGCAGGGGCAGGTGACCGCGACGCCGTTCGGGATGGCCATGGTGGCCGCCTCCATCGCGAACGGTTCGACGCCGTCGCCTATGATCGTGCAAGGCCAACCGGGAACCGCCGACAAGGCGGCGCCCACCGTGCCTGCGAACGTCACCTCCGACCTCCGGACGATGATGCGCGAAACTGTGACGGGCGGTACCGCTACTGCGCTGCAGGACATTCCGGGACTGCTCGGCAAAACGGGGACGGCCGAGTCGGGAAATGGTCCAGCGCACGGCTGGTTCGTCGGAATCAAGGACGACCTAGCATTTGCCGTATTTATAGCAACAGGTGACAGTTCGGCCCCTGCTGTGCAGGCTGCGGGGCGTTTTCTTCGATAAACCCGTTCGCGCTTGGCTGTTCGGGGATAAGTTGTGGCTCAACCGTAACTCCTTCGTAGGCAAATGGTGCTTGTTACGCATGTGACTGAAAGCAAGATGGTGGACATGGGGAATGGACGATCGCTTGGCCGCCGCAACAGATACGTGATCGCCCTGACGTCGGCTGTCGTTCTGGCGGTGATTCTGGCGTCGTGTGTGCTGTCGAAAGAGGAGGCGACCGCTCAGTCGGTCGTCGACGACTTCGTCAACGCACTGAACGAGGGCGACGCCGCCGCTGCTGCAGCGCAGACCTCTTATCCCAACGCCGCGGAGACGGCGATTCAGCAGATGTTCGACGGTCTCAAACCCGAGGACGCCAAGTTCGACCTGACCCAGTTCATGGATCTCGGCTCGGACTCCGGCTTCTTCACCGTCGGTGCCGCTTGGCATTTCGGTGAGGGCAAGGATTGGACCTACCAGGTTCAGGGTGGCGTGCGGAACCTGTCCGTCGGCTGGCGGATCTCCTGGGATCCGTCGATCCTCGCGCCCGACCTGGGCAACGGACGGGTCGTCCGCTACGACCGGACGGACGCCGCTCCGCCGCGGGTCTTCGACGCGTTCGGTGCGTTGCTCATGAACGAGCAGACCATCAACTCGGTCACCCTCGATCCCGCCACGATGCCCGATCCCGTCGCGACCACCCGGCGGCTCGCGGAGGTCCTCGAGCCGGTGGCGCCCCTCGTGACGTCCGACACGATGATGGCGGAGATGGCCGAGAAGCCCGGCCAGCAGGTCACCGCCGTGCTGCTGCGCGACCAGGACTGGGAGTACCTCGAGCAGGATCTCGCGATCCCCGGCGTCGTCACCATCAAGACGCCGAAGCTCATCACGGCGGATCGGCGCATCACGACGCCGCTGCTGGATCCGCTGCGCAAGGTGTGGCAGGCCAACCGGGACGCCACGGCCGGCTGGGCCGTCCATCTCGTGGACCCCGACGGCACGCTCATCCCGCAGGCAGGCTTCCAGGGCCCGCCTGGACCGGACATCGTCGCAACCATGGACTCCCGCCTGCAGCTGGCAGCCGAGGAAGCCGTGGTCAGTGTCGGCACCCCTGCGACGATCGTCGCGATCCAGCCGTCCTCCGGCGCCGTGCTGGCCGCCGCACAGAACAATCAGGCGATGGAGCAGGGGCCGATCGCGTTCCAGGGCCTGTATCCCGCCGGGTCGAACCTCGACCTGGTGAAGAAGGCCGCCGGACTGCAGAAGGGCGTCGACCCGTCGTCGCTGTCGATCGAGGACATCGAGAAGGTGGGCAATCAGCTCGGGCTCGGCATGAACTACAAGATCCCGGGCCTCGACCATCAGACGGCCGTCTTCACCGCCGACCAGTCGGGCATGAACCAGGTGATGAACCGTAAGGACAGCGACCTGCCCGCCGTGACGCCGTTCGGGATGGCCATGCTGGCCGCGTCGATCGCGCGGGGCAGTGCGCCGGCCCCGATGATCGTCCAGGGACAGCCGGGCACCACGGATGTGGCCGCTCAGCCGCTTCCGGCGAACGTCAACGACCAGCTCCGCGGCATGATGCGCGACAACGTGGTGCGGGGCGGAGCGTCGTTCCTCAACGGCTACCCGGACCTCATGGGCATGAACGGGGCGAGCGGCGACGACCGCTGGTTCTACGGCTCACGCGGCGACCTGGCCTTCGCGGTCTTCGTCGCCGACGCCGATGGTGGCGACCGGGCGGTGAAGATGACCGACATGCTGTTCCGTGAGATGGCGAAGCCGGCGAACTGAGGACACGGTGATGGCGAAGCCGGCGAACTGAGGACACGGCGGGACCGTCCGCGCTGAGGGAGTAAGTGAGCAAGGGTAAGTTTCTACCTTGTGTCCCTGCTTGATATCGGTCTTCTCGTCGTAGCGGGGTTCTTCGCGGGACTGGTCGGCTTCGTCACCGGCCTGGCGTCCATCGTGTCGTATCCCGCACTCCTCGCGGTCGGTCTGCCGCCGGTGACCGCGAACGTCACCAACACGGTCGCGATGGTGGCGGTCGGCGTCGGCGCCCTGTCCAACTCGACGCGGGAGGTCGCCGACACCGGTCCCAAGCTGTGGCGCTGGGCGCTGTACTCGGCTGCGGGCGGCCTGGTCGGCGCGGGAATCCTGCTGGTGGCCCCGGCGGGGTCGTTCGAGGCGATCGTCCCGTTCATGGTGGCGTTCGCCGCGCTGGCGCTGCTGCTGCAACCCCGGCTCCGCGCGCTCGCGGGCGAGCGCGACATGCCACGCGCGTATTCGGTGTCGCTGTTCGTCGTCGCCATCTACGGCGGGTACTTCGGCGCCGGCGCCGGCGTGATCTTCCTGGCGATCGCCTTGATCCTCACCTCGGAGAAGATCTGGCGCGCGACCATCCTGAAGAGCTTTCTCCTCGGCGTCGCGAACCTGGTGGCGGCGATCGGGTTCGCGGTCTTCGGTCCCGTCCACTGGGGCGCCGCCGCCGCGATGGCGGTCGGCGCCCTGGCCGGTGGCTGGTGCGGGCCGCCTGTCGTCAGGCGGATACCACCGTCCGTCCTCCGCGTCGTCATCGCGATCGCGGGATTCGGGTTGGCCGCGTGGTTGTGGGTGCGCTGAGACGACGCTCAGTGCATCGTCAGTGTCGTAATGCCGCCATGCGTCAGTGCACGCCCTTCATCAGACGCCGGATCCACGGTGAGCCGATGGCGAGGAGCACCCCGACTGCGATCGAGCCCAGCCCGACCGCGGTGAAGTACGGGACTTCGTTGTTCTCGTCGTAGTAGCCGGCCAGTGTGCCCGCCATGGCGGTGCCCAGGGCGACGGACAGGAAGAACAACGCCACCATCTGGGTGTGGAAGGCCTCGGGCGCCAGTTTGGTCGACAGCGACAGCCCGACCGGGGACAGCAGCAGTTCGGCGAACGTGAACAGCAACAGGATTCCGGCCAGGCCCAGCAGCGGTGCACTGTTCGCGCCGCCACCCGACATCGGGATGAACGCCAGGAACGCGATACCCATGATGACGGTGCCCGCCGCGAACTTGATCGGCGACGACGGCTGGCGGGGTCCGAGCTTCGTCCACGCGGCTGCGAAGACGCCCGCGAAGATGATGATGAAGACCGGGTTGATGGACTGCACCCAGGACGGCGGGAAGTCCCAGCCGAACAGATTGCGGTCGAGTCGCTTGTCGGAGTACACCGCGACGGTGGTGAACTGCTGCTGGAACAGCGACCAGAACACCGCGCTGGCGATGAACATCGGGATGAACGCGTAGACGCGGCTGCGCTCGACGGCCGTGATGCGGCGGCTCGACAACATGATCGCGAAGTAGCCGATCGCCGCGACGATGGTGAGGCCGACCACGATGTCCGACATGTTGGCCGCGGTGATCACCCCGGTCAGGGACAGGGCCGCAATGACCACGACCGCGGCGGCGCCGATCGCGATCCACTTGGGTCGCTGGGCGCGGGGGAGGGGATTGGGCGGTTCCGCGCCGATGCCGCGGAGGTGCTTGCGGCCGAGCGTGTACTGGATCAGTCCGAGCGCCATGCCGATTGCGGCGAGCGCGAAGCCGGCGTGGAAGCCGATGGAATCCTGCGCCCAGCCCGTCAGCAGCGGGCCGACGAGGGCGCCGAGGTTGATGCCCATGTAGAAGATGGAGAATCCGGCGTCCCGGCGCTCGTCGTTTTCGTCGTAGAGATCACCGACGAGGGATGTGGCGTTGGCCTTGAGCCCGCCACTACCGAATGCGACGCAGACCAGGCCGATTCCCACACCCCACAGTCCTGGGAACACGGCGAGGGCGATGTGGCCGAGCATGACGAGGATGGCGCTGTAGAACAGGGTCCGTTCGGAGCCCAGGAGCCGGTCGGCGATCCAGGCTCCGAGAATGGTGGACAGATACACCGTTCCGCCGTAGGCGCCGACGATGCTGGTCGCGGACGATTCGGCGATTCCGAGGCCACCGTCGGCGGCCGAATAGTAGAGGTAGTAGATCAGGATGCCTTGCATCCCGTAGAAGGAGAATCGCTCCCACATCTCGACGCCGAACAGGTTCGCGAGGGCGAACGGCTGGCCGAAGAAGCCGCGGTCGGACCGCTTCTCGTCCCGGGCCGGATCGATGGTGTCACTCATGGGAAAACTGTCTCACCTCGAGCGGGTGTGCGTGTGCCGTCGGGGCGGATTCGCCGCTATCGGGTGGTGGCGCGCGACTTCGTCACGATCTTCGCGACGGCACGCCAGCCGAGGAGGAACACGGCGAGCACCGTGCCCGCCACGAGGACGAAGCTGAACGCCGTTCCCTGGCCGCTGACGACGCGCAACAGCATGCCCACCGCGAGCGTCGACAGCCACACCACGATGCCCGTCGGGACGATGAGGAACGCGTCGAACTTGTCGCGGTAGAGCGCGACGGTGGCCAGCCAGCCGACCGCCAGGCCGGTCAGGAACGGCCACGCCGTGGTGGCCAGACCCGTCAGTGCGTTGGCTTCGTCGTGACTGCGGCGGCCGATGGCGCAGAACACGATCACGAGGACGACGTCCAGGACGAGCGCGGGGAGGTACTTCTTCACACGGCCAGCCTAGAGGTGGTGCCTTCTCGCAGTTCCGGCCGATCGACTTCGCGAGACCGCGCTGGCCGGAACGCGTCGCGAGCTGACGGTCGTGCGGTTCACCGATCGTGGAAGGGCACGGCGTTCATACGATGACGCGGTGCGGGTCGGTACGTGGGAACGTTCGCAGGTTCCTCATCCGCATCGGGTGATGCGGACCGGGGCTGATCACCGCAGTGTTGTCAATCGTAGGGCTCGCCCACAGTCGGGGCCGGTATGGAGACCCGACGCGTATCCGAGACGAAGAACAGGGACGAAGAAAAGGATTGCCGTGACGAACCAGACGTTGTCCGATCTGGCATCTCATGCCTACATCTACGGATTTCCCCTCGTCTTCAACGTGGACCAGGTCCACCGGTATGTCCACGAGGGAGTCGGAGCGAATCCCGCAGCAGGGTTCAACACCTTCAGCCACGCGCGAGCCTTGGCCGGCCCGGCAGACACGTTCGTGACCATCAACAACGACACCGTGTACTCGATGGCCCAGATAGATCTGTCCGTGGGACCTGTCGCCCTGCACGTTCCGGACACTGCCGGCCGGTACTACGTGCTGCAGTTCGTCGACGCCTGGACCAACAACTTCGCGTACGTGGGCCACCGCGCCACCGGCACCGCCGCCGCCGATTTCCTGCTGGTGCCGCCGGGCTGGAACGCCGGCGATCCGGGCGACGCCACCGTCATCACGTTCCCTACGACGGTTGCCTCGATCGTCGGCAGGTGGGGATGCTCGGGCGACGACGACCTTCCGGCTGTTCATGCGTTGCAGGATTCGACCACTCTGACCGTGCTCGACCCCGGCACCCGACCCGCGGGTCTCCCGTCGCCGGATCCGACGGTCGGCACCGACCTCCTGTTCTTCGAGAAGCTACGGCTGTGGTCACAGGCCTTCCCGCCGGCTACACGCGATCGCGCATTGCAGGACTCGTTCGCACCGCTCGGAATCGACCGATCCGGCCCCACTCCCTACTCGTCACCGGACGACGAGACGGCGGCAGCTCTGCGCGCAGGCTTGGCTGCCGGTCGTCAAAACCTGGACACGGCACTGACAAAGGGGTCGAGTCCCGAAGTCAACGGCTGGAAGCTGACGTTCCACGCCTTCGACTACAACCTCGACTTCTTCGAAGTCGGGGCGCTCGACGACGCACGATTCAAGATCGAGGACCCGACCTTGCGGATCATCGAGCGGGCTGCCGCAGCCAAGGGAGGGCTCTGGGGGAATCACCCCTACGAGGCGGCATACATCATGACCTACCTCGATGATCGGGGCCGGCAGCTCACCGGTTCGAATACGTACACACTCCGCCTCGATCCGACTCCGCCCGTTGACGCATTCTGGTCGCTGACCATGTACTCGGTGCCGGACTTCTTCCTGGTGAGCAACCCGATCAACCGCTATTCGATCGGTGATCGCACTCCCGGGATCGTGCGCGACGAGGACGGGTCGTTGACCATCACCATCAGCCACACCAAACCCGCGAGTGATGCCGCAACCGCGAACTGGTTGCCCTCTCCCGCAGGAGACTTCCGGCCCGTACTCAGAATGTACGAGCCCGCACCATCAGTGCTGGATCAGACGTACGTCGTCCCACCGATCACCAGGATCTGAGACTGCGAGCGAACGACAGTCCCAGGTTGGAACGGGCACTCGTTTCAGTACCACTGATATCGACGCCCATGGGTCAGGCCTGCAGGCCGGCCTCGATCTCGAGGGTGATGGTGATCTTGTCGCCGACGACGGCTCCGCCGCCTTCGAGGGGCATGTCGATGGTGATGCCGAAGTCCTTGCGGTTGAGGACGGTGGTGGCTTCGAAGCCGGCGACCGGGCCGTTGCCCATGCCGGGGTTGACGCCGTTGAACTCGAGGGCGAGCTCGACGGGGCGGGTGACGCCGTGGAGGGTGAATTCGCCTTCGACCACGTAGTCGTCGCCCTTGGCGCGGACGGCGGTGGAGGTGAAGGTGGCGGTGGGGTACTGCTCGGCGTCGAAGAAGTCGGCGGACTTGATGTGGGCGTCGCGGTCGGTGTTCTTGGTGTCGATGGACGCGACCTGGATTTCGGCGGTGACGGCGGCGGTGCCGTCCTCGGCGACGGTGATCGCGCCGGTGAAGTCGTTGAAGGTGCCGCGGACCTTGCTGACCATGAGGTGGCGGACGGAGAAGCCGACGGTGGAGTGGACGGTGTCGATGGCCCAGGTTCCGGCGGTGAGGTTGGGCAGGGTGGCGGTGGCGGTGGTCATGTGAACTCCTCGGATCGTCGACTCAAGTAGTTGAATGTTCAAGTTCTTGTATCTTCAACTATGAACCCGGTGAATTTCTTCCGCAACCCGAATGTGTTGCCTGTCACATGACGCACGTGAGTGGCACGGTGTGCCCGGGGGCGCTTTCTCACTCACGTGGGGGAAGGCAGGCGCGTGCCGCGGCGAGGACCGTGGCGCCGGCGGCGTCGAGCGGTTCGGTGCTGCGCAGTGCACGGGCGAGGACGAACGCCCCCTCCAGGCTGGTGACGAAGCCGAGGATCAGGCGCCTCGCATCGGCCTCGTCGAATCCGCGCTCGCGCAGCAGGGCGCTGCCTGAGTCGATCCAGCTCGTGAACACGTCGGCCGTGGCCACGCGAAGCACCTCGTTGGTGCTCGCGACCTCGAGTGCGACCGTGGCTATGGGGCAGGCGTCCGCGTAGTCGGTGGCCACCAGGGTCTCGCCCGCCAGCCGGAACCCGACCTCGATCCCCTCGAGGATGTCGGAATGTGCGTCGAGGATGGAGAAGACCAGCCGGGCGTACTCCTCGCCCGACGAGCGGATGACCTCTTCGCCGAGTTGCTGCTTGCCGCCGGGGAAGAAGTGGTAAATCGACCCGAACGGTGCGCGGGCCTCCGCGGCGACCTGCTTGAGTCCGGTCCCGGTGTAGCCGTTGCGGCGGAAGAGGTCGCTGCTGGTGCCGAGGATCCGGGCCTTCGTGTCGTTCACTTTTCTGCCCTCCGACCGTTGCGCTCGGTGCGTACCTCATCGTAACCTGATTCTCAGTAGAACGATCTATCAAATGGAGTGAGTGCCATGAAGCAGATCGAGCTCTCCGCAGGCACCGTCGAGTATCGGGACACCGGGGGCGACGGCCCCGTCCTCGTGTTCATCTCCGGCCTGACCATCGACGGCACCGTGTGGCGACACGTGGTGGAGCAACTCGCCCCGGACTTCCGCTGCATCGTCCCGAACCTCCCGCTCGGCGCGCACCGCATTCCGATGCGCGAGGACGCCGACCTCTCGTTACGCGGGCTCGGACTGCTCATCGGCGAATTCCTCGAACGCCTCGACCTCGCCGACGTCACCCTCGTGCAGAACGACTGGGGTGGCGCGCAGGTGCTGATCGCCCTCGGCGACTCGAGCCGCATCGGGGCTCTCGTCCTCACCCCGTGTGAGGCGTTCGACAACTACCCGCCCGGAATTCCCGGTCGCGCAATCGGTCTCGCGGTGGCGATCCCCGGTGGTCTCACGTTGGCCATGCACGCGCTGCGATTCCGGGCGATGCGACGGGCGCCCGCAGGCTGGGGCTGGATGAGCAAGCGACCCGTACCGAAGTCGGTGATGGACGGCTGGTTCCGGCCCGCGACCACCGACCGCCTGGTGCGACGAGATCTGCGCAAGTACACGACCTCGGTGCCGCCGAAATCGACGCTGCGGGAGTGGGCGGAAGCGAACCGCAGCTTCGACCGCCCGGTCCTCGTGCTGTGGGCTGTCGAGGACAAGGTGATGCCCCGCGACCACGGCCGGCGCCTGGCCGAGCTGTACCCGCACGCCGAACTGCAGGAGGTCGAGGACAGCTACACGTTGATGCCCGAGGATCGCCCGGACGTGGTCGCGGAGGCTTTGCGGCTTCGCCGCCCGTGAGTACTTATTAACCGCGGGAGGTTAACAAGTACTCACGGCTCGATACACCGCCCGGATCGCGGAGGCCGTCACCGACTGGTGTGAGCCCATGCCCCACACCGTCCGATCCCCGACGCGGCACTCCGCCAACGTAATCGCCGCGCTGTCGCTGCCCGACCTCTGCGAGTGCTGGGTGAGGGAGAGGACGTCGACGTCCATGCCCTTCGACGTGAGGACGTGGGTCATCGCCTCGACGGGGCCGGTGGCGACCGCCTCGCCCGACACTTCCACGCCGTCGACGTCGAACACGACGAACAGCCGGTCGCCGTCGGGGCCGTGCTCGACGGACCAGCGGCCGATGCCGCCCCGGTAGCCGTACTCGGCGCAGAACAGCGTCCACAGTTCCTCGGCGGTGATCTCGAGCCCCGACGAGTCCGCCGCTTCCTGCACCTTCGCAGCGAAGTCGATCTGGAGCCGCCGTGGCAGCGTGACACCGTATTCGCTCTGCAGCAGGTGCGCGATGCCGCCCTTGCCGGATTGGCTGTTGATGCGGATGACGGCCTGGTAGTCGCGTCCGACGTCCGCCGGGTCGATCGGCAGGTACGGCACCGCCCACGGTGCGGTCTCCGCATCCAGCCCGGCTGCCGCCGCGGACG
Source organism: Rhodococcus sp. IEGM 1305 (assembly GCF_030058635.1). Classification (NCBI taxonomy): domain Bacteria; kingdom Bacillati; phylum Actinomycetota; class Actinomycetes; order Mycobacteriales; family Nocardiaceae; genus Rhodococcus; species Rhodococcus sp. IEGM 1305. The sequence continues at coordinate 313,533 of NZ_JASHKX010000002.1, forward strand.
CCCGATGCTCCGCGAATCCCTTCTTGATCGCATCCTGATGGGTGCCGGAGAATGCCGTGTACACGAGGTCGCCGCCGTAGGGGTGCCGCTCGTGAACGGGAATCCTGTTGCAGTACTCCACGGTTCGCCGTACCGTGTCGATGTCCGAGAGGTCGATCATCGGGTCGACGCCCTGTGCGTGCAGATTCAGTGCCAGCGTCACCAGATCGACGTTGCCGGTCCGCTCACCGTTGCCGAACAGGCAGCCCTCGACCCGCTGCGCACCCGCCAGCACCGCCAGTTCGGCGCAGGCGACGCCGGTGCCGCGGTCGTTGTGCGGGTGCACCGACAGGATGACCGAATCCCTCCGCTCCAGATGCCGGTGCATGTACTCGATCTGGTCGGCATACACATTGGGCGTCGAGACCTCCACCGTGGCAGGCAGATTGTGGATCACCGGACGGTCGGGGCTCGCGTCCCACAGCCGGGTCAGGCTGTTGCACACGTCGAGCACGAAGTCCGGCTCGGTCAGGTTGAACACCTCGGGTGAGAACTCGAAGCGCCGGCCCGAATGGTCACCGGCGCCGCGTGCCACCTCCTGTGCTGCATCGAAGATCAACCGGTGCAGCGCTTTCCGATCCTTGCCGAGAACGACGGAGCGCCACGTCGGCGCCGTCGCGGTGTACATGTGCACCACGACGTTCCGCAGTCCCTCGACCGACTCGTACGTCCTGGCGATCAGATCGTCGCGGGCCGCGGTGAAGACGACGATCGTCACGTCCTCGGGCACCAGGTCCAGACGCACGAGGTCGCGGACGAAGTCGAAATCGGTCTGGCTCGCTGACGGGTATCCGACCTCGATCTCCTTGTAGCCGATCGAGATCAGCAGTTCGAAGAATCCGCGTTTGCGCTCCGGATCCATCGGCTCGGCGAGGGCCTGGTTGCCGTCGCGCAGATCGACGGGCACCCACAGCGGGGCGGTGGTGGTGCGTTGCGTCGGCCAGGTGCGGTCGAGGTCGGGGACGGGAACGCGGTCCCAGATCGCGCGGTAGCGATCGGAGGGCATCGGTGAGGGTTGCTGGGTGTTCCACGTGGGGGCGGTGCCGGTCATGACGGTCTTCTCCTCGGAAATGGGATGCACGAGACGACCGACGCGGTGAAACCCCGCGGCAGGGTGCCGGCCTTCAGGCCCCGCCGCGGCAGTGGAGGAGAAGTCCACGGAACGCCACGGCGCTAGACTAGGAGAAATTCACTCATCAGACAACCTGAGGAGTTCTGCGTGACTTCGTCGATACGACGCCACCTGCTGACGGACCAGGCGGCGGATCTGCTGCGCGCGCGGATCGCGAGCGGAGAATGGGAGGTCGGTGCCAAGCTCCCCGGCGAGACCACGCTGGCGGCCGAACTGGGCGTCGGACGGTCGACGGTGCGTGAGGCCGTCCGGATGCTCGCGGGCCTCGGCATGGTCGAGTCGCGGCAGGGGGCCGGCGTGTTCCTCCGCAGGTCGTCGCCACGGCAGGACTGGGACCGGGTGCTCCGGACCGAGGAGATCCGGCACGTCGTCGAGGTGCGCCACACCGTCGAGATCGAGGCGGCCCGACTGGCGGCGTCCCGGCGCGACGAGGCCGATGTCGCGGCGCTCCGTCGGGCGCTGGACGCACGGTCCGCGGCGTCCGGGGCCGGTGCTGCCGCGTTCGTCGACGCAGACATCGCCCTGCATCGCGCGGTCGTGGTCGCCGCGCACAACCCGGTGCTGACCGAGTTGTTCGAGACGTTCGTCCCCCGGCTGCGGGAAGCGATGCTCGATCTGACGGCGGCGCTGGACCTGAGTGCGGGCAACGAGCCCGACGCGGACGCTCACCGACTGCTGGTGGAGGCGGTCGCCGACGGCGACGCCGAGGAGGCCGTCCGGATCAGTACCGCGCACCTCGAGCGGCTTCGCCCCCCGTGAGTACTTATTAACCACCGGCGGTTAATAAGTACTCACGGCTGGGAGTCGGGCTCGGGGTCCCCGGTGTGCTTCGTGCGCTTGGTGGTCGGTGACGATTGCTCCCGGCGCTCGAACTCGAGGTCCATCTCCAGGTCCTCGTGTTGGTTGTGCCGGAACAGGATGAAGAAAACCACCCAGCCGACGATCGCGACGAGGATGTAGCTCACGACGCGGTAGACGAACACGGCCGCGAGGGCCTGCGACGCGGTGGCTCCCGCCGCCGTCAGCGTCGCGATCAGGGTGCCGTCGACGAACCCCAGCCCGCCCGGGGCGAGTGGAATGCTGCCCACGGCCTTGGCCGCGGCGAACGCGATGAGCAGACCCGCGAACGACGGTTCCGCGCCCACCGCCCAGCACGCGAAACCGAGGCAGGCGACGTCGGCGAGCCGGTGCACCGCCGACCACCCGAACGTGATGACGGAATCCTTGCGGCTCAGCTCGACCGAATCGAGCTGGCTCAGGATTTCCTTCCACCGCTCGACGCCCGTCTCGGGGGGATTCTTGCGGAACTTGTTGTACCGGGTCAGCACCCAGTGTCCGATCGACTCGATCGAGTCGGGATTACGTGAGATGTAGCGCAGCCCGTAGAACAGGGCGAACGCGGCCACCAGCGACAGTGCCAGCGTGACCGGACTCACCTTCGTGCCCACCGCGAACGCGCCTGCGGCGCCGAGCAGTGCGAGGCTGCCCGCGGCGATCACTCCGGAGATCGCCAGTTGCCAGGACGCGACGATGGGGGTGGCACCCCATTTGCGGGTCTGCTTGTAGGTGAAGGCGGTGGAGAACACCTGACCGGCCGGCAGGCTCACGGCCATCGCGGTGCTCGCGTAGATCACCGACACCGACTTCAGCTGACTGACGACGACACCGCCCGCCTGCAGCAGGCGCTGCTGGACCGCGCCGTACCCGCTCAGGGAGACGGCCTGGGCTGCGATACATGCCGCGACCCACCCCCAGTGGATCTCGGTGAGTGCTTTCCACGAGTCGCTGAGCGTGGGCCACAGGTAGATGCCCTCGACGGTCAGCAGGGCCAGGAGGCCGGCGCCGAGTAGCCATTTGATCCACCAGTATCGGCTTCGCTGCCGAGGAGGCTCGGCAGTGGGCGGGTCGGATCGAGGCTGGGCCACCTGGCCAGCGTAACCAACGGGTAGCGGATTACTCCGGATAGTCCTCCGGCCAAGCCAGATGGGTGTTGCGGCGGCGGCCCCGCAACTGGACCTGTTCGCCGAGTTCCCAGTGCGCCTGTTCGTCGTCGTCTGCGAAATACAGGGCGCTCGTCGAGGCCAGCACGCGGCTGGGGTGGAGCTTGGCCAGTTCGGTGAGCCGCGACGCCTCGTTGACGGGATCGCCGATCACCGTGTACTCGAAGCGTTCGGCGGCGCCGATGTTGCCGGCGACGGCGAGGCCTGCGGAGACGCCGATACCGACGTCGAGGCCGGTGATCTCGTTCAACGCGAACCGCAGTTCCCGGGCCGCCGCCAGCGCCGCCGTCGGTGCGTCGGGGCGGTCGAGCGGGGCGCCGAAGATCGCGAGCGCCGCGTCACCCATGAACTTGTTGACGAAGCCGTGGTGCCGGTCGATCACGTCGACGACGACGCGGAAGAACTCGTTGAGCAGGTTCACGACTTCGCCGGGGGGACGCTCCGCGGCGGCACCGGTGGAGCCGACCATGTCGACGAACAGCACCGCGACGAACCTCGTCTCTCCGCCGAGTTCGGTACCGAACTGCAGTGCCCGCCGCGCGACGTCCTCACCGACATGCTGGCCGAACAGTTCGCGCAGCAGCCGCCGTTCGTCCGATTCGCGCATCATGCGGTTGAACCCGACCTGCAGTCGCCCGATCTCACTGCCGTCGAACACCTCGACGCGGACGTCGGTGGCACCGCGCTGGACGCGTTCGATGGCCCGCCGCAGCTGTTTGATCGGGTCGGAGATCTGGCTGGCCGTCAGCATCGACAGCGCGAAGGCCTGCGCGATCGCGATGATCGACAGCAGCATGATCGCCCACGCGAGCGCGTTCGGGGAGAACACCAGGTCGGTGGTTATCTGCGTCACGCACAGCAGGATGATGCCGATGACGGGCATCAGCGTGCCGAGCCCCCACGTCATGGCCATCCGGGTGCCGACGCCGGGCGCCATGGTCCGGTCGAACTCGCCCTCGCTGAGCGCGCGGGCGGCCACGGGACGCAGGATGCGTTCGCCGAGCATGTACGTGAAGCCGAACGTCGTGGTCGCGGCCATGCAGACGGTGACAATCACCGCCACCGCGAGTTCCGGCATCTCGGTGATGGTGAGCAGCACGAAGATGATGCCGCCGAGGATCCACAGCACCAGGTGCACGATCGCCTGCCGCAGCGGTGCGTGCAGCGCCGACATCTGCTCGCTGCGCGTCGGCGGACCCCCACGCAACTGCCAGCGGACGACCGACCTCAGCATCATCGCGGCGGCCGTGAGACTCACCACGGCGGCGAATGCGAGGTAGCCACCGAAGATCGCGACGTTGCGCACCCGGTCGGCGATGATTTCCTGCGATTCGGGGATCGGCACGCCGTACCGCACGAACGCGAAGACGAGGATGGCGCCGATGAAATTGGCGAGGAGCATCGAAACCATATAGAGCGGCCATCTGCTGCGGACCGTCGCCGCGATCGCTCTATAGGATTTCCGCACGCCGTTCAATTTAGCGGGGGGTGTACCGGGTGGCGTAGGACACGTCCCCTAAAGGGCGCATATGCGTGCCCCGCGTGCGTGTTTCCCACGCGAATCGCCCGGCACTGTCCGAACCTCGATACGCTCCGCACGTGAACGCGAACGAGCAACGCTCGGACACTGCCGCGGTAACACAGGGCGGGGGCCATCCCTCGGCGTCCGTGCACCCGGTGGTGCGGGTGGCGGCCGAATGGACGTGGCGGCTCCTGGTCATCTTCGCGGGCCTGCTGACCCTCGGCTACATCGTGACCAGGCTCGACACCGTTCTCATCCCGGTGGGTCTGGCGCTGCTCTCGTCGGCGCTGCTGCTGCCGCTCGTCGACTGGCTGCAGGCCAAGGGCGTGCCGCGGTCGGCTGCCGTCCTGGTCGTCCTCATCGGTTCGATCGGCATCGTCGCCGGGATCATGACGTTCGTCGTCGAGCAGTTCATCGAAGGTCTCCCCGGCCTCACCGAACAATTCGAGGCGAGCGTCACACAGATCCAGGGATGGCTCACCGACGGCCCGTTGCACTTCAGCGAGGATCAGATCCGGCAGGCCGGCGACTCGGTGGTGAAATCCATCCAGGACAACCGCCAGCAGCTGACGAGCGGGGCACTGACCACCGCCACCGTCGTCGGCGAAATCTTCACCGGTGCCCTGCTGACGCTGTTCACGCTCATCTTCTTCCTCTACGGCGGATCTCAGATCTGGGAGTTCGTCACCCGCCTCGTCCCCACCGCGTCACGGCGACGGGTCCGGCTGGCGGGGAGTCAGGGGTTCGGCTCGCTGATCGGGTACGTCCGGGCGACGGTGGCGGTGGCCGCCGCAGACGCCATCGGAATCGGCGCGGGACTCGCGATTCTGGGGGTTCCACTCGCCCTGCCGCTGGCGTCGCTCGTGTTCATCGGTGCGTTCATCCCGATCGTCGGTGCGTTCCTCACCGGGTTCCTCGCGGTGCTCGTCGCCCTCGTCACCAAGGGATTCCTCACCGCGCTGATCGTGCTCGGCATCATCATCGGGGTGATGCAACTCGAGGCCCACGTGCTGCAACCCCTGCTGCTCGGCCGCGCGGTCCGATTGCACCCGCTCGCAGTGGTGCTGGCGATCACCACCGGCATCGTCCTGGCCGGGATCGTCGGCGGCCTCCTGGCGGTGCCGATCGTCGCGCTGCTGAACACGGCGGTGCGCTCGCTCATGTCCGAGGATCCCGACGCCACCTACGACGCACTCGAGGTCGACGACCCGGCAGTCCCGCTCTATCCCGCCGAGGCCGACGGCCCGCACCCGCCGCATCCCGCCGACCCGCATCTCGACGACCCGCATCTCGACGGCACAGCGCAGACCCATGACCGACCGGAATGAGCACCGCACCCGCCTGCACTACCGGCCGCGGGCCGCGACCGAGCTCGACACCCAGCCGGACGCACCGCTGTGGCGGGCGGCGCAGGCCTTCCGCCTCGTCACGCTGGTGTACGCGATCAGCTACCAGATCGTGTCGGTGCAGTACTACACCCATCAGCGGCTGAGCTGGTTCCTCGTCGCCCTGATGGCGGTGTGGTCGGGACTCTCGGCCGTCCTGCTGTCCCACGGGAAGGTCCCGCGCTACCAGGTGGTGATCGCCGACCAGCTGATCGTCATCGCCCTCATGGCGTCGACTCGCCTTGTCTCCGATCACGATTGGTACAACCACCATCAGACGCTGCCGACGACGCTGTGGGTCACCAACGCGGTGATCTCCGCCGCCGTGTTCGGCGGTCCGTGGCTCGGGATGGCGTCCGGTGTGCTGATGGCGACGGTGAGCGCGGTGGTGCGCGACCAAGTCAACCTCGACCTCTGGCGGGACGCGACGGCGCCCGTTCTGGTGTCGGTGGGTCTGGCACTCGGGCTCGCCACCACCACCGCGAGGCGTGCGCAGGCCCAGCTGGAGCAGGCCGTGCGGTTGGCCGCCGCCACCGAGGAACGGGAACGACTCGCCCGCGAGGTACACGACGGCGTCCTGCAGGTGCTCGCGCTCGTCCGTCGCCGCGGCAACGAGATCGGGGGACCCGCAGCCGAACTCGCGGATCTCGCCGGCGAGCAGGAGGTGGCGCTGCGCATGCTCATCTCCGAGCAGGGCGCCGGTGTGGTGTCGGATCTGGGTGGAAGCGCGATCGATCTGCGACTGCTGCTGGGCACGCGGGCGAGCACCACCGTGTCCGTGTCGACCCCGGCGGATCCGGTGACGATCGAGCGCGGCCGGGCGACGGAACTCGTCGCAATCGTCGACACCGCACTGTCCAACGTCGCACTGCACGCGGGGACCGGTGCCCGGGCGTACGTGCTGCTCGAGGATCTGGGCGGCGAGGTGATCGTCAGCGTCCGCGACGACGGCAGCGGAATCGCTCCGGGACGGCTGGCCGAAGCGGAGGCCGAGGGTCGCATGGGAGTATCGAAATCCATTCTGGGTCGCGTCGGTGCGCTCGGCGGCACCGCCGAACTCGACACCGATCCCGGTCAGGGCACCGAATGGGAGATCCGCGTGCCGAAGGGAGACGAAACGCATGGGTGACACGGAGACTGACGAGCAGATCACCGTGATGGTCGTCGACGACCACCCGATGTGGCGGGACGCCGTGGCCCGCGACCTCGAAGGCGCCGGGTTCACCGTGGTCGCCACGGCCGACGGCGTCGCCGCCGCGGGACGTCGGGCGGCGGCGACCCGACCCGCCGTCGTGCTCATGGACATGCAACTGCCCGACGGAAACGGTGCCGCGGCCACCGCCGCCGTCCTCCAGGTGTCGCCGGACAGCCGGGTGCTGGTGCTGTCGGCGTCGTCCGAGCGTGACGACGTCCTCGACGCCGTCAAGGCCGGTGCGTCCGGGTACCTCGTGAAAAGCGCGTCCGTGGAGGAGCTGCTGGACGCGGTGCGGGCCACCGCGGCCGGGCAGGCAGTCTTCACACCGGGGCTCGCCGGACTCGTGCTGGGGGAGTACCGCCGGATGTCGAGTGCGCCCGCCGACGAGCAGGGTCCCGCCGTCCCCCAACTCACGGAACGGGAGACCGAGGTTCTGCGGTTCGTCGCGAAAGGGCTCAGCGCCAAGCAGATCGCGACCAAACTGTCGCTCAGTCACCGCACCGTCGAGAACCACGTCCAGGCGACCCTCCGCAAGCTGCAGCTGGCCAACCGCGTCGAGCTGACCAGGTACGCCATCGAGCAGGGCCTCGAGTAGCCGTGAGTACTTGTTAACCGCCCGCGGTTAACAAGTACTCACGGGCGCTAGCCTTGTAGGTATGGAGGCACGGGACCTACGCGTATCGGATGCGGAGCGCGAACACGTCGGCGAATTGTTGCAGCGGGCGGTGGGCCAGGGGATGCTCTCGCTCGGTGAGTTCACCGAGCGGATGGACACGGCACTCGCCGCGAAAACACGCGCGGAACTGAACGTCGTCCTGGTGGATCTGCCGGGAATCCAGCTGATCTCCGAGTTCACGCCGCCGCCGTACCCCGACCAGCCGTACGTGTCTCGCCCGGCGCCGCCGGTTCCGCCGGTCGCGCACCGGTTGCCCGCGCCGCCGCCGGGCGACGTCATCCGGGGCCGGATGTCGTCAGTCAGCCGCACCGGCTCCTGGAACGTTCCCCCTGCCCTCGAGGTGAACACCCGGATGTCGACGGTGACGCTCGACTTCACGCGGGCCGTCATGTCCACGCAGGTGGTGCACGTGACGATCGACGACTACGCGAGCACGATCTCGCTGGTCGTGCCGGAAGAGGCGACGGTCGACCTCAACGGCGTCGAAACGGTCGGTGGTTCCGCGACCAACAAGGTGCGGACCGGCCCTCCCATCGGCCCGCTGCACGTCGTCGTCCGGGGCAAGGTCAGGTTCGGGAACGTGACCGCCAAACACCCGTTCGGCACCTCGATTCGCCGAATGTTCGGGTAGCACGACGCAGGCCTCTCGAGTAGGCCTACTCATGTGTGGGGGCCGTCGCCGCAGGACGATTGATCCATGTCCACACCTGGTACTCCTTCGATCGACCCGCGGCTGGTCGCGCAGCTTTCCGGCGACTTCTCGGCGCTCGGGCAGCAGATGCGCCACGTGGGTGAGAACCTCGCGGTCCTGCAGGCTCAGCTCGCAACCATCCAGAGGCCCCAACCGCAGCCCCAGCCCCAACCGCAGCCGGCGCCGCAGCCGATGTACCGACCACCGGTGCCGCAGGCACCCCAGGTCGCCCAGCCGCCGCCACCCGTACCGGCCGTCCCGTACCGTCCCGCTCCGCCGCCACCGCCCCGGGCGGCTCGCGAACCCTGGTGGCAGCGCGACGGGGTGATCAGCCGCGTGCTGGCCGTCGCGGGTGTGGCCGTCACTCTGATCGGTGTCGTGATGCTGCTCGTGCTGGCGGCGCAGGCCGGCTTCTTCGGTCCGGAACTGCGCGTCGTGGCGGGCGGGTTGTTCTCGGCCGGTCTCGTCTACACCGGTGCCCGTGTTTTCGGACGGCCCGGCGGCCGGGTCGGCGCGATTGCGCTCGCAGCAACGGGTATCGCCGGCGCCTACCTCGACGTCGTGGCCGTCGCGGTCGTCTATCACTGGTTGCTCCCGGTGCTCGCGATGGTCGTGGCACTCGGGATCGCGGGAGCTGGTGTCGCACTCGCGGTGCGGTGGGGTTCGCAGCCCCTCGCGCTGCTCGTGGTGACCGGCGCTGCCGTGCTCGCACCCGTCCTCACCGACGGCATCACGCTCACCCTCATCGGGTTCCTGTTCGTCATCCAGGTCGCCAGCTTCCCCGCGCAACTCGGTCGCGACTGGCTGTACCTGGCGGTCGCGCGGACGTGCCCGGTGGTGATCGCGTTGCTGATCGCGATCGCGAGTTCCGGACTGTCCGACCGGCCGGAGAGATTCTGGCTGCTCGCGTCCGCCGCGCTGGTCGCCCTGTTCGGGCTCGTGTCGTCGATCATCCTGTTGCGCAGCAATTCTCGTGACGTCACCGCGACCGCGATGATCGTCACGACGGCCGTCCCGACGCTGGTGATCGGCCACCTCTTCGACCGGCTCGGGTCCACGGTGATCGCGCTGGTACTGGCCGCAGCGACGTTCGCCGCGTTCGCGGCGGCGCGGTCGTTGCCGCGACACGCACGGATCGCGCTCGCGGGCGTGGGTGCCCTAGCTCTGCTCGAGGCCTGCCTCATCGGATCGAGCGAAGACCTCGCGCCGCTCGTCCTGCTCGGGGTGGCGGCACTGTTTCTCACCATCGGCGGGCAGGCGGAGTCGCGGATCGCGTACGCCGTCGGCGCGGTCTTCACCGTCGTCGGCGGATTCGCCTTCGTGATCACCGCGCCGCCGTTCGTCCTCGTCGACGAGTACAGCGCGCTCGACTCGCTCGGGGTGACCACGGTGCTGTCCTCGCTGGTGCTGGCGGGAACCGTGTTCCTGTTCGTCTGGTATGCGCACACGCTGAAACTGTTGAGCGACAGCACCGCCCAGCCGTGGTGGGTGCTCGCCGGACTGGTGATCCTGTACGCTGTCACCACTGCGACGGTGTCCGCGGGCACGGCGCTCACCGGGACGTCCGCAGGATTCATCGCCGGACATTGCGCCGCGACCATCGCGTGGATGGCGGCGGCGACGGCGGCACTGGTGTTCGGACTGGCCCGCCGCGACTACGCGCACACGGCACTCGGCGTCGGGCTCGGACTGACCGCTGCGGCGCTGGCCAAACTGTTCCTGTTCGACCTGGCCACCCTCGACGGCCTGTTCCGCGTCCTCGCGTTCCTCGTGGTCGGCCTGCTGTTGCTCCTCGCCGGCACCCGCTACGCGCGTGAATTCGCGGAGCGGGAGGCCGGACGGGGAACGCCGAACGGCTCCGTCAGCGCCGGTTCTGCCGAGCGATGAGTTCGCTGACGCTGACGGCGTTGCCGTCGTCCGCGCGGTGCCTGCCGCTCGCGGCGTCGTCCGGATCGACGGGCGGCTCCTCGACGCTGCGGCGGCGCGAGCCGTTGGCCGGCGTTCCATTGGCAGGGGCGCCGTTGGACGGGGTTCCGTGCGCAGGCGAGCCGTTGCTGCGCCTGCCGCCGTTCACGGGTTCCGAAGGCTCGGCGGCACGACGCCTCGACGGAATCGGCGGCACCGGGCGGGCAGGAGACGACTGGGGGGTCTCCTGCTCGTACGGTGCAGGCACCGAGCGCGGCGAGCGGGTCGGCAGTGACGGCGCCGACGCACTGGGTCGCGGTTCGGCGGGCGAGGAGATCGGCCGCGGTTCGGCGGCCGACGTGGACCGGAGGTCCGCGAGCCAACTCTCGATCGGACGTGACTCGGTGGCCGGACCCGGACCCGGGGCCGGGGCGGGGGCCGCCGGACGGGGCCGCGGAGCAGGACGCGACTGCGGCGCGGGCCGCGACGGGGGTGCGGGGCGCGACTGCGTCGGGGCCGGACGCGGCGGAGCAGCCTGCGGCAGCACCGTGGTCTGCGGTTCCGCGGTAGGCGTGTCCTCGATCTCCTCCGGTGCCCGGGCGGGGCGGCCGGTCGCCGAGCGGCGGGCCTCGTTCTGCGCCCGGCGTGCCTTCGCGTCGTCCTCGGACATCTTCGCGGCCAGCGCCCGCGCGGTGACCAACGGGATCGGCTCGGTGAGCGGTTCCGGTTTGCGGGGTGCGGGCGGCGCCGCGAGCTTGCGCTGCGGCGGGACGGCACCGATCGGGGTGAGCTCCGGGACGTCGGTGGGCATCAGCTCGTTGTCGAGGATGGGCTCACCGAGACCCGTCTTCTCCTGGATTCGCTTCATCCACGCCGGCGCCCACCAGCAGTCGTCGCCGAGGAGTTTCATCGTGGCCGGCACGAGGAACATACGGATGAGGGTCGCGTCGATGATCAGCGCGGCGATCATGCCGTAGGAGATGTACTTCATCATCACCAGTTCCGAGAACCCGAACGCACCGGTGACGACGATGAGGATGAGTGCGGCCGCGGTGATGATGCGGCCCGTGTGCGCCGTGCCGATGCGGATCGACTCCGTCGTACTGGCCCCCTGCGCCCGCGCCTCGACCATGCGCGAGAGCAGGAACACTTCGTAGTCGGTGGACAGGCCGTAGACGATCGCGATGATCAGCACCAGCACCGGCGACATGATCGGGCCGGGGGTGAAGTTCAACCACTCCGAACCGTGACCGTCGATGAAGATCCACGTCAGGATGCCGAGCGTGGACCCGAGGCCCAGCGCGCTCATCAACGCCGCCTTGATCGGCAGCACCAGCGAGCCGAACGTCAGGAACATCAGCAGCGTCGTCAGGACGAGGACGGAGATCACCATCGTGGGCAGGTGGTCGAGCAGCGCGGCGATACTGTCCTGCTCGATCGCCGGGGTACCGCCCACCAGCACCTGCACGCCGTCCGGACTGTCCATGGCGCGCAGATAGTCGATGGTCGGCTTGGACTCGTTGCGGTCGACGAGGCCCGCCTTGAGGACGACCACACCGTCCTTGGCCGCACCCTCCGGAGTGAATCGCTCGATCAGCCCCGGCGCGCCGCTGGCTTCTTTGATGATCTGGCCGAGCGCCTTGTTGTCGGCGTCGGACACAACCAGCTTGACCGGTTCGGTGCGCAGGTTCGGGAAGATCTCGTCGAACTGTTCCTGCGCGGCTCGCGTCGAGCTGTCCGGGGGAAGGTAGGTCTCGTTGATGCCACCGAACTTGATGCCTGTGAGGGGCACGATCAGCAGGAGCAACCCCACGACGATGGGGATGGTGACTTTGAGCGGGTTACGCATCACCCATCGGGTGAGCCGGCCCCAGATGCTCGCCTCGATCTCTTCGGTGTTCTTGGTCTGACGGAAACGGTCGAGGCTGAGGGCGTCGATGCGCTTGCCGAGGATGCCGAGGATCGCGGGCAGGATCGTGATCGACGTCAGCGCCGCCAGGCCGACCGTGGCGATGGCGCCGTAGGCGACGGACTTCAGGAAGCCCTGTGGGAACAGCAGCAGACCGCCGAGGCTGGCGACGATCATCGTCGCCGAGAAGACCACGGTGCGGCCCGAGGTCATCACCGTTCGGCGGACGGCGGAGCGGGTGTCGTACCCCTCCGCCATCTCTTCTCGGAACCGGCTGACGATGAACAACCCGTAGTCGATGGCCAGACCGAGCCCCACGAGGGAGACCACGGGCGCGACGAACGAGTTGACCTCGGTGAAGTTGGTGATCAGCCGGACGACGCCGTTGGCCCCGACCACGGTCAGGCCGCCGATGATCAGCGGCAGCGCCGCCGCGACGACACCACCGAACACGAAGAACAGCAGGATGCCGACGGCCGGGATCGCGAGGATCTCCATTCGCCTGATGTCCTTGGCCATCGTGTCGTTGAGCGCACCCGACACGGGCTGGAGGCCGGCGAGCTGCACGTCGACGCCGTCGATGTAGAACTCGTCCTTGACGTCGCGGAAATTGGCAGTGACCTCGGTGTCGTTGTCGCCGACGATCGCGATGCTCTCGATCGCGTGCTGCTTGTCGGCGTCCGCGGCGGACGCCAACTGTGGTGCGTTGCCGACCTTGAAGTAACCGCCGTTGATCTTGAGGATCTTGTCCGGGTGTTCCGCGGCCAGCCGCTCGAGGTTCTCGACGACCTTCGCCTGGAACTCGGGGTCCTCGATCGTCTTGCCCTCGGGCGCCGTGTAGAGCGCCACGACGTCGCTGTTGGTGTCGCGACCGAAGGTGCCGTCAGCCAGCTTGGCCGCGGCGACCGACTCCGAGCCCGGATCGTCCCAGCCGCTCTGGCTGAGATGCTTCTCGAGGCCCAGGCCGTACGCGGCCGAACCGAGCAACAAGGCAACCATGATGCCGATGACGGTGAATCGGGCCCGGTAGACGACGCTTCCCCAGCTCGCGAACACTGATCAACTCCTACTCGGCAGCACTCTTCCGCCCGACGAGCAGGGCGGAAAGCGGTCGGAACGGCTGCAACCAGGCACCCTCGTCGGGCAGTGTGTCGAGGCTGACCCGAGGGAGTGGCTCCCGGAACACGCCGGGGATGTCCTCGAGATCGACGAAGTCCAGAAGGTCGGACGCGACCGCCCAGCTGGCGTGCTCGCGGAACCCGAGTATCTGGACCGGAATGCCGGTCGCGGCGATGTCTTCCAACGGTTCGCGAAACGCTTGACCGTCGGCGGAGGCGACCATGACACCGGCCAGCCCCTCGCCGTGACGAAGGGCGATGTGGTCCAGCATGTCGGAATCGACGTCGCTGTCCTCATCGATCTTCGGCTTGGCGAACACCGCGAAGCCCACATTACGCAAGGCTTCGACCCACGGTCTCACGACATCGGCGCTGCCAGCTGCGATGTTGGTGAAGACCGTCGCCTCGGGTTCGAGTGTGTCGGTGCCGGACGCGGACAGTTCCGCGGTCCGGGAGAGCAGCCAGCGGCCGAGTGCGTCGAATCGTGGCCGGTAGGCAGCCGTGGGCCGGCCGCCGAGGATGGCGCCGAGACCCATGTCGAGGTTGGGTGCGTCCCAGACGAGAAGGACCCGCTTCTGGTGGCGTCCGTCACGTGCACCCACCACGGGAGATCCTGACGACACCGCGGTGCCTGCCGGGGCCGCACCGGCTATGTCGGAGTACTGCTCGCTGACGCTCATGACCTGATCTTCCCCCAAATCAACTCGGTGATCGCACTGCCGACCTGGTGGGCCTTGTCCTCGAACTTCGTCACCGGGCGCTCGTGCGTCATCGGCGATTCCCAGTCGAGGGAGGTCAGGAGGGGTTCCGCGTTGCCTGCCTCGGCGATGGCCTCGGCGTACTCCGCGTGATCTGTTGCGACATGCAACACACCACCGGCCTTCAGGCGGCTCGCGATCAGGGCGAAAGTGGGGGACTGCAGCAGGCGCCGCTTGTGATGGCGGGCCTTCGGCCACGGGTCCGGGAAGAAGACACGGACTCCGGTGAGCGATTCCGGTTCGATCATGTTCTCCAGGACATCCATGGCGTCGCCGCGCAGGACCCGGATGTTCGGGATCTCGTCCCGTTCGATCTGTTGAAGCAGCTGTGCGAGCCCGGGCCGGTAGACCTCGACGGCCATGAGGTTCACGTGCGGTTCGGCCTTCGCCATCGCCGCGGTGGCGGTGCCCGTTCCCGAGCCGATCTCGAGGATCAGAGGGGCGTCACGGCCGAACCACGACGGCGCATCCAGGAGATGGTCCGAGACGTCCGCGCCGATCCGGGGCCATTGCCGGTCCCACGACTCCTGCTGCGCAACGGTCAGAGCGCCCCTGCGCGAGCGGAAACTTGTCACCCTCGGGTGGAGACGGGACCCCTTCGAGTCCTTCGTCTGCCCCTCCTCGGGGACGGCGGGTGCATCCTGATCAGCGTGGTTCACCGGACCATTGTCACGCATGAGGGGCGTTTCTGGCATACGGGTCTGAAGTTCACCTTGAGGCTTTTTCGGTAATCCGGTGCCCAGCCTGCACGGTTGCCCACGCCGATTCGGGGTCGGTCTGACAGAATCGGCGCGGGACGAAGGGGGTGACTGCGTCATGGGCACTGCAGATGCCGGGGGCGGGGAACTGGCGGATCTCGCCGAACTTGTGGCGGCACTGGACGGGGTTTCCGGCGACCGTGTGCGCGACGCCGTGGCCGCGTTTCGGGCGCCGATCCGGGTCCAGACCGCGGGTCGAGCGGGTGTGGGCAGGTCGACCGTCGCCGCGGCACTGACCGCGAACGGGATCGCCGGCGCCGTCGTGGAGGAAGCGGACGCCGTCGACGTGCCCGGCGCACCCGACCCCACGCTGGACGGCGACGTCGTGGTCTACGTCCTCGTCGAGTCGGTGCGCGACGCCGACCGGGACGCCGTGCGGACGCTGGACCCGGCGCAGGCACTGTTCGTCCTCAACAAATCCGACACGTTGGGCGCGTCGCGCGCGGCGGCCGACGCCTGGGCGACGGCGACCGCGCGTGCCGCCGAGTGCTCGGACGAAGGCGGCCTCCCGACTCTGCCCCTCATCGGAACGCTCGCAGGAACGTCACCGGAGTCCGGAATCGACGCGGTGTCGGCTGTCGTCACCGACCGGGTCGCACGCACCCGGGCGCGCCGCGGCGAGACCCTGCTGAACGCGCTGCGGTCGCAGGCGGCGCGCAGCCCCGCGTCCCGCGACGCGCTGGAGCGGTACCTCGCCGGCGACCATGCCGTCGCGCTCGCCGCCGCCGCGGCCCGGCTTCATCTCGACGACTGCGCCGCGGAGGCGCCGGAGCCACCGCGCAGCGCCGCGGACGCCGCCCGGTGCGCGGACTGGTGGAGGGCGCAACTCGCCCGGCAACCGACGGCCCGCCGCCGCCGGGCGGTCGTCGACGTCCGGCGTCACTACGTTCGCATCTGGCAGCAGCTGAGCGGCAGCCCCGGAACGTGACGACGCAACAGCTGTCGGATCTGCCCGCCGAAACCGTCGACGTGGTGACGCGATGGAACCCGGACGGCGTCGCCCGCCTGAAGTCCGGTGAAGCCCCGCAGCCCGGTGTCTTCGTGGCGGGGCCGCGGCGCGCCGGGAAGTCCACGCTCGTCGGCGGGCTCCGCGCACTGGACGCATCCGCGCTCGCGTTCGTGGAGGACCCGATCGACGCCCGAGTGATCCTGATGGTGCTCGATGCCGCGGCACCACTCGGACGGGAGGAGCTGTCCGTTCTCGACGTCGTCGCGCGACCGGCCCGTCCCGTGGTCTTCGCGCTCACCAAGACCGATGTCCACCGGAACTGGGCAGGTGTGAGCGAACGCGACCGGGCCCTGCTCGCCCGGCACTCGGCGCGATTCGCCGACGTGGAGATCCACCCGGTGGCGGCGGGTGACTCCGGGGCCGAGGCGCTGCTCGCGGCACTCCTGCGCGCCGCCCGCGCCCACACCCCCGACCCGCGCTCCGCCACCGAGACCGTGCTCGAGCAGACCCGGCGGATGATCGTGGCCACCGCCCGGTCCGTGCGGGAGACCGAACCCGGCGCCGAACTGCGCGCCGAGCGGGTTCGCGCGCTGACGCTGCGGGACGGCAGGCGCACCGAACGGGTCGCGCAGCTCCGCGGTCAGGTCCAGCTCGCGAAGGTCGAGTTGATGCACGAGGTGGCCGCCCAGTGTCGCGCGGCCGGCACGACCGCACGCGCCGAGATCGACCGCGCCGGCCGCGGGATGCTCGAGGGTTACCCCGACCGGCTCGCCGAGATAGTGCGCGAGAGAAGTGGTGCGGTCGATGCCGCGGTCACCGCGCGCCTCGACGACCTACGGTCGCGGGTCGGCGTCACCGTGGCCGCGCCCGAAAGCGACGTTCCGCTGCCGGAGCCGGTTGCGCCGGACGGTCTCGAACCGCGACACCGCGGACTCGAAGACCGGATGACGATCCTGATCGGTGCGTCCGCCGGGCTCGGTCTGGGCAGGCTGGTGGTCTCGCCGCTGTCGATGGTGCCGGCGCTCGACATCGCGACCATCCCGCTCACCCTCGCGCTGGGAGCCGTGGCGGCGTGGTGGCTGACGCGGGCGCGCGGGCACGTCGCCGAACGTGCCCACGTGCGGCAGTGGGCCGCCGAGGCGCTGGTGCACGTGCGGTCCCAGTGGGAGCAGTTCGTCCTCGGCCGGCTGCTGGCGGCCGAGGCTCAGGTGAGTGAGGCGATCATCGCCGAGAGCCGGGTGTGCGCCCGGGACGTGGACGAGCGGGTCGCGCGGATCGACGGCGAACTCCGCCGCCTGGCCGCGAGACGCAACGGGCAGCTGTCGTCCTGCGAACGCGACCTCGGGGCCGTCGATCGGGGTCTGCGGGAGGTCCGCCGGCAGCCGGGGGAACCGAATCGCCGCAGCGAACGTCTGAATACATAGATGCCTGACCGAGGTTCGCCCGCTTTTGTGTGGAATCGTGTTGAATTATCTTGATATGTCTTGATTTGTGCGGGAAACTGGTCCGAAATGCGAAGGGAGACCGCGGTGGCGACGACTGAGAGTTTTCTGGTCCCGGACGTGCCGGACCTCGATACGGACACTTTCGGTCCCGATTCCGGGGCGGTCGCGCTCACCGGTCCGACCCACGACATCGACGGAGACGGCGTCCTCGACACCCAGACCTTCGACGCGGGCGACGCCGTCGTCATCGCCTCCGACCTCGACTCGGACGGCGACGCAGACCATCTGACGATGATCCACGAGGACGGCGCGTACGCGTCTTGGGAGTTTCGCCGCGACGGCGACGGCGTCGTGCACTGGCAGCAGACCGATGGTGGGACTCTCGGTAACGGCTGAACACCTCCGAAATCCGCACTGCAGACGCGGGAAAGGCCCCTGGTAGCTCTACTGAATCGTTTCTGTGACCATTCCAACCGCACCCGATTCCCCGAGACGGGACTCGCGGCGTTAACCTCTAGGGATAGGACACCCGGCGCCCGCGTCTTCCATGTGGCATGGACGGCCTGGCTGGACCCCGCCGAGAGGGGAAATCGGACCGTCTGGCACTCGCTGCGAGGTTCTCTCAGCGGACGGCAGATGGTCCGGTTCCGGCTCACCCCAGGAGAGTTTGATGACCTCAGCGACCATTCCCGGTCTGAACGGAACTGACGGCACGCCCCCCACGGAGCACAGTGAGCTGCTCGCCTGGGTTCGAGAGGTTGCCGAACTCACTCAGCCCGACCGCGTCGTCTTCGCCGACGGCTCGGACGCCGAATGGGATCGACTGACCGAGCAGCTCGTCGAGGCCGGCACGTTCACGCGACTCAACGACGAGAAGAAGCCGAATTCGTTCGTCGGCAACTCCGACCCGTCGGACGTCGCACGCGTCGAGTCCCGCACCTACATCTGCTCGCGAGAGGAGATCGACGCCGGGCCCACCAACAACTGGATGGACCCGACCGAGATGCGGTCGCTCATGACCGACCTCTACCGCGGCAGCATGCGCGGACGCACCATGTACGTGGTGCCGTTCTGCATGGGTCCCCTCGGTGCCGACGACCCGAAGCTGGGTGTCGAGATCACCGACTCCGAGTACGTCGTCGTGTCGATGCGCATCATGACGCGCATGGGTACCGCCGCGATGGAGAAGCTCGGCACCGACAAGCCGTTCGTGAAGGCACTGCACTCGGTCGGCGCACCTCTCGAAGAGGGCCAGGCCGACGTCCCGTGGCCGTGCAACGACACCAAGTACATCACCCACTTCCCCGAGGATCGCGAGATCTGGAGCTACGGGTCCGGCTACGGCGGAAACGCGCTGCTCGGTAAGAAGTGCTACTCGCTGCGCATCGCGTCGGCGATGGCCCACGACGAGGGCTGGCTGGCCGAGCACATGCTGATCCTCAAGCTGATCTCCCCGGAGGACAAGCCGTACTACATCGCGGCCGCGTTCCCGAGCGCCTGCGGCAAGACCAACCTCGCGATGATCCAGCCGACCATCCCCGGATGGCGCGCCGAGACCCTCGGCGACGACATCGCGTGGATGCGCTTCGGTGAGGACGGCCGCCTGTACGCCGTCAACCCGGAGTACGGCTTCTTCGGCGTCGCGCCGGGCACCAACTACGGGTCGAATCCGAACGCGATGAAGACGCTCGAGGCCGGCAACTCGCTGTACACGAACGTCGCGCAGACCGACGACGGCGACGTCTGGTGGGAGGGTCTCGAAGGCGACCCGCAGCACCTCACCGACTGGAAGGGCAACGAGTGGACGCCCGAGTCGGGGGAGAAGGCCGCGCACCCCAACTCGCGCTACTGCACCCCGATGTCGCAGTGCCCGATCCTCGCGCCCGAGTGGGACGACCCGCAGGGTGTTCCGATCTCCGCGATCCTGTTCGGTGGACGCCGTAAGACCACGGTTCCGCTGGTCAGCGAGTCCTTCGACTGGCAGCACGGCACGTTCCTCGGTGCGACGCTGTCGTCCGAGCAGACCGCTGCCGCCGAGGGTGCCGTGGGCACCGTCCGCCGCGACCCGATGGCCATGATCCCGTTCATCGGCTACAACGCCGGCGACTACCTGAACCACTGGATCAACCTCGGCAAGCACGCGGATTCCGAGAAGCTGCCGAAGATCTTCTACGTCAACTGGTTCCGTCGCGGCGACGACGGCCGCTTCCTGTGGCCCGGTTTCGGCGAGAACTCCCGCGTGCTGAAGTGGATCGTCGACCGCATCGAGCACAAGGCCGGCGCCGAGTCCACCCCGATCGGATTCGTTCCGACCGCAGCCGATCTGGAGCTCGGCGGCCTGGACGTCGACGCCGACGACGTCGACGAGGCGCTGAAGGTTGACGTCGACGAGTGGAAGCAGGAGCTGCCGCTCATCGAGGAATGGTTCGAGTTCCTCGGCGAGAAGGTTCCCTCCGGCATCCGTGACGAGTTCGAGGCCCTGAAGCAGCGCCTGAGCTAGTCCCTCCCCGGTGACCGAATGTCACAGTGGTTCAGTCCGACTGAACCACTGTGACATTCGTCGTTTCAGGGGAGGATTCTGCAGTAAACGCATACCATTCGGTTTGTAAAGCCTCGATTCTCGAAGCTCGCACCCGACGAAAGGATTGCAGATGCAGACAGGGACCAGCAGGGGCATGAAACGACTCGCCGGAGGTGCCGCACTCGCTGCCGCTGCCGCCGCCACCGTAGCCGTCGCAATGCCGGCGACCGCTTCCGCAGCGCCGGAAGTCCAGCCTCCCACCGTGGTGACCGCGGTCGACGGAAACACCCTAGACATCACCGTCACCAACCCCAACGTCTTGAATCTGCTGGACGCCCAGTCCTGCGGTGCCGTGGCATTCGACGCCACCAAGCTGCCCGCCGTCCTCGCCGATCCCGCTGTTGTCCTCGAACCGGGATTCGTCGCGTGGGCCACCAACCCGATCGAGCGCGTCGTCGCGAACGCCGCAGGCAACGCGGTCAAGACGTTCACCACGCCGGAACTTCCCGACGGCGCGTACGCGGTCCTCGGCGAATGCCTGTCGCTGACCACTGTCGCCAACCCCCAGACCACGATGCCGCAGATCGTCCTCGTCGGCGGTCCTCTGGGCGGGATCCAGTTCGGCAGCTAGACCGCAGAAACGGCGACGAGCCGGCGATCTCACACGGTGATCGTCGGCTCGTCCTCTGTCGACAGGGTGAGTATCGCGCGGACCACGTGCGAGCTCCGTTCGAGCCGGGCCTCGAGGTCGCGGAGGGTATGGGCGACACGGGACTCCGCGTAGTCACCGACCAGGTCGACGCTCGCCACCAGGTACGCCTGTCGTGGTCCCAGGTACTCCATGCGCAGAAACGTCACCCGGTCGACCTCGGGCAGCGCCTCGAGCGCCTCGATGCCGGCCTGGCGCAGGGCGGGGGATGCCTCCTCGCCGATCAGGAATCGCCGGTTGCGGTCGATCAGAATCAGCGCGATGACGCCGAGCAGGATCCCGACCAGGATGGAGCCAATTGCGTCGGGGATCGCCGATCCCGTGATCTGGTGCAGCAGAACGCCCAGGAACGCGATGACCAAACCGATGAGCGCCGCGGCGTCCTCCGCGAACACGGCCCGGGTGGTCGGATCGGACGTGCGGAGTGCGTGGGCCAGGACGTCGCGGTCGATGGCGATGGCCTCGGCGCGCAACTGTCGGTACGCCTGCTGGAAGGAGATGGACTCGAGCACGAACGAGACACCGAGCACGACGTATGCGACGGCGAAGTTCGTAGCCGGCTCGGCGTGCACGAGCTCCTGGATGCCGTGCGTGACGGACACCCCCGCGCCCAGCGCGAACAGCCCGAGCGCCGCGAACATCGACCACACGTAGGCCTCGCGCCCGTACCCGAGCGGATGGATGCGGTCCGGCGTGCGCTTGGCCCGCGAATTGGCGATCAGGAGCAGGATCTCGTTGCCCGAGTCGGCCCACGAGTGGGCGGCCTCCGCCACCATCGACGCCGAGCCGGTAACCACGGCGGCGACGGTCTTGGCCAGTGCGATCAGAATGTTCGCGCCGAACGCGAGAACGACGGTGAGTGCACTCTCACCGTCGGCGTCGCGGGTGGTGTCCGGGGTCGATGCGGTCACCCGATCACGCTAACGCCTGTGCGCCTTTCTGGTAGCTGCAGCAACCAGAAAGGCGCACGGGCGGCGAAGCCGCCTACCCCGTGTAGCCGGGCGGCATGAGGACGGACTTGGTCTCGCAGAACGCTTCGAGCCCCTCCGGTCCGTTCTCGCGACCGATGCCGGAGGCCTTGTAGCCGCCGAACGGTGAGCCGGGGTCGAACGCGTACCAGTTGATGGCGTAGGTGCCGGTGCGGATCTGCTTCGCGACGGCGAGACCGTGATCGATATCGGTGGTGTACACCGAGCCGGCGAGTCCGTAGTCGGAGTCGTTGGCGATCTTGATCGCCTCGTCCTCGGAGTCGTAGGGGATCACGGACAGGACGGGTCCGAAGATCTCCTCGCGGGCGATCGTCATCGAGTTGTCGACGTCCGCGAAGATGGTCGGCTCCACGTACCAGCCCTTGTCGAGGCCTTCCGGACGGCCGCCGCCGAGCACCACGCGGGCGCCCTGTTCCTTGCCCTTGGCGATGTAGCCCTCGACGCGGTCGCGTTGCTTCTCGGAGATCAGCGGACCGAGTTGCGCGGCCGGGTCGGACGGATCGCCGACGGTCATGAATCCGGCACCCGCCACGAGGGCGTCCAACACCTCGTCGTAGCGGGAACGCGGGGCGAGGATCCTGGTCTGCGCGACGCATGCCTGCCCGGTGTTCATGAGTCCGGACATCACCAGCATCGGCATCGTGGACGCGAGGTCGGCGTCCTCGAGGATGATGGCCGCCGACTTGCCGCCCAGTTCGAGGGAGCAGCGCTTGAGGTTCTGTGCGGCGATCGCCCCGATCTTGCGGCCCACGGGACTGCTGCCGGTGAACGTGATCTTGTCGATGCCGGGATGCGACACCAGGTATTCGCCGGTCTCGGCGCCGCCGGGCAGGACGGAGATGACACCCTCGGGAACCCCCGCCTCCGCGAAGATCTCGGCGAGAAGGTGCGTGGAGAGCGGGGATTCGGGTGCCGGCTTCAGCAGGACGGTGCAGCCCGCGAGCAGCGCCGGGGACAGCTTGTTGACGGCGAGGAACAGTGGCACGTTCCAGGCGAGGACCGCGGCCACCACACCGACGGGCTCCCGCAGCACCTTCGTCTGCCCGAACGCGCCGGTGCGGGTCTGCTCCCACTCGAACTCGTTCGCGAGACCGGCGTAGAAGTTGAGGGTCGCGAGCGACGGCGTCTGCTGCATCATCCCGACCATCGCGGGCGGCTGACCCATCTCGGACGAGATCAGCGCGTTGAGGGCGTCGCCGCGCTCCTCGATGAGTTTCGCCGCCTTCGCGAGGATCTCGCCGCGCTCGGCGGGAGTGGTCTGCGGCCACGGACCTTCGTCGAATGCCCGCCGGGCCGTGGCGACGGCGTCGTCGATGTCGGCCGGCGACGCGACGGGACAGCTGCCGACGCGTTCCTCGGTTGCCGGGGAGAACACTTCGAGCACCTGATCGGTGGCCGGGGCCACCCACTTGCCGCCGATGTAGAGCTTGTCGTAGTCGG
Source organism: Rhodococcus sp. IEGM 1305 (assembly GCF_030058635.1). NCBI lineage: Bacteria > Bacillati > Actinomycetota > Actinomycetes > Mycobacteriales > Nocardiaceae > Rhodococcus > Rhodococcus sp. IEGM 1305. The sequence continues at coordinate 336,674 of NZ_JASHKX010000002.1, forward strand.
TCATGAGTCCATTCCTCGTGTCGTTCCCCCGGTCAGGAGGCGGTGTCGGTGAAACTGTCGAATCCGTACCGTGCGTGTGGGCCGATCGCCGCGACCTCGAACAGCCCTGTCCCGACGACGGTCTCGCCGCCGTCCTCGAGCCGGAAGCGGGTGAGATTGTCGACGGGGCAGAACATCCGGAGTCCCGGTTCGATCTCGGACGCGCGTTTGCGCAGTCCCTGCACCACGAGTTCGCCCTGCCACATGCCGTGACGCCAATCGGCTTCGAGGCCGTACCCCGTGCCGATACCGATGTAGTTGGGAACCAGCAGGTCGCAGGTGACGGTGACGACCTCGCCGGTCGGGCGGTGGAAACTCAGCGACGCCGACGTGACGTCGCGTGTCCCCGGTTCGAACTTCAGCTCGTGTTCGGGTCGGCCCAGCCATTCGGGTTCGCGGTCGGCGTCCGGCCAGACGCGGACGGCTTCCTCGACGATGCGCCTGCCGAGTTCGTCCTCCTGCAGGACGACGGAGACGGAGTAGTCGTCGAACTGCATCACCGAGTAGATCCAGAAGAAGTTCTGGATCCCGTCGACCGCGCGCCGTCCGGGCGGCTCGGACTCGCCGACGGGGCGCACCCCCCACGACCGGTCGCGGTTGCCGCGCCAGGTGTCGGGGGTGACGGGGCGCCTCTGCCCGTCGATCGTGAGTTCGCCTGCCCAGGTGCCGGTCTGGACGAATCGGCTCGTATCGAACGTGACGCGCTCGAGTTGCCTGCGGAAGTGGCGGGGCTCCAGCGTCGCGGGGATCGCGCCGTCGAAGGTGAGATCGAAGGAGAGGTCGTAGTCGCCGGGCTCGAGCACCACCCGCAAGCGTTGCAGACCCTCGAGGACCTCGACGCGGAACGGACCGACGGTGCTGACGGCGCGGTCGTGACCCAGCGCCGCCGACCCGCGGACGACGATGTGGTCGTCGCCGCGGCGGAGCACCGCGAACGCGTCCGTCACCCCGAGATTGGGGTACTGACCGAGACCGATGATGAGGAAGAGGTCGGACTCGGCCGAGGGATAGCAGTTGAAGTAGTAGCGGTCGTAGAAGTTGCGGTCGGACGTGGCGACGCGCCGGATGGGTTCGGCCACCTGATGGATGGGGTAGTCGTCCATCGGGGAGAGCGGATTTCCCGCGTAGTCGGCGGTCATCGGATCTTCTCCCAGTACGTGCCGTCGAGCATCGCCTCCAGCGACGCGCGGTGCATGATCATGTCGTCCGGGTCCTCCGGAGCGACGGCCTGTCCGAAGTGGATGGCGCGCTCCTGGATCCGCAGCATGATGGTGGCCTGCCGCAGTGCCGCGTAGGCGGTGTAGTACTCGAGATCGCGGGGCGTGTGGCCCGTCAGCTCCTCGTACAGGGCGGCGAGGTCGTCGAGGCGCAGGAAGTCGGGCATCCCGTCGAGTCCGGCGGCCGCGGCGATGTCCTCGAAGAACCGGTGCAGGTACGTCATCCAGCCCAGGTCGAGTTCGCGGGGCCCGAGTGCGACCATCTCCCAGTCGAGTACGGCCACGGGCCGGAAGTCCTCGAACATCATGTTGCCGATACGGGCGTCGCCCCAGCAGAACACGGCGGGGGAGGGGTCGTCCGGGAGGTTCTCCTCCATCCACGCGAAGCCGCGTTCGATCAGCGGGGACCGGGGACCGGACAGCGTCGTCCATTCGTAGTAGTCGCGTTGCTGCCGGATGTGCGCGGCGAGCGCCTCGGTGACGGTGGGACCGGAGCCGGGCAGTCGCAGGAACGCGAACCGCTCCCACGGTCGGTCGATGTCGTGCAGCTGCGCAAGCACATTCACCGCACTGTGCTGCAGCAGCGCGCGCTGCTCCTCGGTCGCCTCCGTCACCCACGACCCGAAGTTGTAGGGCATCACGTCCGGCGGGACCTGCCCGGAGACGCGGGCCATGACGAAGAACGGGGCGCCCAGCGGACCGGGATCGGATTCGGACCAGTAGACGACCGGGACCGGGACGGCGGAGTGTTCCCGGACCTGTGCCATCACCTGGAACTGTCCGTCGAGGTCGTACTCCGGGAAGACGGGCATCGTCGTGTCGGCAGGCGCGACCCGCGCGACCAGTGGGTGAACCTCTCCGGACCAGGTGGCGTCGAACAGGATGGTCTCGCTCGACATGCCGTTGGCGTCGGGGAGGTGGACGTGCGTGACCTCTGGTGCGGCGTCGGCGGGCAATTGGGCGGCGAGCCAGCGTTGCAGCGCGTCTCGCAGCACCTCCGGATCGCGGCGGGAGTCAGTGGGCCGGGCGACTTCGGACGAGTGATCGGAGTCGTCGGCGGATCGGGCAGTGCTCGCGCTCACGGTCACCTCCTCTCCTGAACGTGGTGTGACCCTGAACACTAGAACACGTTACAGAATTTCGGAACAGGTGAGGAGATCCCGCTGCGTCAGCCCTCGTCGACGGCCAGGACTCCCGCCCCGACGAGGGTTCCGGAGGCGCCGAGTTCCGCCGGGACCACCCGCAGATCCGCGACGAACGACAACCGGGCGTGGCGGGCGGCGGCCCTGCGCATCGGGTCCCACAACGCGGGTCCGGCCTGCGCGAATCCGCCACCGATCACCGCGAGATCGACGTCGAGGAGGGCTGCCGCGGACGCGATGGCCTGCCCCAGTGCGGTCCCCGCGCGGTCGAGGGCGGCCACGGCGACGTCGTTCCCGTCCGCGGCGGCCCTCGCCAATTCGACGCCCGTCGTGCCGCGCCATCCCCGGGAGCGGGCCCAGCGCACGGACGAGGGTCCGCTCGCCACCGTCTCCAGACACCCCACCCCGCCGCACGTGCACGGCTCGGTTCCGCCGGGGACCACCAGGTGACCGATGTGACCCGCGTTTCCGGTCCGGCCGGTGGCGATGCGGCCGCCGAGGACCACTCCGCCGCCGATACCGGTGGACACGACCAGGCTCAGCAGGTCGGGGGCACCGCGCCCGGCACCGTGGTGATGCTCGCCGAGAGCGGCGGCGGCACCGTCCATCGCCAGCCTCGCGGGGACGCCGGGAAAAAGTTCCTGCACCAAGCCGACCAGGCCGAATCCGCCCGACCACTCGTCGATGTTGATGGGTGACGCGGTGCCGGCGACCGTGTCGACCGGTCCCGCGCACGCGATGCCGACCGACGTGATCGTCGCCGCTCCCGCAACCTCGCGCAGCAGCGCGGCGCACGCGTCCGCGACGCCGGTCTCCGGCGTGGGGGTGGTCGCCGGATGCGGCACCGTGCCGGCCGCGTCGACGATCCCGGCGGCCATCTTGGTGCCACCGATGTCGAGAGCCAGCGCGACCACGGTCAGTGCTTCCGCAACACGAGAACGAGGTTGCTCACCAGGAACTCCCGCAGTCCGGGGACGCGCACCATCCACCACGCCCAGCGCGGGTGGTAGCGGGGGAAGGCCGCCAGGAAGTCCGCGCCCGGGGCGCGCCGGGCCCACCGAAGTCCGTCGGCCGCACCCACTTTGAACAGCGAGACACCGTAGCGGTTCTTGGGTTCGCGGCCGTTCTTGCGCAGGTAGCGGCGGGCGGCGTACTCACCGCCCAGTACATGCCACGGCCCGGTCTCGTGGCCGCCGAACGGGCCCCACCACAATGTGTAGGACAGCACGATCAGGCCGCCGGGTTTCGTCACCCGGACCATCTCGTCCGCCATTGCCCACGGTTCGCTGACGTGTTCGGCGACATTGGAGGAGAAGCAGATGTCCACCGACGACGTCCGGAACGGCAGCGCCAACCCCGACCCGCGGACCGCGCCGCCCACGGCGAGGCCCGCCGCATGCATCTCGGACGGATCCGGCTCCACCGGGACGTACCGGGCGCCGGCCTGCTGGAACACGTCCGCGAAGTAACCGGGGCCGCCGCCGACGTCCAGGACCGTCGTCCCGGTGAGATCCGAGTCGGTGAGACCGCCGTACAGGTCACCGATCAGTTCGACGGAGTCGCGGGCGAGGGCGCCGTAGAACAGGTCGGGTGCGGTCTGTTCGTGCCGGAAGTCGCTGAGCAGGCCGAACGACCGCTTCAGCGTTGCCCGTCGACCGAATCGCCGGGTCACGGGAGGCGTCGTCACGAGACTGAACCTTAGCGAGTGCAGCCGCCGGGGCCGCAATCCGTTCGCGGTGGCTGCAACATCCGGTGGAACGCGACCGATAGGGTGTTCGGGGACTACAGCGCGGAACGTCCCGCCCCGAGACCACATGTACCGCACCGACCACAGGAGTATATGAACGTGCGAGAGGTTCTGCTGCTCTGCTGGCGCGACACCGGTCACCCGCAGGGCGGCGGCAGTGAGCGGTACCTCGAGGAGGTCGGCGCCCAGCTCGCGGCGCGGGGAATCAAGGTCACCCTCCGCACCGCCGGTTACCGCGGCGCCGCCAAGAAGGAGACCGTCGACGGCATCGAGATCAGCCGGGCGGGCGGACGGTACAGCGTCTACCCCCGCGCCCTCGCCGCGATCGCCGCGGGCCGGCTCGGCTTCGGGCCGCTGCGAGGCATCCGGCCCGACGCCGTCATCGACACCCAGAACGGCATCCCGTTCTTCTCCCGCGTCGTCGCCGGTGCACCCGTGACGCTGCTCGTGCATCACTGTCATCGCGAGCAGTGGCCCGTGGCGGGCCGGTTGATGGGCAAGATCGGCTGGTGGGTGGAATCACGGTTGTCGCCGCGCACCCACCGGGACGACCAGTACCTCACCGTGTCGCTGCCGTCCGCCGACGAACTCGTCGAACTCGGTGTCGAGCGCGAACGGATCGCGGTGGTACGCAACGGCGCCGACGACATTCCTGTCGGCGTGGACATCGGCGGCGCCGACACCCGTACCGTGCACCCCAGTGTGTGCGTCCTGTCCCGGCTGGTGCCGCACAAGCAGATCGAGGACGCCCTCGAGACCGTCGCGGCGTTGCGTCCCACGATCGCCGATGTGCACCTCGACGTCATCGGTGGCGGCTGGTGGGAACAGAATCTCCGCGACCGCGCGCACGAACTGGGCATCGGCGACGCCGTCACGTTCCACGGGCACGTCGACGAAACCCGTAAGCACCAGTTGCTGTCGCAGTCCTGGGTGCACGTCATGCCGTCCCGCAAGGAGGGCTGGGGTCTGGCCGTCATCGAGGCCGCACAGCACGGGGTCCCGACCGTCGGTTACCGCAGCTCCAAGGGGCTGACGGATTCGATCGTCGACGGCGTGACCGGTGTGCTGGTCGGCAGTGCGGAAGCGGCGACGGCCGACGTCGGCGAACTCACCGCGGCCGTCAACACCCTCCTGCTCGACCCCGAGACACGCATGGTCCTCGGGGAGAAGGCGCGGGTCCGCGCGGGTGAGTTCTCCTGGAAGCACACCGGTAACGGCGTCCACGAGGTGCTGGCGGGCACGGCCGCGGGCCTGCGGACGTCAGGGCTGGTGTCGCCGGCGCTGGCGCGTCCGGGCCTCGAGCACGCCCGCGCCGAGTAGACCGCCGGCCAGCAGCAGCGCCCACAGCACGTGGGCCGCGACCACCGTCGCACGCGCGCGGTCGGACGCCTCGTGCCGCGCGACGTCGCCGACGACGCGGTACAGCTCCAGATGCCCGTCCGAGAACTGTCGCTCCAGACCGGCCAGGGTGGTCGCGGATTCGCCGCGCGGCCCGGGCGTGTCGCGCTCGACCAGGACCCACCGGACGCCCAGCGGCGCGAGTTCGGCGGCGGAACCGCCGGTGAGCAGCACCCGTTCCACCTGCTGCGCCCGGGACCCCTCGCCCGTCACCGTGCCACCGGCCACCACCAGCTCGCCCGTCTGCAGCACGTCATCCGGCAGCATCCTCGGGGCGGGGTCCAGAACGGGAGCGGCACCGCTGTAGGAGAACTTGCGGAACATGCCGGTGGGCAGCACGGCGACGTCCCCGCTGTCCGACTCGTGCGCCACCTCGGCGGCCACCTGCTCCCACGACGGCGGATAGTGGACCGGGCGCAGCGCGCCCCCGACGCCCCACGCGAGGTCGGGGAGGGCGAGCAGCACGACCAGGACGGCCGAGACGGACCACGTGCCGGGGCGTCGCAGCACCGCGGCCGCGGCGGCGAGCGCATACAGCGGCGCCGCGAGCGCCACCCACTTCTGCGCGTCCCGGAGCAATCCCGCGCCGGGCACGTTCTGCACCAGCCAGCGGCCGACGTCGAGTCCCCACGCGGTCGCGCCGAGTGCGGGCAGCAGCACCGCCACCAGCGCGAGCGCTGTCAGTGCGGCCACCACGGGATGCCGTCGCCGCCGCCACAGCGCCGGGAGTCCGCACAAGACGACCCCGAGCAGCAGGACCGTTCCGACGAGGGCGAACAGTGTGGTCCGGGTGTCCGGGACGGCGGTCTCGTTCCACACGCCGCCGAGTCCGGCGAGACTGCCCAGCGTCGCCAGCCCCGGCTCGGCGCGCGCCGCGAACGCCGCGACCCCTGCGGGATCGGAGCCGTCCCCGCCGCCGCCGGCCAGTGCCGTGGCCGCCAGCCACGGCGCGCTCGCGACGACGAACAGGCCCAGCGCGCCCGTCACCCGGAGCCACGCGGCCGATCGTCCGCCGAGGAGCGCGAGGACGGCCACCGCCGTCACCGCCGCGAGCAACGCCCCGGTGGGGGTCAGACCGGCCGCGGCGAGGCAGGCCGCGAGGGCGAACCACCCCCGGCGGTGACCCCGTCGAATCGCGACCGCCGCGCACACCGTCCACGGCAGCGCCGCGTACCCGGTCAGCAGGCTCCAGTGCCCCTGCAGCAGTCGCTCGGCGACGTACGGGTTCCACACCGTCACCGTCGCGGCGACGAGCTGCGGTCCGAGCCCCGCCGTCGGCAGGACGGTGCGGACCACCCGGGCGGCACCCCAGCCCGCCGCCCACAGCGCCAGCAGCAGGATCGCCTTCACCACCAGGCCGCCGTCGACGAAAACGCTCAGCGTCGCGAGCAGAGCGTCCTGCGGCACGGCCCGCGCGGCGGCGTCCGTGAGGCCGAGCGCCGAGTCGGTGAGATACGAGCGGGGAGTGCTGACCGCGTCCCGCAACAGCAGATAGCCCGGACCGAGCAGCGGCCCGAGGATCAGCAACGCCAGAAGGAGGCTGTAGACCGGCGCGACGAACGATGCTCGGCGCCGGGCGGTCATGGGCCGTCACGATACGTGGTGCATCGACCCGGCTCGCAGGGCACGTAGTGCATCATGGGGCGCATGCCACGCCAGACCCTCACCAGCTCGGCGGTCGCCGGGGTGACGATGGTGACGGCGGGCTCGATGATCGCGAACATCGCGTCCTACCTGCTGCATCTGCCGGCGAGCCGCTGGCTCGGCCCGGCCGGCTACGGGGAGTTCGCGAGCCTGCTCGCGGCCCAACTCGTCCTCGCCGTCCCCGCTCTCGCGCTGCAGACCGTCGTCGCCCGCGAGGTGGTCCGGGGCAAGGGAGCCCACGCGGTCCGCCTGCTGGGGTACCGCTGCGCGGTGATCGTCGCGGTCGCCGCGATGCTGCTCGCCCCCCTCGTGTCGTGGGCCCTCGACACCGGCATGCTCGCCACGTTCTCGGCGCTCATCACGGCGCCCGTCCTGGTCCTGCTCGCCACCGAGCAGGGACTGCTGCAGGGCGCGGCACGGTTCGGTCCGCTCAGCGTCGTCCTCGCGGCCGCGGGTATCGCGAAGGTCGTACCCGCGGTCGTGGTTCTGGCCGTCGGCGCCGGGCCGGGCCTCGCCCTCGCCGCGAGTGCGGTCGGCACGGGGCTGGTGGCCCTGTGTGCGCGCCTGTTCGCCGATTCCGCGATCACCGGGGAGTCGAGCACCCGGATCGGCGTCGCGGCCGTGCTGAAGGCGTCGCAGGTGCAATTGGCGCTGATCGCGTTGTCGTCGATGGACCTGGTGATCGCCCGGATCGTGCTCAGCAACGACGACGCCGGCCTGTACGCGCTGGGCGCCGTCGCCACCAAGGCCGCGTTCTGGCTGCCGCAGGCCGTCGGGGTGGTGCTCTATCCGCGGATGGCGAATCCCGCGCACTCCGTCCAGGCGATCCGGTCGGCGCTCGCCGTCCTCGTCGGACTCGGTGCGGTCCTCGTCGCGGCCGTCGCGGTGGCCGCCCCCCTCGTCCCGCTCCTGGTCGGCGACGCATACCGGCCCGTCCAGTCGCTGTTGTGGCTGTTCGCGCTCCACGGTGCCTGCCTGGCCGTCCTGCAGGGCGCCCTGCTGTCCGCCATCGCGGGGGAGCGGACGCACCTCGCCGTGATCGCCTGGATCGGCTTCGCCGTCGAGATGACCGGCATGCTGACCCTCGCGTCCACGATCGGGCAGTTCATCGCCGTCGCCGTGACGGTCGCGTCGAGCACCGCACTGGTCGCCAGCGTCCTCGCCGTGCGCAGCGCGCGGCGCGATGCCCCGCGCCCGATGTGACATCCGTTCGGTCCGACGAGCCGCCTGTGGCATCGGGCGACACAGCACAGGCCCCCGGGAACGACGAAGGGGACCTCGGTGCACTACCGCGGTCCCCTTCGCACCGGACTACGTGGCGTCCGGCTCCTTACAGCTAGCGCTCGTCGTACCTGCGCGGATCTTGCACGGGAATCTCTTCCGTCTTGTCCGTGGTCCAGTCGTGCTGCTCGGTGGGAGCCTCCGACTTGTCCAGGTCGACGTGGCGGCCACCGTCGCTCGGCGGGTAGTCGTCGCCAGCGGTGTGCGCGGGCTGCCTGCCCTTGCCGCCGCGCAGACCCAGGACGAGTCCCGCGATCAGTGCGATGACACCGAGGATGCCGGCGATGATCGGCACGGTGCGACCGAACGTGCTGATCTTGTCCATGCCGTCCTTGGCCTGCTGGACCTGGTATTCGATGGTCTGCTCGTTGAACGGCAGTTCCACCTTCAGGACGTCGATCTCCGGCTTGTCCTTGTTGCGGGCGTAGTACTGGTGCAGCTGCTCCTGGCCCTTGACGACGACACCGGTCTCGGGCTCGACCCACAGGTCGCGCACGTTGGTGTACCAGCGGGTCATCGTGACGGGGAGGGTGCCACCGGGGACGCCCCACGCCTCGGCGGGCAGCGTCAGCTTGTTGGTGGGCGAGCTGACCACCTTCGACAAGTCGACCGGATCGATCGTCTGGTTGTAGTGGTACACCTTCAGGCCGTTGATCTCCGTCTCCTCGACGAAGTTGATGTCCTGGGTGGCGCGCGCGTTCAGGTCGAAGTAGGGGTAGCTCTGCTTCTCCGAGTTGAACGGGAACTTGTACTGCAGTCCGTCGCGCGGAACTTCCTCGGCAGGCTGGTTGGGCTGCGTCTGGATGGTGCCCACCGGGTCGTTGGTCGGCATCGACGTCTTGCGGTCGACGGTGTTGCGGTCGACGATCGCGGACAGCAGTCCGGTGTCGCCCTGCTTGTCGGTGCGACGCAGCGTCTGCCCCGCCTGGAGAGTGACGACGTCCGCGTCCGCGGGGTCTTCGGTGGTGACGTAGCGCTGTGACACCAGTGGAACGTTCGTGTTGACTTCGGCCTTGCCTGCGAGAAGAGCCTGCGAGTTGAGCACGCTGCCGGAACCTTCGGCGATCGTGGTCACTTCGAGGTCCAAGGGCGTCTTCTCCAATTTGCCCACCGTGTAGGTGGGAATGAGAATGGCGACGGCCAAGAGGAAGGCACCGAGGCCCACCAGAATGCAAGCAAGTATCCGGCTCGGCCCTGAGCGCTCCGCCATGCTTTCTCTCCTAACCCAATTCTGTCGATTGAGATTCCCCCACCGGCAGCACGGCTGCACGGATCGCATGGAGCCCACATCGACACCACGTGAGGCAAAACACTAACAGTCTCGAATGCGCATTTGCCCCATCGGATAGTAAACGCATCGGCCGTTCGCCAGCGAAGTGACTCGAACGGAGTTTTCCGTCACAGCCCCCGGACCAGGCACACTGTTGGTGATGAGCACCTCGGCCACCACCACGAGCACGACCGCACCGCCGCGCAGTTTCATTCCCGCACTCGAGGGAATGCGCGGTCTCGCGGCGCTGGGGGTGCTCGTGACGCACGTCGCGTTCCAGACCGGTGCGACGCACGTGCCCGTTCTCGGGCGCATCTGGGGACGATTCGATCTGGCGGTGGCGGTCTTCTTCGCGCTGTCCGGATTCCTGTTGTGGCGCAGCCATGCCGGGGCGGCGCGGGGGATGGGCCCCGCCCAGGGAATCGTCCGGTACTGGATCTCGCGGGCGACGCGCATCCTGCCCGCGTACTGGGTCGCCGTGGCGGTGGTGTTGACGTTCCTGCCCACCGCGAACGCGAGTTACCGCACGTGGTGGGCGAATCTCGGTCTCGTGCAGGTGTTCGTGCCCCTTACGCTCACCGACGGTTTGACCCAGATGTGGAGTCTGTCGGTGGAGGTGGCCTTCTACCTGGTGCTTCCGCTGCTGGCGTTCGCGCTGGTCCGGTTGCGGGGTCCGGCTGCGCGGCTGCGGGTTCCGGCGATTCTCGCGTTGATCGCGGTGAGTCTGACGTGGGCATTCGTGCCGGTGTCGACGCCGGGTGGCATTCATCACGACAACTGGTTACCGGGGTACCTGCCCTGGTTCGGAGCCGGGATGTTGCTCGCCGAGCTGGCGGTGAGTCCGCCCGGGCGAATGCACCGCTGGGCGCATCATCGCGTCCGGATGTTTCTCGTCGCCGCAGTGGCATTCGCGCTCACCGCGACCGATCTGGCCGGCCCGGAGGGGCTGGTGCGTCCCGAACCGTGGCAGTACGCCGTCAAGATGGCGCTCGGCGCCGTCATCAGCTTCGCGCTGATGGCCCCGCTGGTGCTGTCCGACACGTCCACCCACCGTTACCTCGCGAGTCCGCTCGCTCTCGCAGTGGGCCGCTGGTCGTACGGCATCTTCATCTGGCACCTCGCGGTGCTGTCGATCGTCTTTCCGGTGTTCGGGCTCGTTCCGTTCACCGGCCACTTCGTCTACATCCTGTTCCTCACGACCGTGATGAGCGTCGCGGTCGCGTCGGCCAGTTACGCGTTGGTGGAGGAACCTGCTCGCCGCGCCGTCAAGCGCTGGGAGGCGCGTGCCAGGAGCACGGACCGTCCGAGCGGCAGCACCGCCAGCCCGGTGGCGACGAGCGCCAGCAGCAGCGGGAACTGAACGAGGAACGAGTGCCCCACGTACCCGCCGGGTGCGCGCCACGGGCCGGTGGAGAGCATCGCCATGCCGAGCATCGTCGACGCTCCGGCGACCCCCACCAGCACGCGCGCGGTGGTGGCGGTTCCGCGTAGGCGGACGAGGGTGACGGCCAGTAGCGTCACCACGACCGTCGTCGCCGCGCCGACGGGACCACCGATCACGGTGGCGGCAGCGAGGATTCCCAGCCACCCGACCGTCGCGCTGCCCCAGGTCCGCGGTGCCGGGCCGGGATCGCGCTCGCGTGCGCGGCGCGGCCACAGTGCGGCGGCGATCAGCGGAATCAGCAGGAGTAGACCGCCGAAGATCCCCAGGCGGTACCAGTGGTCGGTGGGGAAGTCGAGGGTCACCGTCCCCTCGGTTCCCGCGGGCAGGATCCACCCCTGCTGCCAGCCGTCCACGACGATCGGTGTCAGTTCGCTGCCGTCCGGTGCGGTGGCCACCCAGCCGACGTTGGTGCTCTCGGGGACGACGACGACGCGCTCGGCGTCCGAGCGGGGCACCGTGAGTTCCCGGTGGTTCTCCGTCCATGCGGTGGTCGACACCTGCTCGGTCGGAATGGCCTTGGCCTGCGGTCCGGCGTCGAGGCGGAGACTGTCGACGAAGAACGCCGACCCCGGGTCGACGGTCACGTCCTGGGATCCGGCTCCCAGCGGGACGGGGCCGGGGGTGTCACAGAGGGTTGCGGGAACCGGGTCACCGGAGAGCACTTGCCCGACGGTTGCCGTGACGCTCGTGCGCACCGGCTGCCCGCCGATCGTCACGACCGGCCCCTCCTCGCAGGGCACCGTCACCGGGCGGGCGCCGGCGTCGTCGGCCGGACCCGAACCGGGCAGCAGGACGCCGTCCTCGCCCAGCACCCCGACCTCGGCGAGGCCCGCCGGCTGCAGCTGGGCGAAACCCAGCGCGTTCTGATCGAGGGTGCTCTTCCAGGACACGAGGCTGAGCACTATCCGGTCGGTCACCCGGGGTTCGACCGTCACGGTCCCGTCGTCCTCGTCCTCGTCGACGTCGCGCACCTGCGGTCCGTTCCCGAGGTCGACGGCGACCCGGTCGGGGGCGGCGGGCACGGCGCCCGCGCTGGGCGTCAGTTGCAGGCCGGTGACCAGCGTGGGTTGGGGAAGGTCGATCGTGAGGGTCGGTTTCGCGCCCTTGCCGCTGGTGGTGTCCTGCTTCGCCGACCAGCTGGTACGCGGATCGTTGTCGGTGGCGGCGAACGCCGACCCACGAAGGTCGGTGATGTTGCTGGTCCCATGGGCGGACGGCGAATCCCGTTGAGTGAGAATCTCTTCCAGTGGTGCGCCATGCCGTGCCCGCAGCACGAGCTGCGGCGTGACCGCGGTGGGTTCGGGCACCGACAACGTTCTCTCGAACGTGCCGACCTCCTCGGGCGGCAGGACGAAGGCGTTACTGCACCGCACGCGGTCCGGGGACTCGGCGCACGAGTTGCGGCCGGGGAGTTCCTGGCTGAGATCCCAACCCGAGACGGACGCACCCTGAGGAGTGGAAGGCAACACGGTCCGGTACCGGATCGGCACGGTTACCGGGGCGTCACGCTGGGAGAAGTCCTCGACCGACACCTCGCTGATGCCGAACTGCGTTCCCGCGGAACCGTTCTCGGTTCGGGTCGCGGTGATCCGCACCCACGGGGTGACACCGCCGGGAACGGACACGGCGATCGGTTTGCCCGGGGCATCCACCTTCACGGCCGTGCTGCCGTTGGGGGTCGACACCTCCATCCAGCGGACGGGGGCGCCGATCGCCGCCGGGCTGGTCGTGATGTGCAGCAGAGAACTCGTGGGTGGGGTGTCGAAGTCGATCTGGAGCCACTGGCCCAGCGCCCGCTCGATGCCGTTGCTGAACCAGCCCGTCGCCGGGTCACCGTCGACGGTCGCGGCGGCGCTGCTGGCCGGGGAGGTGCCGCCGAGTTGCGTGGCGTCGGACGCCGCACTCGACACGCTCAGCGTCGCGCCCTCCCACTGCCCCTCCACCAGCGGGGTGTCCGCCACCGGATAGTCGGGGACGAGATTGAACGTGCGGCGGGCGTCGTCCGCGGTGCGCAGTGCCGAACTGTGATTGTCGACCTGGCCGTAATCGGTTTCCCGGTTCCGGGGCGTGTCCGTGACGGTGACGTCGTCGACCGGTAGTCCGGCGCGCGTCGCGTCCGCGGCCAGCAGTACCGGTCCGGCTCCGGGCAGGGCGCCGTTCTCCCGCAGGCGTTGCAGCGATTCGGGCCCGCCCTGCACCCGGGGGATGCCGTCGAGGTTCGCGGTGTACGGCCCGCTCGTCGTCGGCGAACCGTCCGGCATCGACACCTCGAAGATCTCGATCGCCGGGTACCGGGGACGCAGGTCGCTGTCGATCACCAGGCCTTCGACATCGCCGGGACCGATGTCCTCGCCGAATTCCGCGACCTGCGTGAATCCGGGCGAGCCGGTAACGGCCTGGTGCGCGAGCAGTGGGCGCGTCGACCGCGACGTCTCGGGGTCGAGGTCGTTGCGGAGGACGAGGTAATGGATGCCCTGGCCGAGCAGGGTCTGCGCCATGCCATCCGACGGGCGGCCGTCCGTGATCAGCCGCTGGATCGAGTCCATGGCCCGGATGGTGCCGGGCGGGGTGAGAGGGACGGCGTCGCGGGACGCCCACGGCGTGGACGCCAGCGCCTGCATCGGCTCGTCGCGGGTGAGACCCCAGAGCTGGCTGCCGAACGGTGCGCCCGGCACCACGAGCGCACGCTCCGCGTCGGAACCGTCGGGGCTCGTGCCCCCGGCGTTGTCCTCCAGCCACGAGGCGGCCTGCTGCCAGTAGTCGGGGACCTCGGAATACGTGCCCCGCGGTGCGAGCTTGCCCGTCCACGCCAGCGACGTCGCCAGGGTGAGGGCGACCAGCACCAGGCTCGTCACCGCGACCATCGGTTCGCGCTCGGGGTGCGCGAACGCGCTGCGCCACCGCGCGACCGGCACGGACCCGGGCAGCGGCACCTTCGCCAGCAGGTGCGCCAGCCCGAGCACGAGGGGCAGTCGGACGAGCGGCTCGAGTTTGTGGACGTTCCGGAGGGGTGCCCCGGTGGAGTCGAGGAACAGTCGCACCTGCTCGGCGAACGGGGAGCCCAGTTCGCCGATGTACCCGGCCGCGAGTCCGGCGACACCGACGAACAGGATCAGAGTGAGGCGACCGCGGGCCGGCATCGACCGCATACACAGTCCGGCGAGCCCGGCGGCGGCGATCAGCCCGGTCGCCGCGACCGCGGCGGGCTGGGTGACGAGGACCGCGCCTGCGATGCGCTCAGGGGAGACGAACGGCGTCCAGCTGTCGGTGCCGCGGAGGATCTCGGCGAGGGACGTCCACTGCGTGGTCACCCCGGACGACTCGATGTAGTCGAGGAACGGCGGGCTCACCTTGCCGAGCAGCAGCAGCGGCACGATCCACCACAGCGTGGCCAGCGCCAGGAATGGGAACCACCAGGCGGTGAACACCCACCACCGACGGTTCGGCCGGTGCGCGATCCACCACAGACCTGCGACGAGACACGCGGCGACGGTCGCGACGGCGTTCACCGCACCCATCAACGCGACGGCGAGCGCCGACTGGGCCGCCAGCCGTGCAGGTGAGTGCCACCGTGTGTCCCGGGACGCATTGTCACTCACATGGGCGAGGGCGACGACAACGGGCAGAAGGACCCACGGCGCCAGCATCATCGGGAGGGTTTCCGACGAGATCGAACCGAGGGTGGTGAGGACACGGGGGGAGAACGCGAACGCGACACCGGCGATGATCCGGGACGAACGGCTGCCGACGCCGAGCGCCTCGGCGAGACGGACGATGCCCCAGAATCCGGCGACGAGCAGCAGGGCCCACCAGATCCGCTGGGTGATCCACGGCGGGACGCTCAGGATGTCGCCGAGCGCGAAGAACGCGCCGTGCGGAAAGAAGTAACCGTAGGCCTGGTTCTGCACCTGACCCATGGGGGCCTGGCTGCTCCACTGATGCGCGGCCCGTTCCAGGAATCCGATCGGATTCTGGGACAGGTCGTACTTGGTGTCAGCGGCGAGCCGGCCGGGGGTTTGGAGAAATGCGAGAAGAAACGCTACGACAGAGGCGCCGAACAGCCACCGCCGTGACAGAGGCTCCGCCGAGGGCGCCATGGACGACATGGCCGCCGACTCGGGGGAAGTGCGGGAACTTGTTGAGCCGGCGCTCTCAGCGGCTGCCGTACTCAACCTGGTTCAGGAGCGAGGAATCCGCGTTGCCGCTGCGGTCGATCTCGGGACGCGTGTTGTCCTGTGCGGCTGCGGTGATGCCGAGCGTCGCCACGGTGCCGAGAGCGACACCGACCACGGCGCTGACCACACCGGGCACAAGGAACTTCCCCATCAGACATCTCCCACCGTCGTGCCATCGACGCACACGGCTACTCCCGCGTACGAATTGCTCGGGTCAAGGTATCACCCACGGGCCGCCGAACTGCTGATTGGTGCTCGTGGGCCACCGTTTCTGCAGTTCACAGGCTCTGCTGCACTCCGAGCGCCCGGAGCAGCGTGCGCAGTTTGGTGGTCGTCTCGTCGAGTTCGGACTCCGGGTCGGACTCGGCGACGATGCCCCCGCCCGCCGTCGCCCGTGCCTCGAGTCCGTCCGCGGCGATCTCGGCGCAGCGGATGGCCACCACCCAGTCGCCGTCGCCGTCGCCGTCGCACCACCCGACGGCGCCGCCGTAGAACCGCCGATCCTCCTCGGCGTCCCGGATGGTCGCGAGGGCGAGGTCGGTGGGGGTGCCGCACACCGCGGGGGTCGGGTGCAACCGGGTGGCCAGGCTCAAAGCGCTGGTCGACGCGTCGCGCAGCACGCCTTCGATGGGGGTCGCGAGATGCCACACCTCGTGCGTGCTCGTCAGAACCGGGGAGTCCGGGACGGTCAACTCGGTGCAAAGCGGCGCCAGGACCTCCCTGATCCAGGCAGTGACGAACGCGTGCTCGGCCAGGTTCTTCGTGGACTCTAGGAGGCCGCGACCTTCCTTCTCGTCGGCCTCCGGATCGGCGCGCCGCGGGGCTGTTCCGGCGAGGGGACGGCAGGTGACGCGTCGCCCGCGCCGACTGAGCAGCACCTCGGGGCTGGCGCCGACGAGGCTGCGTCCGCGGAAGCCCTCGCCGGCCGCGGAGAGGTCGACGGCGAACCCGTTCGCGGTGGGATTCTGGTGAATCATTCTCGCGGCCAACGCTTCTGCGGAGATAGGGGTGTCCGAACGGAGAGTGACGCTGCGTGCGGCCACCACCTTGCCGAGGATGCCCTCGCGCAGGCGGTCGACGAGGGACCGCACCCGCACCACGTGCTCGGCGGGGTCGGGGATTTGTCGCGTGAGGCGTACGGGCGGGAGGTCGGGAACGGTGCCGGGCCGCCACGGACCGTCCGTGAACTCCCACGATTCCGGGGCGGTCAGCGCGGCAGGACGCTGGGGATCGAACGGCAGCGCTCCGACGATCAACTCGGTATCACCGTTCGCGAGGGCCGCGACAGCGGCTGCCGCGGTGTCGTACCCGTGCCGCGCACCGGACGTACGCAACGTCCGGTCGGCGCGGGAGAGAAGGAAGCCGTCCATGGTCACCCGACAGTAGTCGGGCGTCCGGACTACTTCCCGGGAGGCACGATCAGCACCGGGCGGTGACTGTGGCGCAACACGTGGTCGGCGACGCTGCTCTGCAGCAACGACCGCAGGCCGGTGGTGCCCCGGGTGCCGGTGACGATGATGTCGACCGCGAGTTCGTCGGACGTCTCGACGATGGCCGTCCAGATCGTGCTGGTGCACTCGATGCAGCGACCCTCGGTGGCGAGTCCGGCGGCCTCGGCGAGTTGGACACCCTCTTCGTTGGTGACCTTCGCGTCGGAGAACGCGACGTCCTCGGTCTCCTCGTCGGGCACCCACTCGGGTTGCATCACACCGGACAGACCTGACATGCGGGCGGCCTGACGGACCATCGGCTCCCACACCGTCACCAGCACAGCGCGATTGGAGGCGAGGAAACGACCTGCGCACTCCACCGCACGCTTGGCGTTGTCGGATCCGTCGTAGGCGATCAACATCAAACCACCGGGCACTACGACCTCCTGAGTACGGGCTTCCTCTGTGTCCAGATTACCAAGACGGGCGGCAGCGGTCGTCGATTCGGCGCCTGCCGCGGGGGTGCCGACGGCGAACTGGGCTACCGTCGAACCCATGCGGATCAAGTATGCACTCGCGCTCGCTGCCTGTACCGGCCTCGTCGCCGGATGTTCGTCGGGTGGTGGCGGGACGGTCGCGGAGTCGTCCTCGACGGCACCGTCGCCGTCCTCCGTCGAGCCGGCGTCGCACACCGGCACCGCAGCGCCCGCCGCCGCGCCGGCGTCGTGCGAGACGGAGTTCCTGCAATCTTTGCCGTTGCGGCGCAAGCTCGCTCAGCTGCTGAACGTCGGAGTGACCGGGACGGCGGATGCGGCTCAGGTGGTCCGTGACGAGCAGATCGGCGGCATCTTCGTCGGAAGCTGGACCGACGAGGCCATGCTCGCGAACCGTGAGATTCCCCAGGTGGCGTCGGCTTCGTCGCTGCCCCTGATGGTGACGATCGACGAGGAGGGTGGGCGCGTGTCGCGCGTCGAGAACCTGCTCGGAGCCGATCCGTCCGCCCGGCAGACCGCAGCCACGATGACGGAGGAACAGACGTACCAGATGGCGCTCGAGCGCGGTCGCGGACTGAAGGACCTCGGTGTCACCGTGAACTTCGCCCCCGACGTGGACGTGAGCAGCCAGCCGGACGACAGCGTGATCGGCGACCGCTCCTACTCCGACGATCCCGCCGTGGTCACCCGCTACGCCGACGCGTATGCGCGCGGAATGCGGGACGCGGGAATCCTGCCCGTCATCAAGCACTTCCCCGGACACGGATCGGCGTCCGGCGACTCACACACCGGGGCCGTCACCACCCCGCCGCTCGAGCAGTTGCAGACGAAGGACCTCGTCCCGTTCCGGAACCTGGTGTCCACGGGTGTCGGCGTCATGCTCGGCCACCTCGAGGTGCCGGGTCTGACCGCACCCGGGATTCCCGCCAGCATCAGTCCCGACGCCGTGGCGCTGCTGCGCGGCGGCGCCGGATACGGGGCGCCGCCGTTCGCCGGCCCGATCTTTACCGACGACCTCAGCGGCATGCAGGCGATCACCGACCGCTACGACATCACCGTCGCCGTCGAGACCGCGCTGGAATCCGGTGTCGATGTCGCCCTGTGGCTCACCACCGACGACGTCCCGCGGGTGCTCGATCACCTCGAAAGCGTTGTGGCCTCGGGCAAGCTGCCGCAGCAGCGTGTCGACGAGGCGGTCCTGACCGTCGCGCGCGCCAAGGGCGTCATCGCCTGCTAGTGCGGAGTCCGCGACCGGGTGCTGGTATTCTTCTCGTCCGCCGGTCGGGCCCACTTTATTACCGTAGAGTAAGATAGCGGGTTCGACGATGATGGAGGACGAATGGCCGGCGGCACCAAGCGACTGCCGCGCGCAGTGCGCGAGCAGCAGATGCTCGACGCTGCTGTCGACGTCTTCTCCGACAGAGGTTTTCACGAAACGTCCATGGACGCGATCGCGGCCAAGGCGGAAATCTCGAAGCCGATGCTGTACCTCTACTACGGTTCCAAGGACGAACTGTTCGCGGCGTGCATCCAACGCGAGGGCCTGCGCTTCGTCGAGGCGCTCGCTCCGGCGGGCGATCCGGGGCTGAGTCCGCGCGAACAGCTGCGCCGGGCCCTCGAAGGGTTTCTCGGATTCGTGGGCAAGCACCGCAAGTCGTGGATGGTGCTGTATCGCCAGGCGATGGGGCAGCAGGCGTTCGTGGGGTCGGTGCAGTCGAGCCGCGACCGGCTGATCGAGCTGACCGCGCACCTGCTCGAGTCCAGCACCAAGGATCCCCAGCCTGGACAGGATTTCGAACTGATCGCCATCGCCCTCGTCGGTGCGGGTGAGGCCGTGGCCGACCGCGTCGCCGGCGGCGAGATCGAGGTCGACGCCGCCGCCGATCTGCTGGAATCCCTGGCGTGGCGCGGCCTCGCGGGCAAGAAGAAGCCGGAGTGAACGGGACGTTCGTTCGATCAGATCGAACGAACGTCCCGTTCGTCCCCGTCAGCGCAGTGTCGCGGTGAGGTGCGGGTACCCCTTCTTCGGGTGCTTGATCGACAGATCCCAGCCGTCGCCGGTCTGATCGGCGTACACGTTCAGCGTGGACGGCAGCAGGATCGGCTTGCCGAAGCGCACGCTGTACGTGACGGCGTCCGGGATCCGGCCCTCCACCGACCCGAGGACGGCGGCCGCACTCCACATGCCGTGCGCGATGGTCTTCGGAAACCCGAAAGCCTTGGCGCCCAACGTCGACACGTGAATCGGGTTCCGGTCACCGGACACCGCGGCGTACCTGCCGATCGTCTTCTGATCAACCCGCAGCGTCCGCAGCGGGCGCGGCGGCTCCTCCTCGGCCTTCGGCTCGGGGCCGGGCTGACCGGACAGCGACGTCTTCTGCTGACGCAGGAACGTCGACGTCTGCTTCCACACCAGTTCGCGTCCGACCCGGATCTCGCTGATCACGTCGATCAGGAGTCCCTTGCGGTGCTCACGCAGATTCTCCGCGTGCACCGACACGTCCAGGGGCTCGATCACCGAGATGGGACGGAACTGTTCGATGACGTTCTCCGCGTGCACCGAACCGATGGCGGGGAAGGGGAAACCGTCGGACACCATCAGCTTCATCACGACCGGAAACACCAGCGTGAACGGGTACGTCAGCGGCAGGTGGTCGCCGAACCGCAGCCCCGTCACCCGGTCGTACGCCGCCAGGTTGTCGGGGTCGACGCGCACCCCGTTCAAGACCAGCGTCGTGTCCGGGGCACTGTGCCCGCTCGCGCCGATGACCGGCAGCGCGCTGCGCACGGCCCGGGTGTAGATGTCGAGCGTGCCCGGCTTCTCCGTGAGTTGCACGACCTTGCCGGACATCACGCCCCCAGCAGGCTCTGGCCGCAGACACGGACGATCTGTCCGGTGACGGCGTTGGACGCGGGGCTCGCGAAGTAGGCCACGGTCTCGGCGACGTCGACGGTCTCGCCGCCCTGCAGCAGGGAGCTCATCCGACGTCCGGCCTCGCGGGTGGCGAAGGGGATCGCCGCGGTCATCGCCGTCTCGATGAAGCCCGGTGCGACGGCGTTGATCGTGATCTTCTTCGCCGCGAGCACCGGCGCGGAGGCCTGCACGAGTCCGATGACACCGGCCTTGGAGGTGCCGTAGTTGGTCTGGCCCCGGTTGCCCGCGATACCGGCGATGGAGGAGACGTCGATGACGCGGCCACCTTCCTTCAGTGCACCCTTGGCGACGAGGGCATCGGTGATGCGCTGCGGTGCAAGGAGGTTGACGCCGATCACCATGTTCCAGCGGCCTTCGTCCATGTTGGCGAGGGTCTTGTCGCGGGTGATGCCGGCGTTGTGGACGATGATGTCCGCGCCGCCGTGCCGTTCGAGGACGAACTCGGCGAGCTTGTCGGCCGCGTC
Organism: Rhodococcus sp. IEGM 1305; assembly: GCF_030058635.1. NCBI lineage: Bacteria > Bacillati > Actinomycetota > Actinomycetes > Mycobacteriales > Nocardiaceae > Rhodococcus > Rhodococcus sp. IEGM 1305. Next base: position 357,354 of record NZ_JASHKX010000002.1, read on the forward strand.
GTCCGCGGTCACGTCCAGCGCGAGGGACGTGCCACCGACCTTGTTGGCGGTTTCCGACAGCGCCTCACCGGCGGCCGGAATGTCGGCGCAGATGACGTGCGCGCCGTCGCGGGAGAGGACCTCGGCGATGGTCGCGCCGATGCCGCGGGCCGCACCGGTGACGATGGCGACCTTCCCGTCGAGCGGCTTGTCCCAGTCGGCGGGTGCGACGGAATCCTCGGCGCCGACCCGGATGACCTGGCCGCTGACGAACGCGGACTTGGCCGACAGCAGGAACCGCAGCGTGGATTCGAGACCCGACAGTCCTGCGGAGGCCTTCGGCGAGACGTAGACGAGCTGAGCCGTGGCGCCGCGCTTGACCTCCTTGCCGACGCTGCGGGTGAAGCCCTCGAGCGCGCGCTGGGCGATGTGCTCGTCGACGCCGGACGTCTCCTCGGGGGTGGTGCCGATGACGACGACGCGCGCGGACGGCGCGAGGTTGCGGACGACCGGCTGGAAGAACTCGAACAACTGCTCGAGTTCGGTGACCGAACCGATGCCTGTGGCGTCGAACACCAATGCGCCGTACGTGTCGTCACCCGATCCCGCGGCGGGGTAGTCGGACAGCAGTTCGCGCAACGGCTCGACGAGACGGCCCTTGCCGCCGATCAGGACCGGGCCGGCGAGCGGCGGTTCGCCGTGCTTGTATCGCCGCAGGTTCTCGGGTCGCGGCAGTCCTGCTTTCGCGGCGATGAATGCGCCGGGTGCGGATGAGAGGAACTGGGAATAGAGGTCGGGAGCTCCCTTGCTGGCTGCCACGGTCCTACCTTCTGTCGTCGTTTGGCGGTCAGTCACCGAGCACCGAGTGAAGTGCGGTGTCGACAAGTAACTTACTCCTGAGTAAGAATAGTAGCCAACAGGTAATCGCACCAGATCCTTGGAGACGTCAGTGACCAGCAAAGCTCGCACCAACTCGAACTCCGCAGCGGCGCCGAAGCCAGGCGGAAAGCAGCAGCGTCCCGTCGCGATCGTCGGCGGAAACCGCATTCCGTTCGCCCGCTCCGACCGGAAGTACGCGCAGGCGTCCAACCAGGACATGTTCACCGCCACCCTCGACGGACTGGTGAGCCGCTTCAACCTCCAGGGCGAGAAGCTGGGCCTCGTCGCAGGCGGCGCCGTGCTCAAGCACAGCCGCGACTTCAACCTGATGCGCGAATGCGTCCTCGGCAGCGCCCTCAGCCCGTACACGCCGGCCTTCGACCTGCAGCAGGCATGCGGCACCGGACTGCAGTCGATCGTCGCCGTCGGTGACGCGATCGCGGCCGGCCGCATCGATGCGGGTGTCGGCGGCGGCGTCGACACCACGTCGGACGCGCCGATCGGCGTCAACGACGAACTGCGCGAGTTCCTGCTGTCGCTGAACCGCGCGAAGAGCACCGGCGACCGCATCAAGCTCCTCGGCAACGTCCGCCCGTCCATGCTCGGCATCGAGATCCCCCGCAACGGCGAGCCCCGCACCGGGCTGTCCATGGGCGAGCACGCCGCCATCACGGCCAAGGAATTCGGCGTCCGCCGTGAGGACCAGGACGAACTCGCCGCCGCCAGCCACCAGAACATGGCCGCCGCCTACGACCGCGGATTCTTCGACGACCTGGTGACGCCGTTCCTCGGACTCACCCGCGACGACAACCTGCGGCCCGACTCCAGCGCCGAGAAGCTGGCCAAGCTGAAGCCGGTCTTCGGGGTGAAGGCGGGCGACGCCACGATGACGGCGGGTAACTCCACCCCGCTCACCGACGGCGCGTCCGCAGTCCTGCTGTCCACGGACGAATGGGCCGCCGAGCGCAAGCTTCCGGTGCTCGCACATCTCGTCGACTCCGAGACCGCGGCCGTCGACTACATCCACGGCAAGGACGGGCTCCTGATGGCGCCGACGTACGCCATCCCGCGCCTGCTGGCCCGCAACGGCCTCACCCTGCAGGATTTCGACTACTACGAGATCCACGAGGCGTTCGCGTCCGTCGTGCTGGCGACGCTGCAGGCGTTCGAATCGGACGAGTACTGCAAGGAACGCCTGGGCCTCGACGGCGCACTGGGGTCCATCGACCGCAGCAAGCTCAACGTCAACGGGTCCTCGCTGGCGGCGGGGCACCCGTTCGCCGCGACCGGCGGCCGCATCGTCGCCTCGCTCGCCAAGATGCTGGCGGAGAAGGGCTCGGGCCGCGGCCTGATCTCGATTTGCGCCGCCGGCGGCCAGGGTGTGACGGCAATCATAGAGGCGTGATCCGACTGGCCTTTCCGGTAGCTGGGAGACCGGAAAGGCCAGCGTGCGCGCAGTGCGAGCGGGGATCCGGCAACGAGGGGTGGCCGGATCCCCGAAGTCTTTTCCGACAGGTGTAACGCTGGAGATTAGCTGGCGATATCCCTGTCAGCCCCGTGTTGCTGCCTGACCCCCGACCTGGCAGCAGCGCGGGGCTCTTGCATTTCCGGCGGCCGGTACGCTGACGTGGGGGTCTCGACCGGGCCTCGCTCGGATCGGATCGCGCTTGAAATGCAACGAGCACCGACGGCAAGCTGAGGCCCGCACGAAGGACAACTCGGTGAGAGGGCCACGGTGAACGACGAAGACGGCGACAAGGGGAGCAAGGCACCCGAACGGTCGACGCCGGACCCTTCCGCGACGCCCGAGAGTGTCGAACCCGAGAATGTGGCCGACCCGGCCGCCGAGGTCCCCGCTCCCGACGATGCCCCGGAACCCGAAAACGCTCCGGCTCCCGAGGACGCTCCGGCCGTCGACGATGCCCCGGCTCTCGAGGATCAGGCGGAACAGCCGAGTGCCGACGACGCCCCGACGGCGCAGCTGAACCTCGGTGACCTCGGGGAACGCTCCGAGGAGCAGGCTCCCGACGCGCCGTTGTGGGTGGAGCCCCCGGCCAACGAGGACGTCACGCAGGTGATCCCCGCGATTCCGCCGGGACCCGTCCCCGGGCCCACGGCGGCGTACACCACACCGGCGGACGAGCCGACCGTGGTGGCTCCGGCTGCCGCGGCGCAGGTCCCGCCGCAGCCGGCACCGGAAACTTCCGCGCCCGCCGAGCCGTCAGCGGAACCGACCAAACCTGCCCGTGCTCCCTGGGTGAAGATCGCAGCGGTCACCGGTGGTGTGATCGCCCTGATCGGCATCGCGTACGCCGCGGACCTCGCGGTGTCCTCCGGGAACGTCCCGCGCGGGGTGACGGTGGCAGGCGTCGACGTGGGCGGTTCGTCCCGCGAGGAGGCCGAGGCCATTCTGCAGGCGCAGGTCGGCCCGCGCGCCGATCAGCCGCTGACGGTGACTGCCGGCGACGTGTCGACGCAACTCGTTCCGTCGGCCGCCGGGCTCGGTGTCGACTGGGAGGCCACCCTCGACCGGGCCGATTCGCAGCCGCTCAACCCGTTCACGAGGCTCACGTCGTTCTTCACCACCGACGAGATCGGTGTGGTGTCGACCCGTGACGAGGCCGCGCTGGCCTCCGCCGTCGACGGCCTCCGCAGTGAGACCGATCGCGCGTCCCGTGAGGGGACCGTCGTGTTCGAGGGCCCGACCCCGGTTCCGGTGGACCCGTCGACCGGGCAGAACCTGAACGGCGAGGGCGCCGAGGCGGCGTTGACCGAGGAATGGGCGTTCGGCCGGACCGTGGACCTGCCTGTCGACGTCGTGCCCGTGACGGTGACGAAGGAAGGCGTCCAGCGGGCGCTCGCCGAGGTGGCGGTGCCAGCTGCCTCCGCCGATCTGGTGGTGACCGGTCGTGACGGCAAGGTCGCGACCGCGGCGCGTCAGCAGATCGGTGCCATCGTCGGCTTCGAACCGGACGGCAACGGTGGGCTGAAGCCCACCTACAACACCGAGGCTGCGATCGGCATCCTGGCGCCGCAGCTCGTCTCGACGGAGATCGCACCGAAGGACGCGACGATCACGCTCGACGGCGGATCGCCCGCCGTCGTCCCCGCGGTCGTCGGCGACCTGGTGCAGTGGCCCAAGACGTTGGAGACGTTGCCCGAGTTGTTGCGCGGCAACGGTTCTCACGCCACTGCCGCGGTGTACGGACCTGTCCCGCCCGCCCTCACCACGGAGGCCGCGCAGGCGCTCGGCGTGAAGGAAGTGATCGGCGAGTTCACGACCGGCGGCTTCTCTGCGGCGTCGGGTACCAACATCCGCCTCGCCGCCAGTGAGATCAACGGGGCGCTCATCAAGCCGGGCGACACGTTCTCCCTCAACGGGTACACCGGCCCGCGCGGCACGGCCCAGGGCTATGTGGAGTCGGGCATCATCAATAACGGTCGCCCGGACACCGCGGTCGGCGGCGGTGTGAGCCAGGTGGCGACGACGCTCTACAACGCCGCGTATTTCGCCGGCATGGAGGACGTCGCGCACACCGAGCACTCGTACTACATCTCGCGTTACCCCGAGGCGCGTGAGGCCACCGTCTTCGAAGGCGCCATCGACCTGCAGTTCCGCAACACCGCCAAGACGGGCGTGATGATCCAGGCCATCGGCGGCGCCTCGGATCTGACCATCCGGTTCTGGGGAACCAAGACGGTCGACGTCGAGTCGATCACCGGTAACCGGACCAAGCCGACGGAGCCCGACACGGTCACCCTGCCCGCCGGCGATCACTGCATCGCCTCCAGTGGCGCACCGGGATTCACCGCCAGCGACACCCGGGTGATCTCCGATCACGCGACCGGTCAGGAAATCTCCCGGAACACCAGGACGGTCCGCTACGACCCCGTCCCGATCGTCAAGTGCGAGGAACCCGCCGCCGCACCCAAACCCGACGAGCGCACCCCCGCCGCCTCGCCGGCCCCCTCCGCCCCGGCGGAAAGCCCGAAGCCCACCACCCCGAAGCCGAATCCGAACGACGGCGAGTAGCCGCACCACTTCTCGGTTCGCGCACCGCTTTTCGGGCCCGAAAAGTAGAGCGCGAACCGAGAAAGGGTGCGACTACAGCGACCGCACCGTAAGCCGCTGGGCGGACGGGAGCGGTGCCTGCGTCACCCAGCCTCGTGGCGACCCGGCACGCGCGATCGCGCGGCGGACACGCTCCGCCACCAGCCGCGGTGACCCGAGGTCGTCCCAGATCCACCGCACCACCTGGAATCCGAGGTCGCGCAGCGCGTCCTCGCGTTGCTTCTCGGCGAAGACCGCGTCGCCGGGGGATTGCCCGGGTTTCAGCAGCCGTCCGTACTTGACGCGTCCGTCGAACTCCCCGAGCACGATGCCGTCGAAGTGGAAGTCGACGCGTCCGATTCGGCGCCCGCCGGGTTCGAACACCTCGCCTTGCTGGGACGGGGCGGGCAGCCCGGCACGCGACAACATGACCCGGCTTCGAGATTCACCGACGCTTTCGCTGTGCCCGCTCACGAAGCGGACGACCCTCCGCGCCGCATCGACGCCGTGACGACGCGCAGCGCGGGCGATTTCGGCGTCCAGGTCGTCTCGGCTGATGCCGAACCTCCGGACGGCCGCGTCACCCACCACGACGGCCTGCTCGAACGGCAGAGTTCTCGCGAGGTCGATGAGGGTCCGCACCGGGAGGGTCAGCGAATGCCCGTCCACCACTGCCACACGCTCTCCGATGGGCGCGCAGTGCACCGTGGTCCGCCGCTTGATCCGGCCACCTCCGCGTCGGTTTCTGGTGACGTGCACGCGGTCGAGGGGCGTCTTCCACAACGGCAGCCCGTACACGACGGCCGCGGATTGGTGGCTGAGCACTGCGTCGTCCGACACGGCGTGAATTGTCGAGTCGATGAGGAAGCGATGACGTTCCTCCTCGCCGAGCGCCGAGTACATCGACGCGGAGAGATATGCGCCGCGCCCGATGCGCTGCCATTCGCCGCGTGTGTACAGGCGTCGGATCTCGTCGTCGCTGTAGCCGCGGTCCAACGCCTCCTGGCGTCGCAGCATCGCCCCCGGGTCATGTTCCATGGGAACGATTCTCGCCGGAGCCGCCTGAAGAATCCGGTCCGAAGGACCCGGCTGTGGATGAACTGAGGCTTGTGGACAACTCCCGCACTCTCTCTCGGCTCGCGCACTACCTATGGGAGCCGAAAAGGGGTGCGTCGACCGGGAAAGAGTGCCGGAGTCCACATGGTCGGGACACGAAAAAGCCCGGCGGCCGGGGAGCTACCCCGGCCGCCGGGCCGTCTGAAGCCGATCAGAACGCTGCTTCGTCGAGCTCCATGATGTCGTTGTCGATGTTGGCGACGATGCTGCGGGTGGCGGTCAGTTCCGGCAGAACGTTCTTCGCGAAGAAGGACGCGATGGCGACCTTGCCCTCGTAGAACGCCTTGTCCTTGTCGGAGGCACCCTCGTCGAGGGCCTTGATCGCGATCTCGGACTGGCGGAGGAGCTGCCAGCCGATGAGCAGGTCGCCGACGGACATCAGGAAGCGGACGGAACCGAGGCCGACCTTGTACAGCTCGGACGGCTGCTCCTGCGCACCCATGAGGTACCCGGTGAGGGTGGCGGCCATGGTCTGGACGTCCTCGAGGGCGGTGGCGAGCAGGGCGCGCTCGGCCTTGAGGCGACCGTTGCCTGCCTCGCTGTCGATGAACTTCTTGACCTCGCCTGCGACGTGGGCGAGTGCCACACCGCGGTCGCGGGCGATCTTGCGGAAGAAGAAGTCCTGCGCCTGGATGGCGGTGGTGCCCTCGTACAGCGAGTCGATCTTGGCGTCGCGGATGTACTGCTCGATCGGGTAGTCCTGCAGGAAGCCGGAGCCACCGAAGGTCTGCAGGCTGTCCGTCAGGTACTGGTACGCCCGCTCGGAACCGACGCCCTTGACGATGGGGAGCAGCAGGTCGTTGACGCGGAACGCGAGGTCCTTGTCGGCGCCGGACACCAGCTTGGCGGTGGCCTCGTCCTGGTGCGCTGCGGTGTACAGGTACACGGCGCGCAGGCCCTCCGCGTACGCCTTCTGCATGGCGAGGGCGCGACGGACGTCGGGGTGGTGCGTGATGGTGACGCGCGGCGCGGCCTTGTCCGTCATCTGCGTGAGGTCTGCGCCCTGGACGCGTTCCTTCGCGTAGTCGAGGGCGTTGAGGTAGCCGGTGGAGAGGGTGGCGATGGCCTTGGTGCCGACCATCATCCGGGCATGCTCGATGACGTCGAACATCTGCGCGATGCCGTTGTGGACCTCGCCGACGAGCCAGCCCTGGGCGGGAATGCCGTGGCCGCCGAAGGTGACCTCACACGTGGCGGAGACCTTCAGGCCCATCTTGTGCTCGACGTTGGTGACGAATACGCCGTTGCGCTCGCCCAATTCGTTGGTCTCGAAGTTGAAGTGCGTCTTCGGGACGAAGAACAGCGACAGTCCCTTGGTGCCGGGGCCTGCGCCCTCGGGGCGGGCCAGGACCAGGTGGAAGATGTTCTCGAACAGGTCGTCGGAGTCGGCGGAGGTGATGAACCGCTTGACGCCCTCGATGTGCCAGGAGCCGTCGTCCTGCTTGATGGCCTTGGTGCGGCCTGCGCCGACGTCGGAGCCGGCGTCGGGTTCGGTGAGGACCATGGTGGCGCCCCAGCCGCGTTCGACGCAGGTGGCGGCCCACTTCTTCTGCTCTTCGGTGCCGTTGTGGAACAGCACGTCCGCGAACGCGGGTCCGGCCTGGTACATGTGCGCGGCCGGCTGGGCGCCGAGGATCAGCTCACCGATGGCCCACACGACGGACCGGGGGACGGGTACGCCGCCGATCTCCTCGGAGAGTCCCATGCGGTACCACTCGGCGTCCCACAGTGCGCGGAACGACTTCTTGAACGATTCCGGCAGGGTGACGGTGTGGTTTTCGGGGTCGAAGACCGGAGGGTTGCGGTCGGCGTCGGCGAAGGACTCGCCCAGCGGTCCCTCGGCGAGGCGGGCAACTTCGCTGAGCATGTTGCGGACGGTGTCGGCGTCGAGATCGCCCCACACGCCTTCACTCAGCGGCTGCTCGAGACCGAGTACCTCGAAGAGGTTGAACTCCAGGTCGCGGACGTTGCTCTTGTAATGGCCCATGTCTTCTGTCTCTCCCAGTGAGATGGTGCGGTCTATCCGTTAGTACCGCCCAAGTTATTACTCGTCGGTAACATCAGCGATATTACGCCCGATTTACCTGACTGCCAAGACTCGGGCGGTGGGCGACGACGAGCGCGTCGATCGCCGTTCCGGCGTCCGTCTCGCGGAATCGTCGTTCGGCGACGTCGACGGAGAGTTGCCCGCCGAGCGTGTTCACCAAATCGTCTGGTGTGTATAGGATTTCAGCGTCCTGGGGACCCCCGACTCCCTGCGACAAGTTAACGGCGTCATGCCCCAAAATCATGAGGATTCCATCAGGTTTCAGCGCAGATATGGCGCGGTTCACAACCTGCAGACGCTCCTCGGGGGCGAGATGGAGGTAGATCATGAGCACGAGGTCGTACTCGCCGCCGAGGTCCGTATCGGTGACGTCGGCGACGCGGTAGTCGAGCCTTTCGCGGACCGAGCGGGGTGCCTCGGCGGCCACCCGGCGGGCCTTGTCGACGGCCACGGCCGAGTAGTCGAGCCCCGTCACCTCCCAGCCGCGGGTGGCGAGCCAGTGCGCGTTGCGGCCCTCGCCGCATGCGAGGTCGAGTGCGCGGCCGCGGGGGAGCGAGGTGACTCGCTCGACCACGACGGCGTTGGGTGGCGCGCCCCACACCAAGTCGCTCTGTGAATACCGTTCGTCCCAGGCAGCTGCATCCATGCCCCGACGCTAGTACGCGGGCTACGGAGTGAGTGTGGTCCGCATGAGGAGCACGTTGTAGTTGTTGTGCACCGTCGTGAGGAAGTAGAGGTCGCGGCCCGACGACCACGGGTGGATGTAGGCGCCGTACGCCGTGGGCAGCTCCCGGGTGTCGACGAGCACCTCCGGTGGGCCCCACGGTCCGGTGACCGACGGTGAGCGGCGCATGACCACGGAGTTGTACTGGTCGGTGGTCAGCATGAGGTATTGGCCGAGGTACTCGTTGTACGCGACGGACAGTTCGCCGACTCCGCCCGGCATGATCGGCTTGGCGACGTCGGGGTTGCCCTTGATCCACTTGGCGCCGTCGAAGTATTCGTACGCGCCGAGGTCCATGATCTGGGGTTCCGGAACCCGCGCGATGTGGACGAGTCCGCCGCGGCCGGCGGGTGTTCCGTACTGGTAGACGAAGCCGTCGGCCTTGACGAAGGCGCTCATCTGGAAGTTGGCGTTGCCGCCGACGTTCGGGCGCTGCGTCTCGGGGGCGACGGTCCAGTTCTCGCCGTTGTCGTGTGAGTACACGAGACCGGAGTAGTTGGTGTCCCACGTTCCCGCCGGTCCCCAGTTCTTCACCGACATCATGCTCAGAACCTGGGTGTTGCCGACGGCGACGCCGGCGGTGGGGATGCGGCTGATTTCGACGAACGGGATCTTCGGGCTCGGGACGAGCTCCTTGGACTGGCCGAAGATGTCGCGGGGAGAGCTGTCGAAGTTCATCCCGTCGGCAAGGATGCCGTCCGTGCTGCGGAACAGTGTGCTGCTGCGCCAGGCCCACAGGCTGCCCGACAGCAGGTTGGGCAGTCCGAGCCCGGCGGAGTCGCCGAACGCCGTGAGGACCTGCCCCTGGCCGTTGTCCCACATGATGCCGAGGTCGGTGCCGAGGACGTTGGCGTCCTGGGTGCGGTTCGGGCTGAGCATGCCGGTCTGCTGTGCGACCGCCTGGGTGCGTCCGGTGAGGTGCGGAATCCCGTTGGTGCCGTTGAGTCCGGGGATCGGATTGATGGCGTTGGGATTCGCGGCGGCCGGGCCGGCGAATGCGATCAACGTCACGGCCGCGCCGACGAGTGACGCTGCTGCAAGAGCTCTGGTTCGCTTCACGAAGGACACTCCATCTCTAGCAGCAGGCGGCACTGCGTGGCCCGAAGAGACCACTCCCCCTACCGGTGATCAACTGCTGGAAATCGCCAGAAGTCTAACAAGTCTGTTCTTACGAAAGTGTCGGTTTGACCGCAGTGTTCGTTTCATCGGCACCCCCGCCGAACCGATATTACCGACGAGTAACAGGAACCGGTGCTACCCGCTGGGCGGTCGCCGACGTAACGTGTGCTGGCGACAAGTCCACACTGCGCGTAACCACGCGGGACCTGATGAGGAGATCGATCGATGGGAAAGCAGATTGCCACCGTGGCTGGAGGTCGGCAGTCCGCCCTTCTCGGGCTCGGCGTGTACCGGCCCGAACGGGTCGTCACCAACGACGAGATCTGTGAACTGATCGACTCGAACGACGAGTGGATCCAGTCGCGCTCGGGTATCCGCAACCGGCGGTTCGCGGCGGAGGACGAGAACGTCGTCACGATGTCCATCGAAGCCGGGCGTAAGGCGATCGAAGCGAGCGGGATCGATCCCGAGCAGATCGGCTGCGTCATCGTCGCGACGTCGACGTACCTCCTGCTGACCCCGCCCGCCGCGGCGGTGGTGGCCGACGCCCTGGGCACCAACGGGCCCGGAGCGTTCGATCTCGGCGGTGGCTGCGCGGGCTTCTGCACCGCGCTGACCGTGGCGTCGGATCTGGTTCGCGGAGGGTCCGTCGACTACGCCCTCGTCGTGGGCGTCGAGAAGATGAGCATCACCACCGACCCCACCGACCGCTCGACGCGATTCATCTTCGGTGACGGCGCCGGCGCCGTGGTCGTGGGCAAGAGCGACGTCGCCGGCATCGGTCCGGTGGAGTGGGGTTCGGACGGCGCCCAGGCCGACGCCATAGTGCAGGACCTGGATTGGTACGAATACATCACGACGCCGGGTGCCACGCGCCCGTACATCAAGATGGCCGGTACCGCGGTGTTCCGCTGGGCCGCCTTCGAGATGGGCAAGGTGGCCCTGCGGGCGATCGAGAAGGCCGGCATGTCGGTCGACGATCTCGACGCGTTCGTCCCGCACCAGGCCAACTCGCGGATCACCGAGGTGATCGCCCGCAGCATGAAGCTCCCCGAGAACGTGCCCGTGTCCGACGACATCGCCGAGAGCGGCAACACGTCGGCCGCGTCGGTGCCGCTCGCCATGGAGGAGATGCTGCAGTCCGGCGCAACCAAGCCCGGCGACACCGCCCTGCTGCTCGCCTTCGGAGCCGGGCTGTCCTACGCGGCCCAGGTCGTGACGATGCCGGTACTCGCGAAGAACTGACCCGGGCCCGTCGGGGTCAGGAAAGCAGGGGTCGATGAGTGTCACCCGGCAGTCGGTCGCCGTCGCGGTGCTGATGTCCGGCGCCGTGGCCCTCGCGGGCTGCGGCGGCGGGAGCACCGGCGGCGGCAGCACCTCGACGGTGTCCGGCTCCGCGGTGGAACTGAACTCGGGCGGTGACTGCGCGGGCCGCGACGTGATCGTCGACAGGGACGGTGCCGTGGTCGTCCTCGACGGCGAGTGCGGCACCGTCACCATCGAGGCCAACGGCGTCTCGGCGAACGTCGCGACGTCGAACGCGGTCGTCGTGAACGGTCAGGACACCAACGTCGTCGGCGGGCAGACCGGAACGCTCACCATCTCGGGACGCAGCAACAGTGCCATCATCGACGTCGTCGAGTCGATCGACGTGCAGGGCAACGCCGTCACCGTGCTCGGCAAGCAGGCGGGGCGGATCTCGGTCGGCGGCAGCGGGAACTCCGTGACCGTGGACGACTCCGGTGCGATGACGGTGAGTGGCAACGACAACTTCGTGCGCGCCGTGTCCCTCGACTCCCTCGAACTCACCGGGTCCAACAACTCCGTCGACTGGGATTCCGGTGCGCCGGCCCCGTCGGTCGACACGGGCTCCGAGAACCGGCTCACCCCGCCCGGCGCGTGATCACCGGGCTCCGCAGCCGGTGAGCACCGCGGACATCGCATCGCGCTCGGGCGGCGTCACCCAGAGCCGGTACGCCACTTTCACTTCCACCTGCCGCGCCACGTAGGTGCAGCGGTACGCCGCCAGCGGGGGCAGCCATGTCGACGCGTCGGCGTCGCTCTTGCGCTGATTGGTGGGTCCGTCCACCGCCTGCAGATTGCGGGGATCGTTCGCGAGGTCCGCCCGGGTCTGCGCGTCGAGGAGCTGAGCGCCCTTCTGCCACGCGTCCGAGAGTGCCACCACGTGATCGATTTGCACGGCGTCCGACGTCTTCGTGCCCCGGGTGAACGCAATGATGGTGCCCGTGTAGAGATCCCGCAACGTGCCCGACTGCACCACGCAGTTGCGGGTGCGGTCCCGTGACGTGATGTCGACGAGGTCGCGTCGCAGGATGTCGTTGCGGGTGTCGCAGCCGTTGCGTCCGAGTTCGACCGACACGTTGTCGGTCCAGCTGGCGCCGAACAGTTCCCGGTCGTAGCCCGTCTTGGGTGCCCGGCCCTTCACCTCGAGGGTGGACAGTTGCGTGAACGCCGTCTGTATCTGTTGTGCGTCAGTGACTTCCGAGGGTGCGACCGGTCCGGTTCCGGCGGCAAGGGTGTCGTCGGGGTCCGGAGTGAGCATCGTGACGAGCACGACGACGAACAGCCCGGCGAGGATCCAGGCCCACTTCGTGCGGATGGTCGTGATGATGGAGCCGGTATTCGGTACCGCAGAGCGGGGCATGAATCTCTCCTGAAATCAACGCTGTTCGTCATTTCTATCAGGAGTGGTCGCGCGGACCGGTGAGCGACCCGGGTTTACGTGGTGGCGCCGTGCAGCAGAGGAATCAGCAACTCGTCGTCGCTGAGTGCGCCGTGCTGCCCGGGCAGGGCGGACAGCCTCGACTCCGCCTTGCGGCGGACCACCGCGACCCCGCCCTGGGCGATGGCGACGACGTCCCCGATACGGCCCTGCACCTCGGACCGCACGGCCGGGCCGAACAGTCCCGCCGTGACGGCCTCGTCCCTCGTGCCGATCCACATTCGGTGTCCCAGTTCACTCCTCCACCGGTCGGCGACGTCGTGCCCGGCTCCGGCGCGGGTGTGGACGTGCCTGCACCGCGGTTCGCCGGCGAGCGCCACCACGTCGTCCGACAGGACGGGAGTGGCGTCGAAGTCGATCTTGTCCGCGTCGTCGACGATGACCATGCCGTGGTCGGCGGTGACGTACAGGTGGGTGTCGGGTTGTGCCGCCGCGAGTCCCGCGGCGAGCCTCTCGACGAGCCGGTCGACGAGGGCGACCTGGTGCAACCAGGATTCGGATCCCGGTCCGTAAATGTGACCGAGCGTGTCGATTTCGCTGAGGTAGCAGTAGGTGAGGGTCCGGTCGCCTGCCCGGGCCGCGGTGACGACGTGCGCGATCAGGTCACCGTATGCGTGTATTCCTGCGAACGTGCCGCCGCGGAGGACGGCGCGGGTGAGCCCGGACCCGTCGAACTTCGCGGGAACCACCGTCGTACACGTGATACCGGCTGCCGCGGCGCGTTCGAACACGGTCGGAGCGGGCTGGACGACCTCGGGCACCAGCCGGGTGAGTTCGTCGCCCTTGTGGCCCGCGCGCCACGACAACCAGTTGAGCGTGCCGCGAACCTCACGAACGTATGACTGGTAGCCGGTGATGCCGTGACTACCGGACGGCAACCCCGTGCCGAACGACGCGATGCTGGTGGCGGTCGTGGTGGGGAAGCCGGCCCGGATCGGCCGTCCCGTCAGGCTGTCGAGAAACGGGGCGTGTTCGCGGTGGCGACGCAGCGATGTCCAGCCGAGGCCGTCGATCAAGAACACCACGGTGTGCCTGCTGTCCGGCAGGTGCAGCCGGTTGGGTTCGCCGGCAACGCCGAGTGCGGCGAGGACGGACGGCATCAGGGCGGACAGCGTCGGCTGCGAATACACGTCGAGCGGGGGCGCCGTAACGGTCATGACTTCCACTATGGTGTATCGGCTCAGGCTGCACTTGGGATATCGGCTCAGCCCGCAATGTGGAGAGTCGGCTCAGCCGACACGGTGGTACAGGTCCACGGGCTGGCCGTCGGAGGGAAACGGCAGCGAGGTGTAGTTGAGCGGGGCGACGTAGCCGGGGCTCACCTGCCAGTCGAATCGCCGCAGCAGGTGGTGCATGACCGTCTTGATCTCGGCGCCCGCGAAGTGCATCCCCAGGCATTTGTGCACGCCGCCGCCGAACGGCTCCCACGCGAACCGGTGAACCTTGTCCTCGCGGCGTTCGGGTGCGAACCGTTCGGGGTCGAACCTCTCCGGATCGGGCCAGTACTCGGGCATGTGATGGGTGAAGTGCACGACCACCGACATGTACGTGCCCCGGGGGATGTAGTGGCCGAGCACCTCGGTGTCCTCGACCGCGCGGCGGGCGACCACCGGGACCGGCGGAACGAGGCGCAGGCATTCCTTCATGACGAGGTCGAGGTCGGTCAGTTCGTCGAGTTGACCGTAGGTCGGGGTGGACGTGCCCAGTGCCGCCGACTGCCGTCTGCACCGCTCCTGCCAGTCGGGGTGCTGACCGAGGTACTGCATCATCGTCGACAGCGTGATGGTGGACGTGTCGTGCGCCGCCATCAGCAGGAAGATCATGTGGTTGACGACGTCGTCGTCGCTGAACCGTTGCCCCTCTTCGGATTCGATGTGGCACAGCGCGGAGAACAGGTCGTCGCCGGCGCCCGCTCGCCGCGCGGGCAGGTAGCGGCGGAAGAACTCCTCGAGTCGTGCGCGCCCGTCGATGCCGCGCTTCCACCGCGTTCCGGGCAGGGGATACCGCACCACCGACGTGGCGGCCTGCACGCTGTCGATGAACGCCTTGTTGATCTCGGCCATCTCCCGGGGCGTCGACCCCTCGGCGCCGCCCATGAAGATGCTCGTGGCGAGATCGAGCGTCAGCTCCTTCAGCGCGGGGTACGCGGCGAAGCCCGGGGTGGGCTGCCAGCCGTCGAGCCCCTTCTCGACGGCCGGATGGAGTGCCTCGGTATAGCGCGACAGCCGGTCGCGGGTGAAGGCCTGCTGCATGATTCGCCGGTGGGCGAGGTGTTCGTCGCCGTCGAGCAGCATCAGCCCGCGGTGGAAGAACGGCCCGATCAGCACGCTCCATCCGTCGCTGTTGACGAAGGCCCGGTCCTTGTTCTGCAGCACCGTCTGGCAGCCGTCCGGTCCGAGCACGGTGACCCACCGTTTGCCTGCCATGCTCAGCCACGACACGGGGCCGTAGCGATCCCAGCGACTCTGCAGCAGTCCCATCGGGTCGCGGAAGTAGTCCAGTGAGTGTCCGATGACGGGGAATCCGGCATTGCCCGAGATGGGTTGCAGGGTGCTTTGTGGTGGGGGAGCAGCGAGAACTTTGGGCATCGGCCCTCCTCGTGGCGTATGTGACAGGACTCTCTGTCAGATGTGTGTAGTGTGCGTCACACCTGTAGGTCTGTCAACATCGAGTCATGAGTTCACCGGCGCGCCAGTACCGCGGTCGAAGTTCGGAGGAACGCGCCGCGGACCGGCGCGCGCGACTGCTCGAGGCAGGACTGCAGGTGTTCGGCACCGTGGGTGGCGAGAAGGCGACCATGACCGCGATCTGCGCCGAGGCGAAACTGACGGAACGCTATTTCTACGAGGGCTTCCGCGACCGGGACGACCTGCTGGTGCAGGTGATCGAGGGCATTGCCGCGGAGATCGCGGAGGCGACGCGGGTCACCCTCGAGACCGTGACCGGCGACCCCGAGGTGCGGGCGCGGGCGGCGATCGCGACGTTCGTCGACATCCTGACGGCGGACCCGAGGAAAGGGCGGGTGTCGATCATCGAATCGGCGGGCGCCGAACCGCTGCGGACGCGACGGCGTGAATTGTTGCGGGCGTTCGCCCTGCTGGTCGCGGAGGAATCGAAGGAACTCTACGGCGACCGGGCGTGGTCGTCGCCGCAGGACGAGATCACCGCGCTGCTGTTCGTGGGCGGGCTCGCGGAGCTCATGACGGCGTGGCTGAACGGCGAGATCGAGGTGTCTCCCGAGCAGATCGTCGATGCCGCGACCTACCAGTTCACGTCCACCGCACACCGCTGATCGGGTCCCGGGCGGAAACGTGACGGGTGTCACGTGCGAAGCTGTGGGCATGGTGGATATCGCACGCCCGCAGTTGGAGGGCACGGTCGCGGTAGGCGAGGGGCGTCGGCTCGGCTTCGCGGAGTTCGGTTCGGCACAGGGCAGGGCGGTGTTCTGGCTGCACGGCACACCCGGTGCGCGGCGTCAGGTGCCGATGGAGGCTCGGGCGTTCGCCGAACGCGAGCACGTCCGGCTGATCGGGATCGACCGGCCGGGGGTCGGGTCGTCGACGCCGCACCGCTACGGCGCCGTGATCGACTTCGCCGAAGACCTGCGGACGGTCGCCGACACGCTGGGCGTCGACCAGATGGCCGTGGTCGGCCTGTCCGGTGGCGGGCCCTACACACTGGCCGCGGCGTACGCGATGCCCGACCGCGTGGTCGCGACCGGAATCCTCGGGGGTGTCGCGCCGACGAAGGGTCCCGACGCGATCCGCAGCGGGCTGATGGATCTCGCCGTCCTGGCGGCTCCGGTGCTGTCGGCGGGCGGTGTCCCCGTCGGGTTGGCGGCGAGTTCCGTGATCAGGCTGGCGAGACCGTTCGCGTCGCCGATCATCGACCTGTACGGGCGGCTGTCGCCGGAGGGCGACCGCCGTCTGCTCGCGCGGCCGGAGTTCAAGGCGATGTTCCTCGACGATCTGCTCAACGGCGGCCGTAAGCAGCTCAGTGCACCGTTCGCCGACCTCGTCCTGTTCGCGCGGGACTGGGGATTCCGGGTGAATGCGGTGAAGACCCCGGTGCGGTGGTGGCACGGCGACTGCGACCACATCATTCCGCTCCGGCACGGGCAGCACATGGTGTCGCTTCTTCCCGACGCCGAGTTCCACACGATGCACGGGGAAAGCCATCTCGGGGGTCTGGGCATGTCGGAGGAGATTCTCCGCTCGCTCCTCGACATCTGGGACGCCAAGGAGGCGCAGGCGCCGTTCGGCCCGGTGTGACGGTGGCGCGTTCTGCGCGCCACCGTCACCGGATCAGGACTGCAGCGTCGTGATCTGAAAGGTGGCGCCGAGCGGGTCGGCGACGGACGCGAGCCGCCCGAACGGGGTGTCCTCCGGTTCGCGCCGGACGCTGCCGCCCAGTTCGGTCACCTTCGCGACCGCCGCATCCGTGTCCTCGACGCCGATGTAGAACTGCCAGAACGAGGGGACGCCTTCGGGCAGGAACGAGTCGGCGTCCATGACTCCGGCCACGGTGCGGTCGCCGAGGTTCGCCTGCGAGTACCGGAATTCGTCTGTGTCGCCGAGGGTCCGGAAGGTCCAGCCGAAAACGTCCGCGTAGAACGGGAGCGCCGCCGCGTAGTTCCGCGACAGCGTTTCGTGCCAGACGGGCGCGCCGGGCTCGTCCACGAGACCGAATCCGTCGTGCTGATCGGCCTGCCACACGCCGATCACGGCGCCGGCCGGATCACCGAGGATGGCCATCGTGCCCTGGTCGCCCACGACCATTGCGGGCATCATCACCTGGCCGCCCGCCTCGGCGGCCTTCGCCGCGGTGGCCTCCGCGTCCTCGGACGCGATGTACGTGGTCCACACGTTGCCGTACGGGTTGCCCTGCTGTTGCGGGCCAAGGCCCGCAATGGGTTTGCCGTTCATGCTGAAGATGGAGTAACCGCCGTACTGCGGATCCTCGTTGGTGTCCGACCTCCACCCGAGCAGTCCGGTGTAGAACGGAATGACCTGTCGTGGGTCGGAACTGGTGAGATCGATCCAGCAGGGAGCGCCGGTGAGGGACGGGCGGTCGGGCATCTCGGTCTCCTGGGATGTCTGGGGTTCGGTGTGGTGCCGGTCACAAACCTACGCGTCCCGGCGACCTGCCGTCGGTTCGTGCCGGCCTGTGGAAGACTCGGCGCATGTCTGCGAGCGAGAACCAGGACAGTCCGGGCCGGGCCCGCCAGAATCTGATCTACCGCGACGGCGTCCTCGGCCGCACACCCTCCGTTCCCACCGACTTCGACACGCTGGAGCGACGCGCGAAGAGGAAGATGAGCGCGAAGGGGTGGGCGTACGTCCACGGCGGCGCGGGGCTGGGTCGCACGATGCAGGCCAACCGCGATGCGTTCGACAAGTGGCAGATCGTTCCCCGGGTGTTGCGCGACGTCTCGAAGCGCGACATCGGGGTCGAGTTGTTCGGGCGCAGGATTCCGGCCCCGGTGCTGCTCGCCCCGGTGGGCGCGGCCGAACTGGCCAGGCCGGAGGCGGATGTGGCGATCGCGGCCGCGGCCGCCGAACTGGGTGTGCCGTACATCTTCTCCAACCAGGGCTGCGCACCGATGGAGGAGAGTGCGGCGGCGATGGGCGACGCACCCCGGTGGTTCCAGCTGTACTGGAGCACCGACGACGATCTCGTCGACAGCCTGCTCCAGCGTGCCGAGAACATTCGTGCGGACGCCGTCGTCGTCACCCTCGACACGACCATGCTCGGCTGGCGCCCGGAAGACCTCAACCTCGGCTCGCTGCCCTTCGCTCAGGGGCAGGGGATCGCGCAGTACACGTCCGATCCGGTGTTCCGCCGGATCGTGCACGAGCGGATCAAGGCCGCCGCAGGCAAGGCGGACGTCGAGGTGACGCTCGGCGCGATCCGGTCGCTGGTGTCGATGACCCGGCGCTTCCCGGGCCGCTTTCTCGACAACCTGCGGTCGCCGGAACCGCGGGCCGCCGTGGAGACGTTCCTCGACATCTACTCCCGGCCGTCGCTGAGCTGGGCCGATATCGAGACCCTCCGCAGCAGGACGTCGCTGCCGATCCTCCTCAAGGGTGTGCTGCACCCCGACGACGCCAGGCGCGCGCTCGACGCCGGGGCGGACGGTATCGTGGTGTCGAATCACGGTGGGCGGCAGGTGGACGGCAGCGTATCGTCGCTGGACGCGCTCGTGGACATCGCGCCCGTCGTCGACGGCAGGCTGACGCTGCTCCTCGACAGCGGAATCCGCACGGGAGCAGACGTCTTCAAGGCCCTCGCCCTCGGTGCGGACGCGGTGACGCTCGGCAGACCCCACCTGTACGGCCTGGCCCTCGCAGGTCAGGCCGGTGCGCGGGACGCCACCGCCAACGTGATCGCCGAGTTCGACCTCACGATGGGTCTCAGCGGCCTGACGTCGGTGGCCGAGATCGACCGGAACGCCCTGCGCAGGGCGTAGACACGTCAGAGTTCGGCGATCGTGATGATCCCGTCCTGAAGGGCCCGCACCAGCAGCGCCGTCTTGGTGGACGCATCACGTCCGACCAGCGCGTACTTCTCGCGGATGCGGGTCAGGTGCGTGTTGACCGTTCCGAGCGCGATGTGGAGGTCGGCGGCGACGGCGAGCTTGGAGTCGCCGCGCAACCAGTGGCGGAGAACCTCGATCTCGCGCGCCGACAACGCCGGCTTCGAATACGTGCGGGCGACTGCCGGTTCGTCGGTATGTGGGGGGTGCCCGAGTGCGTCGGGTGCAGTGGTCATGCCGATCTCATCTTTCTGACATGTACGAATGCGCTACAGGTACCCGACGTCCCTGCAGGCAGTTCAGGTTAACTGGTGGCGGAGGTGCTTGTCGCGTCAGGCCCGGATCAGCTCTCACAGCCGACGCCGTCGCCGTCGCGATCGAGGTGGGTGCCGTAGCCCGGCTCGCCGATGCGGACCGGCGCGGCACCGGCCGCCTTGGCCGCCGAACAGTTCTTGTAGTAGACGTCGCTCGGCGGTGCCGTGTCGACGAACGGGACCGGTGCGGGTGCCGGAGCGGGAACGGGAGCGGGAGCGGGCGCAGGTGCTGCTTCCGGGACCGTGCTGGTAGTCGGAGCGGGCGCGACCGCAGGCGTCGCCGCCCCGCAGTCCTGGAGAACCCGGGCGATCGCATCGTGCTCGGCCTGGGTCACCCACAGCCCGTACGCGGCCTTCACCTCCACCTGATCGGCCACGTAGGTGCACCGATAGCTCTTGTTCGGGGGCAGCCAGGTTGCGGCGTCTCCGTCCGACTTCTGCTGGTTGGTGGGGCCGTCGACGGCTTTCAGGTTCCGCGGATCGTTCGCGAAGTTCGTCCTGGTCGCGGTGTCGAGCTGCTGCGCCCCCTTCTGCCAGGCGTCGGACAGCGCGACGACGTGATCGATCTGCACGGCATTCGACGTGCCCTCACCGCGAACGAAGGAGATGGTGTTGCCCGTGTACGGGTCGAGCAGCGTTCCGGTCTGTACCGCGCAGTCGCGGCTGCCCGGCTTGAACACGATCTGTTCGAGGTCGCGCCCGAGGATGTCGTTCCGCGTGTCGCACCCGTTGTGACCGCCGTCGACCGTGACGTCGTCGGTCCACGCCTGGCCGAAGAGATCCCGGTCGTAGCCGGTCTTCGGTGCGCGTCCCTTGACCTCGAGGCCGGCGAGTTGCTGCAACGCGGCGGTCGCGTCGGCGCCGCCGGCCGCGGCGGGTTCGACGGGTGAGAGGGCGAGCGCAGACGAAACCGGCACCGGTGGCGACGAACTCCACGCGGCACGCGCCGTCGTCGAATCGGCGACCGTAGGCGTCACGGACGCGGATACCGCTGTGGCCTGGGCCGATTGGTCGTCCTGTCCGGGGCTGAGGAACGAGACCGCGGCCACGACTACGACGATCCCGCCGGTGATCCAGGGCCACTTCTTACGAGTGGCAGGTGATGAGGGCGGGGGAAGCGTCATGCCGGTCCTTCAATGAACGTGGGGGGTCGGATGTTCATCGCGCGGAAGGGCTCTTCCGTTACTCGGCATTGCGGGAACTGTTAGCATGCCCGGGACCGGAATTCGTGCGGGTGGAGGGCGGTACTCGGTCGTGACACGACAGATCTTTCGGGGGAAATTGCGAACAGCGGCCGTGACGGCTGTGACCGTGGTCTCTCTCTGCCTCGGCGGCACCGTCGCGGCGGCCGCCGATCCGATCGTCGACACCGGTCAGGCGCTAGGTTCCGCGGTGGCGCCGAACGGGTCGACGCTCGATCACGTCACCGTGATCGATTCGAGACACCTGACGTTGCACGTCTTCTCGGCGTCGATGCAGCGGGTCGTTCCGGTGTACGTGCAGCGCCCCGCCGACACCAGCGTGCCGAGGCCGACGCTGTACTTCCTCGACGGTCAAGTCCGTCGGGAGAAGACCGATGTCGAAGAGTTCCTGGACGACCAGAACGTGAACGTCGTGAGCCCGTCCGGCGGCGAGAACGCGTATTGGACGGACTGGAAGAGCCCCGACCCGGTGATGGGGGTGAACAAGTGGAAGACCTTTATGACTCAGGAACTTCCGCCGGTCGTCGACGCGGCCCTCGGCACCAACGGAGTCAACGCGCTCGCCGGCATGTCACGGGTGGGTACTGCCGCTCTGCAGTTGGCGATTGCCGCTCCCGGCCTGTTCCGCGGTGTGGCCGCCTACAGCGGTTGCGCTCTGACCAGTGATCCGCTCGGTCAGCTCTTCATCAAGATCACCATGGACAACTACGGCTACGGCAACCCGGCCAACATGTACGGGAAGGCGGACGATCCGGCGTGGGCGGCGAACGATCCCTACGTTCACGCCGCCGAACTGCGCGGAACGGAACTGTTCCTCTCCAACGGCAACGGTCTGCCGGGGCGCCACGAGACCCTGGACGGCCCCGGGATCGACGGGAACGTCGCGACGCTCGCGCGTCAGATCTACGCGGGTGGTCCCATCGAAGCGGTGACCAACTACTGCACCCATCGATTTACGGATCGCCTGGGGGAACTGGGAATACCTGCAACCGCAAGTTTCCGTAACTCGGGCACACACTCGTGGGGATACTGGCAGGACGACCTGCACGATTCCTGGCCGGTGCTCGCTCGGGCGCTGGGAGTGTGAGCGAAGTTCCTCCGGTGTTTCCCGGCGGCGAGGTCACCGACGACCTCGAGATCACGCGGTCGCTCGTCGTTCCGGCCGCCGAGTTGCAGTGGCGGTTCTCCCGCGCCGGCGGTCCCGGCGGTCAGGGCGTCAACACCACGGACTCGCGGGTGGAGTTGCGGGTGAACCTGTGGACGTTGTCGACGCTGTCGCCGTCCCAGCTCGAACGCATGCAGGTTCAGCTGGGACACAGGCTCATTGACGGGGTGGTCACCGTGACGGCGTCCGAAACCCGTTCGCAGCTGCGCAATCGGCGCGCTGCCCGGGCCCGGATGGCGGCGTTGTTGCGCGCGGCGGTCCTCGCCGAAACCCGCACTCGGCGTCCGACCAAGGCGACCAAGGGTTCGCACCGACGAAGACTCGACGCCAAGAAACAACGCGGCCAGACCAAGAACCTGCGGAGGAAGCCGGACATGTAAGGGGTTTCACGCACCGGGAAATGGGGAACCTCCCGGATGTGCTGACCCCTGGTGTGCCGGAAGATGAGTACGGGAGCGCCGTGACGGATGACCGGAGGCGGCGAGGTCGGGGGATCGAGGGCAACATGAGTGTGCTTGACGAGGAATTGCATTCGGCAGCGACGGCTGCCGCGGCGGGGGATCGCAAGGCCGTCGAGCGAGTGATGACGACGCTGTGGCCGCAGGTAGTGCGCTATTGCCGTACCCGCGTGGGGAATTCCACGCAGGTCACGCGGCCGGCGGACGAGGTGGCGCACGAAGCGCTGCTCGCAGTGGCGCGCGAACTTCCGGCTCTCGCTCGCAGTGACCATCCGGTCCGCGAGGTGTATCGCGTCGTGAGCCGGACCGTCGCGGACGCCCACGGCAGCGCGGTCGGAAGTCCGGACATTCCGGCGGAAGTGGCCGTGCTGCTACGCCATCTCGACGCCACCGCCCGGGAGATCGTCCTGCTGCGGGTCATCGACGGGCTGTCCGTGCACGACACCGCGGGCCTGCTCGGGCTCCCGGTGGGCCGGGTCCTCGTCGTGCAGCACGAGACGCTGCGGACCCTGCGGGCGAAGGTGGCCTGATCGGCGTCAGCGCCGGCTGGACAGGACGCAGAACTCGTTGCCCTCGGGATCGGCGAGCACCACCCAACTCTGCTCGCCCTGACCGACATCCGCGTGCCGGGCGCCGAGCCCGAGAAGCCGCGCGACCTCGGCCTGCTGATCGTCGGGCTGGAAGTCGAGATGCAGGCGGTTCGGTATCTGCTTCCGGTCCGGAACCGCCACGAACAGGATCTCCGGGTGGCTGTCGGCCCGGGGCCGGATGTGGACGTCGCCGTCCGAGTCGGTCACGGCGCCCCAGCCCAGGGCCTCGGCCCACCAGCGTCCCAGGGCTGTCGGATCGAGAGCGTTGACCACCACGGCTTCCCATTGCAGTCCCATGCGTCAACGGTACGGGGAGCGGCGGACGCCCGTCTCCGATTTCACTGCAGCGTTGGATCGATCGGTTCGACGCCGAAGCGTTCGGAGTACTGCTCGTTGAGTTCGCGCCAGCCGTAGTTCATCGCCTCGGCGCCGACGATCGGTCCGATCGGATTGCCGCCGAGTAGGGCCTCGGCGACGTCCAGGCACATGTGCCACCCGGCGGCCGTCATCGCCGCGGTTCGCTGGTCGTCGACCGTGTGGCGCAGGGTCAGTCGGGTGCCCGCGTCGGTTTCCTCGATCGTCCAGAGCAGGACGTCGTCACCCCAGGCGTGTTCGAGGGCGTGAGGTGAGTCGGCCCGGGTCACGGTGCCGTCGAGTTCGGTGCGGTTCTGCCCGTCGACCATGATCAGGGTCGCGGGACCGACTGTTCCGAGGTTCCGGTCCGCGGTGTACGGCGCCCACTGTGGAAGTTCGCCGGGGTCCGTGAGCGCGGTCCACAGCGCCGCCGGCGAGTGGGTGAAGTCGCGAACGAAGGTCAGAGCCCATCGAGTGCCGTCGGGTCGTGCTTCGACGTGCCGCAGTGGGCCGGGGCGGTAGTCGCGGCGTGCGTCTGATTCGGTCATGACGGGGTCTCCTTCGATTCGAGGTGCCGCTCGAGCGCATCGAGGTGATTCGCCCACAGCCGGCGGTAGGGCTGCAGCCACGCGTCGAACTCGTCGAACGGTTCGCGGTGCAGGCTGTAGATGCGTTGCTGGGCCGCGGTGCGGCAGGTGACGAATCCGGCCTGCCGCAACACCCGCAGGTGTTTGGACACGGTCGGCTGGGGCAGGGCGAGTTGGTCGACGAGTTCGCCGACGCTGGCGTGGCCGGCCCGCAGCCGTTCGAGGATTCTGCGGCGCTGTGGTTCGGCGACCACGGTGAACACGTCCGGTGCCATGACCCCGAGTATGCGCCTACGTGTATATACGCGTCAAGGAATATGAACGTCCGGTTGTGGCATGAATGCGATCGCCAGAAGGGACCGGACGAACTCTCGCAGAGCCCGCTCGTCGGACGTGTCCACGATCCCCTCCGTGATGATGAGCGAGCCGATGATGCGGAACGCCCACTCGGAGATGGCGGTGGGGCTCACTCCCGACAGTTGCTCGGGAGCGAAAAGGCGCTCGAAGTGGGGGGTCAGAAGTTGCGCCCCGAGTTCGATCATCGGCTTCGCCTTGATCGTGAACCAGCGGAGCACCACGTCGGGGTCGTCGCGCAATCCCTTCTGTAGCAACCGGTGTCCGCGTGCGTACTGGACGGCGAACACGACGGCGTCGACGAATCGCACCTGGAGTTGGCTCTGCCGTCCCCGCAGCACCGGGTCGAGCACGACGAAGAACCGCGAGATCTCCCGTTGGAAGAGGGCCTCGAGGATGGCGGACTGATCGCCGACGTGTTTGTAGAGCGTCGGCCGGGACAGTCCCGCTCGCTCGGCGATGACCGCGTGAAGCCGGGTGCTGTAACCGAGTTCGATCAGGCATTCCTCGGCCGCGTCGAGGATCCGTTCCCGGAGTTCGCCGGGGGTCGGTGTCGTCGGCTGCGTCCTCACGGCCCTGATTGTGCTGTTCGGGTGTGGTGGGCGCAAACAGAAGCCACAAATGTGAACTCGGGTCACAGATAACCATTGACCTGCGTCACACCCGGGTTTACGTTTTACCTATAAACGGCAACGAGATGGAATCGCGCTCGACGAAGGGATCAGCGATGTCTCAGCGTTCACACACGATCGGTCGGGAGGAAGTCGCCGGCCGGCTCCTCGCAGGCTCCGTCAAGCGTTCGTACGCCCCCGTGGTCGATATCGACTGGGACGCGCCCCTCGAGGACGGCAAGTACTTCCTGCCGCCGCAGGTCCTGTCCCTGTGGGGAACCGAGATGTGGGACCGGATGAGCGAGGCGCAGCGCATCGAGCTGTCCCGGCAGGAATCGGCGAACATCCTCAGTGTCGGAATCTGGTTCGAGAACATCCTCAACCAGGCGCTCCTGCGTGCGCTGCTGCACAACGACCCGAGCTCGCTGCACACCCGATACACGCTCACCGAGATGGGCGACGAGTGCAGGCACATGACGATGTTCGGGCGCGCCATCGAGCAGATGGGCGCCAAGCCCTTCCAGCTCCGGTGGTATCAGGCAGTCGTGGTCAACGTGCTGCCCAAGACATTTCGCGGGACCATGCTGTGGGTGGCCGCGCTGATCGGTGAGGAGATCTTCGATGCCACGCAGCGGCGCGTCCTCGAGGACCCGCAGTTGCAGCCGATGATTTCCCGGCTGATGCGGATCCACGTCACCGAGGAGTCCCGGCACATCCGATTCGCGCGCGAGGGGGTGCGTCGCCGCGTCGCGGAAGGCCACCGGATCGACCGGCTGTGGGTCGGAACGCTGCAGGGGATCGGCGGCCCGCTGTTCCAGCGGCTGTTCACCAACCCGGCCATGTACGAGCGGGCCGGGCTGGATCCGAAAGAGGCACGTCGACAGGCACTGGCAAATCCTCACTTTCGCGAAAATCAACGACGCGGGTTCGAGTCGCTGGCCGCGTTCCTCGAGGAGAACGGGCTGATGCGAGCGACGTCCCGCGCGCTGTGGCGGCGCGGGGGATTCCTGTGACAACCGGAATCACCGAGCCGGACGTCCTCGTCGTCGGCACCGGATTCGCCGGACTGTGCATGGCGATCAAGCTGAAGGAGGCGGGCGAGGAGAACTTCGTCGTTCTCGAGAAGGCCGATCGGGTGGGCGGAACGTGGCGGGAGAACACGTATCCCGGATGTGGTTGCGACGTGATGTCGCTGATGTATTCGTTCTCCTTCGCGCCCAACCGGAAATGGACCCGGATGTACGCGCGGCAACCCGAGATTCTCGACTACATCGAACGGGTGGTCCGCGACTACGATCTGGCACCCCACATCCGGTTCGGCTCCGAGGTGATCTCCTACGAGTTCGACGACACCACCGACCGGTGGCGGGTGGAGACCCGGTCGGGTTCCGTCTATCACCCCCGCATCGTGGTCGCCGGTCCGGGACCGCTGCACAAACCCAGCGTCCCGGATTTTCCCGGCCGGGAGTCGTTCTCGGGTGTGGCATTCCATTCCGCCGAGTGGGATCACTCGGTCGACATGAGCGGTAAGCGGGTGGCGGTGATCGGCACCGGAGCGAGTGCCGTGCAGTTCGTCCCGGAGATCGCGAGGACGGCCGCGCACGTCGACGTCTTCCAGCGGACGCCGCACTGGATCCTGCCGAAGCTGGACCGTCCGATCACCGCCGGGGAGAAGGCGGTGTTCAAGGCTGTTCCCGGAGTCCAGAAGGCTTACCGCGGTGCGATCTACTGGAGTCACGAATCGCTGATCGCCGGGTTCCTGCACCCGCGACTGATGACGGTGCTGGAGTCGGCCGCCCGGGGTCTGCTGCGCAGGCAGGTGCGTGATCCCGAACTGCGTGCCACACTGACCCCCGACTACATCATCGGCTGCAAGCGGATTCTGGTGTCCAGCAATTTCTACCCGGCCCTGCAACGCGGGAACGTCGATCTGGTCACTTCGGGTATCTCGGAGGTCACCGAACGCGGGATCCGCACCGAAGACGGAACGATGCACGAGGCGGACGTCATCGTCTACGGCACGGGATTCGCGGTCGGCGACCGGTTCGAGAACGAGCACATCGTGGGACGCCGCGGCCTGACGATCCAGCGGGCCTGGCGCGACGGCATGGAGGCGTACCTGGGCGTCGCGGTCGCGGGGTTCCCGAACTTCTTCCTCATGATGGGGCCGAATTCCGGTGGCGGCAACCAGTCGATCGTCTTCGTCATCGAGGCCCAGGCGCACTACATCACCCGATGCCTGGCGCTGATGAAGAAGCGCGACGCGACCCGGATCGAGGTGCGCGCGGGCGCGCAGCGCGAATTCAACCGGGTGGTCCACCGCAAACTCGCGGGCTCGGTGTGGAATTCGGGGGGTTGCGACAGCTGGTACCTCGATTCCACCGGCCACAATCGGGCGGCGTGGCCCGGGTCGAGCGCATCCTACTGGCGGCACACGCGCACCCCCGACGACCGGCACTTCGAGCTGAGTTCGCTCGCCGAGCGCGAGGACGACACCGAGTACCTCGGGCCCGGCGTGCTCACGTCCGGCGACCTGACCGTGGCCGTCGAGGTCTTCCTGAACGGTCATATCGAACCACTGGACGGCCTCTACCACTGGTACGGCCGCGTCGTCGGCGCCGGCGTCGACGAGGCGAAACGCCGCAACCGCGCCCCGTTGTTCCTCACGATCGGGGACGGTCCCGAAGTGCCCGCGGCGCTCGCCGAGCGCGACCCGTGGGGCCACTTCCGGATCGCCGGGGTGGGCACGCCCCCGTTCCCGCTGTCGCCGGTCGAAGTCGAGGTTCCCGTCTCCCGGGCCAAACTCGCCTCGGCGGAATAAGCTTGGTGCTGAGCGTGTATCACACGTCGGACTCGAGCGGGAAGGGTGCTGATGCGCGACGTGCTGGCGGACCTGATGGCGGTGTGGACCGCCGGCGGAACGGCGGGTGTCGGGACGGTGGTCCGCACGTTCCGCTCCGCGCCGCGACCGCCGGGGGCGTCGATGGTGGTGGCGCCCGACGGCAGCGCGTCCGGTTCGGTGTCCGGCGGGTGCGTCGAGGGAGCGGTCTACGAACTCGCATCCGAGGTCACGGCGTCCGGCACGCCGGTGCTTCAGCGGTACGGGATCAGCGACGAGAACGCGTTCGAGGTGGGTCTCACCTGCGGTGGAATCATCGACATCTTCGTCGAGCCCGTGTCGCGGGATAGTTTTCCGGAGCTCGGTGAGATCACCCGGGACATCGACAATCACCTGCCGGTCGCGGTGGCGACCGTGGTGGCGCATCCCGATGCGGCTCGGGTGGGGCGCCGGCTGGTCGTCCGGCCCGAGAGCGTGAGCGGTTCGCTCGGCTCGGACCGGGCCGATTCCGCGGTCACCGACGACGCCCGGGGCCTCCTCGCGGCGGGCGGCAGCACCGTCCTGACGTACGGCACCGACGGTCAGCGACGCGGCGAGGGCATGGAGGTGTTCGTCGCCAGTTACGCGCCGAGGCCGCGCATGCTCGTGTTCGGGGCCATCGACTTCGCCGCCGCGGTGGCCCGGCAGGGTGCTTTCATGGGATACCGGGTGACGGTCTGCGACGCCCGTCCGGTGTTCGCGACACACGCGCGGTTCCCGACGGCCGACGAGGTGGTGGTGGACTGGCCGCACCGGTATCTCGCTGCGCAGGCCGATGCCCAGGCCATCGACGGCCGGACCGTGATCTGCGTACTCACCCACGACCCCAAGTTCGACGTCCCGCTCCTCGAGACGGCGCTGCGCCTCCCGGACGTCGCGTTCATCGGCGCCATGGGCTCCCGCAGAACGGACCTGGACCGGCGTGAACGCCTACGTGAGGCCGGTCTGACCGACACCGAACTCGACCGGCTGTCGAGCCCCATCGGCCTGGACATCGGCGCCCGGACACCCGAGGAGACTGCGGTGTCCATCGCCGCCGAGATCATCGCCCGCCGGTGGGGTGGCACGGGGCGCCCGCTGGCGGAGTCGAGTGGCCGGATCCACCACGAGGAACCCGTCGATTCTTACGTCGACTAGGGCGGTTCAGCCGGGGTTGACGGACCACCGGTTCTTGCGCAGGCTGAGAGGATCCACGTTTGTGAGGTAGGTCACAATGCAAGTACCAGGATCCTTCGAATACGAGCGTGCAACGGGCGTCGAGGACGCCATCGCCCTGCTCGACCGGCTGGGCGACGAAGCCCGCCTCGTCGCAGGCGGCCACAGCCTGCTTCCCATGATGAAACTTCGCCTCGCCAATCCCGAGTACCTCATCGACATCAACGATCTCGAGGGCGAACTCGGCTACATCACGACCGAGCGGTCGAGGCTGCGGATCGGTGCGATGACACGGCACCGCCGGCTGCTCGAATCGGACGAACTTGCGGCGGCGTTCCCCCTCTTCCGCGACGCGGAGAAGGTGATCGCCGACCCGGTGGTCCGCAACCGCGGGACCATCGGCGGATCGCTGTGCCAGGCGGATCCGGCCGAGGACCTCACCACTGTCTGCTCTGTTCTCGACGCCACCTGCGTGGTGCGCGGGCCCGGCGGACGCCGCGAGATCCCCATGTCCGAGTTCCTCGTCGGGCCGTACGAGACGGCGCTCGCACACAACGAGATGCTCATCGAGATAGTGGTACCCGTCCACGGCCACAGCTCCAGCGCGTACGCCAAGGTCGAACGGCGGACCGGGGATTGGGCGGTCACCGCGGCCGGAGCGGCCGTCACGGTGGAGGGCGGCGAGATCGCCCGGGCGGCGGTCGGCCTCACGGCGGTCGACCCGGATCCGTCCGGACTTTCGGATGTCGCCGACTACCTGATCGGACGTCCCCCGTCCGAGGAGGCGTTCGCCCAGGCCGGGCGGATGGCCGCGCAGGCCTGCAAACCCGTCGCCGACGCCCGCGGCACCGTCGACTACAAACGCCATCTCGCATCCGAACTCACGATCCGCACACTCCGTACAGCGGTCGACCGGGTGCTCCGCAGCGACGTGGAGCACGAGCCGACCGGAGAAGAGGCATAGCCATGCAGGTGAACATGACCGTCAACGGTGAGGCAGTGAGCGCCGAGGTGGAACCGCGCATGCTGCTGGTCCATTTCCTCCGCGACCAGCTCGGCCTGACCGGAACCCACTGGGGCTGCGACACCAGCAACTGCGGCACGTGCGTCGTCACCGTGGACGGCGATCCGGTGAAGTCGTGCACGATGCTCGCCGCGATGGCGAGCGGACACGACGTTCGCACGGTCGAGGGCCTCGAACACGACGGCGAACTCGATCCAGTCCAGCAGGGCTTCATGCAGTGCCACGGACTGCAGTGCGGGTTCTGCACCCCCGGCATGATGATGACGGCGCGGGCACTGCTCGACCGGGAGGAGAGCCCCGACGAGGCCACCATCCGGGAAGCGATCTCCGGGCAGATCTGCCGCTGCACCGGGTACACCACGATCGTGCGCTCGATCCAGTGGGCTGCCGACCATCGGGCGGGCGAGGCCGCCGAGCCGGAACCGGCAGGCGACTTCGACGCGGACGTGCAGGAGGACAAGACGCGGGGCGCCGAGGGCGCACCGATGACAGTCGAGGAACACGCGACGACTGGAAGTGCATCATGACCACCGTCGAATCCCGCCCGCCGTCTGGCGGCGCGGATATCGTCGACAACGACAAGAAACCCTGCGGCCACGGCCGCATGCTGCGCAAGGAGGACCCCCGCTTCATCCGGGGGCTCGGAAATTACGTCGACGACATCACCCTCCCCGGCATGCTGCACCTGGCGATCCTGCGGTCGCCGGTCGCGCACGCGCGGATCGTGAACATCGATACCACTGCGGCACAGGAACACCCGAAGGTGATGGCAGTGGTGACGGGCGCCGACCTCGCCGCGAAGAACCTCGCCTGGATGCCGACGCTGTCCAACGACGTGCAGGCCGTGCTGGCCACCGACAAGGTGCGATTCCAGGGCCAGGAGGTGGCGTTCGTCATCGCCGAGGACCGTTATTCGGCCCGGGACGCACTGGAACTGATCGACGTCGAATACGACATGCTCGATCCCGTCGTCGACGCACGCGCCGCGCTCTCGCCCGACGCGCCGGTGATCCGCGACGACCTCGACGGCAAGACGGACAATCACTGCTTCGACTGGGAGACAGGCGATGCCGCCGCGACCGAGGCCGTGTTCGCGAAGGCGGACGTGGTGGTGAAGCAGGAGATCGTCTACCCCAGGGTGCATCCCGCGCCGATGGAGACGTGCGGTGCGATCGCCGACGTCGACAAGGTGTCCGGCAAGCTCACCCTGTACACCACGTCGCAGGCACCGCACGCGCACCGAACGATCTACGCCTTGGTCTCGGGGATCCCAGAGCACAAGATCCGGGTGGTGTCCCCGGACATCGGCGGCGGATTCGGCAACAAGGTCCCGATCTACCCGGGATACGTGTGCGCGATCGTGGCGTCGCTCGTGACGGGCAAACCGGTGAAGTGGATGGAGGATCGCAGCGAGAACCTGATGAGCACGGGCTTCGCCCGCGACTACATCATGGTCGGCGAGATCGCGGCGACCAGCGAGGGCAAGATCCTCGCGATCCGCACGAAGGTACTGGCCGATCACGGTGCGTTCAACGGCACGGCGGCCCCGGTGAAGTATCCGGCCGGTTTCTTCGGCGTCTTCACCGGCAGCTACGACATCGAGGCCGCGCACTGCGCGATGACGGCGGTCTACACGAACAAGGCGCCCGGCGGGGTGGCGTACGCCTGCTCGTTCCGCATCACCGAGGCCGTGTATCTGGTCGAGCGGCTCGTCGACTGCCTGGCGTTCGGCCTGAAGATGGATCCGGCGGAGCTGCGGCTGAAGAATCTGCTCAGGCCGGAACAGTTCCCGTACACCAGCAAGACCGGGTGGGTGTACGACTCGGGCGACTATGAGACCACCATGCGCAAGGCCATGGACATGATCGGCTACCAGCAGTTGCGGGAGGAGCAGAAGGAACGCCGCGAACGCGGCGAGCTGATGGGAATCGGCATGTCGTTCTTCACCGAAGCCGTCGGTGCCGGCCCCCGGAAGGACATGGACATCCTCGGCCTGGGCATGGCCGACGGCTGCGAACTGCGCGTCCACCCGACGGGCAAGGCTGTCGTGCGGTTGTCGGTGCAGACCCAGGGACAGGGTCACGAGACGACGTTCGCGCAGATCGTGGCGGAGGAGCTGGGGATCCCACCGGACGACATCGACGTCGTGCACGGCGACACCGACAACACGCCGTTCGGGCTCGGCACGTACGGCAGCCGGTCGACACCGGTGTCGGGGGCGGCCGCGGCGCTGGTGGCCCGTAAGGTCCGGGACAAGGCGAAGATCATCGCCTCGGGCATGCTCGAGGCCTCGGTCGCGGATCTGGAATGGGAGAAGGGCGAATTCCATGTGAAGGGCGATCCCTCGGCGAAGGTGACCATCCAGGACATCGCGATGCGGGCGCACGGCGCCGGCGACCTGCCGGAGGGAATCGAAGGCGGACTCGATGCGCAGATCTGTTACAACCCCGAGAATCTGACGTACCCCTACGGCGCGTACTTCTGCGTCGTCGATGTCGATCCCGGCACCGCGGTGGTGAAGGTGCGGCGGTTCCTCGCCGTCGACGACTGCGGCACGCGCATCAACCCGATGATCATCGAGGGGCAGGTCCACGGCGGCATCGTCGACGGCATCGGTATGGCGCTCATGCAGATCATCGAGTTCGACGAGGACGGCAACTGCCTCGGCGGATCACTGATGGACTACCTGATCCCCACCGCGCTCGAGGTCCCGAAGCTCGAGACCGGTTTCACCGTGACCCCGTCGCCGCATCACCCGATCGGCGCGAAGGGCATCGGCGAGTCCGCGACGGTCGGATCGCCCGCGGCCGTGGTGAACGCGGTCGTGGATGCGCTCGCCCCGTTCGGTGTCCGGCACGCCGACATGCCGCTCACCCCGTCCCGGGTGTGGGAGGCCATGCAGGGCCGCGCGACACCCCCGATCTGAATGTCGCCCGTCGGCTGCGAGGAGGCCCGATGGATCTGAAAGAGCGTGCGGCGCAACTGGCGCGCGACCGCAGGCCGTTCGTCCATGCGACCGTGGTGCGGGCGCAGCCGCCCACGTCCAGCCACACGGGCGACGAGGCGATCCTCCTGCAGGACGGGACGATCGAGGGGTTCGTCGGTGGTCAGTGCGCGCAGAATTCGGTGCGTTTGGCCGCCCTGGGCGCGCTGGCAACCAACGAGAGCGTGCTGTTGCGGGTCCTTCCCGACGGGGCGGTGCAGTTCCCCGAGACTCCGGGCGCGTCCGTCGTGGTGAATCTGTGCCTGTCCGGCGGTGCCATGGAGATCTTCCTGGAGCCGCAGCTGCCACCGCCGTTGGTGCGGATCTTCGGCACCACGCCGATCGCGCAGGCGTTGGGGGGCATAGCGGAACTGCTGGGATTCACCGTCGAGCACGACGACGCCGGTGTCGAGCAGTTCTCCGGCACCACGGCGGTGGTGCTCGCCGGTCACGGCGGACCCGAAGCGGAGGTCATCCGTGCGGCGCTCGACGCCGGGGTCGGGTATGTCGGACTCGTCGCCAGCCGACTACGCGGTGGGGCCATCCTCGACACCCTGGGTCTCACCGAGTCCGAACGGTCGCGGGTACACACCCCCGTCGGTCTCGACATCGGGGCGCGGACGTCGGCGGAGATCGCGGTGTCGATCGCGGCCGAGTTGGTGCAGGAACTGCGAACCGCGGGACTTCACGCGCCCGAAGATGATTCGACTCCGCGAGCGGCGGCGACGGAGGTGATCGATCCCGTGTGCGGGATGCGCGTCGTCGTGGGGCGGGACACCGCCCACCTACGGCGCGGCGGTGACGACTTCTGGTTCTGCGGGCCGGGTTGCCGGGCATCGTTCGCGCAGGAGACGGGAGCGGTATGACGGCGGCATTCGAGGACGTGGCGGACGTGGTCCGGCGCTTCGATGCCGAGGACTACCTCCTGGACTTCGGAACCGCGTCGGCCCTGTATCTCGCGGCGGCCCTGCGCCGCCCGCTCCTGCTCGAAGGCGAACCCGGAGTCGGCAAGACCACCGCGGCGAAGGCTCTCGCGACCGTCCTCGGCGCCCCGCTGATCCGATTGCAGTGCTACGAGGGCCTCACCGCGAACGAAGCCCTCTACGACTGGAACTACCAGCGGCAGTTGCTCACCATCCGGCTGGCCGAATCGCGGGGCGACGGCCTCACCGAGGACGACCTGTTCGCCGAGGAGTTCCTGCTGGAACGTCCGATCCTCCATTGCGTGAGATACCGAGGACCGACCCCGCCCGTACTGCTGATCGACGAAATAGACCGAGCCGACGACGAGTTCGAGGCACTCCTCCTCGAATTCCTGGGGGAGGCATCGGTCACCGTGCCGGAACTGGGAACGTTCACGGCCAAACAGCACCCCGTCGTCGTGCTGACGTCCAACCGGAGCCGCGACCTCCACGACGCGCTGCGCAGACGATGCCTCTACCACTGGATCGACTATCCGGAGCCGGCGCGGGCGGCCGCCATCGTGCGCCGCACGGTGCCCGTGGCGGCGTCGCCCCTCATCGAGCACGCCACCCGCTTCGTCGGCCGGGCCCGCGAACTCGATCTCGACAAGCCGCC
Organism: Rhodococcus sp. IEGM 1305; assembly: GCF_030058635.1. Classification (NCBI taxonomy): domain Bacteria; kingdom Bacillati; phylum Actinomycetota; class Actinomycetes; order Mycobacteriales; family Nocardiaceae; genus Rhodococcus; species Rhodococcus sp. IEGM 1305. Next base: position 391,800 of record NZ_JASHKX010000002.1, read on the forward strand.
CGGAATCGCCGAGACGATCGACTGGGTGTCCGCACTCGCGGCGCTGGGAGTTGCCGATCTGGTGCGCGACGACGCGATCCAGAGCCTGAGTGCCCTCGCGAAGACCCCGGACGACCGCACAATAGTTCAGGACGCATTCACCGACTACGCGCACGGCCTGGCCACCGGATGAGAGGCAACTGCCATGAAGATCGCCAACGAGTTCACCGTCAGCGCCCCGATCGAGCAGGCCTGGGAGGTGCTCAGCGACCTCGAGGAGGTTGCTCCCCTGCTCCCCGGAGCTCAGATGACAGGGCGGGAGGGTGACGATTACCTGGGGAAGGTGAAGGTCAAGGTCGGCCCGGTGACCAGCGAGTTCAAAGGCAAGGCCGCCTTCGTCGAGCGTGACCCGAAGGAGCATCGCGCCGTGATCGATGCCCGCGGGAGGGACTCGCGCGGGTCCGGCAACGCGTCCGCGACGATCATCGCCCAGTTGCACGAGGTCGGCGACCGCACACGCGTCACCGTGGACACCGACATGAAGATCGTCGGCAAACTCGCGCAGTTCGGCAGCGGAATGATCCAGCAGGTGTCGGAGAAACTCATGGGGCAGTTCGCGGAGTCGCTGGAAGCGAAGCTCGCCGGGGGACCCGCCGACCAGCCCACGGCCGCGCCCGAGGCGGCCGGCACCACGAACCTTTCCGTGGCCCGGCCTGCCGCCGAACCGGCGCCGCTGGACCTGCTGGCGCTGTCCGGTGCGGGTGCGTGGAAACGGTACGCCCCGATCTTCGCTGCCATCCTCGCCGGGATCGTGGTCGTCCTCGTGGTGGGCCGCCGCAGGCGATGAGCGCGTCGGGCGTCCTGCGGGGCGTCGATCTCGCGGCGTTCGCGGTGGCACTCGTCGCCCGGTTGCGCTCACGTGGTGTCGTCGTCTCGGCGAGTGGCCCCGCGGTGTTCGTGCAGGCACTTCATCTGTCGCCGCCGGCTTCGCGGTCGCGGCTGTACTGGTCGGCACGTCTGACGCTGGTCAACCGCGTCGACGACCTCGCGTCGTTCGACGCGGTGTTCTCCGCGGTCTTCGAGGACGCCGTGCTGTCCGTGGATCCGCACGCGCGACGCGGCGCTGCGGGACGAGAGACCGCCCTCGCCGGTGTCCGAGACGGCCGCGACCGGCCCGGTGAGGCGCAGGACGTCGAGGGCGTGCCGTGGATGACACGACCAATGATGACCGGCGGCGACGACAGCGGCGAGGACGACATTCACGACGCGCTCACCGCCGTGCCGGACACCCTGCCCAGCAGGCTCGTGGCCCGCGCCGACGAACCCTTCGCCCGATTCGACGCCGGCGACCTCCGGCTCCTCGGGTCCTGGCTGGAGCAGGCCACCGCCGCGTGGCCGTCCCGCCGCACCCGACGTCGCGAAGTGCATCGCCGCGGCCGGCGTATCGACCTGCGCGCCACCATGAACCAGTCGAGGGCCACGGGCTGGGAGCCGGTGGTCCTCGCGCGCAGCCGTCCGCGGAGCCGTCCGCGGCGCATCGTGATGCTGTGCGACGTGAGCCGGTCGATGCAGCCGTACGCCGCGATCTATCTCCATCTGATGCGGGCGGCGGTGCAACGACAGACCGCGGGCAGGCCGGAGGTGTTCGCGTTCTCCACGTCGCTGACGAGGCTCACGCCCGTGCTCGCCCACCACAGCGCCGAGACCGCGGTCCGTAAGGCGAACGACAAGGTGGTCGACAGATTCGGTGGCACCCACATCGCGGGCAGCGTGAGCGAACTGCTGGCGTCCCCGCACGGCAACGCGCTGCGCGGCGCAGTCGTGGTCATCGCGTCCGACGGCTGGGACAGCGACGACCCGACTCGCCTGGCGCAGGCCCTCACCCGGGTCCGGCGCCGCGCCCATCGACTGGTGTGGCTCAACCCCCGCGCCGGTGATCCCGACTTCCGGCCGCTCGCCGGATCGATGGCGGCCGCGCTGCCCCTCTGCGATGCTTTCCTCCCCGCGCATTCCGTGTCGGCGCTCCGCGACGTGCTGGACGTGATCAGCCGGATGGGATAGCGGGTGCGCGATTTCCACCCCCAGGGTGCCTGGCCGCCGTCATGTGTTTCGCCGAAGCTCTATGGACGGTGCACACCGTTCTTCAGCTCACAGGAGGAACCCACATGTCGACTTCCAGAACTTCCGCCAGAATCGTGGCTGCCATCGGGGCGGCCCTCGCAGCCCTCTCGATCTCACTGGTGGGGACGGCCGAAATCGCCGGCGCCAGACCATGTCAGAACGATTGTCACGCACCGGTTCCCAAGCCGCCGGTCGACGGCTGCCAACTCTGCAATCCCAACCCACCACCGCCTCCGCCGCCACCGCCCCCGCCGCCACGGTAGGGAAGAGTCCGGCATGCCAGACACGCGCCTCGGCCGCACGGTCGGGGCGCGTGTCGCTTTGTGGGGACGCCCTCGGTCAGTTGTCCGCGATCAGTCCTCCGCGCCACCGGGATCCGATTCGCCTTCGGCCTCGTCGCGGTCGGCCCACTCGAGCAGCGGTTCGAGCGAGAACACGGCGTCGTCGATTCCGGCATGCAGGTCACCGAGTTTCGCGAAGCGGTCGGGGACGGTGGCGATCGTGAACTCGTGGGGGTCCACGTCGTCGATCTCGTCCCACGTCACCGGTGTGGACACGGTCGCGTCGGGCACACCCCGCACCGAGTACGCGCTGGCGATGGTGTGATCGCGGGCGTTCTGGTTGTAGTCGACGAACAGCTTGCGCGGATCCCGGTCCTTCCGCCACCAGGTGGTGGTGACGTCCTGCGGGGCCCGGCGCTCCACCTCGCGGGCGAAGGCCAGCGCGGCCCGCCGGACATCGCCGAAACTCCAGTCGGGCCGGATCCGGACGTAGACGTGCATGCCGCTTCCGCCGGACGTCTTCGGCCAGCCCGTCGCACCCAGTTCGTCGAGCACCTCGTGCACCACCCCGGCCACGCGCCGCACCGTATCGAAACCGCACTCGGGCATCGGATCGAGATCGATCCGCCACTCGTCGGGGCGTTCGACGTCCGCGCGGCGTGAATTCCACGGATGGAACTCGACCGTGGACATCTGCACCGCCCAGATCACGTCCGCCGGGTGCGTCACGCACAGTTCGTCGGCGTGACGGTTGTACCGCGGAAACGTCACCCGCACCGTCTGGACCCAGTCCGGTGCACCGTGCGGCAACCGTTTCTGGTGCACCTTCTCGCCGCTCAGGCCGTCCGGAAAGCGGTGCATCATGCAGGGACGTTCGCGCAGGGCGCGGACGATCCCGTCGCCGACGCTCAGGTAGTAATTCGCGAGGTCGAGCTTCGTGGCACCGGTGGCGGGGAAGTAGACGCGTTCCGGGTGCGAGATCCGCACGGTCCGGTCGCCGACCTCCAGTTCGACAGCGGGAGCCTTGCTCTTGCCGGTCGCCATGCAGTCAACCTAACCCGCACTCGATCCCTCCCGCGCTGTTTGCAGACGGTTTCGCCGGAATCCCAGGCAAATTGCGTGTGAAGCTGGCAAATGTCCGTGCGTCTGTGGGGCGGGGTCAGAAGCCGGGCGCCCGGCCGCCGTTCCACAGTTGTTCGGTGACGTCGTGGAAGCAGACGAGGGTCACCGGATCGTCCTGCCGGCGGAGGATGGGCCGGCTGACGAGTGCGCGCACTCGGGATCCGTCCTGATGTGCGAGGTCGACGAGTGTGGTGGCGGACTCGCGGAGGTGCTCGACCGCGCCGGCACCCGTCGGTGCGTCGTCCAGATCGAGGAGTTCGGACACCGGACGTCCGCGCAGTGACGAGACGGGATGACCCAGCATCTCCTCGAAAGCACTGTTCGCGTGGACGACGGTGCCGTCGCTCTCGACCGCCAGGACGGGAACCGGAAGGCGTTCGAGCAGGACGAGGGCGGGTAGCTGCTCGAGGTAGCCCAAGGGAGTTTCCGGGGTCGGGCGACGTCTCTCCTCATGCTCTGCCTGTGCGCTCACAGCCCTATACTCTCACCGATTCCGACCGCTCGTCCCGTTGTCGTCGTAGACGGCGGTTCAGCGGTGTGCGGACTCGACCATCGGTTCGGTCGCGAGGATCCGTCCGTCGCCGCCGACGATGGTCAGGGCGGACGGGGTGAGCCGGTACTGGGTGCCGCCGTCGCCGGTGGCCACGAAGCCGGAACCGCTCGAGATCGGGTCGTCGACGGAGATGGCGGCGCCGTCGCTGATGCGCACGCCCTGGTAGTAATAGCGCCCCACTCCGGTCTCGCAGACCACGACGAGAGACTTCGTGGTGCGACCGACGAACACCGCCGGGTTGGTGTAGTTGCACCGTGCATCGGACGGGGGCAGGAAACCCTGCCCGTCGGCGCCCGACACCTCGCCGGCGATCGGCGGTGGGGGAGCCGTCGTCGTTCTGGGTGTCGTCACGGCAGGCGGGACCGTCGTCGGCGCCGCCGACGTGACGGGTACGTCCTCCGTGGCCGGGATGCGGACCCGACTGCTGGTGGCGGCGGCGTCAGTGGACGCGTCCGGGGTGTTCCGATCCAGCACGAGCCATCCGACCACCCCGCCGAGTGCCAGCAGCGCGATCACCAGCACGGTGACGATCACCGGCACGGCCACCGACCGTCGAGCCGGCGGCGGGGCGGCGTAGGGAGTCGCGGGGTAGTACAGCGCCGCCGGGGGTGGCGCGGGTGGCCCGCTGTGGAACGCGGTCGGCGGGTAGACGGGGGGCCGGCCGCGGTCGTCGACGCGCGTCGGTTCGGACCGCATGCCCGGCGAGGGTTCCGGGCGGGTCACGATGTCGGTTTCGGTCTTCCGCTCGCGAGCGGTCAACGCGGACCGGGCGGCAGCCGCGAAGCCGCCGGCCGTCGGGTACCGATCACGGGGGTCCTTGGCCAGACCTCGGGCGATCACCTCGTCGAACGTGGCGGGCACGTCGGGTCGAATCGAGCTGGGGCTGGGCACCGGCGTCGTGAGGTGGGCGCGGATCGCGCTGCTGATGCTGGTGGACGGGAACGGGATGGACCCGGTGAGGCATTCGTAGAGGACACATGCCAGCGAGTAGACGTCCGCGCGCGCATCGACCGGCGCATTGTCGAACCGCTCGGGCGCCATGTACGCGTAGGAGCCGACAGCGCTGCCGAGGGTGGTGAGGCGCAGGTCGGAACTCGAGTGTGCGATACCGAAGTCGACGAGGTACGCGAACTCACCCGCCGTGACGAGAATGTTCTCCGGCTTGACGTCGCGGTGGATGAGACCGTCGGTGTGCGCGGCGTCGAGTGCCGCCGCGATCTGGTCGACGATCGCGACCGCGTGTGCGGGACCCATCGGGCCCCGTGTGCGGGACCCATCGGGCCCCGTGTGCGGAGCAGCGAACGCAGGTCCTGTCCCACGACCAGGCGCATGTCGATGTAGAGCACGCCGTCGATTTCGCCCCAGTCGTGAATCGGAATGACGTGCGGCTCCTGCAACCGGGCCGCGGCATGCGATTCGCGACGAAACCGCTGCTGATAGGTGGGGTCTTTCGCGAGGTCCACGTCGAGGATCTTGAGGGCGACGGTGCGATCCTTGGTGGTGTCGTACGCCTCGTACACCTCACCCATTCCACCTCGGCCGAGCAGCGCCCTGAGATGGTATTGCCCGAACTGCGAGCCGACCCGTGTACCTGCCGCCATTGCCGTTTCCCCTCGAAGCCGGAAACAGCACGATACACGCAGGTGTCGCGCTGTCCGGTCCGGGGTGACGAATTCGGTTCCCGCAGTAAGGATCTGGGCTCAGTCGAGCACGGCCAGCTCGGGGACGGGGACGACGAATCTGCCACCCCAGTCGCGGATGTACGACATGTCCCGAATCACCTCGTCCCGCAGGTTCCACGGGAGGATCAGCAGGTAGTCGGGGCGGGTGTCGCGGATGTGGTCGGGCGCGTGGATGGGAAGGTGGGTTCCCGGCAGGAACCTGCCCTGCTTGTGGGGGCTCCGGTCGACGGTGTAGTCGAGCAGGTCGTCTCGGATCCCGCAGTAGTTGAGCAGGGTGTTGCCCTTGGCCGGCGCGCCGTAGGCGGCCGTCGACAGTCCGCGGTTGCGTGCATCGACAAGGAATTCGAGCAACGCTCGTTTGGTGCGCTTCACTCGCTCCGGGAACGCGGTGTAGCCCTCCGGAAGGTGGAGGCCGGCGGCCTGTTCGAGTTCGCCCAGCTCCCGCAGTCGCCGGGACGTGATGTGACGGGGATACTCGGCGTGACAGGCGTAGATCCGCAGGGAACCGCCGTGGGTGGGGAGTTGTTCGACGTCGAACAGCCGCAGGCCGTGGGCCGCGAACACGCGTGTGACGGTCAGCAGCGAGAAGTAGGAGAAGTGCTCATGGTAGATCGTGTCGAACTGGTTGTGTTCGATCAGCTGGAGTAAGTGAGGGAATTCCATGGTGATCACGCCGTCCGCCGCGAGCACGGTCGCCATTCCGGCGACGAAGTCGTTCAGGTCGGGAACGTGCGCCAGGACGTTGTTGCCGATCAGGAGGTCTGCCTGAATGTCCTCCCCGACGAGTTTGCTCGCCATCGAGGTTCCGAAAAACCCTATCCGGGTGTCGATCCCGCGTCGTATGGCGACCTCGGCCACGTTCTCGGCCGGCTCGATGCCGAGCGACGGGATACCGGACTCCGCGAAGTACTGGAGCAGATACCCGTCGTTGCTGGCGATCTCGACGACCTGCTTCGAACTGTCGAGGTGGAACCGTGCCGTCGTGTCCCGGACATACGCATGGGCATGATCGAGCCAGCTCTGCGAATACGACGAGAAGTAGAGGTAGTCGGTGAAGATGAACTCGGCCGATTCGAACTCGGCGAGTTGGACGAGAAGGCACTTCGAGCACACGTACGCATGCAACGGGTAGAACACTTCTCGTCGATCCAGTTGATCGGCGGCGAGGTACGAGTTGGCGAGTGGCGACATCCCGAGGTCGCAGAACGACTGCTCCAGAGGAGTACCGCAATGCCTACAGGGAGTACTCATGATCGTCCCCCTCGCAGCCTAGTCCGTCGTTCCAGATCTTCCAGGGGGCCTTGTCGTTGTCCCAGAGTTCGTTGAGGTAGATCTTGTCCCACAACGTGTCCATACCGCGCCAGAAACCGGGGTGCTGGTACGCGGAGAGTTCACCGTCGGATGAAAGGCGCTCCAGCGGGGCACCTTCGAAGACGGTGTCGTCGCCGTCGATGTAGTCGAGGACGGACGGGTGGGCCACGAAGAATCCGCCGTTGACCCAGCCGCTGCTGCCGCGGGGCTTCTCCTCGAACTGCACCCGGTCTTCCTCCATCAGGAGTGCGCCGTAGCGGCCGGGCGGTTGCACCGCGGTGACCGTCGCGATCGAACCGGACTCCCGATGGAACTCGGCGACCCGGCGAATGTCCACGTCGGTGACGCCGTCGCCGTACGTGAACGAGAAGACGTCGTCGCCGATGTGCTCTTTGGCCCGCAGCAGGCGTCCACCGGTCATGGTGGAGGCGCCCGTGTCGAGCAGTGTGACGGTCCACGGCTCGGTCTTGGACGAGAGCGTCTTGGTCGTGTCGGTGGCCAGATCGATCGTCACGTCGGACATGTGCAGGAAGTAGTTGGCGAAGTACTCCTTGATCATGTAGCCCTTGTAACCGAGCAGGATGATGAATTCGGTGACGCCGGCTTCGCCGTAGATCTTCATGATGTGCCAGAGGATCGGTCGCCCACCGATCTCGACCATGGGCTTGGGCCGACTCTGCGACTCCTCGCTGATTCGAGTGCCGCGTCCACCGGCGAGAATGACGGCCTTCATGACAATTCCTTACGTGGTCGAAGAATGGTGTGTAGTACGTCGCACACCCGGTCGACCTGCGCTTCGGTCAGCATGAGCGCCGAAGGCAGATTGATCGAGCGCGACGCGATGTCGTAGGCGGTCTTGTTTCGACGCGCCGCTGTCACCGCGGTGTGGTATCCCGCGAACGCGGGCAGTGAACTCAGGGGCGGCAGGAAGGGGCGGGTGTCCACCGAATGCAGATCGAACAGCTCCATCATCCGGCGGGCACGCAGCCGGTAGTCCGGGTGGAGAACGGCGGTGACCATCCAGAACGTGTTGGTGAGCCCGTCCCGCCGGTGATTCAGATCCAGGCCGGGAACGTCCGCGAGACGCTCCTCGTACCACGCGAAGATCTGCTGCTTCTTGTCCAGGAGTTCGTCGATGCGGGCCAGCTGGGCCCGGCCGAACGCGGCCTGCAAACTGCTCATCCGGTATTTGAAACCCAGCTCCTCGGTGGTGAAGAACCGGTGGTCCGCCGGTGTGCGACCGTGGTCCCGTAACCGCTGGATCCGTTCCGCGAGGTCGCTCCGATTCGTTACGACCATTCCACCCTCACCGGTCGTCAACGTTTTCGTGCCGTGGAAGCTGAAGGTTCCGATGTCGCCCAGCGTGCCGGCGAGTCGCCCGTCCAGCTTGCCGCCGATGGCCTGGGCTGCGTCCTCGATGATCGGAATGCCGGCCGCGACGGACCGGACGTCCGCCATGTCCGGTATGCCGCCGTACAGGTCGACGGTGACGATGGCCGCGGTCCGGGAGCTGACGCACCTCGCGAGCGATTCGGGTGACAGGCACCAGGTGTCGGCGTCGATATCGGCGAAGACGGGGGTCGCGCCGACATAGGTGACGGGGGCTGCCGTCGCCACCCACGTCGATTCCGGCACGATCACCTCATCGCCCGGTCCCAGGCCGAGGGCGAGCATCGCGAGATGCAACGCGGAGGTGCAGTGCGGCACGGCCGCTGCGAAGTCGGTGCCGAGGTAGTCGGCGAACTCGGTCTCGAAGAGGCCGACCGATTCGCCGGCGTGGGTGTACCAGTCGTTCGCCGCGGCCTCGGCGACGTACCGGACCTCGAGGTCGGTCACCCACGGCCCGGCAACGGGAATACGGTCCCGCTCGCGCAGGGCCGCTCGCTCCTCGACATCCGGGACCGTCTTCGGCTCGATCATGTTGCCACCCAGCGCAGATCGCAGTCGAGTCGGCCTCGGTCGAGGTGCTGCTGGATGGTCCTCAGCCGGAAGAACCGTGGTCCTTCGAAATGCTCCGCGGTCATGCCGCCGTCGGAATACGCCACCAACAACTCCTCGATTCCCTGGCGCAGGGTCCACTGGGGCCGGTAACCCGGCAGCTCCCTCTCGATCTTGGAGAAGTCGACGCGGTAGTCGCGGATGTCGGCCGTGGCACCCTCGGAATGTCCGACGACGCAATCGGGCACGACATCGGCGACGAGTCGCGCGATGTCGAGCACCTGATAGTTCTCGCCGACCCGTCCGACGTTGAAAGCCTGATCGTGGACGATCTGTCTCGGCGCTGCGAGCACCTGTGCGAATGCGTGCGCGATGTCGAGGACATGGACGAGAGGCCGCCACGGCGTGCCGTCGCTCTGCAGCAGTACCTTGCCCGTGGTCACCGCGTGCCCGAGTAGGTTGTTGACGACGACGTCCGCACGCAGTCGCCGTGAGAAGCCGTACGCCGTGGCGTTCCGCAGGTACACCGGCGAGAAGTCGTCGTCCGCGAGCCGGGACAATTCCTGCTCGACTCGCACCTTCGATTCCCCGTACGGTGTCACGGGGTTGAACGCCGCCCCCTCGTCCAATTCGAGATCACTGCCCGCGCCGTACAGGCTGCACGAGGACGAGAACACGAACCGGCCGACGCCCGCCGCCTTGGCCGCCTTCGCGAGCCGGACGGATGCGGCGAGGTTGATGTCGTACGTCAGGTGCGGATCGATGTCGGACAGTGGATCGTTCGACAGGGCGGCGAGGTGGACGACGGCATCGAATCCTTCGAGGTCCGCCGGGGTGACGTCCCGGACGTCGAGATCCAGCGTCGGCACCGGATCGGGAGGCGCGAGGAAGTCGCAACCGTCGAAGTAGCCGGTGTCGAGGCCGACGACCTCGTGTCCGAGGAGGACGAGCAGCGGAGTCATCTCGGCGCCCAGGTAACCCAGGTGTCCGGTGACCAGAATTCTCATGGGTGATGATGTGCTGTCGGTCATTCCACCGGCTCCTCGATGATCGTTCTACGTGACTTCGAGTACGGACGGGTCGAACACGAGGACGCCGTCGGTGCTGCCGCCCCGGTCGTACAGCGCAACGATCTCGTCGGGTACCCGGTCGTAGGTGTCGGCGCGCAGGTAGTCGCGGACGGAAGTTCCGGTCGAATGGGAATCGACGTTCGGGGGGCCCGCTTTCGCGATCAGATCGTCGAGACTGATCGTGCGGAAATCGAAACTGAATCGGGCCTGACCGGTCGTGTTCGGCACCGTTGCGTGCAGTTGTGCGCCCGAGAACGACAGGATCGATCCGACCTCACCGACGATCCGGACTTCGCTGCCGGGACCCTGTCCGCTGAGCCGGGGGTGCGGCCGCGGGTCCTCCTTGATGTAGAGCGCGGCGTCGCGACGGGAGGAGCGATTCCATTCGTAGGCGTCGAACTCGGCGCTCGAATTGTCGGTGGGTCGCTGCCAGAATTCGGGGTGGAACGCCATGCAGCTCTTGTCCGTCACGCCGAGAATCGGTGCCCACCAGTTGTTCTGGCATTGCGGTGAGGAGTACCAGGTGTCGCGGTGCGGTGTGTAGTTGTATCCGAGGCCTGCCGTGAGATAGGAGGCCGGGGGGACGGCGCGCAGTTTGGGCACGTCGAAGTAGGTCCGGGTGATGTCCGCTCCGAGGTCGACGAGTACGTTGCGCAGGAGTTCCTTGGAATGGGGATGGTGGGTGAAGCCCGTCTTCAGCGGCCCGAGGATGCGCACGTATTCCTCGACTGGAAGGTCGTCGTGCGCGGTCAGCGGATTGTGCGCGCCGAAGGCGGCTTCGATCAACTCCCAGGCGAATTCACTGAAAGCGCGGATGGAGTCGCGGGGCGGGAAGCAGAACACCTCGCCCGAGAAGATTCGCTCACGTCGGGCCTCGTCCGTGACGTCGGACTCGGTGGAAATAACGAATGCCATGGGTCTGTCCTCACATCGTGTCGATACTCGGTTACTGTCGGAGGCCGCGTCGAATTTTGCTCGCCGGCATCGCCGTCCGCCGCCTGGTGTGCTCTGGCGCGGACTGGCCCGCCAACGTCAGGGTCTCGCGCTTCGCGGTGAGCGCGGCATCCGATTTCGCCATCGTGTTGATCTCCCGCCCCGGCCCCTACCGGCCGACTCGCCTCGAAGGGACGTTGCCAGCTCGGGTTCCGATCAGACCAGTCTTCCACATTTGTGGACTAAAACAAACCTATGCCCTGTTATTAATGCACTCTTTGTTCCTGGACCTCGTTTCTGGCTTCTCAGCCGCCGGTGCTGACGGTGCCCGAACCGGTGCGGTCGAATTGGTAGACGATCGTGTGGTCGTCCTGCAGTCGGATCGACCACTGCGGACTGTGCCGGAACTGACTCTCGAATTCCGCTACTGCCTCCGGGGTGAAGTACCGGTAGTAGTCGATGGCGTCGAGTGCCTGCGTCGTGAACACGAAATAGGTTTCTGCACTGCTCGATTCCGCCACCAATGTGATGTCCTCGAACTGGCGGGCATCGGGAAAGTCCTTCGGGAACTCCGGCCAGCGATCGACGATCGGCGTGTCGAAGTCCTGATCGTGCTTGGCCAGATCGGCGTAGTCGGCGGTGGCGCGACTGGGGAATCCCGCCGAATCCAGGCTGGTGATCATGGCGGGGCCGTGAATATCTGCGGTCAGGTCGTCGAAAAGGGTGACCTGCGACCGATACTCCACGACCAGCGACCACAGACCGTAATAGCCTTGCAGCCCCGCGACGGCCGCGCCGCACAGGCCCACAGCGGCGACCGCCGCGGTCGCCCGGTGGAGCACGACATGACGACCCGTGCGGGTGATCACCGCGAGGAACAGGGGAGCGATCAGGATCGCGCACCCGGGCAGTGCATACAGGTACACCCGGAAGATGGCCTCGCCGCCGTAGTTCTGCAGAAAGAGCAGGGAGAACGAACTGAACGCGAAGATCACCGGTGCGAGGAACGGCCGGCCCTGACGCCACCACACGATTATTCCGACGACGGCGAGCACGATCACCGCGGCGGACAGTCCTCGGCACACTGTGGACGTGACGAGCTTGCCGAGGGAACCCGCGTACTCGACGTTGCTGGATCCGTTGGCAACGGGATTGACGCCCGAGAACAACCCGTGCGGGAGCACGACGTACATGCGTGGCACGAGGTAGCCGACGAGCATTGCCAGATACGGGATGGGGAGCCACCACGGTCGGATCTGCCGAGTCACGACCAGTGCCACGATCACCCCGAGCAGCCAGTACGGCGTCAGTTGATGCGTCGGGATGAGGGCGGCAAACGCAAGGAGCGCGATGTAACCCGCATGATGACAGGTCCGGGAGGCGATGAGCAGCGCGAGGATGCCGACCGCCATGAGCAGTGCGAACGCCTGCGGGGCGAAGTAGTCCTGCCCCACCCAGTTCACCAGTTCGGTGATCATTGCCGCCGCGAGCGCGTGCCGGAGCTCCAGCCCCAGCAACATCGCCAGGGCGCCGACGAGCAACGCCAGCAGGGCATGGATCACCGGGGCGAACCATTGTGCAACCAATAGTGAATCGACGGACGTGATCTCGCCGAACCACGCGAATGCCGTGAAGAAGGCGGGCCATTCGCCGTACACGTCGATACCGCGCGGCGGAAGCGTCTGATGCTGCTGGAGGTAATCCACGACGCCGATGTGTTTGTACGTCCAGGTGTAGATCGGCACCTCGGTGATCAGGCTGACGGTCACACGTTGCACGACGATCACGGCGCCGATGATCGCCGCGGCGGTGACGAGGTGGTTCCTCCGCAGCGCCCAGACGAACGCCCCGACCATCGATCCGACGACGAGGACGAGTCCCGGCCCGGTGCCGACGGCCAGCAGGCCGAACTCGGAGTAGGGCACGTCGATCAACCCCGGCAGAACGGCCAGCCAGGCTCCCAGCATCGCCGTGGTCCAGAGCAGGGGTGCGTTTCCGCGAGGTGCCGTTGCCCGGGGAATGGTCGGGACGAGAGTGGCGAGTCCTCCCACGTGTCGCGCGTGGAGCAGAGCGGAGAGGGCGACGCCGGCGACGAGGGCCAGCAGGAACGGGACGGGAACCCAGCGATTCGCCCACCCGAGTACCGCGGTGAAACCTGTCATCATCGACAGACCGGTCAGGGGTATCGCGGCGGCGACGGCGGGCGCCTGGAGCCGCATCCACGTCACCACGGCAAGTCCTGGCCCCGTGAGGACGAACGTCGCGAGCAGGATCGCGCGCAGTTCCGGCGACAGCGGAGCCAGCGCGAGCGCACCGACCGCCGCCGATATCAAGGCGAGGGTGTCGTACGGATCGGGCGCCGCCGCGTCCGTAGTGGTCGCGACTGCCGCGCGCCGGGGCGTGTCGAGCTGAGGCGCGGACCTAGTCATCGGTGACACGTACCCAGTCGACGACCATCGCGGCCGGGAACGGCGTGCTGCTGTCGGGAGGCCCGGGCCATTCCCCGCCGACGGCCACGTTGAGCAGGAGGAAGAACGGCTTGTCGAACACCCACCGTTCGTCCGGTGGGAGACCGGCCGCGGTGACGGCGCCGGTGATCTGGCCGTCGACCCCGAACGTCACCCGGCCGGGGGCCTTCTCCACCCAGTAGGTGTGGAAATCGTCCACGAAGGTGTTCGCCACATCGGTGGTCGGTCCGGCTTGCCAGTCGCCGCCGGAGGTCCTCGGCCCGATCACACTGCTGTACAGCTGGCCGGCACCGCCGACCGTCTCGACCACGTCGATCTCGCCGCTGTCCGGCCAGCCGACGACTCCGAGGTCCGTGCCGAGCAGCCAGAAGGCCGGGTGCATTCCCGATCCGCGGGGGAGCTTGGCGCGCGCTTCGGCGCGGCCGTAGAGGAGGGACGTCCGTCCCTGTGTCGTCACGCGTGCGGACGTGTATTCCCCGCCGTCGTTGCGGGCCTCGATCACCAGGTGCCCCGCACCGTCCAATCGGACGTTCGAGGGTGCGGACGTGTAGGTCTGGGACTCGCCGTTGCCCCAGCCGCCGCCGCCCGTGTCGTACGACCACCACTGCGGATTCGGCGGCGCCCAGGCGGGGCCGTTGAAGTCGTCGAACATGAGAGCCTGCTGCTTCTGGTACGACGAGACCGACTGCACTGCAAGGTCGGTGGGCGGAGCTGCCGCCTGTGCGATCAGAACGGCACTCACGCCGATCAGCGACGCACGGGCCGCTCGAACCCACGATCGTCTACTCAACTCGCTCACCTCCCGGATCGTCTGCGGGAATCTCGTCGTACCCGCGCTCTTGTGAGGCCCGCCGAAGCCAGAGAATCACCGGACCGATCAGAATCAGCGCCGACACCGCCTCGGCGGCAAGGTAGGCCCAGCCGACGCCGACGACACCGATCGCCCGGGTGCCGATGACGGAGCCGGCGACGATGACCAACGTGGAGAGGCCGCGGACGACCAGTGCCAACGTCAGCCTGCGGTGCACCCGCGCAAGTCCCTCGTAGACGGCGCCCACCACGGACAGGGGAATGAACACGCCGGCGAGGTAGAGCAATCCGGTGCTGTGGGTGCGGTACTCGGCGCCGACGACACCGAGGAGGAGGGGGCCGACGACCACCAGTCCCACCCCGCCGGCACACGCCACCACCGCGAGGGTGCGCACCAATCGGCGGGACAGCGACGCGACCCTGCCCGGGTGGGCGGCGACTTCCGCCACGTACGGGCTGACCACCAGGTGCACCATCAGGTACAGCGCGCTGATCATCGCCCACGCGATCGCGAAGTACGCATTCGCCTCGGCGCCGACCTGCGTGACCACGATCAGCGGCACCACGAGAGGTCCGATCGCCCAGAGCGCCGTGATGCCGAAGGACGAACCGAAGTACGACCACAGTTCACGGCGGGGCGGCAGGTTCGGTGCCGCCAGGAACCGGGGGTGGGAGCGGGATCGTCGGTGCAGCGCAACCAGAATGCACAGTGCCGCCGCCGCTGCGGTCGCGCCCCACGCGGACACGATGGACACCGCCACGTCGGTGCCTGCCAGTGCGAGCAGGACGACGAGCTTGGCCGCCGCATGGAAGGCGTTCTTCGCGGCCGACCACCTCGCCACCCCGAGTCCGGCGGTGGCCTTGTCCTGCAGCGTGAACACCCCGAGAATCATCACGAAGACGGGGAAACAAACCATCGCCCAGCCGGATTGGAACAGTGGGTCGCGGGGGCCGAACGCCACGAGCGCCGTCCCCGACAGCAGGGACGTGGCGGACACCACGAGAAAACCGTGCTTGAGAATTGCTCCGGTGTGGGTGCCCGCCAACGGCAGGAACCGCTCGTACATCGTGTCGATGCTGAGTAACGACAATGTCGACAGCATCACGGCGGACGTGATCAGCGCCGAGGCCACCCCCACTTCGTGGGCGGGGAACAGCCGGGCGGCCGCGGCCCAGAAGGCGAGCCCGAGAACTCCCGCCAGGACGTTGGCGAGAATCAGGGAGTTGGTGTTGAGGCGCAGGTTCCGCTCGGCCGGGTGCTCTGCGTCGACACGGCGCGCCTCGATATGTGGAATGCCGGGAGTCACGGCTCGACCCTCGGGTGGGTGACCGCAGTCGGCCGCTGCGCGGTCCGTTCCCGCATCGGCGCAGCTGACCGGCCTTCTCGACGCGCCGACCGGTAGGCCCAGGGGCCCTTCATGATCGACCTGGCGGTGGTGGAGCCGATGCCTGCCGGCAGGAGTCCCGCGAGGTCCGCCGGTGGCGCCGTCTCTTTCGACGAGGCGCGGAGGTGGCGGACGAGCGCGCCGCCGCGTCGAGCCGCCGTCGTCGCCGCGAGCGTGGCCATTGCCGGATCGCTCGCGATCTTCGCGAGCCACGCGCCGAGTCCCAGTCCGTAGCCGCGGGACTGGACGAGAAGGCCTTCGCTGTCGGCGCGGTGCCGATGCCACACGATCGCCGCCGGGTCGTGAACGAGTTGGCGGCCCGAGCGCAGAATCCGGAAGAACATGTCGATGTCCTCGCCCCCGCCCGTCGGGGCACCCGCGCCGAGCGCCTCGTCGAAACCGCCGAGGCGGCGAACCACGTCGCGCTCGACCGCGAAGTTGGCGCCCGTGCCGTAACAGCGAACGGTGAAGGGAAACAAGGGCACGTCGTCGGGTGGCTCCGACCAGTCGAAGATGCGGGCGTCGGTGGAGTCCGACCAGCCGACCCGTCGATCGAAGTAGGCCTGCGCCGGCGTCCGGATCTCACCGGCGGGCACCATCCCGGACACGCACGAGACCCTCGGGCCCCGGCTGAAACCGTCGACCAGCGCGGAGAGCCAGTGCGGGTCGACGACCACGTCGTCGTCGGTGTACGCGACGATGTCGCCGGTGGCCACCGACAGTCCGGTGTTCCGTGCCCGTGAGAGCCCCGGGAGGGGCTCACAGATCAGGCGCACCCTCGGATCCGCGAGACCGAGTACGTACTGCCGGGTGGCATCGGTTCCGGGGGCGTTGTCCACGACGAGTACGTCGAACGTCGGATAGTCCACCGCGAGTACGGATCGGAGGGCCGCTCGCAGCATCGACACCCGGTCGCGAGTGCATACGACTACCGTCACCGGCACGGCCTTCCCCGCGGACACGCGAGCCGGACCTGCCCGCACAGGGCGGTCCGACTCGGTGGCCCGCAGTCCCGCGACTCGGCGCCTGAGCTCGCCGAAGTTCACGGAACCTTCCGACACCTCGATTTCGACGAACCCGAGCGGGCGTCCGTCGGCGCGCGCGAGCAGTCGCGCCCGGCCGTAGCCCTCCGCGCGCGCCAACCGGCAGCGGACCGGAATTCCCGCCGCCCGCCCGGTCCGGTCGGCGTTCTCTATCGCGTCGACCCACACTTCACCTATCCACACCGCACCGTCCCAGTCCGGCCGCTCGGGACTGTCCAGGGCGGGGCGGAGAGTGAGAGCGGGTGCGGCGGGATCCATCAGGTCCTCCTGGTGTGCAGCCGGATGGCGGCCCTGCCCTGAACGTATCCGGCGGTCGTGACCGTCAGGCCCAACATCACGACGGCTGCCCGCGCGAGTCCGTCCCGCCGCATCGAGAGGCCTTCACGCAGCACCGCTCGCGGTAGGACATGGAGGGTGTAGGTGCGCTCGCTGCTCAGCGCGTCCGCTGCGGTGGTCAGCTCCGCGACGACAGCCTTCGACAGTCCTTCGTGATGGCATCTCCGCACGAAATACCGCAGAGTGGCCCGGTCCGCCGACACATGATGCTGTACCCGCATGTCCGGATCGAACAGGATCTGGTTCGAATCCGGGTTCGACCGGATGCGGATACAGAGTTCGGTCTCCTCACCGCCCACGGGAACGGAGCCCACGCGGCCCACCTCGGATCTGAATCCGCCGACGGCGTACAGAACCGAGCGGCGCATCGACATGTTGCAGCCGATCGGGTTGCGGACGGGCGCGACCCGTGTCGGCTGACCGACGTAGCTGCAGCCGACGACCCAGTCGAACTCCTCCGGAAGCCACGGGGGACGCGCCCCGGACCAACTCGGGACCGCGTACCCGCCCACGCCGGCAATTCCGCGATTCCGGTAGTGATGCATGAGGGCCTGTGCCCACCCCGGCTCGGCGCGGGCATCGTCGTCGACGAACGCGATCACGTCGCCGTGGGCGGCTCGGACACCGGTGTTGCGTGCCCCGGACAGTCCCCGGGTATCCGCGTTCGCCAGGACTGTTACCCGCGTGTCGGTGCGGAATCGGTTGCACGCGCGGATATACAGCTCGTCGCAGTGATCGATCACCAGGATGAGTTCGGGATCGGGACCGTCCTGGGACAGCACCGACTGCACCGACCGGCACAGGTCGAACCAACGCCGAGTGGTGTAGGCGCAGATGACGACCGAAAGGGATTCCGCATCGAATTCGTCGGTCGCGTCCAGAAGCGAATGCCCGGTGGCCGGGACCTCATCGGGCAACGTAATCACCGCGATCGCGGGACCGCCACGAGTAGACGGACCGGCGGGTGAGTGAGGTCGGCCGCTCGGCCGACTTCGCCGTCATCTTCGTCCCGTTGCGGTGTTCCATCCGAACGGTGCGCAGTACCCGCAAACCGTCCCGCACCACGTTCAGGTTGCTCTTGCCACTGATCCGGCGCCGCTCGAAGCTCGGTATCTCGACGATACCGAGACCGGATGTCGCCATCCGGACGTTGATCAGCGTCTCGATCTCGAAGCCGTCACCCCAGTGGGCGTCGGGGCGGTCGGTCGCGGGCAGCGACATCACACTGACGTGCCGGCGCCAGAACGCGTTGTAGCCGTAGCAGAGGTCGGTGAACGAGACAGCGAATTCCATGTTGACGAAGGAATTCAGCATCCGGTTGCCCAGTCTTCGGGTGAACGTGATGTCTGCGCTTCCACCGCCTGCGATGAACCGGCTGCCCTTCGCGAAGTCCGCACCGCGGACCAGCGCGTCGACGAACGCCGGAATCTCGGCGGGGTCGGTGGACCCGTCTGCGTCGATCATCACCACAATGTCGGACGTGGCATGCAGGAAACCGCAGGCCAGCGCATTGCCTTTGCCCTTTCGGGTCTGCGTCAGGACCTTCGCTTCGGGCCACAATCGTTTCGCGACGGCAACGGTGTCGTCGACGGAGTTGCCGTCGATGAACACGAGTTCGTCGATGTCGGCCGGCATCCGGGCCGCGACGAACGGCAGATTCTTCGCTTCGTTCAGTGCCGGCATCACCACCGATACGGTCGGCCTGGGCGTAGTCTTCCTCGGATTGTCGTTGGGGTGAATCTCGGTCACGTGTGCATCCATCGCCTTCACGTCCGTTGCGTCATAGGGGCTTTCGCGTGCCCGCGTCCTGCTGAAGTCTGGGTTCTCTCCGGACGAATGCGGTGCTCCGGAGGCTGTTCGTTGCGGTGATCTGTTCGTGTCCAAGAGGATTCACCCCGGCCGTTCGCGGCCCTTCTCCGATCCGAGCGCGCGCCGACGTCTCGATGCACGGAGCGCGCTGAGAGCGAACAGCAGACTTCGCCGCATCTGCATGTCATACGAGTTGATCCGGCCGAGTACTCGGTCGGACAGCGGGATCTGCCATTCGGGATCGTGGATCAATCGACTCGTGAACTCGAGCTGCTGGGCGAGTTGTGAACGTGCCGAGGTCAATGCGGTGTTCGAATCGCTGCCGATCCGGAAGGATGCCAGCGTGCGCGGCACACCGACGAAGTCACCCTTTCGAACGAGCCGCGACCAGAGGTCGAGCTCCATCGGAAAGAGAAGCTCGCCCCGGAAGCCGCCGCACCGGTCGAAATCGACCCGGCGGAACATCCCGGCCACCGGGGGGCCGACGGGGTTGCTTCCGCTCCGGACGATTCGCCGGACTACCGTTTGTCCAGAATTGTGCCCGACGATTCCCCCGAGCCCCCGGGCCGGCCGCAGCAGCACGCCCTCGTCGTCGATGAAATCGGTTCGCACGGACACCAGCGCCACGCCGTCGTCGGCCTCGAGCACCGCGGCTTGTGTTGCGACACAATCGGGCTCGATCGTGTCGTCGGCGCAGATCAGCTTGACGAACCGTCCTCGGCTCTCGCGTATCGCGAGGTTGAAATTGTCCACCATCGGCACCGTCGCCGCGTTCCGGATAATCCGGACGCGGTCGTCGTGGACGTTTTCCAGGATATCGCGGGTGCCGTCCGAACTGTGGTTGTCGACGATCACGACTTCCAGGTCGGTGAAGGTCTGCGCCAGAACGCTGTCGAGCGTCGTCTGCAGATGACGCTCCGCCTGATAGGCAGGAATACACAGCGAAACGGTCGGTGGTCGCTCCCGGTCACGGCCCGGTACGGACTCCGTGCCGGCCTCGCGCCTCGACGTGTGCGCGGCGTCCGAATTCGTCACCATGCTGTTCTCCCACCCCGGCCCCGCACCCACCGATTCGCACCGTGGTTACAGCGTTCTCGGCTTGGGTTCCGATCAGACCAGTGTTCCACATTCGATGCCAGAAACATACCCTTCCCCTGTTATTGAAAGAATTACTCAACTGCGTCCGGGTTTTTCTGAATATGGTTCCCGTTGCCTGCGCCGGGCGGAGCGCGCCCCGCGAAACCTGGACCGTCGAAAATCCGTTGCTCGACCTCACTGCGGTCCGTATTGTCACGTGGCTTTGTAACCCGTCGACAGAAGGAGTTCATCTCGTCATGGAACCCGTCACCGAACGCGACATCAGGTCGTCGTTCATCAACTGCTCCAAAGGCGACGCCAAGCGTCTGCCCGTCCCTCGTGACCTGGACGATCGGCCCTGGGACGATCTCGACTTCCTCGGCTGGGGTGACCCGTCGTTTCCGGGCCGCTGCTATGTGGTCGTGCCACGGGACGGCGGTCTGGTCGGCGTCGCGCTGCGCTACGAAACGGGCGGTTATCGCCGCGCGCAAATGTGCACGGTCTGTATGACCACGCACGCCAATGGCGGCGTCTCGCTGATGACCGCCCGCAAGTCGGGTGAATCCGGACGCCGGGGCAACTCGATCGGCACCTACATGTGTGCCGATCTCGCGTGCTCGCTCTACGCGCGCCGGAAGAAGTCGCCCGCGCTGGGCAGGCAGTATCGCGAGGATCTCGAGCCCGAGGAGAGGATCGAGCGGGTCCGCGACAACCTCGATGCCTTCATCTCGAGGGTCTACGGCTGACCGATCCGACACCCACCCACCGTGCAGCCCGGTAGCTGCCGACAAGAATCGGAGGTAGATGCCATGCGCCGACATTCGAGGAACCCGCTTCCCGGTGCACCCCGAGTCCGGAGACACTGCAACGACACTCGGGGTGTCCGGAATCCTCTCCGGTCGAGACGGCCCGGACGCAGGCCGGACCGTGCTGTCCGGAGAGGATTCCCGAACTACGCTCGTCGACGCCGAGAACTGAAGTGGGCAAACGCCTTCGCCATGATCGGGGTGGTGACGAGCATGATGACCAGGCGCAACACCTGCGCGGCCGCGACGAACGTGACGTTGGAGGCGGTGGACGCCGAGACGGCCAGCACCGCCGCCAGGCCACCGGGCGTGGTGGCGAGATAGGCCTCGAGGAGGCTCACACCGGTGAGGTGGGAGAGGAGGACGCCCAAGCCGGCGCAGGCCGCCCCTACCAGCAGCGTGAGCAGCGCCGCATACGGCAGGATTCGTCCGATCGCCCGCAGGCTCGCCCGGTCGAACGCGAGCCCGGCCTGCCAGCCGATGAGAATCAACGCGCCGGTCATCAGCATCGGCGGGACCGCGACCGCGTCGCTCCAGCCGCCGAGTTCGAACCCGGCGCTCACGGCCAGCGGACCCAGCGTCGCGGGAGCGGGTAGTCGCACGAGTGACGCCACGGCGGTGCCGCCCACGATGAACAGTGCCAGGAATGGTAGGGCCACATACCATTCGGACCCGCCGGCATCGGTGCCTGTCACGGTGTCCGTGCCGGTATCGGCGCGGAAACCGAACGTGACGATCATCGGCATCGACACGACGACGAGCGCCACCCTCAGGTACTGCACCACTGCGACGACCCGGTCGTCGCCGCCGAGTTCGCGGGCCATCGCGACGAGTCCGGTGGCGCCGCCCGCAGTCATGGAGAGGGATCCGGTCACCGCGTCCACGT
Source organism: Rhodococcus sp. IEGM 1305 (assembly GCF_030058635.1). Classification (NCBI taxonomy): domain Bacteria; kingdom Bacillati; phylum Actinomycetota; class Actinomycetes; order Mycobacteriales; family Nocardiaceae; genus Rhodococcus; species Rhodococcus sp. IEGM 1305. The sequence goes on from NZ_JASHKX010000002.1 coordinate 413,410, forward strand.
CGCGGTGCAGCGCGAGGAGGGCGCCGGCCGCCACGCTGAGCGCGAGAGTCGCGGCCGCGATCGAGACCACCGGCACCCACATCGAGCCCAGGGCGGCGATTGTGTCCCGGTGCACCATCAGCCCGACCGCGCTCGCCAGCACTCCCTGGGCAAGCTTCCCCAGCGGGCGGGGCACGCGGGACGGGCCCCAGCCGGTGACGGCCAGGGTCGCCCCGACGATCAGAGCCGAGAAGAGTCCGGCCGCTGTCAGTCCGACGCTCTCGCCGACCGCCCAGCCGCCGATCGAGAGTGCGATCAGTGCGAACCATCGGAGTCCGTGACGACGCAGTGCGGCCGTGTGCGTCGGCACGGATCGTTCGGGGGATTGCACGTCGTTCACGGGTGGACGCCTACTCCGGGATGCTGTCCCTGCTCTATGGTGTGCATCAGTGTATACCTTAACGGATGCCACTGCGAACGTTAGGATGTATGCATGACGGGTGGGAGCAAGAGCGAGCAGGTATACGAGCAGCTCAGGCAGGACATCCTGAACGGGTCCCTGTCCCCGGGCCAGTCGCTGAGTGCCATCGACGTGGGCGCGCGGTTCTCGGCGTCTCGCACCCCGGTTCGCCAGGCCTTCCTTCGGCTCGAGGGGGAGGGGCTGGTCTCGCTCATCGACCGGCAGGGCGCACGGATCGCTCCCATCTCGATCAAAAGCGTTCGGGACCTGTTCGAGCTACGCATCCTGCTCGAGGCGGCCGCCGCGCGCATTGTCGCCGAGGCCGTCGCCCGGGACGCCGCGGCCCGGCAGCAGTTCGAAGAGGTAGCGGACGCACTCGGGGCGATCTCCGAGGAGGCCCCGTCCGAGTCCCGGCGAGATCGTTTCTACGAACTCACGGAAACGTACGACCAGGCCGTGATCGCGCACACCCGGAACGCGCATCTGGCCCGATCGATTGCCGAACTCCGGCCGCACACGGAGAGGCTGCGCAACATCGCCCACTCCCGCCCGGCTCGTCTGGACGTCTCGCTGGCGGAGCACCTGTCGATGTGCCGTGCGATCCTCGCCGGCGACGGGCCGGCGGCTGCCGCTGCCTGCACCGAGCACCTGACCCAGACGCAGAAGACCATTCTCGACGCGGTCGTCGATCCGCAGGAAGCGGCCGTCGCTATCGACCTGATCACCGCGTAGTCGGCGCGGTCAGAGGGCGAGGATGGCGGGGACGCTGAGGACTGCCACGTAGTACCCCATGAACAGGACGCCTGCGTGGATCTTGAACGCCCGCGACAGCAGGCCTCCGACGAGTCCGACGGTGAGGGTGACGGCGAGGCCGAGGATGCCGCCCTCCCAGACGCTGATGACGACGACCAGGCCGGTGAACGTGGCGATGATCGCCTCGTGGCTGACGTACCGGACGACGAGCGTGGCCGCGCGGTGAGCGAAGTTCATCGCGAACGGGTACGCGATGATCGCGGCGATCACCACCGCGCCGAGACCGTAGAGCAGGAACTCCCAGTTCGTCAGTGCCGTGGACAGGTTGCGGATCTGCCCGGTGCCGTCGTCGGTGGTGAAGACCGGTGGCGCGTTGAACAGCGGGGCGGCCGGCCCCGCGGCGACCGGGCTCAGCGGCAGACCGAATGCGATGAGCGGGATGAGCGCCTCGGCGATGTAGGTCGATTCGGTGGTTCCGTTGCGGGCGGCGATCACCGACGTCAACCGGTGGTAGCCCTGCTTGACCCGGGAACCGACGACCTCGCCCATGAGCACGGTCATCGCGACCGGGCTGAAGACGAAGGTGGCGCTCGAGACGGTCGCGGTCGCCGCGACCTGTGCCGTCTGCTTGCCGTCGAGCATCCGGAACGGGTTCGGGAAGTATCCCTTCCACCCCTTGATCTCCGGGGCGAGCCACACCGTCGCCGGTTCGGTGCGGGCCATGTCCTTGCGTCCCGACGCACCGAGCACGAGGAACAGGTCCGCGATGAGGGGGCCGACCGCGATGCCGAGGAAGTAGCTGATGTTCAGGGAGACGTCGTAGCTCGTCGTCAGCGACTTGAGCGCCAGGATGAGGACGACGAACGGCACGAGCGCGGCCACGCCGGACCACTTGCCCGGCGACGTGTAGGCGATCGCGACGGCGGCGACGAGGAACAACCACGGTGCCACCGATTGGACCGTGTCTGCCACCGGTGCGAGCAGGGTGGCGAACAGCACCGCCACCGGGACGGCGATGAACGCGGAGATGATCGCACCCGAGATCGCCTTGCGCAGGGCGATGTGCGGCACACCGAGGCTGCGCAGCAACCGCGCCTCACGCATCAGCGGCACGGCCATCGTGTCGCCGGGGATGCCGAGCAACGTGGTGGGCACCGCGTGGGTCATGTGCTTGGCGACGGCGCCGGCGAGGAAGAAGGTGAACACCGCCGCGGGCGGGGCACCGAGCAGGATGACCAGCAGCGTCAGCGGGGCGATGGTGGCCGTCTCGTCGGTCCCGGACACCAACCCGATCAGGGAGAACACGATGGCGCCGATCACGCCGAGCGCGATCGCGACGAGGACGTCGTTGGTGAACAGCACACTCATGATCGTCCGCCCGTCCCGCGTGCCTGCGTCTCCGCCTCGACGAACCGGTCGTAGAGGTCGAGATCCTTCAACTCCCGGACCGTCTGGGCGGGCAGGTCGCCGACCGACCCCAGCCCCTGCCGCTCTTCCTGCAGCACCCGGATGACGTCGCCGACTGTGTCGCCCTCGGACGAGTCGACGGCGATGTTTCGCTTGGGGCGGAACAGCTTCCCGCTGACGACGCCCGCGACGAGGCATGCGGCGATCCCGACCAGCAGCGCATATGCCTCGGCCAGAGACGAATCCGTGACGAAGGAGTTGAAGAGTGCGGTCGCGCCGAGGAGCGCGCCGACGCTCACGGCGATACCGATGACGACGGAGACGGTGAGATCTCGCCCGACCACCGTGTCGCCCCACACCTCGAGGTAACGAGGCCGAGGCGTCTGATCGTCGGTGGGCGGGGGAGCCTGCGGTGCGGACTGGCTTTCGATGGACATCGTCTGTTCTTCCGTGTGAGGGTGTCGTGCTCTAGGAGCGGGCGGCGGTCAGGGCCGTCGCCACCCGCGACGGGCTGGGATGGCCGATGTGCCCGGCCATCCAGCGGGAGGTGTCGGTCAGTGCGTCGAGATCGATGCCCGTGTGGATGCCGAGGCCGTGCAGCATCCACACCAGGTCCTCGGTGGCGAGGTTCCCGGTGGCGCCCTTCGCGTAGGGGCATCTGCCGAGGCCCCCTGCCGCGGTGTCGAATTCGGTGACGCCCGCGAGCAGTGCGGCGTGCACGTTGGACAGCGCCTGGCCGTAGGTGTCGTGGAAGTGTCCCGCGATGGAGCCGATCGGAACGCCCTCGGCCTGCACTGCGTCGAGCACGGCGCGGACGTGGCCGGGGGTGGCGACGCCGATGGTGTCACCGAGCGAGATCGACGAGCATCCCATGCCCGTCAGTTGCGCGGCGATGTCGGCGACACGGCGGGGATCGACCCGCCCCTCCCACGGATCACCGAAGCACATCGAGATGTAGCCACGGGTGCCGATTCCGGCCGCCCGGGCACCCTCGACCACCGGCCGGGCGTTGTCGAGCGCCTCGGCGACGGTGGTGTTCAGGTTCTTCCGGGCGAACGTCTCGGTGGTGCTGACGAAGACGGCGATCTCCCGGGCGCCGGCGGTGAGCGCCCGCTCCAGCCCCCGCTCGTTGGGGGCCAGCACGACCTGGCGGACGGTGTCGGGGAGGTCGAGTTCGGCCATCAGCGCTTCGGCGTCGCCGAGTTGCGGAATCCATTTCGGGGAAACGAAACTCGTCATCTCGAGTGATCGGACGCCGGCTGACACCAGCCGACGGCAGAACTCGGCCTTGACCGCGGTGGGAACGAGCGTCGACTCGGCCTGGAGCCCGTCGCGCGGTCCGACCTCGTAGACGCGAACCGCAGAGGGCAGCGACGGGTCGGCGAACTCGTGCGGCGCCGGACGCCACACCGGTTCGAGATCCGCGGGGGTGGTCATGTCAGTGTCCGGAACGAAGGTCGGCGAGCACCTTTTCCGCGTGCTCGACCCGGATGCGCTGGTCGTCGATGAGCCGCTTGACCACGACGTCGAGTTCGTCGCCGGTGGCGCCGGCCGAGGCGGCGATGGTCCGGGCGTGCAGGCTCATGTGGCCGCGCTGGATGCCCTCGGCAGCGAGCGCACGGCAGGCGCCCAGGTTCTGCGCGAGTCCCACCGCGACGATCACGTCCGCCAGCTCCGACGCGGTGGAGACGCCGAGCATCTTCACCGCGGCCTGCGCGACGGGGTGGACCTTGGTGGCCCCGCCGACCAGTCCCACGGCCATCGGCACCTCGAGGGTCCCGGCGAGGTGACCGTCCGCGGTCTTCTCGAAGTGCGAGAGCGCCGTGTACCGGCCGTCCGCGGCGATCGCATGCGAGTGGCAGCCCGCCTCGACGGCGCGGGTGTCGTTGCCGGTGGCCAGGACGGCGGCCGTGATGCCGTTCATGATGCCCTTGTTGTGGGTCGCGGCGCGGTAGGGGTCGGATTCGGCGAGCGCGGACGCATGGACGATGTTGTCGACCACCTCGTCGCCGCCGAGCAGGTCTTTGTCGAACACCGCCCGGGCCCGGGTGATGCGCAGGTCCGCCTTGTTGGTCAGGATCCGCAGCAGCGAACGCCCACCGGAGATCTCGGCGAGCCGGGGAGCGATGGCCTCGGCCATGGTGTTGACGGCGTTGGCGCCCATGGCATCTCGCACGTCGACGTGAATGTGCACCACGACATGCACGCCGGTGCGCGTCGGGACGAGTCGGACGGTGAGGTCGCGGGCGCCGCCGCCGAATCGCACGAGCATCGGATCCTGGGCGTTGGCCAGTTCGAGGATCTCCGTGCGGGCCTCGAGCATCCGCAGCCGGGATGCCTCGGGGTCGGGGCAGTCGAGGATCTGGATCTGGGCCTGCATCACCGGATCGGTGCTCGAGGTGTGGAAGCCGCCGTGCACCCGGGCCATCCGGGCGGCGTTGCTGGCCGCCGCCACCACGGACGGCTCCTCGGTGGCCATCGGCACGAGGTAGTCACGCCCGTTGACCGTGAAGTTGGTCGCGACACCCACCGGGATTCCCATCACCCCGACGACGTTCTCGATCATGTGATCGGCCTGGGCGACGCCGAGGCCCTGTTCGGGATCGAACACGGCGACGTCGAGGTCGGACAGGCCGGTCCTCTCGGCGACCACCTTGCGGCGCTGCTGCGCGCTGGAATCCTTCAGGCCGGGGATGCGGCTGTTGACGGGCACTGGCGTTCCTCCACGTACTCACGGGCGGCCGGATGTGTGGTGCGTCCCGACGACAACCCTGTCATGTGCTTCGGTTCACACGGTAGGGGCATACCGCCGACCTCGACATGTATTGATCGCACATGTATTTCCTTCAGGAATGTGTGACTGTCACTGCTCGCGAAGTTCGTCGAGGCGGACCGCGGCCGAGATTCGGAACAGGTGTTCGTCGCTGCGCCATTCGGGCCCCAGCAGCGTCTCCAGCCGGTGGAGGCGCTGCAAGATCGTGTTGGTGTGGTAGTTGAGGGCCCGTGCCGTTTTCGTCGGGCTGCCCTCGTTGCGGACGAATGCGCGCAACGTGGCGAGGAGGTCCGTGCCCTTGCTGTCGTCGTAGGCGCGCACCGGACCGATGGTCTCGTCGATGAACGCGTTCAACGTCCGCGCATCGGTGTCGAACAGCAGCGCGTACGGCAGGTACGCGTCGGTGCTGACCGCGGCGTCGGTGGTGCCGAGCGCAGCCAGCAGGCGAGCGGTGCGGAGCCCCGACTCGAATCGGGCGGGAAGCGCGTCCGGCGACTCCGCCCGGGGTGTCGTGATCGCGAGCACCGGGCCGTGCAGCGTTTCCCGCAGGTAGTCGCGCAGATCCGTGACGAGGTCGCGCGGGACGGTGGTGGTGAGAACCACCGCGACCATGCCGGCATGCTCCCCGACGAGGCCGCGATCACCGACGAACGCGGTGGCCGCTCGGGCGGCGGTGGCCCGGTTCTCGGCCGGGACCGAGATCAGCACGACGGTGTCGAGGGCGGCGAGGGTGACTCGCTGGGCGCGCACCCGTCGTTCCAGATCGCGGCGCCGCTCGGGTGCCGGGTCGAGCAGGTCCGCGACCAACTCGACGCGGGCCCGCAGGTCTGCGTCGGCGACCGCGTTCTGCTGCAGCACCAGCAGTGCGCCGACCTGCGCGGCGCGTTCGATGGTGCGCTCGTCGACCGGTCCCAGTTCGAGGTCCCCGGACCCGACCAGTACCGCGCCGAAGTACAACTCGCCCGCGATTACAGCGGCCACGATCGGCGTCCCGGGGTCGTCGACGCGAACGCAATGGCCGGTGGTCCGGCTCCTCGTGATGGCGTCGAGCACCACCGGCGGCAACTCGACGGACACTTGCCCGGCCGGCGTGGGGTGGGAGGCGACGGGGTGCAGATCCCGGTCGACGATCGTGACCGTTCGCCCGAGTGCCGTGGACAGCGTGCCGGCTACCTGCTCGAATCCGCCTCCGACCAGAACCGCCTCGATGAGTTCCTGGTGCACCACGGTGGACCGGTCGCGGACCTGCAGGTAGTCGGTCAGCCGGTCGAGTGCCGTGCGGGCCTCGTCTTCGGACCTGCGAACCTGCTCGAGGGTGCTGGCGGTCTGCAGCACCACCGACGCGTGGTCGGCGAGCGCGGACAGCACGGCGATCTCGTCCGGGGTGAAGGCGTACTCCTGGCGGGTGGCGGCGAACAGTACACCGAGCACGAGACCGTCGGACAGCATCGGCACCCCGAGGATCGACACGATCCCTTCGGCTGCGACCGCGTCGTCGATGAGTTCCTCGTGCGGTCCCTCCGCGTAATCCTGATAACGCAGAACCCATTGCGCGGCACGGGAATCGGCAATCTGGCTGGCCAGCCCCATTCCCGGGGGAACGCGCAGGTGCTGGAACTGCGGCGTCACCGAGCCGGCGGTCTTGCGGACGTTCAGCTCACGGGTCGCCGGATCGAACTCGGACAGGTAGGTGACGTCGGTGCCCATCATCTCGTGGGCGCGGCTCACCAACCGCCCGAGGAGTGCGTCGATGTCACGGAGTTCGGCGAGTTCACGGGCGCTCGAGAACAACACCCCGAGTTCGCGCTCCCGTCGCCGCAAACGCGTCAGCTCGACCCGGTGCCGGCGCACCTTCTCCGCGAACGCCGCCCTGTCGGCCGGGCCGGTAGCGACCCGGTCGAGCGCATCGCGCACTGCGGCCGAGTCGACCGTCAGTTCGCCGACCATCGCGTCGGCGAGTACCCCCAGCGCGTCGCCGTTCTCCCGTGAATCCATGACCACACTCTGCCTTGGCAGTTGTCGAAGTAACTACTGGCTGAGACCGGCGCCGGTGTTCGGGATGTCAGGTCCGGTCAGGTAGCCCGGTCTAGTACTTCGGTCTATGTCGGATACTCTGGGTGTGCCTCGTGCTCGGCGAGCGAAAGGGTCTGCACATGCGAAGCGACGACGACGCCCGGAGTGGCGGCTCCGTTCCGATGCCCCGGCAGGCCGTCACCATGCAGGACATCGCCGACCGGGTGGGCGTGTCGAAGGCATTGGTCTCCATGGTGTTTCGGCGTGTTCCCGGGCCGAGTGCGGAGACGCGGAAGCGGGTCCTCGACGTCGCGGACGAGCTCGGGTACCGACCGAACCGTACGGCCGCACTGATGTCGCTCCGGCGAACCCACCTCGTGGGTGTGATGGCGGATATTCGCAACAGCTTCCACGCCGAGATGGTCGAGTACATCGTCGCCGCCGCCGACGAGCACGGGTACGAGGTGGTGCTCGGCGCCCTGACTCCCACGCACGCCGAACCGAAAGTCGTCGAAACGCTGCTCGATTTCCGCTGCGAAGCCTTGATCCTGCTCGGCACCGAACTCGGCACCGACGTGCTCGACACGCTCGGGGAGCGGGTACCGGTGGTCGTGGTCGGTCGCCGCGTCGGTGACGGCGCCGTCGACGTCGTGCGGACGGCGGACGGCAAGGGGATCGGCACGGTCGTCGACCATCTCGTGGAGCTGGGACACCGCCGGATCACGCACCTCAGCGGTGGTACGGGCACGATTGCAGCCGACCGGAGGTCGGGATACACCCGTGCCATGCGTCGTCACGGACTCGATATCGACGTCGTCGAGGGCGATTTCACCGACAGCGCCGGAACGGTCGCCGCGGGCACTCTGCTCGGGCGGTCGCAACTTCCCACCGCGGTGATCGCGGCCAACGACCGCAGTGCCATCGGGCTGATCGGCGAACTGCGCAGCCGGGGTGTGCGGATCCCCGAAGACGTCTCGGTCTCCGGATACGACGACAGCGTGCTCGCCCAGCTGGCGCACATCGATCTGACGTCGGTCAATCAGCAACCGCGGGAGCAGGCCGCCACCGCGGTGGATGCGGTCATCCAGCGGCTGGACCGGGGGAGGACCGAGTCGGTGGCTACCGTCCTCCGCCCGCGGCTCGTCGCGCGCCGTACCACCGGGCCCGCGCCCGAGCCGATGGAAGGATCCCGGTCGGGCGTGTCCTGACCTGCGACGGCCGTCAGTGTTCGGCGGGCCGGGTTTGCACCGCCTGCGCGGGCAATGTGCCCAGATCGTGGGTGTAGAGCCAGGTGGTGGCCCTTTCGTAGAAGTGCCCGAAGGCGACCGGCATGACGAGGTCGCGAAACCGGCGCGCGATCGGGCCGACGGTCTTGGCGTCGCGGTTGGTGCGGGCCGCCTTGGCCATCTTCCCGATTCGGGCGCGGCGGAGCCGGTGGTACTCGGCGAAACCTTCCCCGGTCGAGTCGGCATCGGCGAGTGCCCGAGCCAGGACCACGGCGTCTTCGATGGCCATGGAGACGCCCTGCCCCGCGCCGACCGGGTGGGCGGCGTCGCCGACGAGGACGACGCGTTCGTCGTGCCAGATGGGGACTTCGGCCAGCGTGTGCATGAGCGTCGGACGGTGCAATTGCGTGGTCGCCCTGATGATCTCGAGCGCTTTCGGCTCGAACCGGTACAGCTCGGCGAGTCGGTCGAGCCACCGGTCGTCGCCGATATCTGTCGGTTTCGGTGCCGGGGATCGGCAACCTGCGCGGACCACCACACGGTTCCGTCCGGAGCCGGGATGTGGAGAAAGGCGCCGCAGCGCGCGAAGACCATGTTGAACGTGCCGGTCTCGGCCGGGACGCCGTCGGCGACGCCCGAGACGCTTTAGAGCCCGCCGTATACGGGTCGGGGCGCGCCCGGATCGAGGACCGACCGAGTAGCCGACCTCCGCAGCACCTCGACCAGGGAATCGCGCATCAGCGTCGCGCTGAACAGCGGATCCCCCGACAGCCGTCCGCGCGGAACTTCCGCGAGCAGCCTGCCCGTACCGGACCACATTCGCTGAGTGGGCACCGCGAAACCGGCCTGCTGCACCTGGTCCAGGCAACCGAGCGCCTCCAGCCCCCGCAGTCCGTTGGATGCCAGACTCAGAAATGAGCCCACCTGTCCTGCCGGGTCGGGGTGTGTTTCGTAGAGGGTGACGTCGAAACCGATGCGGCGCAATGCGATTGCAGTCGCGGTCCCGGACACACCTCCGCCTGCGACGATGGCCTCCACGCGTCCTCCTGAACTGTTATTCACTGAATTAATACTCAGTGAAAGTCTATTCGGTGTGCGCAGGAAGGGGGCGTTCGTCAAGGGGTGCGGCCTGTTGGCCGGCCCGCCGGGGCGGGGGTTGACAGGGTGTCGTGACTCAGCTCATAGTAGTCGTACTAGACCGGTTAAATAGACCGAACTAGCCGGAGGGCGTCTTCACACTCGTGCGGGTGTCTGTGGGTAGCCGACGTGCACTCCCGCCGGGTCAACATCACACCGAAAGGCTTCCACTCATGACTTCCAACTCGATCGGTGTCGCCGTCATCGGCGGCGGCATGGCCGGACGAGCACACGCCGCCGGATATCGCATGGCGTCGACGCTGTTCGGAACCGACCGCCCCGACGTGCGGCTGGTCGCGATTGCCGACACCAACCAGGCAGTCGCCGACGACACCGCGAAGCGGTACGGGTACGAGCGGGCCGAGTACAGCTGGCAGGCCATCGCCGAATCGCCGGACATCGACGCCGTGAGCGTCGTCGTCGCGAACCAGTTGCACCGGGAGATCGTCGAAGGCCTCCTCGCTGCCGGGAAGCACGTGCTGTGCGAGAAGCCCCTGGCCGGGTCGATCGCGGACGCCGAGGCCATGGTCGCGGCCGCCGCGGACGCCGACACGATCGCGACCGTCGGGTACACCTACCGCCGGTCGCCGGCCATCCAGGCGATCCGCGACGAACTCGCGACGGGCCGCCTCGGCGACATCATCCACTTCAACGGGCACTACTGGTGCGACTACGGCCTCGACCCCGCTTCGCCGATCACCTGGCGGTACCGCGGAGGTCCCGGAACCGGCGCGCTGGCAGACGTCGGCAGCCACCTGCTCGACATGGCCGAATTCGTCTGCGGGCCGATCGTCGAGATCAGTGGCGCGACCTTCACCACGGTGATCACGGAGCGTCCCGTGCCTGCCGGAGTCACCTACGGCCACACCAAGGCCGAGACCACCGGTGAGATGGCACCCGTCGAGAACGAGGACCTCGCGACGTTCACGGCGCGCTTCCAAAACGGCGCGGTCGGCACGTTCTCCGCTTCCCGTGTCGCGCACCAGCTTCCGGACGGACTCGGTTTCGAGCTGTTCGGGACGTCCGGCTCCGCGGCGTTCGACCTGGCTCGCGCCGCGGAATTCTCGGTGTCCAGCGAGGGCCTCGACCGCACCGTGAACGGTCAGCGTCGGGTGATCATCGGACCGCAGCACCCGTACATCCAGGGTGGCCTGCCGATGGATGCCGGCGGCGTCGGCCACGGCAAGGCGGAGTTCTTCGCCTACCAGGCCCGGGCATTCCTCGACCAGATCGCCGGCATCGACGTCCTCGGCCCGCTGCCGTCCTTCGCCCACGCGCTGCGCGGCATGCAGATCGTCACCGCCGTCGCGGAGTCCGCCCGCGCCGACGGAGCAGCCGTCAAGATCGGCTGAACCGCAAAACTACTGAACCCGAACTTCTTCCCACCACGCAAGGAACCCTCATGAAACTCGGTGTGTACACCGCCGTCCTGCACGACCGCAGCCTGCGCGAGGCGCTGGAGACCATCGCGTCCCTCGGGCTCGAGGGCGCGGAGATCAACGCGGGCGGATTTCTGCCCACCCCGCACCTGCCCGTCAAGGAACTCCTCTCCGGTGAGGTGTCACCGCAGGACTACCTGAAGGTCTTCGACGAGACCGGCGTCTCCATCGCCGGCCTGAACTGCAACGGCAACCCGCTGCACGCGGATCCCGAGGTGGGCCCCGAGGACGCCGAGGACCTGCGCAACGCCATCAAGGTGGCGGGCCTGCTCGGTGTGGATCGGGTGGTCACGATGTCCGGGCTGCCCGCCGCGCACGCCGGCGGCCAGTGGCCGGCATGGCACGTGAACACATGGGACAGCGGCTATCTCGACTCCCTCGACTACCAGTGGGATCAGGTGGCGGTGCCGTTCTGGAAGGAGATCGACGCGCTCGCCCGTGAGAACGGTGTCAAGGTCGCGATCGAGATGCATCCGCAGAACCTGGTGTTCAACCCGCCGACCCTGAAGCGTCTGGTCGAGAAGACCGGTGCGACGAACGTCGGCGCCGAGATGGACCCGTCGCACCTGTTCTGGCAGGGCATCGATCCGGTCGCCGCTGTCGACTGGCTCGGCGACCTCGTCTTCCACGCCGCCGCGAAGGACACCCGGATCAACGAGAACTGCAAGATCTACGGTGTTCTCGACGACCGGTTCACCCGGATCTCGGCCGACCAGAACCCCACCGGACTCGGTGGCAAGCACGTGGTCAACAAGTGGCCCGAGGACTCGGCGTGGGACTTCGTCGCCGTCGGCCGCGGACACGACGTCGATTTCTGGTCCCGTTTCCTCGCCGCGCTGCAGCGGGTCGACCACGACATGGCGGTCAACATCGAACACGAGGACGTCGAACTGGGACAGCTCGAAGGACTGCAGGTCGCGGCCCGCACCCTGAAGGATGCGGCTTCCGCCGTGGCCTCCCGCTAGAAACCGGTGACGGCGGCCAGGCGGTCGAGGACCAACCGGAGCGGCGGCCAGGTCGACCTCCCACGACGGGTCACGGCGTAGGCCGTCAGCACGACCTTCGGGTTGGTGAGCGGGCGGACCGTGACTTCCTTGCGCGTGGGACGGTCGGCGGGCAGCAGACCTACCCCGTAGCCGGCGGCGACGAGGTCCTCGACGAGGTCGAGGCTGTCGATCTGATGGGCGATGTGCGGTGTGAAACCCGCGAGCGAGGCCAGGGTGCGGACGGCGTCCTCGTCGGCAGTGTTGCGGGAGTTCACGATCCAGGGCGAACCGGCATAGGCGGCGACGTCTGCGGGTCCGTTCCCGGCGGGCGTGGGGACGCCGAGTCCCCAGGGAGTCGACCACAACGGGACGGCCTCGAGCGCGGTGCCCGGGGATGCCGGTGCCAGGTTGTAGTCGTAGGTCAGGGCGAGGTCGAGTTCGTCGTCGGCGAGCAACGCGAACGCCTCGACCGGCTCGTACTCGCTGATCACCACGTCCACCTGAGAGTGGGTGCGGGCCAGTTCGGCGACGACCGGGAGCAGCGACACCCGGATGCCCGTCGCGAAACCCCCGACGCGCAGGGTGCCGACCGGCTCGGCGTGGGGGTCGAGGTCGAGCCGGGCGGCGTCGACGGCCGCGAGGATGGTGACGGCGTGGTCGGCCAGCCGGCGACCGGCCGGGGTGAGCCGCACCCGGCGGCCGGTCGGTTCGACGAGCTGCGCACCCGTCTCCTTCGCCAGTGCGGCGATCTGCTGGGAGACGGTCGAGGTGGTCAGCCGGTGTGTCTCGGCGACCTCACGCATGGAGCCGAGACGGGAGAGCTCGAGCAGGAGATGGAGGCGTCGGGTATCCACCCACGTATTGTTCGCGATATCCGAACGGTTTGTCCATGAAAGTCACGTGGACGTGAACGGTCGAGGTGTCATTCAATGCAGGCATGACCAGGAACTCGACCCACGTCGGCGCGACGATGGCGCTGACCTCGATGCTGTGCGTACAGAGCGGACTTGCGATCTCCGTCGGCGTGTCCGAGCGCGTCGGCGCCGAGGGCGCCGCCTGGTTGCGCCTGGCGTGGGCGGGGGTGTTGCTGGCCGTGATCGTGCGGCCTCGGCCGAAGGCGTTCACGCGTTCGTCCCTCGGCGCGTGTGTTCTCCTCGGAGTGGTCACGGCGGCGGTCACCCTGCTGTTCATGGCCGCGGTGGACCGGATCCCCCTGGGAACAGCCAGCGCGCTGGAGTTCCTCGGGCCCCTCGGTGTCGCTGTTCTGCACAGACGAGGTCGCCTGAAGTGGCCGGCACTGGCGGCCGTGGGGGTGCTGCTGCTGACGCAACCCTGGGCCGGCGGCGTCGACCCGGTCGGAATCCTGTTCGCGCTGGGCGCGGCTGCGTGCTGGGCCCTCTACATCGTGCTCACCCAGCGCGTGGGCGACGAGGTGGCCGGTCTCAACGGGCTCGCGGTGTCCATGCCGGTCGCCGGGTTGGTCGCGACTGCGGTGGGCGGGCCGTCGATGCTCGGAAAGATGACGCCGGACCTGTTGATCATCGGGCTGGGTTTGGCGATACTGCTGCCGGTCGTGCCGTTCACGCTGGAGATGCTCGCCCTGCGCCGGCTGAACACCGCCGCGTTCGGGACGCTGATGAGTCTGGAACCGGCGTTCGCGTTGATTATCGGGCTCGTGGTGTTGCACCAGATTCCGGACCACGCGGCCGTCGCCGGTATCTGCTTCGTGGTCGCGGCGGGAATAGGAGCGGCGCGGGCCGGGTCGCGTACGACGCCCGACCAGGGCGACGTCGCGGAGTCTGCCGCACCGTTGTCCGCCCCGACCTGATACCTTGAACGTCGTTCAAGTTTGAGGCAAGAGGAGTCGTCATGGCAGATGTCGAGAGTGCTCGGGTGTCGAGGCTCGGTATTTCAGCGCGGGACATGGCGCAGATCGCGGTCTTCGCCGCGCTGATCGCGGCGCTGGGACTGCCCGGCGCCATCACGGTCGGCTTCAGCGGAGTGCCGATCACACTGCAGACGCTCGGCGTCATCCTCGCCGGCGCGGTGCTCGGCGCTCGCAAGGGCACAGCCGCCGTCGCGGTCTTCATCGCACTGACCCTCATCGGCCTGCCCCTGCTGTCCGGTGGCCGCACCGGACTGACCGCGCTCGCAGGCCCGAGCGCCGGATACCTCATCGGCTGGATTCCCGCGACGCTGATCATCGGCCTCCTCACCGCCCGGATCCTGCCGAAGTACCCGGTCGTTCTCGGTCTCCTGATCAACGCCCTCGGCGGGATCGTCGTCATCTACGTCTTCGGCACCGTCGGACTCCTGCTCCGCACCGATCTGGGTGTCGGCGCCGCCATCACCACCAACTTCGCCTTCATCCCCGGCGACCTGCTCAAGGTCGTCGTCGCGACCGTGGTCGCCAAGAGCGTGCATCGCGCGTACCCCGGCCTGATCCGTACGTGAGTTCCGAACTCGGCGGCTCCGGCGATCAGCCCGCTCTCGATTTCGAAGACCGCACCTACACCTACGCCGAACTCGACCGTGCCATCGACCGATGGATCCTCGAGCACGGCTCGGGTGCGTCTGCCTACGACGCGTCGACGCTGCCGGTCCCGGACGCCCTGATCTGCGTGTGCGCGGCGGCGCGGCAGGGGACGGCGGTGATCGTCGAGAACCCCGACGCGCGCCCGGACCGCACGGTGATTCCACCGTCCGCGTTTCTGCTGGTCGCGACGTCCGGCTCCACCGGCAGCCCGCGTCCGCTCGCGCGCACCGCGGCCTCCTGGTTCGACAGCTTCCCCGCCTTCACCGCGATCACCGGCATCGACGCGACGGACCACGTGCTGATCACCGGCCCGTTGCACGCCACGATGCACCTGTTCGGCGCCGTGCACGCACTGTGGCGTGGGGCGTGCGTCACCGACGACCCGTCCCGGGCGACGGTGGTGCACGCCGTTCCCGCCGTTCTCCGTGAGGTGGTGGGGAAGGCCCCGAAGCTGCGCACGGCGATCGTCGCCGGCACCGCCCTGGACGACGGCGCCCGCGCGGTGGCGGACGGCATCGAGATCGTCGAGTACTACGGCGCCGCGGAACTCTCCCTCGTCGCGGCGCGCCGGGTGCCCGAACCGCTCCGGCTGCTCGACGGCGTCGACGCCGACATCCGCGACGGTCTGCTGTACGTCCGGTCGCCGTACAGCGTGATCGGAGTCCCGGAGTGGTTCGGCGTCGGTGATCTGGCCGAACTCGGTGACGACGGCGAGCTGACGGTGCGCGGCCGGGGCGAATCCGCGATCAACGTCGGCGGCACCACGGTGGTTGCCGAGGACGTCGAGCGCATCCTCGCGACGGTCGACGGTATCGCCGCGGCCGCCGTCGTCGGATCGCCGCATTCGGTGCTCGGCGAGACCGTCACCGCCGTGGTGGAGCTCGACGGCACCGCGGACATCGGCGACGTCCGTTCGCGCGCACGCCGGATGCTGACGAAGGAAGCCCTGCCCCGCCGCTGGGTGCCGATCGAGTCGATGCCGCGGACCGCCAGTGGCAAGGTCGCCCGTGGCCGAGTGAGAGACTGGCTGGCATGAGCTCTGTCCCTGTTCTGGTGGCGCCGCGTCGGACGCCGATCGGCAATGCCGGGCACGGGTTCGCCGATGTGACCACCACCGATCTGGCCGCCCCGGTGTTGCGCGACGTTCTGACGTCGCTGCGGGAGTCGGGCCTCGACGCCGAGGTCGACGACGTCGTCCTCGGCAACTGCCTCGGGCCGGGCGGTGATCCCGCGCGGGTCGCGGCCCTGCAGGCGGGGATGGGCGTGGAGGTTCCCGGGGTCACCGTCGACCGGCAGTGCGGTTCCGGCCTCGACGCGGTGATGCAGGCCGCGCTCCGCGTGCGCAGCGGTGCCGACGAGCTGATTCTGGCCGGCGGCGTCGAATCGGCGAGCACGGCGCCGTGGCGGTTCTGGCCGCCGGTGTCGGGCGCCGATCCGGTGCGCTACACCCGTGCTCCCTTTGCGCCGCACGGCTTCCCCGACCCCGACATGGGGGCGGCCGCGGACGAGCTCGCGCGGGTACGCGGCATCAGCCGTGAGCGGCAGGACGCGTACGCGGCGCGGTCGCACACGCTCGCGGCCGCCGCCGACTTCTCGTCGGAAATCGTGCCGATCGGTGACATCGCGCGGGACCAGCGCATTCGCGCGGGCATGACCGAGGCCAGGCTCGCGCGGCTGCGCCCCAGCTTCGGTGCGGGCGGAACGGCCACGGCGGGGAACTCCTGCGGCATCTCGGACGGCGCCGCCGTGCTGGCGGTGACGACGGAGTCGCTGGCCGCCGGACTGCCTGCGTTGCGAATCCTCGGTTCCGCCGTCGCGGGATCGGACCCGGCGCTGCCCGGACTCGGACCGGTCCCCGCAATCCGCAAACTCCTGAAGAGAACCGGATACGACGTGGCGGATCTGGGCGTCGTCGAGATCACCGAGGCCTTCGCGTCGGTGGTCCTGGCGGTGTCGGACGAACTCGGCCTGGACGAATCCGTGATCTGCCCACAGGGCGGCGCCATCGCCATGGGACACCCATGGGGAGCGTCGGGGGCGATCTTGCTGGTGCGCTTGGCAAGTCAGATGCTGCGCGAGGACGGACCCGCGCTCGGGCTCGCGGCGTGCGCCATCGGCGGCGGACAGGGCATCGCGATGCTCGTGGAGCGCGTGTCGTGAGTGAGATCGTCTTCGATTCGGTGACCCATGCCTTCGGGGACCGCCCGGTGCTCCGCGGCGTCGACCTGCGCTTCTCCGAGCGCCGCGTCGGCATCATCGGATCCAACGGTTCCGGCAAGTCGACCCTGGCCCGCATGATCAACGGGTTGCTGAAGCCCACCTCCGGCACCGTCACGGTCGACGGTGTCGACGCCGCCAAAAAGGGCGCCCAGGTGCGCCGCAAGGTCGGGTTCGTGTTCACCGACCCCGACACCCAGATCGTCATGCCCACGGTGTCCGAGGACCTGGCGTTCTCGCTGCGCCGGTCCGGTCTGAGCAAGCCGGAGATCGCCGCCCGCGTAGAGGAGATCCTGGTGCGGTTCCGGCTCGACCAGCACGGCGATCACCCCGCGCACCTGCTGTCCGGTGGCCAGAAGCAGCTGCTCGCCATCGGCGCCGTCCTCATCCGCAGGCCCGAGGTGATCATCGCCGACGAGCCGACCACACTGCTGGATCTGCGGAACGCCCGCGTCGTCGCCGAAGCACTCGATTCGATGGACCAGCAGGTGATCGTCGTGACCCACCAACTGGCGCTGCTGGAGAGTTTCGAACGGGTCATCGTCATCGACGACGGTCTCGTCGCATTCGACGGCAGCCCGGACGACGCCGTCCCCGCGTACCGGCAGTTGGTCGAATGATCGGCCTGTACCGCCCGGGCGACTCGCTCCTGCACAGGATGCCCGCCGGGCTGAAACTGCTGCTGTTGATCGCGTCGATCGTCACGGCCACCGTGTTCGTGCGCACCCCGCTCGAGGTCGGTGTCGTCATCCTGGTGGTGGGCCTGCTATTTGCGGTGGCTGCCATTCCGTGGCGGGTCGCGGTGGCGCAGTTGCGTCCGGTGGTGTGGATGTTGTTGATCATCGCCGTGTTCCAGGTGCTGATCACGTCGCCCGCGCGGGCGGTCGTCGTGTGCGGGGTGCTGCTGATCTCGGTGGCGCTCGCCGCGTTGGTCACGCTCACCACCCGGGTCACCGACATGCTCGACACGGTGTCGCGCGCACTCGGGCCCCTCCGGAGGTTCGGGGTCGACCCGGATCGGATCGGACTCCTGCTCGCGTTGGCGATCCGGTGTATCCCGCTGTTGACGGGGATCGTGCAGGAGGTGGCGCAGGCGCGGAAGGCACGCGGGTTGCAATGGTCGATGACGGCGCTGGCCACACCGGTTCTGGTCCGCGCCCTCCGGACCGCGGATGCGATGGGCGACGCCCTCGTCGCACGGGGAGTGGACGATGACTGAGCTGCTCGCCGAGCGTGTTGCTCGACGGGCCGCCGAGAACCCGGAGACGACAGCGGTCGTGTCCGCACGCGAGACCGTCGACTACGGCCGGTTCTGGTCGCGGGTCACACGCACCGCCGCCGGGCTCGACGGCATGAATCGGGTCGCCGTGCTGCCGACGTCGGATGTCGGGTCGCTGGTCGTGGTGACGGCGGCGATGCACGCGGGAGTCAGCGTCGTGCTACTGCATCGGCATCTCCTGCCCGCGCAGCTGACGCGGGTGCTCGAGCTCGCGAAACCCGGCGCCGTGGTGGCCGCGTCGCACCAGCACACCAGGCTACGGAGACTGGGATTCGACGGGACCGTCGAGACGGCGGACAGCCTCGAATCCGACGGCACCGCAGGCCGGGCGCGTCCCGGCACCGAACTGCTGGTCGGCATCACGTCCGGCACCACCGGTGAGCCGAAGCTGTTCGTGCGCAACCAGCGATCGTGGGCCACGACCCTCGACCGCTCGGACACGACGTTCGACATCGGTAGCGGGGATCGCGTGGCGGTGCCCGGAGTTCTCGACCACACCCATTTCCTGTACGGCGCGCTGCACGGGCTCACTCGTGGTGCGACGGTGGATCTGCGACCGGTCACCCACTCGCTGCGCGACGCAGCGACACATCTGTACTCGGTACCCACCATCGCCTGGGATGTGGTGCGGTCGGGCATCGGTCCGGTCGGCAGCGTCCGTGAGGTGCTGTCGTCGGCGGCCCGGTGGCCGCGCACCGGGCGTGAGGCGTTGCAGGAGGTGCTGCCGAAGGCGTCGCTCGTGCACTTCTACGGCGCCTCCGAACTGAGCTTCGTGTCCTTCGACCGGGGTCTCGGCGCCGCCGACGAGCATGCGGCAGGCGAACTGTTCGACGGCGTCGACGCAGAGATTCGCGCGGGCCTCGTTCACGTGCGCAGCGACATGCTGTTCGACGGCTACCTCACCGAGGACGGCGTGCTGAACGGCCCCGCCGACGGGTGGATGACCGTGGGGGACCGAGGCAGGGTGGCGGGCAACAGCCTGCAGTTGTTCGGCCGCGACAGCGACACGGTGATCCGGGCGGGGCTCAATGTGGAACCCGCGGCCATCGAGGCGGCGTTGACCGCACTCCCCGGGATCTCGGAGGCTGCGTGCATCGGAGTGCCCGACAGCCGGATGGGTGAGGCACCGGCCGCCGCGATCGTGGTGGACGGCGACGGGCCGAGTTCCAGCGAGATCTGGCGGCATCTGCGCGCCACGTTACCCAGCCCGAGCATGCCGGTTCAGGTACTCGCGGTCGACAGCTTGCCGCGCACACCGCGCGGCAAGCTCGATCGTCAGGCGCTCGCCGCCACCCTGTCGGCGTCGCGGGACCGGAATCCCGTGTAGCCCGTCAGATTTCGAGGCTCAGCAGGTGATAGCCCAGCGTCTTGCCGTGTCCGTCGAGTGCGGGGGAACCCGTGACGCCGCCGCCGAGGACGCCCGGCAACTCGAACACCATCGCCATCAGGTTCGGCTGGCAGGTGCGCCGGGCCGGACCGGTGATCAGCTCGCCGTAGTGGGCGGCGACGACGTCTTCGGTCAGTCTCCGGGCGAGACAACGGTAGGCGGCGTGGTCCCGGGCCAGCACGGCAAGGATGAGCGTGTCTCCCTTGTCTCCGGCACGAACGTCGGCGAGGGAGTCTATCTTCTGAACCGTTGCGGGCGTGGTCATGTCGTCACCTCCGTGAGGTGCACCCGGGTGGGCACGAGGTCGCGGGGGAGGGTGCACGAGCGGATCGCGAGTACCTCGGTCGCCGAGCGCCGGGCGCCGCCCCCGCCGGCCGGTCCGTTGGTGTACAGGCTTTCCACTTCCCAGCCGACGAGGTCGGCTTCCTCGCGGGTGCGTGCGCGGGCCGTGACCCGCAGTCGAACCTCGTGCGCATCGGTGTCCGTGTCGAGGCCGCGGAAAGCCGCACCGGCGCCGATGTATTCGACGGAGACGGCGTCCTCGGTGAGACCGTGCACGTCGACGAGTCGTTCGGTGACGATGTCCGCGGCGAGCCGGGCGCGGGGGTGGGCGCGCGGGCCCGCGTAACTGATCTGCCCCTCACCGAGCCAGCCGCCACGGAAGCCGAGGGTGACCTTCAGCTGCTGCGGCCGGGGGCGTCCCGTCGCACCGGTGATGGCGACCCGGTCGGGTCCCACATTGGTGAACGACACGTTGCCGAAGTCCGCGGTCACGTCCGGCGTGAGATACGAGGTGGGATCTCCCACCTCGTACAGGAGTTGCTCGGCGCAGGTTCGTTCGGTGAGTATGCCGCCGGACCCGTCGAGTTTGCCGAACGTCGCCGATCCGTCGGCGAGGACGTCGGCGAACGGGAAGCCGAGATCGGCCATGCCCTTCACCGGTTTGGTGACGGGATCCGCGTAGTACCCGCCCGTGAGTTGTCCGGCGCACTCGAGCAGGTGCCCGATCGCGGTTGCGGCGCCGATGGTGTCGTGGTCGGCCAGGTCCCATCCGAAGTGGTGGGCGAGTGGGGCGACGTAGAGGGAAGGATCGGCCAGCCGCCCGGTGACGACGACGTCGGCGTCCAGTTCGAGCGCGGGGATCACGGCCTCCGCGCCGATGTACGCGTTCGCGGACACGAGTTCCTCGTCGTGCTCCGACAGTCGTCTCCCGGTCTCCCACACGACGGGGTCGTGGCGCAGCACCTGCTCGAGCACCGCGTCGCCCGTGATCGCAGCGATGCGCACCTGCCGGTCGGCGGACCGGGCCGCGATGCCGGAGACCAGTTCAGCGGCGGCGAGAGGGTTCGCGGCACCGGCATTGGTGATCACAGTGGTCCCGGACGCGAGCGTGTGGGGGAGAACCGCGCGCATGCGTGCGGCGAGGAGCGGATCGTATCCTTCGTCCGGGTTCTCCAGTCGGCGCGCGTTTCCGGCGGCGACGGTGCGTTCGCCGAGGCATTCGAAGATCAGGTAGTCGAGGTCGGCGTGCCGGGCGAGTTTCTCGGCGGGGTCGATGCGATCTCCGGAGAACCCGGATCCGGCGCCGAGTCGCACGCTCCGCGAGGCTCTGTCGCGGGTGCTCGATGGTGTCACGGGCTCGAAGTCCTTTGCTTGTTCGACGGGTGGTGGGGTGTCTCGGCTGCGGTGATGCCGCGGACGATTACAACGAGATGGCACCGGTGATCAGCGCCATCACGGTCATCACGATGGTGGTCCCGAAGGCCCAGCCGAAGATGAACCGCTGGTGCTTGCCGAGGTCCACCTTGCTCAGTCCGATCAGGATGAACGTCGCGGCGGTCAGCGGGCTGAGCGGGAATCCGGTGGTCATCTGACCGAGGATGGCGGCGCGGCCGATCTCCGCGGGGTCGCCTCCGAACGATGCCGTGGTTTCCGCGAGCACCGGGACGACGCCGAAGTAGTAGGCGTCCGGCGTGAAGACCAGACTGAGCGGCATCGATGTGACGGCGGTGATGACGGGGATCAGAGAGCCGGCGGACTGCGGAATCCAGGAGACGAAGGTCTGCGCCATCGCGGTGATCATCCCGGTGCCATTCAGGATTCCGGTGAGCACGCCTGCCGCGAGGATCATCGCCACCACCATGGTGACGTTGCCGCCGTGCTTCGCGAACAGGGCCTGCTGGTCGTCCCACTTCGGGCGGTTGACAGCGAGCGCAAGTGCGAATGCGATGGCGAATGCCACCTCCAGCGGCACGAGCTGGAACAGCAGGATCACGATCAGGACGAGGGTGAGCACGGTATTGAACGCCATCACCACCCGTTGGCGACCGGTGCGCACCGGCGCGTCGGAGACGTGCGGCGTGCCCGGACCGCCGCCGCCGGGAGACACCAGTTCGGTGACGCCGAGCCGCTTACGTTCCGTGCGGCCGATCATGTAGGCGGCGAACAGGACCCACAGGATCCCGGCGCCCATCGCGGGCAGGACCGGCGTGAAGATGTCGGCGCTGGTCAGGTCGAGCGCGGCCATGGCGCGGACGGTCGGGCCGCCCCACGGAATCATGTTCATCAGTCCCGCGGCCAGGCAGACGATGCCGGTCAGGACGACCGGGCGCATCCCGAGTTTCTGGTAGATGGGCAGCAACGCCGAGATGGTGATCAGGAAGGTCGAGGTTCCGTCACCGTCGAGCGCGACGAGCAGGGTCAGCACCGCGGTTCCGACGGCGATCTTGGTGGGATTGCCACCTGCCCACCGGACGATCCGGCGGATCGCCGGATCGAACAGTCCCACGTCGACCATCAGGCTGAAATACAGGACCGCGAAGGCGATCATGATGGCGACGGGCGCGACCTTCAGCAGCCCGTCGCCCACCATCTCCCCGAGGTCGGGTGCCCATCCGCCCACGATCGCGAACGTGACGGGAACGAGGATCAGTGCGACGAGCACCGAGACCCGGCGGCTGAACGCCAGCGCCAGGAAACAAGCGATCGTGGCGAACCCGAGCGCGGCAACCATGTGACCTCCTTCGAAATGGAATCCCAGTGTCGCGCGCCTCACAATTGTGCGTCAAATATCAATGAATGATCGATTCATGAGTTCAACTCATGAATATCCCAGCATGAATACCCGCCATACTGATGCGCATGAGCATCAATCTCGGGATTTCTCACCTGAGGAGCATCGTCGCCATCGCCGACTACGCGAGCTTCACCGCGGCGGCCCACGCACTCGACGTGTCTCAGTCCTCGCTGAGCCGCTCGGTCGCCGAGGCCGAGCGCAGACTCGACGTCACGCTGTTCGAACGCACCACTCGCCGTGTCGAGCTGACCACGCACGGGCACGAGATCATCGAACACGCCCGGCGGATGCTCCACGATTTCGACGACGGACTCACTCAGATCGAACGATTCGTCAACGGCGACCGCGGAATCGTGACGGTGGCATGCCTGCCCTCGCTCGCGGCCACGTTCCTTCCCCCGTACGTGGTGAGCTTCCGCGAGCAGCACCCCGACGTGCGCCTCCAGATCCGGGACGGACTACGTCAGGAGGTTCTCGACGCCGTGTACTCGGGCACGGTCGACCTCGCCCTGGTCACCACCTCGGGCATTCTGCCCGGGCTGCAGCAGGACGTCCTGACGAGCGACTCCTTCTATTGCGCTGTCGCGCCGACACATCCGTTCGCCGATCGGCCGGTACTGCTGTGGTCGGATCTCGCCGGACAGCCGTTCATCGCGTTCGGACCCGAGAGCAGCATCGCGGCGCCCGTCCGCCGGGCCGTCGAGGACGCACGCATCGAACTCGGTCCCGTCATGCAGGCGCAGAACATCGGCGCGGTAGCGGGACTGGCGGCGGCCGGGCTCGGCGTCACCGCGGTACCCGAACTCGTGCTTCCCATGATCTCGTTCGCCGGACTCGTCCACATACCCCTGCAGCCGACGGTCGAACGCACCATCTCCCTCGTTCAGGTCGCCGGCCGACCCCAGACGGCGAGCACCCGCGGCTTCGTGAACATGCTTCTCGCCGACCGAACTCCTGATCGAGGAACCGATTCCGGCTAGAGTTCCGGCATGTCACCTTCTCGCGCAGATCATCATCGACTGAACTACGTGGAGTTGTCGGTCACGGACCTCGCGGACGCGGAAGCGTTCTACCGCTCGGCATTCGGCTGGAAATTCAACTCCTACGGCCCGCAGTACGCGGGCATCGTCGGTGCGGACGGTGAGGAAGTCGGCGGCCTGCTGCAGGTTCCGGAACGGAAGCCGGCAGGCGGACCGCTGGTGCTGCTGTACTCGGTGGATCTCGACGCGTCGGTGGATGCGGTGCGGGCGGCCGGTGGCACCGTCGTCAACGGCCCGTACGACTTTCCCGGCGGGCGCCGCTTTCACTTCACCGATCCGAGTGGCAACGAACTCGGTGTCTGGTCGTCGGCCTAGTATCCGGCAGAGGATCTAGTCGCGGTGTGCGACAGGGCCGGTGGTCGCGCGTCGGACGAGGTGCGGTGCGAGCACGAGGTCGACGGCCTTGTCGCCGGCGATCTGAGCCAGCGCTCCGTCGACGGCGGCCTCGGCCATGCGCGTCGCGTCCTGGGAGATCGTCGTCATCTGCACGTGCGGAATCCTCGCCAGGCGGGAGTCGTCGTAGCCCACGACGGAGATGTCCGCGGGCACGTCCCGGCCCCGGCGGACCAGTAGGTCGAGCACGCCGGTGGCGCACCGGTCGTTGAAGGCGACGACGGCGGTCGGGGGAGTGGCCATCTCCAGAAGTTTGTGCATGCCCTGTGCGCCTTCGGTTTCCGTCGTACCGCCCGCCACGACCGTTGCCGAAGCCGACAGTCCGTGCCGGTGCATCGCGGCCAGGAATCCGGCCCGCCGGTCGGCACCGCCGGGAGCGTCGGCGCCGTCGATGTGCGCGATGTTCCGGTGTCCGAGTTCGGTGAGGTGGTCGACGGCCAGGGTGATGCCGGCGACGTCGTCGCCCCGCACGGCACCGACTCCGGGCAGGCCGCTCGCGCGCGCCACGACGAGGGCGGGCACGCGGTCGGCCAGCGCGCCGAGCTCGTCGCTGTCGAACCGGGTGCCGAGGAGGATCGCGGCCTCGCAGCGCTCCCGCAAGAGCGCCTGGACGGCGACCTTCTCGGCACGACTCGGCGCGACCGCGCTGAGCATCACGTCGTATCCCCGGCGGGTGGCCGCCGCGTAGATCTGTTCGACGACATCGCCGTGGAACGGCTGCTGCAGTTCGAACACCACTCCGAGCAACCGGGAACTGGCCTGGCGCAGTTTCTGTGCGCGACGGTCGGGGACGTAGCCCATCTCGTCGGCGATGTCGAGCACCCGCCTGCGAGTGGCCTCGCTGGCGCCGGGAACTCCCCGCATCACGATCGAGACGAGCGCTGTGGAGACTCCTGCCGCTCGCGCCACATCGCCCATCGTCGGACGGGCGCCACCGGTCGATCCCGCCACCGGTTCGACCACGTGCACGACTCCTGTCCTCCCGGGCCCCGCGCTGTCCGCTCGAAGCTGCTCTTGACCAATGATCGCACGAGTCCTACGGTCTAGAACTAGAACGTACTAGTTCTCCTCTACCTCCACCCTTCCACTGCACTGGAGCGCACCCATGTCACTCAGCGAAGCCGCAACCGTCCACTCGACGGCGCCCGCTTCCCACCCGGTCCGCATCGCGACGATCGGTGCCGGACGCATCGGCTCGAATCACGCGGAGATCGTGGCCCGCCTGGTCCCCGGGGCGTCGCTCGTCGCCGTCAGCGACCCGGTCGGCGAGTCCGCGCAGCGCCTCGCCACCGCGTTGGGAGCGCCGATCGCCACCGCGACCGTCGACGACGTCCTCACCGGCGACGAGGTCGATGCGGTGCTGATCACCGCCCCCGCGCGAAGCCACACGGATCTGGTCGTCGCGGCCGCGGCCGCCGGCAAGCACGTGTTCGTCGAGAAGCCGATGGCAGTGACCCTCGCCGATGCCGACCGCGCCATCGCGGCGGCCGCCGACGCCGGCATCGTCCTGCAGGTGGGGTTCAATCGCCGATTCGCTCCCGGATTCGCCGCCGCCCGCGCCGCGATCGACGCGCAGAAGGTCGGAACCCCGCAGCTGCTGCGTTCGCTGACCCGCGATCCCGGGCCGTACACCGCCGATCCGGCACGCGTTCCCCAGTGGACGATCTTCCTCGAAACGCTCATTCACGACTTCGACACCCTCTGCTTCCTCAACCCCGGCGCACGCCCGGTGCGGGTGCACGCCGTGGCCGACGCCCTGGTACGACCGGACGCCAAGAGCTCGGGCCACCTCGACACCGCAGTGGTGACGGTCCAGTTCGACAACGGCGCCATCGCCACGGCGGAGGCAAGCTTCAGTGCGCTGTACGGATACGACGTGCGCGCCGAGGTGTTCGGCTCCGGCGGCATGATCACCGCAGGCAGCGGGCTCAGCACCGACATGACGTACTACGGCCCCGACGGGCTGCACGCCGACACCGCGCGCCGCGACACCGACCTCCTGCACTCCGCGTACGTGGGGGAACTGACCGCCTTCGTCGACGCGATCCGCACCCACACACCGGCGGTCGTCACAGGCCACGACGCCCGCACCGCGCTGTCGATCGCACTCGCCGCCGTCCGCAGCGTCGAGACCGGCTCCGCCGTCGACCTGGACCGGTGACACCGATGACCACCTATGCGCTCGCCGCCAGCGCCGAAATGCTCTACCTCGACCTGCCGTTCCTGGACCGCGTCCACCGCATCGCCGAACGCGGTCTCCAGGTCGAGATCTGGGACTGGTCCACCAAAGACATCGACGCTCTCGCCGCCGGCGGCGCCGAATTCTCCTCGATGACCGGCTATCTGGAGGGCAACCTCACCGAAGCCGACGGCATCGAGGCTCTGCTCACCACGGCGCAGCAGTCCCTCGACGTCGCGAAGCGGCTCGACTGCCCGCGACTGAATCTGCACGGAACCGGGCTGGACAACCGGGGACTGCCCGTCCGTCCGGTGGAAACGGTCACGCCCGCAATGTGGCTGACCGCCGCCGACACTCTGCGGAAGGTCGCCGAACTCGGCGAACAGGCGGGGCGGGTGTTCACGCTCGAGAACCTCAACCTCGCCGTCGATCATCCTGGCACCCCGTTCGCGACCGCGGCCGACACTCTCGCTCTCGTCCGGGCGGTCGACAACCCTCACCTGCGCATGAATCTCGATCTCTATCACGCCCAGATCGGCGAGGGGAACCTCATCGAACTCGTCCGGAAGGCACTGCCCTACATAGGGGAGATCCAGGTCGCCGACGTCCCCGGACGCTGCGAACCCGGAACCGGCGAAATCCACTACCCGGCTGTCGCAGCCGCCCTCCGCGACCTCGGCTACACCGGCGTCGTCGGACTCGAAGGGTGGGCGAAGAACGATCCGGACGATGCGCTCGACGCGTTCGAGGCGGCATTCGCGCAGCCGTAGGGATGTCCTGGCCGCCCGTCTGTCACGCGGGGGTCATCGTCGGCGTTCGCGCGCCGATCGGCCGCTGCTCGATCCGCTGCCCGGACAGACGACCGGTGTGGTGAGCCTCGATCATCCGCTGCTCCGCGCGTTGGGACCCGCGCAACCGCAGGGAGGAGGCGGCCGCGGTGTCGAGGAGCGCGCGCAACGCCGGTTGCTCGGCGGCCAGCGCTTTCCACGTCGCATTCAGGGGGGTGCCGTCCTCGACCGCCTGGTCGAGGCGGGCCGCGAGGTGGTTGCTCCACCGGTGCTGAAGTGCGAGAAGGATGTTGTCGGCCGAGCCGAAAAGCTCGATCGCGCCGGGTACTTCGTCGAACCGCAACGCCTGTGCGGGGTCGGCGTGCGCCCGCCCCAGGACTTCTTCCAGTACCGCCCGGCGTGCACGGAAATCGTTCCACGACATCTCGGCCACCTCCGTAGTTTCGTTGATGACGGCAACGCTACGGATCCGCGGCAGCGGTTTCGCCGTGCCACGGTCGCGTTCTCGTCTCCTACCGTGGGCGGAGGGGATCTCCGCTCCGGAGAGGACGCGGTGCGGGTGGGTCTTCGCCTACGCTGGTCGTGTGCAGGTGACGGCATTTTTTCGTCGACGCGTGGCGGAGAGTGAGTACGACTATCCGCTCGCTGTGCCGGTGTTCGCGCACATCGCCGTCGTTGTCATCGCCGGTGCCGCTGTCGCGCAACGCGACGGCTTCGTGCCGCCGGGGTGGGTCCTGCTGTGTGGCCTGGTCGCCGCGGTGACCCCCGTTGCGGGAGACATGATCAGACCGGGAGCGGTGCTTCCGCGTCCGTTCCTGGCCGTCGTCGTCATCGCTGCGGCCGCACTGCTGCTTCTGCAGCAACCCGACACCGCGTTCGACTTCGCGCCGCTCATCCTGGTGATCCTGACCGCCGAGGTCGCGGCAACGGCGTCACTGGCCGTCAGTCTCGCCACCTTGGCTGCCGCGATGGCAGTCCTGACTGCGTTTGCACTGACGGGCCGACTCGACGGTGCGCCTTACGCTCTCGCCGGAGTCGTGCTGGGCTGGGCCTTCGGCTACCTGATGCTCACACAGTTGCGCCTCCTTCATCAGGAGCGGGCCTCGAAGGCGATCCAATCCGAGCAGGCCGCCACCCGTGAGCGCCAGCGAATCGCTCGCGAGGTTCACGACGTCATCGCCCACTCGCTGAGCATCACGCTGCTGCATCTGACCGCGGCCCGCCGCGCGCTCGAGCAGGACCGCGACGTCGACGACGCAGTGGACGCGCTCTCCGACGCCGAGCGACTCGGGCGGCAGGCGATGGCCGACATCCGGCGCACCGTCGGGTTGCTCGACGCAGGTCCGGCGGGCACCCGTCCCGAGCCGGGTGTCGCCGATCTTCCCGATCTGATCGACGACTTCCGCCGTGCGGGTCTGCCGGTGGCCTTCGACATGCGCGGGGACCTCTCTGCCGTGACCGGCGCAGTCGGTCTCGGCATCTACCGCATCACGCAGGAGTCGCTGGCAAACGTCGCCAAACATGCACCCGGCGCCAGTGCCGACGTGCGACTGACGATCGAGCCGGAACGCGTGACGCTGGATATCCGCAACCCGACCCGAGGTCGGGTGACCCCACCGAACGGCTCACTCGGTTCCGGTCTGCGGGGCATGCGTGAGCGCGCCGCGCTGCTCGGTGGCACATTCCGCGCCGGCCCGGACGGCAGGGGATGGTCGGTGCACGCCGCGGTTCCATTGCCCCGAGGCTCCTGCCGGCCAGCGATTCTCCGTCACATCCCGGGACTGTCGTGACGGGCCCGGAGATCAGGGTGCTGCTGGTCGACGACCAGGAACTGGTGCGGTCGGGGCTGCGCCGGATCCTGCGGCGCAAGGACGGCTTCATCATCGTCGGCGAATGCGCCGACGGCTCGGAGGTGCCGGGCGCGGTGGCGGAGCACACCCCGGACGTCGTGCTCATGGACCTCCGGATGAAGAAGGTCGACGGTATCCGCGCGACCCGCGATCTCCGGTCGGGAGCGCAGCCGCCGCCGGTGCTGGTGCTCACCACGTTCGACGACGACGAACTGCTGTCCGGGTCGCTCCGCGCGGGTGCGGCAGGGTTCATCCTCAAGGATTCGCCTGCCGAGGACCTGATTCGCGCCGTACGCACCGTCGCCGAGGGCGGCGCCTGCCTCGACCCCGCGGTGACCGGACGCGTTCTCGCCACGTACCGCACCGTCGCGCCGTCGTCCGACGGGGGCCGGAACCACCTCACCGAGCTGACTGCGCGGGAACTCGATGTGCTCGCGCTCATCGGGCGTGGGCACAGCAACAGTGAGATCGGCCGTGAGCTGGGTATCTCGGGCGTGACCGTGAAGAGTCACGTCGGGCACATCTTCCTCAAACTCGATCTCCGCGACCGCGCGGCCGCCATCGTGTACGCCTTCGATCACGGCATCGTCTCCCCGGGCGACGCCGGGCCGGAGCGCGTTTCCTGACGCCGGGCCGCATTCTGCGCTTAGTATTCGTTCACCCCCACGAAGGAATCGATCATGATCGCAATCGGTGTGGTTCTCATCGTCATCGGCCTGATCGTCAAGATCTCGTCACTGTGGATCGCAGGCCTCGTCGTCGGCGTCGTCGGCCTCGTTCTCCTGCTCGTCGGATTGCGGGGCCGCAAGGTCGGCGGACGACAGTACTGGTACTGACAGGCTCGCACGCAAGGCGCACACCGGCGACGACGAATCGCGTGGAGGGAGGCCGAAGGTGAATGCGGGACCGGACGTCAACACTCATTCTCGGGATCACCACGTTATTGACCTCTCCCGTCGTCGCTCGCACCTGAAAGGGACGGGCACTCCCAGTCACGTTGCGGCCGTGCCGTATCGAAGAATCGTGCGTGGGATGAGGTGCGCGATTACAGTCGAGTGGGAACCGGTCACAGGGCCGGTGCGCGACCGGGGAGGGTGAGCGTATGGGGTCGGTATCGAAGGTGCGGCGTCTCGGTATGGCCGCGGCGGTGGGTTCCGCCGCCGGCGGGCTGGCGGTCTTCGCGGGTTCGGGAGTGGCAGCGGCGGAGTTGCCGTCGCAGTGCGTCCAGTCCCAGAAGACGGTCACCTGCACGTACACCGACAACACCGGCGAAGTGCCTCCTTCCGGAGGTATTCACGGTGTTCCACTGAGGATTCCGGACGGCGTCGGGAAGGTGCACATCGAGGCGGTCGGAGGCCGAGGCGGTGATAGCTGTTGCAGCACGGTCGGTCCCGGCGGCCGGGGAGCGGTAGCCGTGACGCCTGGCTCGTTCCGGGATCGACGGTGTACGTCCGGGTCGGCGAGAACGGGCACGGCGGCGGATCGGACACTCTGACGCAGGTCGAGGGCGGCGGGGGCAGCGGCGGAACCACCGACTGGCGCCGCAACACCACTCCGCCGAATGTGAACGGCGGTGACGGGGGAGGTCTTTCGGCTGTCGTCCTCGACACCGGAAGGTCGAGCGTGCTGGTTCCGCATCGAATCGAACTGCCGCTGGTCATCGCGGCGGGAGGGGGCTACGGCTCGTTCGTGGAAGGCGGCGGACAGCCCGTGTTCGGATCCGACGGGTCGAGCCCGGCGGGTCTTGCCGGTGGTCCCGGATACGGCGGCAGCGCAGGAAGTTCCGGTGCGACGCTACCGGAGGCCGTCGGCGACGGGATCGGGGCCGGGGGCGGTGGCGGGGCCGGCTGGTACGGCGGCGGCGGAGGCGCCGCCGGGGGACGGATCGGTGGCACCGGCGAGGCGAACGAGCCACCGGGTGGCGGAGGTGGCGGACTCTCCCTCGTGCCGTCGGGCGGCACGATCGGACTGTCGTCGCCGGATTCGAGGCCCTCGGTCGTCGTCACCTTCGAGCTTCCCTGAAGAGTTCGTCAGAGCCGTGGTCGGCCAACGGGCCAGTTGTGCGTGAGTCGAAGTCACGGCAAATTGTTTCCGCAAAGTCTTGGCTGAGTCCAGAAAAGTAAGTCATAGTGGGTGGGTGCCGTCGATGCCGGATTACGCAGCGCTGCTGCGTGGGGCTGAGCTTCGCGTGACCCGCCCGCGGGTCGCGGTGTTGGAGGCCGTGCACGCGCGTCCACATGCCGATACGGAGACGATTTTCGGAGCGGTGCGCACCGTTCTGGAAGGGGTGTCCCGGCAGGCCGTGTACGACGTGCTGCACGCAGTGACCGCTGTGGGATTGGTGCGGCGGATTCAGCCGCCCGGCTCCGTTGCTCGGTACGAGTCGCGGGTCGGAGACAATCACCACCACGTCATCTGCCGGTCGTGTGGGGTCATTGCGGACGTCGACTGTGCCGTCGGCGAGGCGCCCTGCCTGACCGCGTCCGACGACAACGGTTTCCTCGTCGAGGAGGCCGAGGTCATCTACTGGGGTCTGTGCCCCGACTGCTCGACTTCACAGACTTCTCGATCGAACCCATGACCACAGCCCAGATTGGTCTCTCCCGGAAGGAATGTTGTGTCCGATAGCTGCCCGGTCGCTCATGAGGGAAACACTCAGAGCACCAGTGAAAGTGAAAACCCCGTAATCCCGTCTCCCACTCCGGCGGCGCACCGCCCGAGGACGAACCGCGACTGGTGGCCGAACCAGCCGGAGCTGTCGGTGTTGCACGCCCACACGTCCAAGTCGAACCCGATGGGCGTGGACTTCGACTACGCCGAGGAGTTCGCCAAGCTCGACGTGGAGGCACTCAAGCGCGACGTCATCGATCTGATGACGACCTCGCAGGACTGGTGGCCCGCCGACTACGGCCACTACGGCGGCCTCTTCATCCGGATGAGCTGGCACGCCGCAGGCACCTACCGCATCGCGGACGGTCGCGGCGGTGGCGGTCAGGGCGCCCAGCGTTTCGCCCCCCTCAACAGCTGGCCCGACAACGCGAGCCTCGACAAGGCCCGCCGGCTGCTCTGGCCGGTGAAGCAGAAGTACGGCAAGCAGATCTCGTGGGCGGACCTCCTCGTCTTCGCCGGCAACTGCGCCCTGGAGTCGATGGGGTTCAAGACCTTCGGCTTCGGCTTCGGCCGCGAGGACATCTGGGAGCCCGAGGAGATGTACTGGGGTCCGGAAGACACCTGGCTGGGCGACGAGCGCTACAGCGGCGATCGCGAACTGTCCGGTCCGCTCGGGGCCGTGCAGATGGGTCTCATCTACGTGAACCCGGAAGGGCCCAATGGCCAGCCGGATCCGCTGGCAGCCGCCCGCGACATCCGGGAGACGTTCGGCCGCATGGCGATGAACGACGTGGAGACCGCTGCGCTGATCGCAGGCGGCCACACCTTCGGCAAGACGCACGGCGCAGGCGACGCCGACCTGGTCGGTCCTGAACCGGAAGGCGCCCCGATCGAGCAGCAGGGCCTGGGCTGGAAGAGTGCCTACGGCACCGGCGTGGGCAAGGATGCGATCACCAGTGGTCTCGAGGTCGTGTGGACCCCCACACCGACGAAGTGGGACAACAGCTTCCTCGAGGTCCTGTACGGCTACGAGTGGGAGCTGACCAAGAGTCCCGCCGGTGCCTGGCAGTGGACCGCCAAGGACGGCGCAGGCGCGGGCACGATTCCCGACCCGTTCGATTCGTCGGCGGGACGTGCTCCGACGATGCTGACCACGGACCTCTCGCTGCGCATCGACCCGGCCTACGAGAAGATCACCCGGCGTTGGCTCGACCACCCGGAGGAGTTCGCCGAGGAGTTCGCGAAGGCCTGGTACAAGCTGCTGCACCGCGACATGGGACCCGTCACGCGCTACCTCGGCCCGTGGGTGCCGGAGGCGCAGCTGTGGCAGGACCCGGTCCCCGTGGTCGATCACCAGCTGATCGGGGACAGCGAGATCGCCGCGCTCAAGGGCAAGATCCTCGACTCGGGCCTGTCCATCTCCCAGTTGGTGTCCACCGCCTGGGCGTCGGCAGCCACCCACCGCAGCACCGACATGCGCGGCGGCGCCAACGGGGCGCGGATCCGGCTTGCGCCGCAGAAGGATTGGGAGATCAACAGCCCCGCCGAGCTGTCCACGATCCTGCAGACCCTCGAGCAGATCCAGCAGGACTTCAACTCGTCGCAGTCCGGCGGAGTGAAGGTCTCACTCGCGGACGTGATCGTTCTGGCGGGTGCTGCGGCTGTCGAGAAGGCGGCGAAGAACGCCGGTCACGATGTCACGGTCCCGTTCACGCCGGGTCGTACCGACGCCACACAGGAGCAGACCGATGTGGAGTCGTTCGCCGTGCTCGAGCCGAGGGCCGACGGGTTCCGCAACTACCTCCGGGCAGGGGAGAAGTTGCCTGCCGAGGCACTTCTGGTCGACCGGGCCTACATGTTGAACCTGACCGCTCCGGAAATGACGGTTCTCGTCGGTGGCCTGCGTGCACTGAACGCCAACTTCGGCCAAACGAAGCACGGCGTCTTCACCGACCGGCCCGAGGCGTTGACCAACGACTTCTTCGTCAACCTCCTCGACATGGGTACGGTGTGGAAGGGAGCGGCCTCGGCCGAGAACGTCTACGAGGGCACCGATCGTGTCACGGGTGACGCCAAGTGGACCGCCACCGCCGTCGATCTCGTGTTCGGTTCGAACTCGCAACTGCGTGCTCTCGCCGAGGTGTATGCCACCGACGACGCGCAGCAGAAGTTCGTGCAGGACTTCGTTTCTGCCTGGAACAAGGTGATGAACCTCGACCGGTTCGACCTCGACTGATCATGGTTGATCGGCCTCGGCCGATCAACCGTCGTCTGGCCCGGCACCCGCGAGTGGATACTCGACGGGGGTCGGGCCAGATTTGTGGCGTATGTCAGAGATGTGGGAGTGCCGCGGTGAGAAAGACTGTGCCGGCGGCGATTCCGAAAGCGCCGGTGAGAATGCCCAGCAATGCTTCCAGGGACTTCGGCTCGCTTCCTTCGACGGCAGGGTGCCGGTTGGCGGCGATGCCGGCGGCGACGGCGCAGACGCCGAGAACGACGCCGAATCCGAACATCCAGAACATCACTATCGACAGGGCTCCCAGCATGACCGAGATGTCGCTCCAGCGTTCGCCCCGCAGGTGCTGTGGTCTGGCGAGCCGGGAGAATCGTGCCGGGGAGCCGTCGGGATTGTGTCGCGACGATCCGTTGTGGACTTCCAGCAAAGATCGGGTCATCGGCCGAGCCTCGGCGAGTCGATCGGAACGCAGCACAGCAACACACCTCCCGTGATCGTCAAAATGGCCCGCCACCTCGGCGAGCGCATCCACCACTGTGCAGAAGAAATTTAGCACTCGGCAACCTTGAGTGCCAGTTTCGATGCTGCCCGCCGAAACCTGGATGGCCGCTATCGAGTGGTTACTGCGTCGGGAAGCTGGTCGTTCGGACGCGGCGGTGCTAAATTCCGGTTTGCACAGTGGGCCGCGCCCGCCGCCGTGACGGGCGCGCAGGAATTCGGGAGGTGCAGAGCTGTGCGTCGAGAAGAAGGCGGAATATCGAATCAGAGTGCGCAACGCCGAATAACGGAGCTGCGCGAGGACGAGCCCATCCGGTGGCCGGACCCCAGTCCGCTCAGCAGTTGGTGGGATCGGGTTGTCTGGGGTGCACGGGGGTCGACGACATGACGAGCCCGTCATCCGGCGCAGGGTTCAGCCGGTCGACAGTCTCTCGGCGTTACGCACCGCGGTCTCGAGGTGCCTGTCCGCGGTGCTCAGGTCGAGCCGAGCATCGCTGAGGCTGTCGATCACCTGTTCCCGCGAGGCGCCGTCGCTTGTGCTGTCGAGCAGGTCGAACGCGTCGGTCAACTCCTTGATGCGGTTTTCGAGTGCTTGCAGATCGAACCGCAACCGACCGGTGCGCTCGACCAGGTCGTCGACGTCCACGGCTGCCCCTTTCGTCCCCGGACGCGCTGTCGCATCACCCTACGTCCGTCTACCCGCGGATCCGGGTGTGAAACCCCGCTGCGAGTGGCGGCCTATCGGTACACCAGGCCGCCGTCGATCAGTCCCGCCTGCCCGGTCATGTAGTCGGAATCCGGTCCGGCGAGATACGACACGTACGCGGCGACGTCCTCGGGCGTCTGCGCGCGACCGAGGGCGATGCCGCCGACGAACTTCTCGAACGTGGCGCCCTTCGGCGCGCCGGTGAGGGCCGCGAAGCGTTCGTCGATGGTGACCCACATGTCGGTGCCGACGACGCCGGGGCAGTAGGCGTTGACGGTGATGCCGTCCGACGCATACTCCTTCGCCGCGGCCTGGGTGAGGCCGCGGACCGCGAACTTGGTCGCCGAGTACACGCCGAGCATCGGGAATCCCTCGTGGCCGGCGATCGACGAGGCGTTGATGATCTTCCCGCCGTGTCCCCGTTCCCGGAACTTGGCTGCCCCGACCTGGATACCCCACAGCACGCCTTCGACGTTCACGGCGAGGATGCGTGAGACCTCCTCCGGTGTCACGTCGGCGATCGGGTTGACCTGGGCGATTCCCGCGTTGTTGACGATGATGTCGAATCCGCCCAGTTCGCGCTCGGTCCGGTCGACGGCGGACTGCACCTGATCGCGGTCCGTCACGTCGGCGACCAGTGAGATCGCCTTCACTCCTACCGTGCGGACCTCGTCGGCCACCGCATCGACCCGGTCGCCGTTGACGTCGACGAGCGAGATGTCGGCGCCGTCCGACGCCAATCGCAATGCGGTCGCGCGTCCGATGCCCTGCCCCGCGCCGGTGACCAGAGCGACTTTGCCCTTGATGCTCATCCCTGACTCCTGCCTGTTGTGATCGTCCTCACAGATGAGCCAAGCATTCTCCACGGCGCGGTTGCAAGGGTTGCACTCGGTTGCAGTGTGGTCGAGTGGACCGTCGATTGCATTCGCCCCCAATGGAAATGGGGGAACCGCCCCTGGTTCGGCGTCCGCATCCCCGGTAGGCTCGGCCGGGTGAGTACTTCCGGTTCGGTTCGGCACCGCCTTCCCGCGGTCGGCTCGGGCGTCGATCTACCCCGGCACGCGAGGTTGTTGAGTCAAGTGCACGATGCCGTTCTCTCGGGACGTCAACCGCCCGCGCAGCCGCGCGACGTCGTCGGCCGATCGTGGTCGCGGCTACAAGCGGACGGGGTCAGCCCCGACCGCTGCGAGGACGTGGTGCTCGCCGACTACGCCGAGGTCGAGGCCCGGCGTACGCGAACTGCTCTGCGATCGGTCCTTCCCGAGCTTCGCAACACGTTGACACAGGTGGCGGAAGACGCGAACTTCATCGTGGTGATCGCGGACGCCGACGGGGTGGTGTTGTGGCGCGAAGGGTCGCGCGGCGTGCGAAAGGCCGCCGACGCGCTGGGGTTCATGGAGGGCGCCCGGTGGTCCGAGGGGGCGGTGGGCACGAACTCCATCGGAACAGCGTTGGTGGAAGATGCTCCCGTGCAGCTGTTCTCGGCAGAGCACTACGCGCGGTCGCATTGCGGGTGGTCGTGTACCGGGTCTCCGGTGCACGATCCACGTAGCGGTGAGGTGCTCGGCGTCGTCGACATCAGTGGCTCGGCGATGTCGGTTCATCCGACGACGGTGGCACTGGTGCAGACGGCGGTCCGGTTGGCCGAGGCCACACTGTGGCAGGAGCACACGATCACTCTCGAGAAGCTCCGCGGTCATGCCGCACCGGTGCTCGGGGCGACCGCAGGGCCTGCCGTCGTGGTGGACCGGCACGGCTGGGTCGCCGACGCACGCGGGTTGGCCGTTCCCGACCGGTTGGTGCCCCCGCGTCTCGGCACGCCCCTGCTCGTGCCCGGGTTGGGGGTGTGCATGCCGGAACCGCTCGGTGACGGCTGGCTGGTGCGCCGCGGAGGCAGACCGACGACCATCGCAGTGGAACTCGATCTCGGTGACACCCCGCGAGCAACGGTGCGAGGCGACACGAGTTGGACCCGAGCGCTCTCACCCCGCCACGCGCAGATCCTGCGAGTGCTGGCCGAAACGGGTTCCGCTGGAATCGATGCCGCGTCATTGAGTGCCCTGCTGTTCGGTGACCGCGACCACGTGGTGGCCGTCCGCGCCGAGATCTCCCGTCTCCGGAAGAGCCTCGGCCCAATTCTGTCCACCCATCCGTATCGGTTCGCGGACGGTGTCGACGTGCACGTCGCCGGGTGACGAACCTTCCCGGTGTCTAACTCCTCGCCGATCGCACGGCGACGAACCGGCCCAGGTCGGCGCGCAGTTGCGGGTCGAGGCACTGACCGGCCGGTCCGGCGAGGATCTTGCGGAGCCGGGCCACGTAGCACGCGGGTGTCATACCGAATTCGACGAGGAGATCACCGGTGGTGCCACCGCCGTACGGCAGCCAGCGACGGGCGAATTCGATGACCTGTGCGTCTTCGATGACGGAATCGTTGATCACGGGCTGACACTCCTGTCGGGTCGGACGGCTGCGAGATGAGTGAGGGAGTCCGCGAGCGGGCGGCCGTGGTGGGCCATCGCCTGCGCGTAGAGCCGGCCGGCGCGGTAGGAGGAGCGGACGAGGGGTCCGGCCATGACGCCGGCGAACCCGATTTCCTCGGCGGTCTTGGAGTGCTCGACGAACTCTTCGGGCTTGACCCACCGTTCGACGGGGTGGTGGCGGGGCGACGGGCGCAGGTACTGGGTGATGGTGATGATGTCGCAGCCGGCGTCGTGCAGGTCGTGCAACGCCTGGGTGACCTCGTCGGGGGTTTCGCCCATCCCGAGGATGAGGTTGGACTTGGTGACGAGGTTGTCTTCGCGGGCGGCGGTGATCACGTCGAGGCTGCGCTGGTAGCGGAACGCGGGCCGGATCCGCTTGAAGATGCGGGGGACGGTTTCGACGTTGTGGGCGAGCACCTCGGGGCGGGTGGAGAACACCTCGGCGAGCTGATCGGGCTTGGCGTTGAAGTCGGGGATGAGCAGTTCGACGCCGGTGCCGGGATTGAGCTGGTGGATCAGGCGGACGGTTTCGGCGTAGAGCCAGGCGCCGCCGTCGGGGAGGTCGTCGCGGGCGACGCCGGTGATGGTGGAGTAGCGCAGTCCCATCGCCTGGACGGATTCGGCGACGCGGCGGGGTTCGTCGCCGTCGAGGTCGTCGGGTTTGCCGGTGTCGATCTGGCAGAAGTCGCAGCGGCGGGTGCATTGCTGCCCGCCGATGAGGAAGGTCGCCTCGCGGTCTTCCCAGCATTCGTAGATGTTGGGGCAGCCGGCTTCTTCGCAGACGGTGTGCAAACCCTCGCGCTTGACGAGGCTCTCGAGCTCGGAGTATTCCGGGCCCATCTTCGCTCTCGTCTTGATCCAGTTCGGTTTGCGTTCGATCGGAGTCTCCGCATTCCGGATCTCCAGTCGAAGCAGCTTACGGCCGCGCGGCGCCTGCGCGGCAGCGGACGATGATCCTGGTGTGGCAGTCACGTGTCGATTCCTGGGGGTGGTTCCGCCGAACCGCGGTGCCGGAGGGCGACCACGGCTCGGCGGGATTGCTACATATTGATCGGGCGACCCAGCGCCGACAGGACCGATTCGTGCATGGCCTCGGACAGCGTCGGGTGCGCGAAGATCACTTCCGCCAGATCGTCACCGGTTGCCTCCAGAGATCGGGCGATGCCGAAACCCTGGATCTGCTCGGTGACGTCGGGACCGACCATGTGGGCGCCCAGCAACTCGCCGCTGTCGGCGTCGAAGATGGTCTTGACGAAGCCGTCGGCTTCACCGATGGCGAGTGCCTTGCCGGAGGCCTGCAGATCGAACTGCCCGATCTGCAGGGAACGACCGGTCGCCCGCGCCTGGTCCTCGGTGAGGCCGAGGCTGGCAACCTGGGGCCGGGCGTACGTGCATCCGGGCACATAGTCCTTGTCCAGCGGGGTCACGTGCGGGGCGCCCGCCAGCTTGTCGACACACAGCACGCCTTCGTGGCCGGCCTTGTGGGCGAGGCACGGGGCGCCGGCGACGTCTCCGATGGCGTAGATCCCGAATGCGGTGGTGCGGCACCACTGATCGGTGGTGACGAAGCCGCGGTCGACGTCGACGCCGAGGTCCTCGAGTCCGAGATTCTCGACGTTGCCCTGGATGCCGGCGGCGACCAGGACCCGGTCCACGACGTGCTGTCCGAGGGTCCCGTCCGCCGATCTCACCGTCACGGTTGCAGAGTCCGCGCCGACCATGAGTTCGGATACCGAGGCGCCGGTGTGGATGGCGATCCCGCGCTTCTCGAACTGCCGGCGCACGTGACCGGCCACCGCGGCGTCCTCGACGGGCATGATCTGCGGTGCCAGCTCGACGAGCGTGACCTCGCTGCCCAGATCGCGGTAGAGGCTGGCGAACTCGACGCCGATGGCGCCGGAGCCGATGACCAGCAACGACTTCGGAAGCTCCGGGGGAACCAGCGCGTCGAAGTAGGTCCAGACCCGGTCGCCGTCCGGTGTCACCCCGGGCACCGACCGCGGGCGCGCACCCGTGGCCAGGATGATGTGGTCGGCCCGGTACTCGGTGAGCGGCGACGCCGAGTCCGGGCCGCCCTCCCGAACCCCCACCACGCCCTTTCCGGTTAGGCGTGCGGTGCCGGTGATCACGTCGATACCGTTCTTCTTCATCAGATATCCGATGCCGTCGGACAATCGGCCCGACACCCCACGGCTGAATTCGACCAGTTGCGCCATGTCGAATTTCACACCGCTGGTGGAGAATCCGAGGGGACGCAGATTGGCCAGTGTGTGGGCGACGTCGGCACCGTGGAGCAGCGCCTTGGTGGGGATGCACCCCCAGTTGAGGCAGATACCGCCGAGCCGGTCCCGTTCGATCACCGCGGTGCGGAGTCCGTGCTGAGCGGCGCGGATGGCGGCGACGTAGCCGCCGGGGCCGCTTCCGATCACCAGGACGTCGTATTTGTCAGTCATCAATACTCCCTAGACCAGCATCAACGCGGGTGACTCGACGAGGCGCCGCAGTTCCTGCAGGAACGTCGCGCCGAGGGCGCCGTCGATCACCCGGTGGTCGCACGAGAGGGTCACGGTCAGCACGGTGCGGGCTTCCACCCGACCGTCGACGACGACCGGCCGTTGCTGCCCCGCACCGACGGCGAGGATTGCGCCCTGCGGTGGGTTGATGATCGCGTCGAATTCGCGCACACCGAACATGCCGAGGTTCGAGATGGTGAACGTGCCGCCCTGGAACTCCTCGGGGGTCAGCTTGCCGGTCTTGGCTTTCGTCACCAATGTGTGGACCTCATGGGAGATCTCGGCGAGGCTCTTGTTCTCGGCTCCGTGAACGATGGGCGTGATCAGTCCCGACGGTAAGGCGACGGCCACCGAGATGTCGGCGGCGGAGAATCTCAGCACCGACTGGGCCGCTTCGTCGAACTGGACGTTGACGTCGGGTACCTTGCGCAGCGCCGCCGCGCACGCCTTGACGACGAAGTCGTTGACCGACAGCTTGACCGAGGGCACGGTCGCGTTGATCTCCTTGCGCAGTGCGAGGAGATTGTCGATCTCGAGGTCCACGGTGAGGCGGAAGTGCGGAGCGTTGCGCTTCGATTCCTGCAGACGCTGCCCGATCGCCTTGCGCATCGAGTTGAACGGGATCGTCTCGAACTCGGGTGCCGCGTGCTGCGGGGCGTCCGCTGCGCCAGTGGACGCCGCCACCGGATTGGGAAGCAGCCGGAACGTCCGTTCGGCTTCCTGGACGTCCGCCTCGCAGACGCGTCCCCGCGAACCGGTGGCCCGGCAATCGTGCAGATTGATGCCGAGGGACTTCGCCAGTCGACGCGCCACCGGTGTCGCGTCGACACCGCCGTCGTCCTCGGACGAGCGTCCGGGCACACCCGATCGGGTCGGAGACGGTGCTTCCGCGACGGTTCCACCCGCCGACCGAATCGCGTCGTGGACGTCCGCGACGGAGATCCGGCCCTCGCGGCCGGTCCCGGTCACACGGCCCAGGTCGATCGACAACTCACCTGCCAATCGGCGGGAGTGTGGTGTCGCGAACACGTCACCCTTCGTCTGTCCCCGTAGCGAATCCGGGACGGTGGTGGTGCCGGGAGTCCTCGTCGACTCCTGCGCCGCCGGTGTCGACCGTGTGGATGTCACGCACGGTTCCTCGGGGATGAGCTGTCCACCCGGTGACCGCTCGGGCTCGGATGCGGAGACGTGATCCGTTCCGAGGCCGGTCAGGAACTCCTCGATCTCGGCGTCGGAGACGGCCGCGTCGGCCGACACGGCCAGGACCGCACCCACCGGCAACGTGGCACCGGGCTTGGCGACGATGCGCCGCAGCGCTCCGTCGAACGGCGCCTCCAACTCGTTGGTGATCTTGCTGGTCTCGATCTCGCAGATCAGATCACCCTTCGAGAAGGACGTTCCTTCGTCGATCAACCACTCGGTGACGGTGCCCTCGTCCATGGACAGGCCCCATTTGGGAACTTCGATCAGTTTGATGTCACTCATGGTCAGGCGGTCACCACCTTGCGTACCGCGGCCTCGATGCGTGCCGCGTCGGGAAGCCATGCCTGTTCGAGCACGGGGGAGAACGGCACCGGGGTGTGCGGTGGGGTGACCAGTTCGATCGGTGCCTTCAGCGAGCCGAACGCCTTGGTGGCGATCAGCGCTGCGACGTCGTGGCCGAATCCGCATCGTGCCGCGGACTCGTCGACGATCACCACCCGCCCGGTGGACGCGACGGATTCGAGGATGCCCTCCTCGTCGAGGGGTGAGACGGTCCGCGGGTCGACCACTTCGACGGAGATGCCCTCCGTGGCAAGTTTGTCGGCGGCCGTGTTGGCGGCATTCACCATGGCCGAGAGCGCGATGATGGTGACGTCCGTGCCCTCCCGGGTGTAGTTGGCTACGCCGAACGGGATGGTGTACGGCTCGTCGGGCACCTCGCCCTTCAGGTCGTACAGCGTCTTGTGCTCGCAGAACACCACCGGGTCGTCATCGCGAATGGATTGGATGAGAAGGCCTTTGGCGTCGTACGCGTTGGACGGGGCTACCACCTTGAGGCCGGGGACGGCGGCGAACACGTTGTACGGGGACTGCGAATGCTGCGCCGCCGCCGAGAATCCGGCGCCGATCATGCCGCGCACCACGAGTGGGGTGCGGGCCTTCCCGCCGAACATGTAGCGGAACTTCGCGGCCTGGTTGTAGAGGGCGTCGTAGCAGACCCCGAAGAAGTCCATGAACATCAGTTCGGCGACCGGACGCAGCCCGGTCAACGCGGCGCCGGCCGCCATGCCGATGATCGCGGACTCGGTGATCGGGGTGTCGATGACCCGGTCGGAACCGAATTCGGTCCACAAACCCTTGGTCACACCCAGCACACCACCGAACGCCTCGAGCTTCCCGGACTCGAGTTCCGGGTTGGTCCCCGCCTGACCACCACGCAGATCCTCACCGATCTGCACTACCGTCGCATCGCGTTCCATCTCCTGGGCGAGCGCGGCCTTGATTGCTTCGCGGTACGTCGTCTTCGACGTTGTCATTTCTGTTCTCACTCTCAGTACGACACGTAGACGTCGGTCAGAAGGTTTGCCAACGGCGGATACTCGGCTGTTCGGGCCTTCGCGACGGCGTCGTCCACGCGGGCTCGTGCGTCGGAATCGATCGCGTCGAGTTCCTTCGCGGACACCTTCCTGCTGTCCGGGTGATTGCGGAAGTTCAGCAGCGGGTCTTTCGTCTTGCGCAGTTCCGCGACCTGATCCGCGGTGCGGTACAGCTGCGCGTCACCTTCGAAGTGTCCGTG
The DNA here is from genome assembly GCF_030058635.1 of Rhodococcus sp. IEGM 1305. Taxonomy (NCBI): domain Bacteria; kingdom Bacillati; phylum Actinomycetota; class Actinomycetes; order Mycobacteriales; family Nocardiaceae; genus Rhodococcus; species Rhodococcus sp. IEGM 1305. The sequence goes on from NZ_JASHKX010000002.1 coordinate 456,153, forward strand.
CCAGCGGTACGCGATCGCCTCGATCGACGTGGGTCCGCCTCCCATCCGGGCACGCTCGACGGCCTCACGGGTCGCCTCGTACACGGCGAAGAAATCGGTCCCGTCGACGGTGACGGCGGGCATGCCGAAGGATGCCGCGCGGGAGGCGATGCTGGGTGCGCCGACGGCGTAGTCCCGTCCGGTGGCCTCACCGAATCCGTTGTTCTCGGTGACGAAGATGATGGGAAGGTCGAGCACGACAGCCATGTTCATGGCTTCGAAGACGGTTCCCTGGTTGGAACCGCCGTCGCCGGTGAACGACGCCGCGACGCCGCCGTTTCGGAGTGTCTTCGCGCTGAGCGCCGCGCCGATGGCCAGGGAGGGTGCCCCGCCGACGATGGCGTTCGCGCCCAGCATGCCCACGGACAGGTCGGCGATGTGCATGGAACCGCCCTTGCCGTGGCAGAGGCCGTCGTCCTTGCCGAAGATCTCCGCCATCATCCCGTGGAGGTCGCACCCCTTGGCGATGCAGTGCCCGTGGCCGCGGTGGGTGGATCCGATGTAATCGGTGTCCTGCAGGTTCTCGCACACGCCGACGGCAATGGCTTCCTGACCGGAGTACAGGTGAATGAAGCCGGGGATGTCGCCGGTGGCGTTCTCTTCGTGTAGGCGGTCTTCGAACGCTCGGATCTCGGACATCTTCCGATACGCGCTCAGTAGCGAGTTCTTGTTCAGCGCCATTGCACTCCCTTGGTTTGTCCGTTGTCGCCGGCTACGTCGAGCCCGCTCCGATCGCGCCGCGGCGTCGGAACGGTTCGTGCCTCGTGTAACCCGGGTCATGAATGTAGGGAGATATGACGTGCGCAATATACGTTGCAGCCGATTGCAATGGTTCGATCGAGGGATGCGAAACAACGACGCGGTCGAGGTTCGTCGAAAGCTCGTCAGGGTCAATATTCCGAACGTGATCGCCGCCCTTGATGGCGGCACTCGGGTCATCGAGACCGAGGTGAAGGACTCGTAGTCGGGAGGGATTGACACGGCATTGATCACGGCGCTTGACTGGAACGCAAGCTGGTGTGGGCTCGCCCGATGGTGTTCCGGGAGGTTGACGTATGCGCGGCACAGGGTTAGCGGGTCCGGGCCATCGACGCGGAGCAACCTCCCCTCGCAGGACCATCTCGGTACTGGCACTGGTGGGAGTGTGCATTTTCTCCCTGACGGCGACCCAGACAGCCAGCGCAGACCCGGCAGCGGCAGACACCGTCGACACCGGGTTCGCGATCCCCTTCGCCGGGGCACCCGGCTACGAGAGCCTGGCTCCGACGCAGGTGACCAACCCTGGGCAGCTCAACCAGCCACTCGGTCAGCAAGCGGCGGACGAGATTGCCGGCCAGGTGGGGCTCACCAGGGCCGACGCGTTATCCGAACAGCAGTATCGCGACCTCCTCAGCGGCGGCGGAGTCGGCGGCAGCCGCGAAGCCGCCGAGGTGATCGATGCATGCGCCCAGATCCTCACCAACACGAACGGCCGTCCCGTGTATTCCAACGTCGATGGCCACCCCACACCGTCGGTTCTGGCCAGCTACGGGCTCTACGTGAACACCAGCGGACTGCTGGAGAGTCCGGCCAACGCGGACGCCCCGACAAGGCAGGTGAACTCGTTGATCGCTCCCGGTGGGTTCGTGGGCACCTGGTTGAGGAACAACGATGCGACAGGAACCTTGATAGCGCTCTACCGGTCGGCGTACACGGTGCAAGCGGTCTACGGCTTCGCAGCGCAACAGATTTCGGGCGCAGCTCAACTGGTGACGAACACCAAGGGGGGTGTGAGTTCGGAGGTAGGCATGTCGATGGCGCCGCCGCTCTGGATAGTGAATTTTGCCCTGCTCTACATATTGAATCCTTCCCTGGCGGCCGCGATGCCTGCCCACTGGACTCCCATCCCGTCGCCGGTCGCCGACGCAATACACTCGAGCCCCACCGGCCAGGTTCCTTTCAGCGACTATGCGTCCTACTTCCAGTGATCCACAGGTAGAACGGGCTGTGATCGACCGCGCAGAGGTGAGCTGGCGGAGGGAGCTGCCGTTCTCGGCCATCGGGTGACCGCCTGCGCCGATCCGCCGAGGTTGACCCCGACGCCGGGAATCGCAGTGGCCGAGGCGAACGGGGTTCCCCCCCGGGGGTCTCGTCATCGAACTTCGATCCGGGACACACTCGAACGGATTTGGGTTCTTCAGAACTTCCCGAAAGCGTCGAGGTTGGCGAACACCTCACCAGCCATGAAGAGGTTGGTATCGGCAGTCTCGTTGGGCCAGCGCGAAATATGGGGAGAAGCGGAACTGCCGATACGTGGGGCCGATCCCGCCACCGTGCGGCGTCATGAACCGTCGGCATCATCTCACCACGTTGTGGGTGGCGACCATCCTCTCGCCCTGAGCGACCCGTTGACCTTCACGGTGCCGAAGGCGCCATCCATCCTCAGCCAGATGTACTCAACCACAACAGAATTTCCAGTGTTGCCGATGAACCTCGGCACGCCGGGACAGAACACGCCGAGGCACGCGTCGATATGATTGGTTTGCGAGCCGAATGGCAGATGGAGACCGGTCTTCGCGGGCTTGGCCTCGAATGGCGCGATGCCTTCGACCGCTATCTCGTTGTCGTTCATCAGCGTGACGATTCGATGTGCGCAGGGAAGATTTGGTGGTGCCGTCGAGTTCAGGCAGAGCTCTCCCAAGATTCGAAGCCGACGCGACCAACTCCGTGTCGGCGGGGTCCAGGGGATGCTTCTGCAGGGTCGATGCCGCGGGATATCCTCCGAGTGGTGGTCGCGGTGTTATCGGGACAGCCATCCACCGTCGACCGACAGGGCGGTGCCGGTGACGTAGGAGGATGCGGCCGAGGCGAGGAAGACGGCTGCGACGCCGACGACGTGGCGGCGTCACGGTGGCCGGGGTGGTGGACCGCAGGGCTCGGATCACGTCCGCGGTGATCGGCGGCTGCGACGGATCGCAAGAGGTACGTGAAAACTCGCTGCCCAGCCCTCATCAGACCGGCGTCGAGACCGTTCTTTCCCGCAGGTTTGCCGAAAGGTCTGGGACTCGAAGGTGGGCAGGCCGTCAACCACCATGGTCGAAATGGTTGATGGCTGAGGTGAATTGCGTGCGGCGCCCTAGGGGTGATCGTCCATGAGGTCGAGAGTTTCCCAGGCCTGTTCGATGCGTCCGACCGAGGAGCGTGCACCGGAGCTTTCGAGCTGGGCGAGGATGGCATGCACGACAGCGACCATGGCTGTCAGCGACGGGGTCGCGTTGATGCCTTCGATCGGGGTGATCACGACGTGGTCGGCGTACGCATTGAGGGGAGACGAGTGCAGGTCGGTGAGAACGGCGATGGACGCGCCCCTCTCGCGTCCAAGTCGGGTCAGTCCACGCAGTGCACGAGTGAGGCGCCACACGTTGATGACGATGAGGCAGTCACGTTCGTCCATCTGCGACACCGATACTGCCTGCGACGTTGCGGGGCCTGCCGCGACGTGGATGTCATATCCGTAGATGGATGCCAGGTAACTGAGGACCTGAGCGGGGCCTGCCCCGGATCCGGTGGTGATCACGACGATGCGGCGAGCCGCGTTGATCGCCTCAGCGACGCTTTTGATGGCAGCGATGTTGGCCGCGGACGAGGCGGTGGCGAGGTTTGCCGCGTCCTGCCTCAGCATTTGCGCGGCGGCATCAGTTGACATGGGGCGCTCGGGGCTCGTTGTGACGAGCGAGGTGAGGTATTCGGCGCGGAGCGCCTTCTTGAGGTCGCTCCACCCCTCGAATTCGAGTTGTTGGGCGGTCCGCACGACGGTGGAGACATTCACCCCGGCGCGCTCGGCGACTTCGCGCGCGGACGCGTAGGAGGCGAACTGCGGCATTTGCGCGAGAACCTGGAGGACCCGGTCTGCCTGAGCCCCCAGGGTTGCACGTTCCGTCCGTTGCGCGAGCATCGTCCCAACCGTCACCTCGGAGCGCCTCTTCCACTGGATCTACGACATGGGCTTTCAAGTGTCGATGGCGACCTGAAACACCTCGCTGGTCGCTGTCACGCTATCACCCGCAGCGTCCAGGATTCCTTGCGAGAACTCTGATCGTGCGGGGGCTGCCTGCCAGGCCTCGTACGCGGACGTATCAGGCCATCTCGCGACGACGACCACGGTGCCGGGATCGTCCGATGTCACGCAGAGCTGGGCCGATACGGCTCCTGACTCCTCGAGTATGCGAGCCCTCGCGTAGTAGCGGACGACGTCGCCGCTGCGTTCCCGGGGCACGTGAAGGGTGAGGATCGTGAGCACGCTCATGAAACAAAGTGTTGCACAGATCACCGTCATGCATCTAATGTTGCGCCGCAACGACGGTGAACGGAGATCGACATGACCACCTCTGCGGGTGCGACAGAAACGCAAAACGCTGCCCTCCTGGCGCGACTGGATAATCTGGAACCCGGGAAACCTCACCGGCGTCTGATGTTGATGGGCGGCCTCGGCTACACCTTCGACTCGTTCGACGGCGCCCTCATGGGCTACGCGCTCTCCGCGCTCATCATCATCTGGCACATCCCCGCCGAGGTCGGCGGATGGCTGTTGTCGTCGATCTTCTTCGGGTATCTGGTCGGCGCGCTGGTTGCCGGTGTTCTCGCCGACCGCTTCGGTCGACGGAAGTTGATGATGACGTCGCTGCTCATCTTCTGCGCGTGCAGCCTGCTGATGGGCACCGCGACCTCCCTGCCGGAGCTGTTCATCTGGCGTGCGCTTGCCGGTATCGGAATCGGCGCGGAGACCGCGCTCATCGCCCCTTACATCTCCGAGTTCCTCCCCGCTCGTGTCCGCGGCAAGTTCGTCACCAGGACCGTCGGGTTCCTCGCGTTCGGCTACGTCCTCGCCGGATTGGTCGCTCCGTTGGTCATCTCTCCCCACCCCGCGGTGGGATGGCGGATCGCCGCGGTCCTCTGTGCGCTTCCGGTGGTCCTGCTGCTGTGGTGGCGACGCAAGCTCCCCGAATCGCCCCGCTACCTGCTGGCCAAAGGCCGGATCGAGGAGGCGGCCGACGTGGTCGAGAAGATGGAACGCGAATCCGGCGTCACGCCGGCGGGGGCTCCACCGGTCACCGTCGACACCGCGAAGGGTGCTGCATTCGCATCGCCCCCGGTTGCCCCGCAGCGGGGTGTGCTCGCTCCGCTGGCCGGATTGTGGACAGGAGGATTAGCCCGCACGACGATCATGATCTGGCTGCTGTGGTTCATTCTGATCGGAGTCAACTACGGATTCTCCTCGTGGCTTCCCTCGCTTCTGGTGCTGGAGAAGGGAATCACGCTGACGAATTCCTTCCTCATCGCTCTCGTCACCTCTCTCGCACAGATTCCCGGCTACTACGTCGCCAGCGTGCTGATCGATCGGATGGAGCGGAAGTGGCTCCTCGCCGTCTACGCACTCGGAGCGACGAGCGGTGCGATCGTCGTGGCTTTCGCCGACACCACGCCGGTCCTCGTGCTCGGTTCCGCCCTGCTGGCGGCGTTCACGAATGGGGCGGCTGGCGTGTACTACACGTACACCGCGGAGCTCTATCCGACCGCGGTGCGTGCCACGGCCATGGGCACAGCCTCGGCCGTGGGCCGTCTCGGAGCGATCACCGCACCGATCGCTATCGGCTACCTTTTCGCGCGCATTGGATGGATCAACGTGTTCCTGGTCCTGGTGGGCGCCCTGGTCCTGGCCGTAGCCGTGGTGGTGGCCTTCGGCGCACGCACCTCGGGCCGCAGCCTCGACGAGAGCAAGCCCGACGACCACTGACACCCATCGAGCGGCGGCTGAGGACCGCTTCCTTGCCGCCGCGTCAACTATCGAGAACTTTCAAGGAGACGCCATGCGCACTCGGGTAGTAAACGCCCACACGCTCGAACCCTCGACGGGAGAGCGTCAGAAGAATGTGTGGATCGACATCGCCGACGGGCGGATCGCCGCCAGCGGTGCGGGGGAAGCCCCGGCAACGGCCGGTGACATTCGAGTCATCGATGCGGGCGGGGGCACCGTCATGCCCGGCTTGGTCGACGCCCACGTGCATATCCTGGTGACCTCCACAGATGCCGCCGATCGCGCTCAATGGACGCCGGGCTACGCGACGGTGAGGGCGTTGCGATCGGCGGGCGACATGCTCCGTCGTGGCTTCACCACCGTGCGCGATGTCGGTGGTGCCGACCATGGCATGGCACGTGCCTTGCAGGAGGGCCTGGCCCCCGGGCCGCGACTGATCTTCGGCGGCAAGGCGCTTTCGCAGACAGGTGGGCACGGCGACTTCCGCTCTCTCAACGACGACTCGCAGCCCTGCTGTCAGCTCAAACCGGACTTCGGACGCATCGCGGACGGCGTCGATGCCGTGCGGCACGCGGCCCGCGACGAGTTCCGTAAGGGCGCGCATCATCTCAAGCTCGTCGTCTCCGGAGGGGTCGCGTCCCCGACCGATGAGATTTCAGCAGTTCAGTACACGCCGGAAGAGATACGTGCCGCCGTGGTGGAGGCCGAGAATCACAACCGGTACGTCACGGTGCACGCCTACCACCCGCGCGCGGTGAACCAGGCGCTGAAGGCCGGGGTGCGATGCGTCGAGCACGGGAACCTCATCGACGACGAGTCGATCCGTCTGCTCGTCGAACAGGACGCCTTCCTGGTACCGACGATCATCACCTACGAGGCGATGTACGAGGCCGGCGCGGCGTCCGGCCTCTCCGCAGGATCACTGAAAAAGCTCGACGAGGTACGCACCGCGGCCGTCGCCGCGCTCGAGCAGGCCCACCGGGCAGGAGTGAACCTGGTCTACGGTAGCGACCTGCTCGGTGACCTGCAGACACGCCAACTCGACGAGTTCACCATCCGTGCGCGCGTCCAGCCGAACATCGATGTGATACGCAGCGCCACCAGCACCGCTGCGCGCCTTCTCGGTATGGAGCGAGAGATCGGCACCCTCGCCCCGGGCGCTCTCGCGGACCTGCTCGTGCTGGACGGCGATCCGGAACAGGACCTCGCGGTCCTCACTACACCGGAGCGGCACCTGCGTCACGTGATCCACGGCGGCACCGTCACCGACATCGCCACAGCTCGGCCGCAGTACCGGGCGGCCGATGGGATCTGCTCCGCAACAGCGATGACGCATGCGCACGAAATTCCGGATCGGATCGCCGCCGAAGCTCGATAGGTTCGAAGAGGAGTGGAGATCCGTAGTGAGTGCCGGCCGACTGGTCGTCGCCTCGAATCGGTATGGGGTAGGTGAGGCCATGGCTTTGGGGCGGACGGGGCCGCAAACGAGTCCGATTCGCGAGGATGGCATGACCGCGGCGCGGACCCAGTCGGCAACAGGCTCGGCGGCGAGGGCATCGAACGTCCCGTCGAGGTGTATCAACGCCAGACCGTGCACCAGCGGCCACACCGCATCTGCATCGCGCCCAGGCGGTAGTAGGAAACGTCGGCTGCACAATAGATTTGACCTACTCGCGGGTCGCCGCTGTCGCGGCCGCGCGTTCGGCGGGACGAATGCCGGTGGTGCCGGACCTTCCCGGCGATCTTCGAGCGAAGGCCGCAGCAGTGCTGTTCAGTCGAGGTTACCGACCGATCTCGGGTCGGCGATGGCATCGTTGACCGACGGAAAGTTCAGGGCATCGTCGAGAAGTCGCACCCCGTCTCGGCGAATCCAGTACCGCTTGAGGACTCGTTGGACCATGGAGACTTCGATGTGGTTGATTCCACTCAGGCTAGCCAAGTCGTCAGTTATCAACCGCTCGACGTCCTGCTCGGAACGGAAGCTCCCGATATAGGTCAGTGATGCTGTTCCCGCCACCGTCGCAACCGATCGTGCCGAGGGATGCTTGCTGAGTATTCCGGCGATGGTGGTGAGTTCACCGAGTTGGACGGTCAGATTGATCAGCGCATCGATGGGGTAGCCGATCAGCCCGGGTTCGATTTCGACGCGGGGGGTCACGATTCCCCGGTCGAGGAGACCTAGGAGCACCCGGTACGCAGTCGACTGCGGAAGGTCGAGGGCCCGCGCGACCTCGGTCGCCCCGATCCGTCCGTTTCGTCGCACGAGGCGTGCCACCCTCCACGCTTCTTCGGTCAGTGTCGCGGACTGAACCGTCTCGGAAACACGAGTGCCTTGGAGACGATCGCACTGTTCCCGGCTGAGTCGATTGAGCCGCCATTCCGCTGCTGTTCTGTGGGACTTGAGGACGGTGTCGGTGCGGCTGGAGACCAGGCCGTCGAGGCCGCTGAGTGTATCGATCAGCAGATCCGCACCATCCGCGCGGTTTCGCGGTTGAATGATTGCAAAGATGTCGCTCGGCCCGGTGGTGATCGCCACGTACTGCGTCTGCTCCAGCTGCGAGACTTCGGCCGCCAGCGACGCAACCAGTTTCGGTTCCGCGGACATCCACACATAGCGTGGCGGTACCTCGTCCAGGGCGGACCAATTGATCTGGGCGACCACCCGGAGGTGGCCGTTGTCGATGAGGCGATTCAGGCGTCGGCTGACCGTCGCGGAACTGACGCCGAGAACCTCGGCGAGGTCCCGGACGCCGGCACGCGGTGACCACTGCAGTGCGGCTATGAGGTCCAGGTCGGTTTCGTTGATGCCTTCGTCGAGGCGTTCGTGGTCGGGCACACCGTCGATCTTAGTGGAGCGCGTGTCGATGCCCTACTCAGTCAACCAGACTGTAATGACTGAATGATGCACTAATTGACTACCAGAGGGTTGACGTTTCTCCAAAGGTCGATAAAGTTGCTGATTGTTGCATTCGAAAGGGTGGAGGAAGCGTGCAGATTGTTGACCGACGCGACGGGCTCATGACTGGAACCTTGATGAGGTTCATGTCCACTGTCGAACGGGTGGGAAATAAGCTTCCACATCCGTTCTGGCTGTTCGGGATTCTCAGCCTGGTCCTGGCTGCGGCATCTGCCCTGCTTGCTGCCTTCACGGTGAGCGTTGCAATGCCCGGGAGCGGAGACACGGTTGCCGTTCGCAGCTTGGCATCGTCGGACGGAATCACGATGGCGCTGAGCACTGCCGTCGAGAATTTCGTGACCTTCCCGCCTCTGGGAAACGCGCTGGTCATCATGATCGGGGTTGCGGTCGCGGACAAAGCCGGACTCCTGAGTACTGCACTGCGTGCGGCGGTGCTGCGGGTGCCGCCCAAGATGGTCACTTTCGGGCTGGCCTTCACCGCCATGATCGCGCATGTCGCGTCCGATGCTGCATATATCGTGTTGATTCCGTTGGGCGCCATCGTGTATCGGGCAGTTGGTCGCAGCCCCATCCTCGGTATCGTGGTCGCGTTCGTGTCGATATCGGCCGGCACGGATGCCAGCCCACTGATAACTCCGACCGACGTCATCTTGTCCGGCCTGACCACCGCGGCCGCGCACACAATCGACTCCGCGGTCACAGTCGGGCCGGTCGCGAACTACTACTTCTCCCTCGCCTCCTCAGTAGTACTTGCCCTGATCATCACGCTGGTCGTCGAACTGTTCATCGCCAAACGCGTCGAACAAGACGGTTACGACCTGCCTGCCGAGACCGAGGACGAAATCAACGCGCGCGGCCTGACCGCGGACCAGCGGCGCGGGTTGCGTAACAGTGCGGTGTGTACCGCCATACTGCTCATGCTGATCGGGTTGGCATTGCTCCCGTCCGGGTCACCGCTGCGCGGAGAGGGCGGCGCACTGCTGGAATCCCCAGTGGTATCCGAGATTGCAGTCGTGTTGTCGCTGATGTTCGCCGTCACCGGTGCCATTTACGGCATGGCGGTGGGAACGGTGCGTACCAGCCGCGACATACCCGAGCTGATCACGGCGGGTCTGCGCGACATCGCGCCGATCGTGATGTTGTTCTTCGCAGTGTCCCAGTTCCTGGCGTACTTTCGATGGACCCACATCGGCGAGGTCATCGCGGTGCAGGGCGCAGGCCTACTGAAGGCCGCCGATGCGCACACCCTGGTGATCGCGGCCGGACTACTCATCCTCGTCAGCTTGATCAACTTGATCATTACCAGCGGATCGGCGATGTGGTCATTGATCGCACCCATCTTCGTGCCGATGTTGATGCTCCTCGACATTCCCCCGCAGACGACACAAGCGCTGTATCGCATCGCTGATTCATGCTCAAACGTCGTCACACCCATGGGTGTCTACTTCATCCTGGCCCTGGGATTCGTCCAGCAGTACCGCAAGAATGCCGGAATCGGAACCCTCGCCGCCATGACCGCCCCGATAGCGATGGCGATGTTCCTCGGCTGGGTCCTGCTGTTTGTCATGTGGTGGATCCTCGGCATTCCCCTCGGACCCGGATACCCCGTCCGATAACCGCCCCGCACGCGCCGATCGTGGCGCGCAGCCTCACCTCGAAAAGGGAGAAACAGGTGTCATACCTGCTCGTTCGCAACGGAAACGTGCTCACCGAAGACTGCACGGGATACGCCTCGGTCGATCTACTGTCCCGGAACGGACAGATCGTAGAAATGGCTCAAGGCATCGAGCCACCGCCTGACTGCGCCGTAATCGATGCGCGTGGCCGGTCGATTCTCCCCGGTTTCGTGGACTGCCACGTCCATTCCACCGCGGTCACCGCCGACACCACGTTGCTCAGAACGCTGCCACCGAGCTACGTCACCGCCGGCGCCACACAAATCCTCGGAAACATGCTCGCCCGCGGGTTCACAACCGTCCGCGATGTCGGGGGCGCCGACTTCGGTCTCGCACGCGCGATCGACGAAGGACTGATCCGCGGCCCGCGCCTGATCTTCGGAGGAAAGGCACTGAGCCAGACCGGCGGCCACGGCGACAAGCGCTCCCCAGGAGTTCAGGCATCCGACGACCATCCCTACTGCGGTGGATCCTGTCGTGTCGTCGATGGCGTCGAAAACGTCCGCTTGGCGGTCAGAGAGGAACTACGCCGAGGCGCCAGCCACATCAAGCTCATGGCATCGGGCGGTGTCGCCTCGCCGACCGACCACATCAACTCGACTCAGTATTCGATACCGGAACTGGAAGCGGCTGTCGCAGAAGCAACCGCCGTCGGCTCGTACGTGACCGTCCACGCCTACGCCCCGGCCGCCATCAACCGAGCACTACGCGCCGGAGCTCGCTGCGTCGAACACGGCAACCTACTCGACGATGACAGCATCGTCCTACTGAAGGAACTGAACGCCTACCTTGTGCCCACTCTGGTCACCTACTGGGCACTCGAACGCGAGGGTCGCGAACACGGACTTTCGGAAACCAGTTGGCGGAAGGTCGCAGAAGTGCTCGAAGGCAGTATCGATGCTCTGCGGCGAGCCTCGGACGCCGACGTGAACATCGCGTTCGGGTCAGACCTCCTGGGAGGCATGCATAAGTATCAGAGCGAGGAATTCCGCATCCGCAGCAAGGTGCAGTCACCGACTCAGATCATTCGCTCCGCCACGACAGTCGCGGCACGTCTGCTCCAAATGCCCGACAAAATCGGAATTCTCACACCCGGCGCCTACGCCGACCTGCTCATCTGGGATGCGGATCCCCTCGAGGACGCAGTCGTATTGGCTCAACCGGATCGCTACCTCGAAGCCGTCGTCAAAGATGGTCAGCTCGTGAACCGACCAGACAATTAAGAGCGGGTCTCATGCGGGTGGATCGAGCGCAGTCCACCGAAAACTGCGCGCGCCGGTGTCGCTCGGCAGGACGCCGAGCGACACCGGTAACCCTTCAGTGCAGGGCGGTTTGGAGGGTGTCCTGCGCCAGCTTCTACGGCCCTAGGGCTGCCTTGGGGTCCGGTCGCGGGTGTCGTACGGCTGACCACGTCATCTCCGCAGCTCAGCGCCGGAACGGACGTCTGAAACACCCGAGATGGGCCTGGATGACTGATGCGTGGAGAACGTCGTGTCCGTTGAAGATCAGTTCGACGGTGTTGGATGCGTCGGCCGCGGACAGCGAGATTCGGTTCGCGTGGACGTTTGGGCCGTCGGTGGCGTCCATGAGGAAGGTGACAGTTTTCTGTGCTCGCGTGTCGCATGCGGTGACACCGATGCGTCGACGAGGCCCCATCCGGTCACGAACGTGGATGGATGGATGGGCGGAGGGGTGTTCACCTATAGCGAGCGATGATGCGGGCCTTGGTAGCTCCACGAACTGATTGACCAGTAATCACACGCAAGAGGGACCTCAAATCACACCTGATCCGGCTTGCTGCGGGCAGTTCCGCACACTTGACTCTCATGAGCCGCCGATGAGGCCGCGCGGGGGAGTGGACTGCCTCACCGTCGTGTCACCGGAGGTCTGCACACCTCACGGCTGAAGAGGGGCCTGTAGGTCTCTGCCAGTATGTGGGGTGAGTGACGTAGAAATTCATTACGTGCGACTAAGTCGACACCGCAGCTCAGTACACTTTTGCATTGCACGTTCGGGATGCACCACCCCGCTCTGCGGAGACACAGCGGTCGCGTCGGTGTCGGCTTACAAATCGCCGATCACGTCGGTCATCAAGCGCGACCGCCCTCCGATGTACCGACCCTTGCCGGGAACCGCACGTTGGCGATTGCCGGCGGAGGGTACGGGCCTCGAGCCCTGACGTCGATTGCGGTACGCTTCGGCACCACCGTCTACAGGTTTTTCGTCTGCACTGCCCATCCCGGCTCCGTGCACAATCCGCAGTCCGTGCCGACGAACTGCTTCTTCGTCGGTTCGCTGTTGTGCAGGGTGTAATCGAACCAGTCGGCCACCATGCCGTAGCCGGCAATCATCATCTGCGCGCTGGTGTCGGTGCCGCTGAGCCCGTAGGTGAGGCCACTGTGCCCGGCGGTCTCCTGACTGACCAGGACGGTGGGAACGGTGAGCAGGTCGAAGTTCTCGACGCTGTTTTTCGTCGCCTGGTCCGCCGGCCCGCCGTTGAACAGCAGTGTCGGCACCGTGATGTCGTTTAGCGCGTTCCGCTCGTACCCGAATCGCTTATTGGGGAAGAAGCCGGTGTTCAGTCCCGCTACCGATTTCACGCGCGGATCCGCCGCGGCCAGGAGCGCCTCGACGCCGCCGCAGGACGTGCCCATGACCCCGATCTTGTCGCTGTCGGCCTTGTGGCCCAATTGTTCGGCCGCCTCGTCGGAGTCGACGGCCCAGTCGATGGCATCGGTCAGCCGATCCGGTCGCGCGAGGGTGTCATCGGGGAGCTGGTCGACCGGCAACTCGTCGAGCGCACCGTTCGCGATCACGATGTAACCTTGCGCGGCCACCCCGCTGAGGAAGCTGGTGACCGCGATGTTGCTGGTCCGGCAGCCCCCGTTGGCCCACGCGAGGACGGGCACACTGCTGTCGGGGAACGCACTCAGGTCAGCAGGATGGTAGACGGTGTGCCCGTCGAGTCCGTTCGTCCTTTCCCGCACCGTCGCGTGGTAGTCGTCCCGCGATGAGGCGGCGGCTGCGGGTTCCTCCGCCGACGCCGTAGATTCTGCCGAGGAGCACCCGGTCAGGGCGAGGCCTCCCAAGATTGACAATCCGGCCAGCGCGGATACCGCCCGTAGATGGTTGTAGCGCATATTGTCTCCTTCAAGTCTGAAGTGGTCAGGACTGAGCGACGGGAAGCTGGACGAGCGACGGGGAGCTCGGATCGGACACGATCTCGACGGTCGACCCTTGTGCATCGGGCAGCGGGATCGTCTCGCGGTGGTCGTAACCGGTCACCGTGACCTGGATGCGGTGGCCGGCGCGGAACACGTACGACATCGGGAGGATGTCGAACCGCATCCGGGTCGCCTCGCCCGGTGTGAGCGGTTGCGCGTCTTCCCGGTACGACCGGTGGAACGGCACTTCCGCGGGAAGTTCGTACGGTGCCTCGGTCTCCGCGCGCAGCGATGCGGTGAGTCGGCCCTCTGTGATCACGGAGACCGTGCCGTCCGGTGCGACATCCTCGATGTAGGCGAAGATGTGGGCGTCGTCGCGGTCAACGCGCACGGTCACGTCGGCGATCGGGGTGCCGGTGACCTCCGTGTCCTTCTCGAGTGCTGCCCCGACGAAGAAGGCCCCGGCGCCGGGGACGTGGCAGGGCTGGACGGTAGAACCCTCGCCGGCGTCGGGGCACTCCACTACGGTGTCGACCGTGAATCGCGATGTCCCGGGCGCGGTGGAACCCAGGACGCCGTCGCCGCCGAGGGCGAAGTCGGTGAGCCCGGACGAGGTTGGTGGCCACGATTCGGCTGTGCGCCAGCCGATGTCACCGGTGGGGTCGTCGATGGAGTCCACTATGGCGTATCGGATCGGGGGTGCTTCGTCGATGCCGGTGTCGATGCCCTTGAGGTGAAAGTCGAAGAACCGCTGCGCTTCCTGAACGAGTGCCAGACCAGGGTTCTCGCAGTGCCGCCAGGGACCGATCAGCAGCTTCGATCCGGAGGTGTTCAGTGCCGTGACGATGCCCTGGTCGCGGAATTCGTCGCGCCAGCCGCCGACGATGTACAGCGGCACCTGTGACTCCCGGATTTGATCGGCGTAGGTGCTCAGGCTGCCTTCGGCCCAGAAGCGGGATCCCACCAGCGTCGAGTAGTCGTCGCGGTAGGGCATACCTGCCCACATCTGTGCGAGCGGGGTGGAGAGTTGGTGCTGCTCGGCGGCTTGGCGCAGGAGAGTCTTGTCGTCGTCGCCGGAGACCGGGGTCAGTGCAAGATCGTCCTCTACCTTGCGTGTGGGGCCGTATCCCCACTGTGCGGCGATGCCGCCTCGGCGCATGGCGTCGTACTTGTTCCACGAGAAGCAGCCCGCGAAGGCCGCCTTCAGGTGTGGCGGACGCATGCTGACGGCGTGCATGGCAGCATCGCCGGTGTTCGAGCAGCCGTAGACCCCGACCTGCCCGTTCGACCACGGTTGGGTGGCGAGCCACTCGGTGACGTCATAGGCGTCCTGCGCCTCCACGCGGTCGTGGTATCCGCGGCGCACCCCGAACGACTGCCCGTTACCGCGGCGTGCGACCTGCGCGACGACGTAGCCCTGGTCGGACATGGACGTGAGGTTCGAGTAACCGGCCTCTTTCGGGCCGACACCGTCCTTCGGGCTCGGATAGATGTCGAGCTTGTGATGCCAGATCACCGGGAACCGTCCGTCGACAGCCTGCCCGTTTTCGGCCGGCCTGTGCAGCAGGACCGCCAGCTTCGTTCCGTCGCTCATCGGAACGTAGAACGTCTCGGTGGTGCGCTCGGTGAACTGCGGGGTGGGCGCGTACTCGGCAAAATCTGCTGCAATCTCCCCACTTTCACCGATTCGTGGCACGACCACCGCCAGGCCGGCCACGACGGCAACTGCGATCAGACCGGCGAGAAACCAGCGAATTCTCGACATCATTTCCTCCGAGGACGTTGCGGGAACGCGTCCAGCCGGCCGAACGTCAGCTTCGGGCAGGACGCTTGTCGTCCGTGCGAGTGCGCGGACGGGTAGTGCGCGGCGTGCGCGCGAGGACCGCACCGCACACCAGACAGGCGAGTGTTCCGACGGCCATTGCCCAGCGCGCGGACGCACCGTCGACGATCGAACCGGCGATGATCGCCCCGACGGGGGCGACACCGACACTGCTCATGGTCAGCAGCGCCGAGGACCGGCCGAGAAGATGGGACGGGCTCAGGGTCTGGACGGCACTGCCCAACGAGCTTTGGAATGCACCCAACCCTAGACCGATAATGGGTGAAACAACAAGGAAAACAACAATATTGGGAGACAGTGCCGCGCAGGCCAGCGCGCCGCCGAGGACCATGGTGGCGAGTGCGACGACGCGGAGACGCACCTGGGCCAGCGTGGAGACGACGAGTCCACCCACGACCGCGCCGACCGCATTGAGTGCGTGCGCGGCACCGAGCTGCGGGGCACCGGCGTCGAGGCTGATGGTCACCATCGCCGTGACGACCACCATGAAATTCATCGCCAGCACTGTCACCGCGACGTTGGTCGCGAACAGTCTCCGCAACGTCCGGTCGGCCAGTAATGTGCCGATGGCACTGCGCGCTTCGTCCGAGTCGGCGGGTCGAACGGGACGCGCCACGAACCGCTTCGCGTTCATCGAACACATCGCCAGGATCACGAATCCGTAGGTCGCGGCGTTGATGCCGAAACACGTGGCCGGACCGGCCACTGCGTAGGCGATGCCGGCGATGCCCGGGCCGATCGACCGGGCCGCCGACAGGGCAACGGTATTGAGCGATACCGCCACCCCGAGTTCACGTGCTCCGACGAGTTCGAACAGGAATGCTTGGCCCGCCGTGCGGTCGAACGCCTGCACCACCCCGGAGAACGCGACGATTGCGAGCAAGATGGGAAGGTGGTCGATGCCGGAGCTCGCCGCAAGAGCGAGCATCGCCGCGGCGAGCGAGGACAGTGCCGCGGTGACGAACAGGATTGACCGGGGACGGAACGTGTCCGCGGCAGCACCGGCCACGGCGGAAAGCAGCAGGATCGGTGCGAACTGGCATACCGTGACGAGGGCGAGTGCGCGGGCGCTCTCGGTTTCCTCGACAATCCACAGGCTCAATGCCAGGTTCTGGAACCAGACACCGGTATTGGAGGCGATCTGGCCGGTGAAATAGAGGGCGAAGTTGCGCCGACGGAGCGGTGGCGGGACGAGGGAAGCCATCGGGGCCTCAGCCGAGGACTCTCCTCTCGAGAAAGCCGCCGATCGCGTTCTCGACTACCGTCGCCGTGTCGCCGCGCGAATCCGCGTTACTGGCATTGATTTCGAGTACGGGAATTCCGGCTTGCTCGAGTGCCGCGGTGGTGAAGGTCCCCCCGGGCACGTCGTCGGCCACGAGGTGGACGACCGCATCGACTCCATGGGCGAGCGCCTCCTTCACGTACCACTGCGACGACCACGGCGGTGTGTAGAGCTGGTCGGTGAACCCGACGAACCGGGCGGCGAGGGTCCGCATCGGGTCGTCCCCGTAGCGAGGGTAGCCGTCGGCCGCGATGGCCAGGTACATGGACCACACGAAGACGGCCCCGTACTTATCCTGGAAACGCTGGTACAGACCTAGGTCGAACCAGAGACCGCGTCCGATCCACATGAGGCGGACCCGCTCGTCCGGGCATACGGCCCGGCGCGCGTACACGGCCTGCTCGACCTCCTCATAGAGCGCGCGTGCGGCGTCGCGCGCCCACTCGCTGCCGCGGTGCCACTGCGGGATCATCACGGCCGGGATGCTGTCGTTGACCGAAACGGGAGTGGGACGGGAGGACGCGATCAGGTCCCGTGTCCGCCTGTTCCACTCGGCTTGCTCGTTGACCAGATCCATCACGGCGGCGAGGCGGTCGAGGTCGAACGTCCGACCCGTGCGTTCGGTGAGGAACTCGACGAGTTGCCAATTCTCGTCGGTCATCAGGTCCAATCGGTCGGCAGCGTACGCCTGATCCCACCGATGCGGGACGAGGTCCCACCAATTGTCGGGTGCAGTGGTCGCCGAAGATCGCTCGAACGCGAAGAACTCGGTCTCCGGATGCTGCGCCCACAGGTCAAACACCTTCCGGGTGGCGTCCCCACTGCTCTCGGCGATAACGAAGTCCGGTCGGGGCAGCCCACCCCAGGGCGCCTGCTCGGCTGGGAGGTTCATCGATCCCAGTCCGATCGCGTCGTACTGGTACGAGTCGTCCGGATAGCCCAGCCCGGCAATGGTGTTCAGGCTCGCCGGGCCCAACCGTTTGGCGGCCACGACGGACGCCCACCACTGGTTGACTACGTACGGGATCCCCATCGCGCGCAGGATTTCCTGAGGTGCGTCCGCGTTGACCAGCGCAAGCGGGGCGCCGGCGGCCACCTCGGCTCGCATCTGCGCGAACCACTCCTTCTGGCGGGCGGTGGCCGCGGTCGCTGCGGCCAGCCGCTCCGGTGACGCTGTATGTGCTGCGCTCATCGTGCGGATACCTCGCAATCTTCCCGGGTCAGCCGTTGGAGGGCTTCCCCCAGTTCCCTGTCCGGCCAGGTACGACCACCCCCGGCCACTTTCTCCGTGCGCACGCACTCACCGACTTCCCGGACCAGTGCGGGAAAGTCCCAGTCCGGTGCGGGATCGTTGCGGCGGACGAGGGACAGGACCGCATCCGCAGCGGCGCGCCGCACACCCTCGGCGCTATAGCCGGCCCGGTCGGTCAACCCCGACGTCTGCGCCATCACCCCGCAGTACAGGCGATGCAACGCGATTGCGCTGTGGGCACTGTCGAGGTCGTCACCTGCGGCCGGCACCGGCCACAGGTCCGCCACCGCATCACCCCAGCTGTGGTCGTCGCCCACCAACCGCGCACCCGCCGACTCGAGCGCGGCGTAGGCGTGGTCGTGGTCGTGTGGGCTGCCGGTGAGGAAGACGCGCGGCCCCGCCGGGATCGGTGACGGGTCCGCGAGCAACGCCTCCGCCAGTGCGATGCACTCAGTGGGTTCCGCGGACTGGCTGAGCGCGAACAACCGGAGGGCGTCGACACCCGACACTGTCGGGATGGCCGATCTCCGTCGTTCGCGGACCTCGACCAGTCGGCATCCGAGGCGGGCCCGGACAGTTTGTGCTGCACGAAGATTTTCGAGCGTATGCGGCCGGCCAGTCCATAGCGTGATGGTCTCGGCGAGTCCGGCGATCTGACTCGTGTTGTACCTGCGCGTCGACTTCCGACGCAGATGCAGGACGTCGAGCAGGTGGACGGGCGGCACCGGACGGCCCTGCGCCGCCAGCGCACGCAGTACGTAGAACACGCGCAGCGACGCCTGGCTGTCCCGCGACACGACCAGTCCGCGGAGGAAATCGACGTCCCCCGCGAGGATCTGGTCGAGGATCGAGTAGGCGGTCGCGTCGACCGCACCCCCGAGCAGCGTGACGGCTTCGGGACTGGGTGACCGGTCGACGCTGGACAGCCGGTACGCGAGTGCACCGCAGGACTCGAGGATCTCGGGCGGCACGTCCGCTCCGACGACCCCGATCACCGCCGTCCCGTCGGCCGCGGCGGCGCGCGCACGATCGAGCCGGCTGTCGTAGCGCCTGCGCAGCCGCGCCGATGCGGACGATGCCGAAGACGCAGAGGACGCCGTCACAGCGCTTTACTCTCGACGAGGTCGGCGATGTGCGACTCGTCGTACCCGAGCAAATCTGCCAGGATCTGGGTCGTGTGTTCACCGAGCGCGGGCGCGGGACGGTCGAGCGTGGTCTCGCTGCCGGACATCGTGATCGGCAGCCCGCTTCCGAACAGTTCGACCACGTTTCCGTAGGTCGGGTGTGTCAGAGGTACCACCTCACCGCGTTCGACGACGATGGGGTCGCGCACTGCGTCGCGGGGCGAGCGAACCTCCGCGCATGGCGCACCGTGGCTTTCGAGGTCCGTGATCACCTTTGCAAGGGGCTTGTCGGCCGCCCACTGTCCGATCATCGCGTGGAGATCGTCGGCATTGTGGACGCGGCCGTCGCGCCGAGCGAATCGGGGATCGGTGATCAGGTCG
The DNA here is from genome assembly GCF_030058635.1 of Rhodococcus sp. IEGM 1305. Classification (NCBI taxonomy): domain Bacteria; kingdom Bacillati; phylum Actinomycetota; class Actinomycetes; order Mycobacteriales; family Nocardiaceae; genus Rhodococcus; species Rhodococcus sp. IEGM 1305. Next base: position 475,625 of record NZ_JASHKX010000002.1, read on the forward strand.
GGGCGCCCGATCGCCGTCAGGACTCCGTGCGCGAATCCGTCGGTGGGAGCGCAGATGGCGAAGTAGCCGTCCTCCGCCTCGAAGGTGCCGAAGGGGGCGAGCCGCGGCACGAGTGCGCCGGTGCGGGTGGGCAGTCCGATCATCTCGAAGGCGTCGAAGGGCTCCGCGGCCACCATGGAAGTCAGCGCACCGAGCATCGAGACGTCGACGTGCTGTCCCCGACCGGTGCTGTCAGCCTGGATGACGGCCGAGAGGGTGCCGATGACGGCGAACAAGGGCGCGACGAGGTCGCCGATGGGTAGACCGAAGCGGATGGGGGCGTCGCCGGGGCTGCCTGCGGTCATCATCACGCCGCTGAGCGCCTGGATGATGGTGTCCATCGCTTTGCCGGTGCCGGGGCCGCCCTGACTGCCGAACCCGCTGATGGAGGTGTAGACCAGTCTCGGGTTGGCGGCGGAGACGGCCGCGTAGTCGATTCCCAGTCGCGCGGTGACACCGGCACTGTAGTTCTCGACGACGATGTCCGCCTGCCCGGCGAGGTCGAGGAAGACCTGCTTGCCGTGAGGGTTCTTGAGGTCGAGGGTCATCGACTCCTTGTTGCGTCCGCGAGACAGCATCGACACCGACATGTCGTCCGCGCTGGTGCGTTTCACCGACAACCCGTCCGGCGTGACGTATGGCGAATTGTTGCGTGCGGCGTCCCCACCGCGCTCGGGGTTCTCGATCTTGATCACGCGGGCACCGAGACCGGCGAGGAGCAGAGTCGCGTACGGCCCGGCCAGTGCGGTGGTGAGGTCGAGGACGACCTTCCCTTCGAGGGGTCGCTGAGCCATTATCGGATCCTTTGCTGTGCAGTGGGTGCGGTGACCATCACGAGGTCACCGTCGCGGTGGAAGTCGGTGTCGAAACCGGCTGCGCGGGTGATCGTCTCGATGTACTCGACGACGCTCTCGGTGCGGGAATCGTCGGCGGTGAGCGGCACCGGTCGCGCGTCGTCGTCGATCCAGCACGGAACGAAGCCGGCGGCGACCAGGCCGTCGGCGTCGAAGGTGCACGTCGCGACGGCGGTGTTGCGGCTCTCGGGGTGGAAGGGGTAGGACGGCATCGCCGGATCGGGGCTGAAACCGAACATTTCCTGTCGGCGGGCGGCCCACGCGCGGCGTTCGGCGGAGTCTCCGCCGACCGGGGTGAGCGCATGGGTGACCGTGACGAAGTTGCCGAGCCCGTGGAAGATCGGCTTTCCGCAGTAGAACTCGATGCCGCGCATGATGTGGGCATGATGCCCGATCACCAGGTCGGCGCCTGCGTCGATCGCTGCGTAGGACACCGGGGACTCGTAGTCGGCGAGGACCGCCGGGGTATGCCCGATTCCCTTGTGCAATGCGACGACGAGGACGTCGACCTGGGGTCGCAACGCGGTGATGTCCGCCTTCATCTGGGCGAGACTGTCCGGTGCCGCGAACGTGTAGACGGTCGGCGGTCCACCCGGGGTGGCGGAGTCGAGTTCGTAGTGGGTGAGCACCTTCACATACGCGGCGCCAGCCTTCTGGGACGCCGCCCAGGACTCGCGCGGTCCGACGCAGTTGTAGCTGAGTACCCCGACGCGCAGTCCGGCCGCCTCGGTGACAGCCGGCTCCCGGGCCTCGGCAAGGTTCCCCCCTCCGCCTGCGGTCCGCAGGCCGGCCTTGCGCGAGTAGGAGATGGTGTCGAGCACACCCTCGGTACCGACGTCGTAGAAGTGGTTTCCCGCGAGGGTGACGACATCAAACCCCGCCTCTGCCACCGCCTCGAGCGCCTGCGGGTCTGCCGGCGGGGCCGGCACGTCAGTGCTCGCCTGCACGGTGCTGGTCGAGTGCGGCACTTCGATGTGCCCGATGGCCACGTCTGCCGACCGGAACAGGTGTGCGCTCGGCGCGAAGTAAGAGGCGGGGTCGGGCTCGTCGAGGACGAGGTCACCGACAGCCATGACGGTGCAGGTCCGGCTCACTGCGACTCCTTCACGAGTTCACGCTCACGGCTTGCTGTCAGCGATTGGGTGAATCGGCTCAGGAATCGCTGCAAGCGTTCGCTTTGCGGGCGTTCGAAGAACTCTTCGGTGGTGTTCTGCTCCACCACCTTGCCCGCGACCATGAACACGCAGCGGTCAGCGACCTGTCGAGCAAACTCCATCTCGTGGGTGACAACGATCATCGTCAGCCCGGCTCGGGCGAGATCCTTGATGACACCGAGCACTTCGTCGACCAGCTCGGGATCGAGTGCGCTGGTCGGCTCGTCGAACAGCAACACTCGCGGACGGGTGGCCACCGCCCGCGCGATCGCGACCCGCTGCTGCTGCCCACCCGACAGTTGCCGAGGGTGGGCCTGCGCCTTGTCGGGCAGTCCGACCTTCTCGAGCAACGTCTCGGCACGGACCCGGGCGTCCTCACGCGAGAACCCGTGGACCGCGACGGCCGCCTCGGTGATGTTGCGCAGCACGGTCCAGTGCGGGAAGAGGTTGAACTGTTGGAACACCATTCCCATGCGTCGTCGTTGCTGGGCGACCTGTTCGTCGGTGAGTGGGCGCAGGGCTCCGTGCCGCTGCGCGAAACCCAGCAGTTCGCCGTCGAGGTACATGGCGCCGCCGTCGATCTTCTCGAGTTGGTCGATGCAGCGGACCAGGGTCGATTTCCCGGAACCGGAGGGGCCGAGGATCACCACGACCTCACCTTCGGCTACCTCGAGGTCCACTCCGTCGAGCGCGGTCGTGCCGTGATAAGTCTTGCGTAGGTTTGTCACCCGGACTACGGGGGTAGTTCGGTCGGTCATCGCGAGGCCCTTCCTCGAAGAAATGTGGTGCGCCAGGAGGTGGTAGCGCCCTCGTCACGGCGTTGGCCCTTGCCGTACCGGCGTTCGAGTCGGCGTTGCACGAAAGTGAGCAGCGAGACGACGACCAGGTACCAGATGCAGGCCACCAGCAGCAGCGGAACCACCTGGTACGTGCGGTTGTAGATCAGCTGCACGGAGAAGAGGAGGTCGGTCATGGCGATCACCGAGACCAGGGACGTGCCTTTGAGTAGCGAGATGAACTGGTTTCCGGTCGGGGGAACGATGACGCGCATGGCCTGCGGAAGGATGATGCGCGAGAAGGTCCGCCACTGGGTGAAACCCATGGCGCGTGCGGCGTCGCGCTGGCCGGCATCGACCGCGCCGAGCCCGGACCGGATGATCTCGGACATGTACGCGGCCTCGTGCAGGCTCAGGCCGATCAGGGCTGCGGTGAGCGGGCTGATCAGTGCGGTCGACGACCACGACCCGAACGTGGGTCCGAACGGGATTCCCACGGAAATCTCCGGCAGAAGGTAGGCCAGGTTGAACCAGAAGATCAACTGCACCAGCGGCGGAATGCCGCGGAAGACGCCGACATAGGCCTGGCACACGATTCGTACGGGCCAGAAGTCACTGGCATGGCCGGCCGCGAGAGCGATGCCCAACAGCGATCCGACCGTCATGCCAACGATGGTGATGAACACCGACATCGCGAGACCCTGCAGCACCGTCGGGTAGAACAGGTAGCCCCAGACGATGTCCCAGGCGAACCGTTCGTTGGTCACCACAAAGTTGACGAATTGGGCGGCCAGAACCAGGAGGATCACCGAGATGATCCACCGGGCGGGGCGCAGGCGTGGCCGGGCCCGGGCGACGTCGAACTCTTCGGGTCTCGGTCTGGTGTGAGGTTCCGCGGACACTGGGGCGGTCATCGAGTTTCCCTGCTCTTCGGACATGACGGGGGCAGACAGGCGCGGGTTCATGCGGCCGGGGTGGGGTTGAGAACCGGAGCGGTAATGGCGATGTCCTCGAGCTGCCACTTCTTCACCAGCTCCTGGTACTGCCCGTCCTCGAACAGCAACTTGAACGCCTCGTAGAAGACCGGTCCGAGTTCATTGGTCTTCGGTGTCAGGAGGACGAGCTGGTCGGCGAGTGCGCCCTGCTCCTCGGTTTGGGCGACGGTACGCCACGTGTTCGGTTGCGCCGCTGCCGTATCGATCGCACCGCTCTGTGTCAGCGCCGCCGAATCGGCCCGGCCGGATTGCACTGCCAGCAGTGTCGCGTTGGTGTCGGCGAGACCGACGAACTCCACCCCCGGCTGCCCCTTGGCGGCGCACCAATCGGACAGTTTGTGGACCTGTTCCTCGGTGATGGATCCGACGACCCCTGCGGACCGGGTCCCGCAGAGCGCGTCGGCGTTCTCGGCGTCGATGCCCCCGTTCATCGGGATGAGGTAGGAGGTGCGGCTGGTCAACCATTGGACACCGTCGAATTGTGCGAGCCGGTCCGGTGTCGCCTTCACAGGGCCGTTGAAGGCGTCATACCGGCCGGAGAGCATCCCGGAGAGCATGGCGGGAAGACCGCTGGTGATCTCCGTCCGGACGGGAATTCCCAGCACTCCCGACAGCGCCTGCTGGACGTCGGGGTCCATCCCGGTGAGCGTTTTGCCATCCGGTCCGACGGTCCGGTATGGGGGGTGCGAGTCGCCGGCGAAGACGATCTCACCCTTGTCCTTGATCGCCTGCGGCAGTTGGTCGTACAGGACGCCGGCGTTGGCGCCCGGCCCCGACAGCTTCTCGGTGTCGGCGGTCCTCTGATCGATCGACGTACACCCGGCCAGCGCCAGCGCCGATAGCGCGACGGCGGCGCAGAAGGTCTTTGAACGAGTGAGCCTCATTGGTCCCTCACTTGGTGGTCGAGAGGCCCCGAGACTCAACAGTCCCTGAAGCCGGAAAGTGATGCGTGCAACAAGGACGAAGTTAGTTCAATACATGACTTCCGTCAACGATATGACGAAAGTTGCTACGCCTCCGAGTTCGTGGCCCGCAGATCGAGGCGTTCTCCGGCTTCCATCCGGGCGACCGGGTCGAGCTGATCGTGCAGCGCGCGGAACAGGCGCTGCGCCGGCGCCGCGGGCCAGTCCGCGGGCAGGTGCTCGAGTGGCAATCGAGGGTCCTGACGAATTACCTCGAGCCACTCGGTGACCAGAACCAGTTGGGTGGCCAGCGCGCCGCCCGCACGACTGCCCGGGTCGTTCCATCGGTCGAGGAACTGCGCATATCGGTCGGCGATACCCGCTATGTCCCAGGCGTCACGCAGCATTGCGGGCACGTCCATCCCGGACTCGGCCCTGCTGTAGAACACGCGCACCTTGTCACTGCCCTCGACACCGTCGAGGACATCGGTGACATCGCGTGTAGACGGTGAAACCCACAGTCCTCCTTGAAGGGAGCCGAACCCCGCCCACTGCAGACGTGCCCGGAGTTCGTGGCGCTGCTTCTGCCAGGAGTCGGGAAAGCTGAAACTGAGAAGGGTCCATGTTCCATCCCAGCTGCTCTCGACGGCGCCGGTGCGCCAGATCCGGACGTGGCCGTCCTGCAAGATGGCTTCCGCTCGCGAGGTGAGTCCGACATACGTGCGTCGTCCGTGGCGGTGCTTTGTCAGGAGACCGCGTCTGACCATGCGGTCGAGCGCAGAGCGGGTGGCATGTTCGCCGACGCCCACTGAAGTCAGGACGTCGAGGACGCTCGACGTACCGACGAGGACGTCGCGGCCGAGCACGTAGCGGCCGAGGACCGTCAGCAGGACGCTCTGCGCCTTCACTCCAGCGGCGGCGTCATAATGCGAATCCGTTACGTTCGTCATAAAAGTGACGATACTCCCCGGATCGACAAATGGCATCAGGGCGCGCGGAAACAACCCCTGCCCTTCACTGGGCGCAGGGCAGGTCAATCTGATCCGCCACCGTGAACACTGGTTGTGCGGGCGGCCTCCTTTCTCAATACGCGACAAATGTTACCCCGAACGGGCACTGGTATGCATCCTTTTCTTTTGACTCTTTGTAGGAGGACGACCACCCGACCACCACCGATACTCTGTGACGGTGAGTGACAGCCCGATGCGACCGCAGTACCAGAATTCCCAGCGCCTCCTGACGACACTGCTGGGCGACTACTGGTTCTGGCGCCGCGAGCCGTTACCTTCGCGGGTACTGGTCGACCTGCTCGCCGAATTCGGACTGGCCGAACAGGCCGCGCGCGCCGCGATCCGCCGACTCGCCGCGCGCGAACTCGTCACCGTCTCGAAAGTCGGCCGGACCACGTTCTACGGCGTCCCACCCAAAACCGAGGACCTGACCATGGAACGGCTCACCCGCATCTTTCGATTCGGTTCGGGAGACCGGGCCTGGGACGGTTTCTGGACCTTCGTGATGTTCTCCGTACCGGAGGACCAACGCGAGCTGAGGCGGACCCTCCGCACCCGGTTGCGAACGCTTGGCCTCGGATCCCTCTACGACGGCGTCTGGGTATCGCCGTGGGATCTCACCGAAGAAGCCTGCGCTGTGCTGGCAACTGTCGGTGTCGACCGCGCCACCGTCAGTCGCGCCCGAATCACGAAGAGTGCCTCGTTCAGCGGCGACCCGGTACAAGCGTGGGATCTGCCCGAACTTGCTCGCGAGTACGACAGTTTCGTGGCCGACACCGCCCGGCTGCGGACACGAGTCACCGAGCAGCAGACCACCCCCGCGGACGCCCTTATCGTCAGGACCAAGGTGATGGCCCGGTGGCGAAGCTTCGCCGACATCGATCCCGATCTGCCGGCCGAAGTCCTGCCCAGCCCGTGGCCCAGAGACGCGGCACGACGTCACTTCGTCGAGATCTACGACAACCTCGGCCCCCTCGCGGAAACGAGAATGCGGGAGATCGTCAAGCGGCACGCGCCGGAACTCGCCGACCTCGCCGTGCACCGCACCAGCACGGATCTGCGGCGCGGCGCACGTAGGCTCGGCTCCGACGTACGCTGAGAGCGCTCGGCATGCGCCACAGGCGAACTCGTCGGTGGTGTGGTGCGTACTTTCCGGTTGTCGAGAACAATCCCGACCGCATCGTCGATCCCACCGTGCAGGACATCCTCGCGGAGTGGTTGGCCACGAACGAGTGCCGGAGGCTGGACAGAGGTGGGGTATTCCAATCGATGAACTCGCCGTCGCGTCTGGTACCGCGAGGCCACGGGCACCCCATCGGTGTGGTGGTCAGGTCGGCCAACCCGCAAAGTACCCGAACCGGGAGAGGAGGCGGCGTCGGGGCCACTGCCGAGCCATCCCAGCCAGCCTGGATGCGCCAGCCAGCCGACCGAACGGATGCTGGGCGGCCTGGGGCGCTGCGCGTAGATGGATGTCTTTGTGCGGGATGGATGGAACGGATCGATGGTGGAGTGGGCATTGGGAGGGACGGGCGGGCGGATGGAGGAGAGGGTCGGTCGGGTCGATGTGTCTGTGGGCATAGATGGATGGAGAGGTGTTCACCTATTGCGGGTTGTGATGCGTTGGTAGCGGAGTGGCTGGGCTGACCAGTCGGTAATCACACCTTGAATGGTCGTCAGATCACACCCTGCGAACTGTCAACGGCATCGTTCTCAAGGAAGGAAGCGGCATCAAACCCGGGACGGTTCAACATGCGACATCGGACAATTTAGTCGTCGAAGATGTGCGATAGTTCGTCGCGCTTGTTCGACATCTGGTTCTCGATGTAGAGAGCGTTGACAAGCGCGAGTGCCAAGATGATTGCCGCGACCACACGGACCCACTTCGCCGCACCAAAGAAGAAAGCAACAGCCACGCCTGCTCCGACGACTCCGACTCCTGTCCAGATCGGGCCAGAGCCGGTCAGGAGACTGACCGACTGCATGGACATCGCCAATCCGATGCCAACGAGCACACAGACGCCGATCGCAACCGCTCTTTGCCTGCTTGGTCCGGGGCTGGACGCCGAAGTCGTGACAACAGGGGCGGACCATGCGGTGCCGTCCCAATAGATCTTTTTTGCAGGGTCGGATGGATCTGGATACCAACCGGGCGCTGGCTGCGTCATGTTTCCCGCTTCTGTTTAGCTGCACTATCTACAGGGAGAACAGCATAGCCAGGGCGGACATCGTGCAGAGAACTCTGGAGTTGACCCCTGACGGGGACACCTGACTGACGGGACGGCAGGTCCCGCGCGAAGGATGTCCATATGTCGGGCAAACGCAAGCGGTACACCCCGGAGTATCGGGAGCAGTCCGCCCGTCTAGTGATCGAGACCGGACGTCTGATCGCGTAGTCGCGAAGAAGAGCGGGGTCAGCGAACAACTGCTCGGCAAGTGGGTGGCCCATGTGAAGGCGCGCTCCGTCATTGAACATGACCGCGCTCCGGACGTCGACGCGCGAGCCGAGCTCGAACGGCTCCGCCAGGAGAACTCCGAATTGCGTTTGGACCGCGAGTACTTGAAAAGGTTGCGGCCTTCTTCGCAACCGAATAGAACCGGTACACGCCTACTGGCTGATCGACGCGGAGATAAACGCGCCCCGGACCAGCATTCCGATCCCACCCGGCACCTATAGCGCGCGCGAATGCCCACCGAGGTCGAAACTCTGGGCGAACGGGTACACGACAGTTGCTAGTAGACCGGGTTTGACGTCCTAGATTGAGCCCGATCAGGCGGAAATCGTGGATCGCGGCACATAGGTGACCCAAAACCAGGTTGATGGGTGAACACCCTATGGATGGATGAACGGAGGGGTGGAGCCGGAGCGCGGGGGTGTTCACCTATTGCGAGCCGCCTTAATGCTGGCCTGGGTAACTCCACGAACTGACTGTCTGGTAATCATGCGTAAGTAGGCCCCTCTAATCACACCTGTTTCCGCTTGCTGCGGGCATGTCCGCGCACTACCTGCGAACGGTGCGATCGCTGCAGATCGTTCTGGTGGGCGGGCAAACCGGCTGGCAGCGCCCCGGATGGGACAACGCTCCAATAGAGCGGAGGTGTCCCGACTCAGTGCATCTGATGCTGTGTAGGTTCCGCGAAGGGGTGTTCTCCAGAATGCGCATGTTTCATGAGCCATACGGATTCTGGCGCCGAGGCTGGTTCGCGAGGAATCTGCCGGGCTGTCGAACCGCTGTCGCGACAGGCTTGTGAGACGTCGCCTACCGGTCGATTGTCAGGGACTGTCCCACGGTCTCGAGCACAGGGTTTAACGGTGGTATCGGTAGAGTGGTTCGGCGACGCAGACGGGTTTGTCGGTGGCACTGCATTCCACGGTCACTGCGGAGACGATCTGGACTCCGGCGTTGATGTCCTGGGCCGAAATTATCTCGGCGTTGAGCCGGACCTTCGATCCCGCGGGGACGGGGGCCGGAAACCGGACCTTGTTCAGGCCGTAGTTCACCGCCAGGGACGTGCCCTGAACTTCGAGAACCTGCGCGAACATGACGCTGAGCAACGACAGGGTGAGGTAGCCGTGGGCGATGGTACGCCGGAACGGGCTTTCCGTGCGGGCCCGTTCCGGGTCGAGATGGATCCATTGGTGGTCGTCGGTGGCGTCGGCGAAGGTGGTGATTCGGTCTTGGGTGATCTCGAACCAGTCACTGGGGTCCAGTGTGGTGCCGACGAGGTTCTTCAACCCGTCGACGGTGGTGGTTGTGGGCATGGTGGTTACTTTCGACGCGATGGGCTTGCGGGGTGTGGTGCGGTCAGGTGATGGTCATGCCGCCATCGACGGCGAGTGTTTGTCCGGTGACGTAGCCGGCGGCGTCGGAGGCGAGCCAGATGAGGGTGGCGGCGAGTTCGGTGGCATCGCCGGTGCGCCCGAGCACCATCCGTGACGCGAGGCTGTCGAGGTAGCCGTCGTGATATTGGTCGGTCATCTCGGAGGCGAAGAAGCCCGGGGCGAGTGCGTTGACGCGAATTCCCTTGCGGGTGCCCCATTGTTGGGCGAGGTCTCGGGTCAGACCGATGATTGCGGCTTTGCTGGCGCTGTAGGCGGCCTGGGGCAGACCGGCGGTGGTGAGCCCGAGGACGCTGGAAATGTTGACGATGGAACTGCCGGGTTGCATGACCTTCCCGCACGCCTGGGCGGTCCAGTAGGAGCCGCCCAGGTTGATATCGATCACCGAGCGAAACTGGTCGGGGGTTTCGCGGGTGGCGGGGTGGGCGGTGGCGATTCCGGCGTTGTTGACGAGAACGTCGACGCGGCCGAACTCGGTCATTGCTGCGTCGACCAGAGCGGTGCACTGATCCGGATCAGCGATGTCGGTAGCTACGGGCAGGGCCCGTCGGCCGGTGGCACGGACCAGTGCGGCTGTGTCGCCCAGTTTGTCGACGCGACGCGCCGCGAGGACGATGTCCGCGCCGGCCTCGGCGAGGGCCTGAGCGAAGGCCACGCCGAGACCGGACGAGGCGCCGGTGACGATGGCGACGCGGCCGTCGAGGCGGAATTTGTCGAGCACACTCATGTGTGATGTCTCCTGGGGTTCAGAACCAGCTGGGGTTCATGTCGAGAGTGGTCCGGTCTCCGCTGGCCAACAGATCGAGTTGCGGGCCGACCTTGGGCAACTCGTGGGTGTAGAAGTAGCGGGCGGCCATCCGCTTTCCGTCGTAGAAGTCACCCCTCTTACCCTCGGTGGCGATGAGCTGTTCGAGCCACATCCACGCGATGACCGTGTGCCCGAAGGCTTCCAAATAGACCGACGAGTTCGCCAGCGCGGCCGCCGCGTCACCGGACGCCCACAAGGCGGCGGTGATGTCGACGACCCGGTTCCAGACGGTGTCGAGGGCGTCGGCGTAACCGGTGGCGTCGCCACCGAGAGACCGAGCCCGCGCGACGGTGGCAGCGATCTTCGATCCGAGCAGTGAGAGTCCGGCACCGTCGTGCATGGTGACCTTGCGGCCCAGCAGATCCAGCCCCTGGATCCCGTGCGTGCCCTCGTGGATCGGATTCAATCGGTTGTCGCGGTAGTACTGTTCGACGTCGTAGTCGCGGGTGTAGCCGTAACCGCCGTGCACCTGAATCGCGAGGCTGTTCGCCTCGAGGCACCACTGCGACGGCCAGCTCTTCGCGATCGGGGTCAGCACGTCCAGGAGCAACGTCGCCTGGTCGCCGGTGGCCGCATCGTCGGCCGTGTCGTGTTCGTCCACCAACCGTGAGCAGTAGAGGCCGAGCGCGAGCGCGCCCTCGACGTAGGACTTCTGGGCCAACAGCATGCGGCGGACATCGGCGTGATCGATGATCGGCACCGGCGGCGAGGAGGGGTCCTTGGCGCCGAGAGGGCGGCCCTGGGTCCGCACCGTCGCGTAGTCGAGCGACTTGCGGTATCCCACGTATCCGAGGGCGATCGCGAGGAACCCGACACCGATCCGGGCCTCGTTCATCATGTGGAACATGTAGGACAGGCCGCGGTGTTCCTCGCCGACCAGGAAACCGACAGCACCCGATTTCCCACCGGGGGTGTGGGTGCCGTCGCCGAACGCGAGCAGGGTGTTAGTGGTGCCGCGGTTGCCCATCTTGTGGTTGAGGCCCACCAAGGTGACGTCGTTGCGCTCGCCGGCGGCACCGTCGGCGCCGGGAAGGTATTTCGGGACGATGAACAGCGAAATGCCCTTGACACCCGGGCCGCCACCCGGGGTCTTCGCCAGCACCAGGTGCACAATGTTCTCGGTGAGTTCGTGGTCGCCACCGGAAATCCACATCTTCGTTCCGGTGACCCGGTAGCTGCCGTCGTCCTGCGGCACCGCGCGGGTGGTGATGTCCGCCAGCGAGGATCCGGCCTGCGGCTCGGACAGGCACATGGTGCCGAACCAGCGGCCCTCGAGCATCGGACGGACGTACTCGTCGATCTGCTGCTCGGTGCCGTACTCGGCGAGCAAATTCGCGTTGGCGATCGTCAGGAACGGATAGGACGAGGTGCTGGCGTTAGCCGCCTGAAACCAGGCCATCGCCGCCCGCGCCACCGTGGTGGGCAACTGCATCCCGCCGACGCTCTCGTCGAATGACCCGGCGATCAAACCGGCCGCCGCGTAGGCGTCGAGCGCCGTCTTGACCTCCGAAATCATCTCGACGGTGCCGTCCGGGCGCATGGTCGGCTCGTGCGCGTCCGCCTTCTTGTTATGGGTGGCGAAATGCTTGTGCGCGAGGTCCGCACTGAGGTCGAGCACCGCGTCGAAGGTGTCCTTCGAATGTTCGGCGAAGCGTTTACGCGAGGTCAGTGCGACCACGTCGAGCCACTCGTAGAGCAGGAAATCGAGATCGCGGCGAGAAAGTACATCAGTCATGAGAATCGGTTCCGTTCACAAGGTGGGCGCGCTCAGATGGAGATGCCGCCGTCGACCGGGAGGACGACTCCGGTGATGTAGCCGGCTTCCTCGGAGGCGAGAAAGGCGATGGCGTCGGCCATCTCGGCGGGGTCGGCGAACCGCGAGATCGGACCGGTGACTTCGGCGATCTTCTCCTTCGGGATGGAGGCGGTCATCCGGGTCGCGGCGTTCGGGGAGATCGCATTCACGGTGACCCCGAAAGCGGCGAGCTCTTTCGCGGCGGTCTTGGTGAACCCGATGATCCCGGCCTTCGCGGTGGCGTAGTTGGCCTGCCCGCGGTTGCCACGTAGCCCGGTGTAGGAGGTGATGTTGACGACCCGCCCGAATTCCTGGCTCCGGAAGTGCGGCACACAGGCCCGGGTGAACCGAAACGTGCCGCCCGCGTGGACATTGAGGACCTGGTCCCAATCCTCGTCGGTCAGCTTCCACAGCACCTTGTCGCGCAGGATCCCGGCGTTGTTGATCAGAATGTCCACCCGCCCGGTCTCGGCGATCACGGTAGAGACAACGTTCTCGACGTCACCGGTGTCGCTGACGTCGGCGGGGATGCCGATGGCGCCGACCTCGCGGGCGGCCTTGTCGAGTTCGTCCTTGTCGAAGTCCACCATGAACACGGTCGCCTTGGCCTCGGCGAAGTGGCGGGCCAGGGCCTGGCCGATGCCGCGGGCGGCGCCGGTGACGATGACGGATTTGCCGGTGAAGTCGTACGTGATGTTGCCCATCGAGGTTTCCTGTCTTTCTTCTCAGCTGAGGCGTTCGAGGACCATGGCCATGCCCATACCGCCGCCGACGCACATGGTTTCGAGGCCGAACTGCTTGTCGTGGGTGGTCAGGTTGTTGAGCAGGGTCGCGGTGATGCGGGCACCGGTCATGCCGAACGGGTGGCCGAGGGCGATCGCGCCGCCGGAGACGTTGAGCTTGTCCTCGTCGATGTTCAGCTCCCGCGCCGACCCGATCACCTGCACGGCGAACGCCTCGTTGATCTCGAACAGGTCGATGTCGGAGATGCCCAGTCCGGCGATGGCGAGGGCCCGCTTGGACGCCTCGATCGGGCCAAGTCCCATGATCTCCGGCGACAGCCCGGACACCCCGGTGGACACGATCCGGGCCAGCGGGGTCAACCCGAGTTCCTTGGCCTTGGTGTCGGACATGATCACCAGGGCGGCGGCGCCGTCGTTGAGCGGGCACGCGTTACCGGCGGTGACGGTGCCATCCGGACGGAACACGGGCTTGAGCTGGCTGACAGCCTCATAGGTGGTGCCGGCGCGGGGGCCGTCGTCGGTGGACACGACGGTGCCGTCGGGCAGGGTCACCGGGGTGATCTCCCGCTCGAAGAAGCCCTCGTTGATTGCCGCCTCGGCGCGGTTCTGCGAGCGCACCGCCCACCGGTCCTGCTCTTCGCGGGTGATGCCGGTGATCTGCGCTACGTTCTCGGCGGTCTGGCCCATCGCGATGTAGGTGTCGGGGACCAGGCCCTCCTCGCGGGGGTCGACCCACTGCTGGCCGCCCTGGGCGAGCTTCTCGGTGCGGGTCTGCGCGTCGGCGTACAGCGGGTTCTGGGTGTCGGGCAGCGAGTCGGAGTTGCCCGCGATGAACCGGGACACGGTCTCGACGCCGGCGGAGATGAAGACGTCGCCCTCACCGGCCTTGATCGCGTGCAGTGCCATGCGGGTGGTCTGCAGCGACGACGAACAGTACCGGGTGATGGTGGTGCCGGGGATGAAGTCGTAGCCCAACTGCACGGCGACGTTGCGGCCCATGTTGAATCCCTGCTCGCCGCCGGGCAGGCCGCAGCCCAGGATGAGGTCGTTGATGTCGGTGGGATCGAGCGCGGGCACCTTGTCGAGCGCTGCCTGGACCATCTGCGCGGCGAGGTCGTCGGGGCGCATGCCCTTGAGCGATCCCTTCATGGCGCGGCCGATCGGGGAACGGGCGATGGAGACGATGACAGCCTCGGGCATGCGGAACTCCTGGATGCGGGTCGTCTGGCGACGGTGATGGGAAAGCTATGTAGCCAAAAAATATGCAACCGCATATTTTCTATGCGCTTGCATATACTGATGGTGTCGGCGGAGACCTGTCAACCCCCGCCAATCGAGAGGCAACAGTGTGATGGATGCATCGCTAACCGCAGCGGTCGGCGAGCTGGGTACCTCGAAAGCCGCTGCGCGGATACGCGCCGCGGCCATCGAGGTGTTCGCCGCCAAGGGGTACGGCGCCACCACCACCCGGGAGATCGCCGCCAGCCTCGACATGAGCCCAGGAGCCGTATACCCGCACTACAAGACCAAGGAATCCCTTCTCTACGCCATCAGCCTCGAAGGCCATCATTCGGTACTGGCGGCCATCACCGCCGCTGATTGCCCCGACGTCGCGGCGCCCGACCGGCTGACGTCGACCGTGACGGCCTACGTGATCTGGCACGCCGACAACCGCGCCAGCGCCCGGGTCGCGCAGTACGAACTACGCTCGCTCTCGCCCGAGCACTTCGCAGTCATTGCGGACATCCGCAGGTCCACCACGAAGGTGTTCAAGCGAATCATCGAAGCCGGCGCAACGGCAGGCGACTTTCATCCCTTCGACATCGAGGCCGCCGCGCTGGCAATCACGTCCCTCGGCGTCGATGTCAGCAGGTGGTTCCCCTCCCGCGCCTACTCCGACCCACGCATTATCGCGGCTCGCTACGTCGAACTTGCCCTTCGAATGGTCGGGTGCGCCGACCGGCAACCCCTCGACAAGCCTTCTTGACACGTGTTGCTGGACTGCAGGATTCGAGAACGTCACCGAAGTGGGCGAGACCTGCGCCGAAAAACAGCCCGCCGCGGCGTCCGCCTAGATCTCGCGGCTCCGAGATCGCGAGGTCACCGTGTCGGCGACAGTCGCCGCCCAGCTATCACCGATTTGGCGATTCCGGCGCGCGCCGTTGTGCCACCCAGGTCGCGATCTGAGTGCGGGAGTTGAACCCAAGTTTGGCGAAGATGTGCTCCACGTGTACGTCGACGGTGCGTCGGGAGATGACCAGCTTGGCCGCCACGTCCTTGCTCGACATTCCCTGCGCCACCAGGTCCGCGACCTCGCGCTCTCGAGGTGTCAACAAGCTGTCGGCCTGTCGGGTCTCGACGGGGGAGACTCGGTGCTCACGGAGCGCGAAGGTCAGCATCTCCTCGACGGTGAGCTGGCCTCCACGCGCAAACGCGGTGTCGAAGCCAGGGTTGCCCATCGCCCGCCGAGCCATGTTCTCGAACTGTTCGCGCCGCGCGAGCAGGTGTTTCGCCCCGAGCAGTGGGACGCCAATGGTCTGCCAGGCCTGGTCCGATGCGCCGAGGAGCACGGCGGCCCGCTCGGAATCGCCGCTCGCCGCGGCGGTCCAGGCGAGAGCGTCCAGGATGAACGCCAGGCCCAGGTTGTCCTGGGTGAACCGCTTGAGCTGGAGCGCCTCGCACAGATCGGCTTCGGCCTGCTCGAGCTCGCCCTGGAGAAGCTTCAGGAAGCCCCTGGCCCACATGGCGTAGGACAAGAGCCAACGCTCGCCGACCTGCTCACATTGCGCGCAAACCTCCTCGGCCACTTCGGAGGCTCTGTCCAGCTCGCCGGACAGCACGTAGGCAATGGTCAGTGCAGGGCGCACACTGTTGGGGTAGTCGGCGGGTACGTCGGCGCACCCATATCGCTCGAGCGCTTCAACCAACAGTGGAATCGCAGCGCTCGGGTCGGTGCCCAGTTCGCGTAGGCCGAGCATATGGGTTGCGTAAGCCAGGCCCCGTGGGTCGCCCAGTCGGCCCGCCAGATCGTGGACGGCGTCGATCAGTGCAGTAGCAGCAGCCTCATCGCCCTGGAAGACAGCGATGTCAGCGGCGGTGCCCAGCGCCCAAACCCGCTCGAGACTCGGTTCTTGATCCAGTGCCAACGCCCGGTCCAGCCACAGGCGGCCTTCGGTCATGAAGCCGAGCGCAGCCCAGAGGAACCAGGGCAGGCCCGCCATCCGCAGTCCGACGCGCACCTCGTCTGGCCGCGCGAGGCAGAATTCGAGCGCCGAGCGCACGTTCGGATGCTCCACACGGAGCAGGGCCGCCCAGGCCTCCTGTCCCGGACCGAACCACTCCGCGGCAGCCTTCTCGATCAGCCGCCAGTACCAATCTCTGTGCCTGCGCTGCACCTTCGCTTCGGAGCCGGACTCTCGTAGTCGGGCCTGGCCGTACTCCCGGATAGTCTCCAACATGCGGAACCTGACACGCCCGCCGTGCTCGCCTCGGGTCAAGATCGACTTGTCGGTCAGCCCGGCCACCGTGTCGAGAATGACCTCCTCGGCAAGCAACTCGTCCGCGCAGACAGCCTCGAGCGCGTCAAGACCGAACCCACCAGCGAACACTGATGCGCGCGCCCACAGGGTCTGCTCCGCCGGAGTACACAGCTCGTAGCTCCAGTCGATGAGGGCCTGAAGAGTCTGATGCCGCTCCGGCAAGTTACGACTGCCCTCGCGAAGCAGCTCGAACCGACTATCCAGCCGATGCGCGAGGTCCTCCACCGTGAGCACGCGCAACCGTACCGCTGCCAGTTCGATCGCCAACGGGATCCCCTCCAGTCGCTGGCAGAGCTGGATGACCGCCTGTTCATTGTCGGGGGTGATCTCGAAGCCGGGAACGACCGCAGCCCCCCGGGCGGCGAACAGGTCGACAGCCGCGAACTGCGTCGCCGAGCCGGGAGCGAGACGGACATCGACGTCGGGCACCGGGAGCGTTGGAACCGGGTACACATGCTCACCGGCGATCATCAGCGCTTGTCGGCTCGTGGCGAGGATCCGCAGTTTCGGCGCCGCCCGGAGCAGCCGGTCCACCAGGTCCGCGGCTGCCTCGAGTATGTGCTCGCAGTTGTCGAGGACTATCAAGGTGTGCCGGGGGCGCAAGTAGTCGGTGAGGACCAACGGGGCGGGGGCTGACTGCTCGCGAATCCCGAGTGCATCTATCAGCGTGTGCGGCAGCAGGTCTGGGTCCTTCAGAGATGCCAGTTCGACCAGGCAAACCCCATCTGGGAAGGCGCGGCGGATATCACGGGCAACCCGCAGTGCGAGGCGGGTTTTGCCGACCCCGCCTACCCCGGTCAACGTGACGAGCCGGTCGACGGAGAGAAGCTTTCGGACAGTCTGGGTCTCGGATCGACGGCCTACGAAACTCGTCAGATCCGCGGGCAGGTTGTCCGGCTGGTTCGCCGACCGTGAAGCCATGGTCCGACCAGACTAACGCTCCGGCCCGACCGGGAGCGGTCGGGCCGGAGCGCGAATAGGTAATGGGATACGTCATTCACACAATGTCCCCCGGGGTGGTCCACAGGCAGGCTGTACAGGCACATCAAACCTAGTCCACTGCTTTGGGAGGCCCCGATGACCGCGACCATAGCCACCGAAATCGATGTCCTTGACGTCGAGGCGGCCGGGCCTGGGGCCCGCTGGGAGACTGCGGTCCGCGATGTCTCGGGGCCCATGACGGTGCAACACCGCAAGAGGCGGGGCAATGCCACTCGCGTGCGTTCGCGAGACGTCGGCGACCTCCAGCTCGCGGACTGGGACTGCCCGCCCCTGCAAAGCGTGCTGTCGCTGGGTAAAGATCGTGCCGCTGAGCGCGATGTCGTCGTGGTCGTGGCAGGTGACTGGGGCGACGAGCGACTTTCCTTTGCGGGCACGGATGCCGCGCCGGTGAACGGGACAGTGGTCGTGGCGACCGGCGGTTACGACGGTGACGGCTTCTCGGTGCCGGAGCGGGTCAGGAAACGCACGCTGACCCTGCCGCGGGCCGCGCTGCTGGCAGCTGGTTGCGACGCGAACATTCCTGGCTGTGTCGTGCTCGAGCAGGACCGGCCGCTGGTTGGCGTCCTGTTTACGACCATTGACCAGGTCTGGAGCCGGCTACCAGCCATGCATCCCTCGGAGATCGAGGCGGCCCGCCGGGCGCTGGTGGCACTGACTGTCGGCATCATCCGCGCAGAGAGCGGCTCTGTCACAGGTCGATCGGCCTTGGCTGCTTTGCGCGCGCAGATTGACAACTGGATCACCCGCAATCTTCGTAGCGGTCCGATCCGTATCGAGGATCTTGCGGCCGCCCATAACGTCTCGACACGAACCATCCACCGGGCCTTCTCGCTGACCGGGGACACCATGACCGCTCTCGTGCGGGCACGGCGTATGGCCGCGGTCCGCGAGGAGCTGGTGAACTCCGACATGACCATCGCGACGATCGCTCACCGGTGGTGCTTCTACGACCCCAGCCACCTTCGCCGGGAGTTCCACCGCTGCTTCGGGGTCTCGCCGAGCGAGTATCGGGAAAGCCACGGCTGCTGATGCCCGTTCTGACTAGTAACGCGTGAAGAAGGGTGCAGATATGGATTTCGGAATGGACGCGACCGTGGAGGTGAGTTCGATCGGACCCGGGGACGTCGCCTGGTCGCCCTCGGCAGAACGGATCGCCGACGCCCGGATCAGTGACTTCATCGACTGGCTGCAGGCGACGGGCCGATTCGAGGCCACCTCCTACCAGTCCTTGTGGGACTGGTCGGTGACCAGTCCGGAGGAGTTCTGGGCGTCGATGAAGGACTACTTCGGGGTGACCATGACCGGCGTTGGCCCGGTGCTGCCAACCCGGGAGATGCCCTTCGCCGAATGGTTTCCCGGCAGGCGGCTGAATTATGTGGACATGGTGCTGAGCCACGCCACGTCGTCCCGCCCAGCGATCATCGACGATTCCGAACCTGGCGGGCCCGGGCCGCGGACGGTTTCCTGGACCGAACTCGCCTGCCAGGTCACCGCGCTGGCGAACTGGCTGCGCGCCCGGGGCGTCGGCGAGGGCGACTGTGTGGTCGGATACCTCCCCAACGTTGCCGAGGCGGTCATCGCCTTCCTCGCCACCGCGAGCGTTGGAGCGACCTGGTCGTGCTGCGGACAGGACTATCAACCCGAAGCGGTTGTCGACCGCCTCGGACAGCTCGCGCCGGTGGTCCTCGTCACGGCCGACGGTTACCGCTTCGGCGGACGCGAGGTCGACCGCCTCGCGGCCCTGCCAGCCCTGCAGGCCGGGATGCCGACGCTGCGTGAGGTGCTCGTCGTCGATCGACTTCACTCTGGGGCGAGTGTTCCCGCAGGCACCACGCCCTGGGTCGAGGCAGTCACCGGGGGTGGGCCGGCCATGACTCCCGCGCACGTGCGGTTCGACCACCCCCTCTGGGTACTGTTCTCCTCGGGGACGACCGGGAAGCCGAAGGGGTTTGTTCACGGCCACGGTGGAGTCGTGCTCGAGCACCTCAAAGCCCTGGCCCTCCATCTCGACCTAGGGCCTTCCGACACGTACCTGTGGTACACCTCGCCGAGCTGGATGGTCTGGAACTCCCTCGTGAGCGGCCTCCTCGTCGGCGCGACGATCGTCTGCTACGACGGAAGTCCGTCGTACCCGACCGACGACGCGCTATGGGCTCTCACAGCCCGACACGAGGTCACCGTGCTGGGCACGAGCCCGGCATACCTCCAGGCCTGCGCCCGGGCCGGCCGGTCACCCGGCACCGACCACGATCTGTCTCGGCTGAGGACGATCGGGGCCACCGGCTCCGTGGTCGCTCCCGAGTTGCACTTCTGGGTTGCCGATCACGTCGGCCGCGATGTGCCGCTCGCCTCGGTGACAGGGGGAACCGATGTCGCCAGCGGGTTCGCGGGCTTCGTGCCGATCCTGCCGGTGCGGGCCGGGGAGATCTCGGCCCCATACCTGGGCGTGGCCCTTGACTCGTGGGACGCCGACGGCCGCAGCCTGCGCGATGCCGTGGGCGAGTTGGTGGTGACACAGCCGATGCCGTCCATGCCGACCCGATTCTGGAACGACGGCGACGGGGCCCGCTACCGAGAGACCTATTTCGAGAGCTACCCCGGGGTCTGGCGGCATGGTGACTGGGTCACCATCACCGAGCGCAACACCGTGATCGTCCACGGACGATCTGATTCCACGCTGAACCGTAACGGGATCCGGTTCGGTACCGCCGACATCTATCGCGTCGTCGAAGAACTCCCGGAGGTAGAGGAAGCCCTCGTCATCGGGGCGGAGCAGCAGAACGGTGAGTACTGGATGCCGCTGTTCGTCGCACTGTCCGAGCACGCCGAGCTCGATGACGCGCTCCGCGAGCGCATCATCGGGCGGATCCGCGAGGCGGTCTCACCCCGAGTCGTGCCGGACGACGTGATCGTCGTCAGGGCGATCCCGCACACCCGGACAGGCAAGAAGCTTGAGGTTCCGGTCAAGCGCATCCTGCAAGGCAACGACGTCGCCGCGGTCGCCGAAGCACGGTCGATCGACGACCCGTCCCTGCTGGAAACCTTTGCCCGCTACGCAGCCACCCGTGCTGCGAACTCACCGGTGCATGGCTGATGACCAAGGGAGACGACCTACTTGGCCATGGCGGCCGGTTCGTCACGCCGAGCGAATCGTGGCGGCTGTGTACCGGTGTCCGGCACGGCCGACCTATGTCCCGGAAACGGCGCGCTCATACCGTTGATCTAACTGCGGTGGGCCGCAGGCCCACCCGATGCCACTGACCAATCACTCTCATTCTGGAGGTTCTTCATGAATACCGACATCCGCCCGCCCGCCGCAGCCGCCCCGCCGATCCGAGCGACCGTGTACGTCGGTCGCTGGCCCGAGATCCCCGCGGGAGACTGGCCTGATGTTCCCCGCGGCACGTTCTCGCCGACCACTGCGACGTTGATCACCGGTCCGACCGAAGCTGTGCTCATCGATGCGCAGTATCTCAAGGATGACGTCCGGGACCTGGGGGACCTGATCGAGCGCACCGGGAAGCAACTCACGACGATCTACGTGACGCACGCCCATGCCGATCACTACCTGGGCATCGGTCCCCTCAAGGAGCGGTTCCCGGACGCGAAGTGCGTTGCGCTGCCCCACGTGGTCGAGGCCATGAAGGAATCCATGGAACTGCAGCAACAGCAGTGGGCGATGCTGTTCGGCGACGCCTGCGTCGTCAGTGATGCGCTCCCCGACCCGATCGACGACCGGACGCTCTATGTTGACGGCTCGCCTCTCAACATCGTCGAGGTGAAGCAGGCCGACATCCATCCCACGACAATCGTGCACATCCCGGAGATCGATGTCGTCGTTGCCGGTGACTCCATCTACAACGAGATCCACCCGATGCTCGGCCTGTCGACGCCCGAGGAATGGCAAGACTGGCTCGAGACCGTGGATCTGGTGGAGAAGCTGGCACCCAAGGTGATCGTCGCCGGCCACCGCAGGCCCGACGGCGACGACCACGCCGTCGATGCCATGATCGCCGAAACACGTTCCTACATCCAGGACTTCGCGGCTGCCTACGAGGTTGCAAGCGATGCGGAGGACCTGGTCCGCATCATGTCGGCGAAGTACCCGGGGCATGGAAACCTCTGGACCTTGCAGTTCTCGGCCATGAACGCGATCCAGCTTCGAGACTCAGGTTCGACCGCGGCGGAAATCCGGCCGTAACTTCCCAGGCTGGACCCCACGCCAGCGAACGACGCCGCAGCTCGGGACTCGCAGAACAGCGAGCCTCGAGCCTCGACGCGGGACCCTCCTGCCCCGGCCCATCGCGGCGATGGGTGCAGTTCTAGGCGCTCGGCTGGGCACCGCCACTCGATACCGCGTGGTGGCCGCGAGACATTGTGCCACTCGCTCACCGCGCAACGGCACCACGGTCGAGTCGTACGTCGCGCCGTGAAACAGGCGGGCCGAACCGGGTGCGTCTCGACGGCCGGCCCAGTCCCGAAGCGGATATCGATGGATTTCGCGGCCGGGGTAGCGGCAAACCGAACGTGGCGGACGTGTCCTCGGAGTGGGCGCAAGCATCCCTTCAATGGTGTGTTCCACGTCACTACCTTCTTCAACAAGCGTACAAATTTCGGAAGGATCGCTCATGCCACGTGAGGATATTGAATTCTCAGCGGACAATGTCACTTTGCGCGGATGGTTCTATCCCGCAGAAGGGGCCGATTCCAAGGGCCCACTGGTGGTGATGGTCCATGGACTGTCCGCCGTCAAGGAAATGTATCTCGACGACTACGCCGAGTCCTTTTCCCAAGCGGGACTGAACGTTCTGGTGTACGACCACCGAAACTTCGGCGCGAGCGACGGCGCTCCGCGTCAGCACATCGATTCGATCACCCAGGCCCGCGACCTTCGCCACGCCATCACGTATGCGACTGGCCGCGAGGACGTCGACCCCGGCCGTGTCGGCATCTGGGGATCCAGCCATGGCGGCGGCCTCGTGCTGAGCGTGGCCGCCGTCGATCGTCGGGTGCGGGCCGTTGTCGCTCAGGTCCCGTTCATCAGTGGGTCCGGCCAGATGACGCGGCTCGTTCGTCCCGACTTCCTGCCAACGGTGCGCGCCCAGTTGGACGGCGAACGACGCAACATCTACGACGGCGGGGAGCCCACGCTCATGCCGGCCGTGGACGCCGATCCGTTGGCTCCCGCGCTGATGTCCAGCGTCGAATCCTGGGAGTTCTTCACCAAAACCGCGCAGGACAGGGCTCCGTCCTGGCGCAACGAGGTGACCCTCGGTTCGCTCGAGCGGATCGTCGAGTTCGAGCCCGGCGATGGAATCCACCGGATCTCACCGACCCCACTACTGATGATCGTGGCTGACCAAGACATCAGTGCGTACGCAGAACTTGCCTTCGAGGCCTACGAACGGGCCCTGCAGCCCAAGCAGTTGCTCGTGCTGCCTTGTGGCCACTTCGACGTGTATACCGGTGCCGCGTTCGAGGCGTCGTCTAAGGCTGCGTGCGAGCACTTTGTGCGCGCCCTGGCGTAGGACCCGTCCGCGACTACGGGTCCATCAAGACCTTCGTGCGGGCAACATCAGACCTCAGTTTGATGAGCCCATTCGGACCGTCCGACAGAAGCAATCGCTATCGCGGCACAAGTCCCGCCGCACCAATCCAATGAGGAGGAACCGCCATGCCGTACTGGGAGATCTTCACCCCCGAGAATGCCTTCACCCCCGAGGACAAGGAGCAGCTGTCCGAGGCGATCACGTCAATCTACGTGGACTACGTCAACCTGCCACGGTTCTACGTGGTCGTCCTGTTCAAGGACATGCCGAAGGAGACGATGTATGTCGGGGGAAAGGCGAACAACAACTTCGTCCGGATCCGACTCGATCACATCGCCCGGCAGATGGAGACCGCAGAGGTTCGCGCACTGATGATGACAGTGGCCGAGGAGAAGCTCGCGCCCTTCATCAAGGAGCGCGGCTACGACTGGGAGATCCACATCGATGAGACCCCCATGGACCTCTGGCGCACGCAGGGTCTCGTGCCGCCGCCGCCGGAGTCGGACATGGAGAAGCTCTGGGCCAAGGAGAACCGACCCGTCCCGTACGACGTCGCTGCCTCGTGACTGAGGATCCCGGGGCGGCGCTGTGCCCCGGGCCTTGTCGGTCCTCTCATCCCGCGGAACTCGAACTGGCTCAGTACATCGTCTAATGGAAAGGAAGGTGGCCATGCCTGCATCACTCGAAGGTAAGGTCGTGATCGTCACTGGATCGGGCGGCGGAATCGGCGCTGTGATCGCCGCCCGGTTCGCGAAGGAAGGCGCTCGGGTTGTCGTCTCCGATCGAGACCGCGGAGCCGCCGAGGCAGTTGTTTCCCGCATCCCCGGCGCGAGCGCAATCCCGGCTGATGTGACCCGCGAGCAGGACGTTTCTGCGCTGATAGAACGGACTGTCGAAGAGCATGGGGCTTTGCATCACGTGGTCGCCAACGCTGGGATCATCAGCGCATCGCATCCGATCGCGGAGACGCCGCTCGATGTTTGGCGATCCACCATGTCAGTGAACCTTGACGGTGTCTTCCTGACCATCAAGCACAGCGCGGCGGCTATCGCGAATTCCGGTGGTGGATCGATCCTCACCCTCTCGTCCATTTCGGGGACCGGGGGCACACCTCTCGCGGCGGCTTACGGGGCGTCGAAAGCTGCAGTTCGTAACCTCACCGCAACAGCTGCAGGTGAACTCAGAGCACAGAACGTCCGAGTCAACGCCCTGGTGCCCGGCTACGTTGATACTCCGCTCGTTGACTCTGAAGTCCCAGTTTGGGAGTCCACCATGGGCCTCGCCCCTGGCGGTTTCGCTCAGGTAATCGACCAGAAGCAGGGGCGGTTGATATCCCCAGAGAATATCGCAGATGCGGCTCTTTTCCTCACTTCGGACCAAGCTTCGATGATCACCGGGAGTGCCTTGACCGTCGACGGCGGTTTCACGAGCCAATTGTTCTGAAAAGTTCATAGGATGGGTTGTGTCACGGGAGTCCAACGTGAGGTCACCATAATTCAATGCCCGGCGAAATACAGCGGACTGCCCGGGAAACCGTTCCCCGGGAACCGCGGCTCGACGGCAGTCCGCAGGCGGCGAGACCCTCGACCGCTGGCCCCTTCGGCCGAGGGCCGTCACCCGTCGCGCGTGGACCGAGGACGAATGATCGAACCCACCTCCTCGGGCCCCGCGCGGCCCGGCGCGAGATCATGCTCACCCCCTTCGATGAACTCCTTGACAGTGCGTTGCGGTGGGGGTGTTTGGAGTGCGAATTACTTCGACATGTCGCGGCGTTGAATTCCCTGCTCTGCCCGGCAATGTTGGGTGGTGGTGGAATCGATCTGCCGAACCTCCTTCACCCCCTCCATGAACTGAGGAAACGACAAGGGCACTGGGGAATGAGGAATCTGATGCAGACACGCGAGTTTACATAATATCCGTTATCAGAACTTTGGGAACGTTTGGATAGCAACATATTTCGCCAAATGTTCGACGCGGGCCACTGAGTGCCTGCCTGAAGTCGCAGCAGTCGAGATCACAGTTTCGCACTGGTGGGTCGGCGCCGGGGTGCGCACACGTGGTGTGCGCGACTAGCTCACGACCCCGCCGTCGGGTATGCCGTCTGGTCTCGGTGGGTCGGGTGCGTTCTTGTTTTTGGTGACTTGTATTGCTCAGGAGCTGTGCGTGGCGAATTCGGTTGCGGCAGCGAGCATGGTGTCGCGCACGGTGTGGAGGTTCGCTTCGCGGAGTAGCTGTGCGGGTGGTTGGCTGTCGAGTGCGGAGTTTCGTCCTTGGAACCAGGTTTGGATGACGGCGGGGGTGTCGCGCGCGCCGATTCGTCGTGCGGCGTCGAGGGCGACCTGGAGTCGGTCGAGGATGGCGTGGTCGGGCAGTGGGGTGGTGCCGTCCACCCATCCGTGGACGGTGGCGGTGTCGGGCGCTTCGGCCAGGTATGCAACGAGTTTCGCGCCCAGGAGTGACCGCAATTCGGTGATGAGGGTGCGCGCTGCCGTGTCGGGTCCGGTGCCTGTGTCGACCATTTCGCCTCTCCTCGGTCAGCCCCCGTGTGCTGTTCACGCTACTCGGGTTACGGGTGGGGATGTTACTTCGAGATGCGCATGTCGCCGCTGGTCAGGGCTTTTCTGGGTGCCGCCGCTGGGTTAGCGTGAAGGTATCGGATCTGCCTCACACGCTGGATAGGGGAGCAAAAACTTCATATCTGCGTGCTCCGACTGGAGGTGATCCGCTCAACTACCTTTGAACGCACCGAAAGACACCGAATGACGCTCGGTGTCTTTCGAATTCGTCAGCTGTGGTGCAGCTGACCCCATGTGATTCATGAGGAGTAGACACTCATGACGATACTCCCTTGCGCTTTGATCGGCGACGGGCTTATTGGAAGTCACCTGTTGGATGGGGAACGGTGATCACTGATGACGGCCTACAGCGGCGAACTGATGACGCCGATGGCATCGCGGCGCGTATCCGGTGTTTTGAACCACGATCGGTCGATCCCGCCGCGTGGTCGGTGGTGGCGCCGTGGGTGCGCGAGACCGTCGAATTGTCCGGGCCCAGGTTGCACAGTCAGGCGGCGAACGCGTTGAAGGCGCTGTCGCGGTTCGCGGTGTGGGCAATCGATGTGGGGTACGACCTCGACCGGGAGACGGTGCTGACCCCGGAGGTGCTCGAACGGTATCGGGTGACCGGGATGCGGGAGCTGGCGCCGACCTCGCGGTTGACTGAGATCTCGCGGCTGCGCAGGGTGGCGCGGGCGGTGACGCGCCGGGCGCCGTGGCCGGCACCCGGCGAACAAGGAGCCCGGCAGGGCTTGTCCGCGCCGTACACGCACGAGCAGGTCGAGGCGTATTGGGCGGCCGCGATGGCGCAGAACGGGCCGTTCCGGGTGCAGGCGATGACCGCGGTCCTGGCGTTGACGGTGGGCGCAGGGGCCCGCTCGGGCGAGTTGTTCGCGGTCACCCGGGCCGATGTGGTCGAGGTCGGCGGCGTGGTCGCGGTGGCACTCGGATCGGTGTCGGCACGCCGGGTGGTTTCGGTGCGGGCCGGGTGGGTGGAGAGGCTGAAGGGGGTCCTCGCGGGGGCGGGGACCGGGCCGTTGGTGGCCTCGCATCGTGCCGGCCGGGATCAGGCGGCGGCGTTGCTCGCCTCGTTCGAGTACCCGGCCGGGTTGCCGCGGTTGACGGTCGCGCGGTTGCGGTCGACCTGGCTGACCGGTGTGTTGTCCGATTGTGGGGTGGCGGAGATCTTCGCGGCCGCCGGGATCGTGAGCGGGAAGGCGTTTTCGGATCTTGTTCCGTATCTTCCTGTCCCGGAGGTCGGTTCGCCCGGGTGGCGGCGGTTGGCGGGAGGGCAGCAGTGATGGCGCCGCGGACATCGGAGCAGATCATCGAGCTGTACACCCCGCGGATGCCGGCGCAGCAGTGGGAGGCGATCGCACCGTTCGTGCGTGACGTCGTTCGGCGCGGGTTCATACCGAGCCAGATCGCGAAGGTCACCGCGACCCGGATCTCGGAGGTGGCGTCGATCGTGGCGTGGGCGCGAGAACAGGGACTGCCGCTCGACGTCGAGCAGGTCTTCCATCCCGCGACGGTGAACCGGTACGCGATGACGGCACCAGGATTGGCGGCCGCCTCACGGTCCACACGACGTGCCACGCTGACGACGTTGTCGCGGCGGATCACCAGGCGGGCGCCCTGGGAACCGCAGCGGGAAGCGTTGCGGTATCCGCGGACGGTCGCGCCGTATACGGCGGCTCAAGTGGCGCAGTTGCTGTGGTGGGCGCCGCGGCAAGCGAGTGCGGTCCGCAGGCGGGGGCTCGCTGCTGCGGTGGCTCTCGGTGTCGGGGCCGGGTTGCGCGGCACCGAGATGCTCAACGTCGGCGTCCCGGATGTGCAGGTCCGCGGCGAGCACGTCATCATCGAGGTTCGTGGCGCGAAGCGGCGGGACGTACCGGTGCGCCCGGCGTACCGCGAGGCGGTGCTGGCGTCCGCGGAGCGAGCGAGCCGTGGGCACTTGTTCCGGGATCCGGTGCCGCGGGTCGAGTTCGTGAGCGATCTGCTCGCGCAGTGCGAGGCCCCGCGTGGAGTGAAGCCGGTGACGTCGTCCCGGCTGCGGTTGACGTGGGAGGTCGCGATGGTGCAGGCCGTTCCGCTACCGATCTTCATGAGGCTGTCCGGGCTGACCGCGACCTGCAAGCTGAACAACCTTCTCGCTCTCGACACCCAGGGCACGCGTGCGCGGTGGAGCATCGCCGAGTTGGACGCGATCGCCGAGGCGGTGCCCTGGTGAGCGCGAAGGGCAGGGTTCGTCGTCTGCATGAGGTGTCCACCGCCGTGCATCGGACCGAACCATGGCAGTTCAAGCGGGTGGTCGCGGTGATCGAGCACTGTGCGGCGCGGGAGTTCGTGCGGGAGGTGTTCGATCACCACCGCGGCGCGCACCGGGTCTTCACCGCTGATGCGTTCCTCGCCGCGTACCTGCTGACACCGATGCTGGGGTTGCCGATGCACCAGACGAAGGTCGCCGAGGTCGTGCGGGGATGGTCGAACTCGCAACGCCGCCAGGTGGGACTGCCCGCACACATCGAGATCAGCTACAAGAGCGTCAACGACGCGCTGCGGCGGTTGATGAAGGCATGCCGGTCGCCGCGCCATCCGGAGTGGGACGAGCGCGCCGTCGCCCAAGCCCTGCTCGATGCCACGTTGTGGTGTCACCTGCCGACCGGGACCGTGGCTCTGGATTCGACCGACCTCTCGACGTGGGGGCGGGTGCGGCACCGCAAACCGCTCGTCGACGCCGACCCCGACTCGCCTCCGCCGCCGGATCATCCGCTCGCGCCGCCGGATCCGGCCCATCCGCATGCCCGCCGGCGCGATCACCACCTCCCGGACGCCCCGGTCGGGGCGGATGGCCGGTACATCTACACGGTCGACATGGACGCGCGGATGGGCTGGCGCAGCAGTGAGTTCGAGGAAACGATCTTCTTCTGCGGTTATGACCTGCATGTGATCACCGATGTGCCATCCGTGCCCGGCCGTGGCCCGGTGGTGCACGTGGCCCGGGCGATGAACCTCTCACCGGCCGGGTCGCACAAGGGCATCGGTGGCCTGCCCGCCGTTCACGCGCTCGGTGACACGATCGGCAAGCCGCGACAGCTCATCGCCGACCGCGCCTATAACTACGTCACCGATGAAAAGTTCGCGCTGCCGGTCTGGAGGCTCGGCTACACCACCATCTACGACCTGCACCCGAAACAGCGCGGTACGCACCCGGGACCCGTGGGCTCACAGACGATATGGATCGACGGCACCCTGTACTCGGCGAGTCTGCCAGAGGGCCTCGAGGAGATCGACCCGATCGACGTCGACATGAAGGACGAGGTCCGTGCCCGAACCGAACGACGCCACCAGGCACGGCAGGTCTACGCCTTCGTTCCGCACGGGGCCGGCGCCCCGACGGATCCCGCCGTTACCGCGGGCCCGCCGTCCAACCTGCCCGGGTGCGCTGCCCGAACAATCCCGTCTCGATGCGCGCCCCACAGAGCATGCCGACGACCTCCTGCACACCGGGCACGGCATGCGGATGCGGGCACACCATTACGTTGAACGACTCGGACTACCCGGACATGCGGATGCCGTTCCAGCACGGCACCCTGGCCTGGGAGGCGTCCTATCACTGCTGGGTCGGGATCGAGAGTCTGTTCGCCGACCTGAAGAAGAACCGGCTTGGTGTGCACCGCGGCTACTTCCGGGGCTTCGGGATCCGCCGTTACACCCTGCTCGCCGGCTTCACCCTCGCCGCCCTGAACATCCTCAATCTGCACGACTGGGCGACCCGGCGCGAGGTTCTCGATTCCTGGGGGCGGTTCCTCGGCGAACCGGAACCCGAACGCCGACTCCGACGACGGCGGCGTCGCAGCACCCACTCCGCCACGCGACACGCAACATCTCTGGCTGCCACGGGACCGGGCAGATAGCTACCCCGCCCCGGCAACGGAATCCACGGATCCCGGTAGTCGACCTCGACCACCCACCGAAAATGACCCATTATCGGGCACGGGTTCGCCAGATTTGCTGCTCTCACAGCTCGAACGTCTTGCACACCGACCGAAGAAGCGGGCGGCGCAGCGTCGAATGCGCAGAAATAAGGGTCCGAATCGGATCCCGGGTCTAATAGGTGAACCCGACACGGCCTATTGGGTGCACACCCCGTGGGTGAGCGGAGCCGATGACGGGAATCGAACCCGCGTATTCAGCTTGGGAAGCTGATGTTCTGCCATTGAACTACATCGGCGCGCACGATATTGGGCGCCCGTAGGCAGGCCCAACACCCTGCGGCGGAAACATTATCAGATGGTGATCCGGACTACCCGGGCACACTCGCGGTGTGTCATACGAGGGGTTTGCCGGCCTTCATTCGGCGTCGCAGATCGAACATGAGCAGGTTGTAGGGGAACTCCCGGATGGGGACGGGGATGCGCCTGCTGACGGTACCGATGGTGCGGAGGGTCCGGTCGAAGCGCTGCTGATCCTTGTCGGTCCATGTCAGGTGCATTTCGTCGCGGAACTGCTGGGGCAGGAAGCCGTTGGTGAAGAACATGTTGAGCCGGCCGAACAGGCGGGAGACGATGGCGGGCAGGAATTCGAGTTGTGCGATGGAGAGGACGTGTTCGCGGATGGTGTCGTCGATCGACACTTTGTCGAGGGCTTTGTTCCAGTACTCGTCGAATGCGATGCGGTCTTCGGGCCACATGTCCGGGGGTACCTGGAGGGTGGTGCCGAACGTGGCACCTTCTTTGTAGAAGAACTCGGCGGCGGCGGGGGAGAGGTCGCCGTGCAGGGCGCGGTTGACGTCCTCGAACCCCCGGTAGATGCAGGCGGCAACCCACAGCTGCAGTTCGGGGTCGAACGCGTTGTATTGCACGGGACTGTCGGGGGTGGAGCGCACCTTGGCGTGGGCGCGGTTGACGCCCTTGCGGAAGGCCGCCTTCTCCTCGTCGGTGCCGCGGGCCGCCACCACGAGGTAGGTCAGCGTGGTGCGGGTCCGCTTGATCGGGTGCCTGAACAGCTGGCCGCTCTCGACCTTGCTTTCGTATACGCCGTACCCGACCCCGGGATGGGCGAGCTGCATGATGATGTTCGCGGCGCCTGCCAGTAGTCCGGCGCCGTCCATGACCTGATCGAGACGGTCCGGTACTTCGAGTGACGTCGACATTTGTGTTCCCTCTCCCCACCACGGATTCGCTATCTGAACACGACCGTACTCACATATATGTCCGCCGTCCAGAGTCCGGTGGAAAGATGGTCCGCATGGCTACCGCACCGGTGAACGCGAACGTCGGACACTCGACGAGCGACGGTGGGCGCGTCTATGGCGGCCAGGAGCGCGACCAGCGCACATCGGAACGGCGCGGCCAGCTCATCGAGGCCGGGCTCGACCTGCTGGGCAGCGCGGACGGCGACCACGCCCTGACCGTGCGCGGAGTCTGCAAGCAGGCCGGACTCGCCACCCGCTATTTCTACGAGAGCTTCACCGACCGCGACGCGCTGACCGTCGCCGTCTACGACCACGTCGTGGAGCGGATCGCCACCAGCACCCTGGACGCCGTGTCGAACGCCGGGCCGGGTGAACGCGACATCGTGCGCGCCGGCGTCCGCAACATCGTGCGGGAGGTCGCCGAGGATCCGCGTCAGGGCCGTCTCATGTTCTCGGTGGCGCAGTCGAGCGCGGTGCTGGCGCAGCGCCGCCTCGACAGTTCGCGGCTGTTCGCGGGCCTCGTCACGAAGCAGACGGTCGGGTATTACGAGGTGGCCGAGAGCCCGCACCTCGACCTGGCCGCGCACTTCATGGTCGGCGGCCTGGCACAGACCCTGACGGCGTGGTTGAACGGCACCGTGACCCTCCCCGAGGACGAGCTCGTGGACACCTGCACCGAACTGCTGCTCTCGATGGCCATCCACACCCGTTAACCTCTACCTGTGCTCCTCTCCGATCGCGATCTCCGTGCCGAAATTTCCGCTGGACGTCTGGGCATCGACCCGTTCGACGATTCGATGGTCCAGCCCTCGAGCGTGGATGTGCGCCTCGACAGCCTGTTCCGGGTGTTCAACAACACCCGCTACACGCACATCGACCCAGCTCAGCGGCAGGACGAGCTGACGACGCTGGTCGAGCCGGCCGAGGGGGAGCCGTTCGTCCTGCACCCGGGTGAGTTCGTTCTCGGCTCCACGCTGGAGGTGTGTTCGCTGCCCGACGACCTGGCGGGACGCCTCGAGGGCAAGTCCTCGCTCGGCCGCCTCGGACTGCTGACGCACTCCACGGCCGGGTTCATCGACCCCGGCTTCAACGGGCACATCACCCTGGAACTCTCCAACGTCGCGAACCTGCCCATCACCCTGTGGCCGGGCATGAAGATCGGCCAACTGTGCCTCCTGCGGCTGTCGAGCGCGGCGGAACACCCGTACGGCAGCTCCGCCGTCGGCTCCAAGTACCAGGGCCAGCGCGGCCCGACGCCGTCGAAGGCCTACCTCAACTTCGCACAGAGCTGAGCCGCGCGGCCCGACGAAAAAATTGCAAACCGAGTGGTCCGCTACTCGTGTGTATTGCGGCGGGTGAGAGAAGACTGAGATTCGAAGCCGCCCTCTCCTGGGCGTTCGATCCCGGAGGCCGCCATGAAAGACGTAGTCGTGTTGTTGCCCGGCATCGGCGGGTCGGTCCTCGCCCGTGACGGCAACGACGTATGGGCACCGACACCGGGCGTGGCGCTGGCGGGCGTGCTGTCGCTGGGCGGCAACATCAAACGCCTGAAGCTCGACGGCGACGATCCGGACGTCGACGACCTCGGAGACGGCGTCGTGGCCACCCGCCTGGTCCCGGACTTCCACTTCGTTCCCGGGCTGGACTGGAAGATCGACGGGTACACGAAATTCCGCGACGACGTCGTCCGCCGATTCGGGGTGGTTCCCGGTGACAACTATTTCGAGTTCCCCTACGACTGGCGGCGCGACAACCGGGTGGCGGCCCGCGCCCTGGCCCGACGGACCCACGACTGGCTGACGCGGTGGCGCGAGAAGTCCGGCAACGCGGACGCGAAGCTCGTGCTGGTGTGCCACTCCATGGGCGGAATCGTCGCTCGACTGTTCCTCGAATTCCTGGACGGGTGGCGAGATACCCGCACCCTCGTCACGTTCGGCACCCCGTACTCGGGTTCGGTCAATGCGCTCGACTTCCTCGTCAACGGGTTCCGCAAGGGCTGGGGCCCGTTCACCGTCGACCTCAGTGCGCTGATCCGATCGTTCACGTCCGCCTACCAGTTGCTGCCGTCGTACCGGTGCATGGCGGGCGACGACGGGTCGTGGCTCGCGCTCGACGACGAGAAGATCGACTGGTCGGGGACGGGTCTCGACGCCGGCCGGATGGCTGCGGCGGTGCGCCTGCACCGAGGTCTGCGCGACGCCGTCGACGCACGGCTGGATTCGGGACACGACGGCTACGACATCCGGCCGGTGATCGGCGACTTCCAGCCCACCAAGTGGGCCGCCCGGCTCGCCGGGACGAAGGTCGAGACGATGACCGTGCGCGGACCCGACGAGAGCGGCGGCGACGGCACCGTGCCGAAATTGTCGTCCACCCCGCACGAACTCATGACGGGATGGAAGAACGCGGCCTTCTTCAGCCAGCGGCACGGATCCCTCCAGAACGACGACCCGGTGCTCGACCACGTGGGTGGAATCCTGAACACCGCGACGCTCGCGCCTCCGAACGTATTTCCGGCGGTGAACGAATCGGTCGCGCTGGAAGTCGACGACGTCACGACCGCCGAGCCGCTGGTGATCCGGGCGCGCACCGGCGCCGGGGGCGCTCGGCTTCTCGCGACGGTCGAGCCGATGGCCGGCGGTCCGAGCCGCGAACACCCGCTGGTGTCGACCGCGGACGGCTGGCAGCAGACCAGCCTCGACGGGCTGACCGCCCAGGACTACCGGATCACCGTCCGCGCTCCCGGGGTGCATCCGGTCACCGACGTCGCGAGTGTGGTCGACCTCGACGAGATCGCCCGGTCCGTGGACGTCTAGGAGCGCCGACGCATGGGACCGACACCCGGTTTCGAGGCACTGGAGATCAGCGTTCTCCGGGCCGGCGACCACGTCTGGCTCTCGGCGCAGTCGCGGATGGGTTCAGTCTTCGCGGTGCGGCGGCCGATCCCGGAATGGAAACTGCCGAACGACGTCACCGGGAAGACGATCGACACACCGTCCGACTGGTTGACCGACACCGTCCGGCACGCGCGCACCGACGCCGCAACCCATGCGCTCGACGTCGGGAAGGTGTTGACGGATCTGGTGTTCGGGGTTCCGGACATCGTCACGCTGCTGCAGCAGAGCCGGGGGTTGGCCCGGACCACGGGAACCCAGCTTCTCCTGCGCGTCCTCGCCGCGCCGCAGGAAGTGTGCGCCTGGCCGTGGGAGTTGCTGCTGGATCCGCAACGACCCGACCAGTTCCTCGCCATGGCGCGCGACGTCCACGTGGTGCGGTCGGGACGGTCGCGCACCTATCCGTTGCGTCAGACGCCGATCGAGCCGCCGCTCAACCTCCTGCTGGTGATGTCGAGCCCCTTGCGGGAGGGCCCCGAGGATTCCGAGGCCCCGTTCGACCTGTATGCCGAGAAACGTAGCCTTCTGTCGGAATTGCGGCCCCTGGTGGACCGGGGTCTGCTCCGTGTGGTGGTCGAGGACCGTCCGTCGGTCGAACGGCTCCGCAGTCGAATGGGCATGCAGAGACGCGGGTTTCACCTCTTCCACTACCTCGGCCACGCCAATCCGGACGGGCTCAAGCTGGAGCAGGGCAACGGCCGCGGGAGGCTGCTGCCCAGTCAGGAATTCGCATTGCTGCTGCAGCAACTCCCGGACCTCCGGCTGGCCGTGTTCGCGGGCTGTGAGACGGCACGCGCGCCGGCCGGTGCCGCCGACGACGACCCATGGCCCGGTCCGCTGTCGTCCGCCGACATCTGCGTGCGTGATGCATGCCCGATGGTGATCGGGATGCAGGCGGTGCTGCCCTTCCGGACGGAGCGACTGCTGACGCGCTTCTTCTACCAGGCACTGACCGCCGGCCAGCCTGTCGCCGAGGCGTTGCGGCTGGCGCGGCTCGCGATCAACGGCGACGAGAACAGCGGTGACCCGCTGCTCGACTGGGCGGTGCCGTGCCTGTTCGTCGGGGGTAGCGAGCCCGGCGCGATCATCGACCCGGAGGCGCGGGCGCGGCCGGAGCCACCGTCCCGGCGGGTCGGGTTGCGGCTCGGTATCCATCAGGGCGAACTTCGCTTCATCTCCCGCCTCGCGGAGCTGCGCGAGGGGGTGGACGTGCTGTCCGGGCAGACGCCGGCGCGGTTGCTGCACGTCGTCGGAATGCCGTCGACGGGAAAGACCTCGCTTCTGGACCGGGTGCTCGACGAGCTCGACCCGCAGATCGCACATCTGTACATCAGCGCGAACCGGCTGCTCGCGGAACCCGACCCGGTCCGCGAACTGGCCCGCCTCGTCGACGAGCTGATGCGCGACGTCGGGGTGCGCACCGCCCGGCCGGGCAGATTCAGCGCCGGCGACTGGTGGGAGCGACTACTCGGCGACCTCACCGAAGTCCCGGTCGCGATCGTCATCGACGATGGTGACCTGCTGCTCGGCGACGCACCCGGCGCCCCGGGCCTCCTCGACGCGCTGGTCCTGCTGACGCAGCGGCGCAGCAAGGCGCGGCTCGCGGTGGCGGCCACCGCGGACCTCGTGGAACTGACGCGATCGCTCCGCCCCTCGGAGGTGCGCACGATCCGCCTCGACGCCCTGTCGTGGCCCGAAGTGTGGCAATGGATCCGGCGCAATCTGCCGACCCTGACCCGTTATCCGGAGAAGGACCTGTCCCGGCTCTACACCGACGTGCGGCACCTGGAACTGTGGGAGCAGTTGGCCGATCTCGCCGCCCGGAACGGCACGTTCGACCCGCGGGACCTGCCGGTCCTCGTCCGGCAACTCGGCGTCGGCGCCCCGAAAGCGGAGCCCCAGGTATCGAACGGGTCCGACTTCTTCGGCGCCGAAACCGCTGTGCCCGAAGCGGAGGCGGCGGCATCGTCGCCGGTGCGGCGCGCGTTGCGGTTGGCGGTCGCGGGTCCGTTCACGGTGGGCCGACGCGAGGAGATCGCCGTCTCTGTCACGCAGTGCGCCATCAAGCACGGGGTTCCGGGGCGGGTAGTAGCCGGAGAGACGGGGGAGGGCGAATCGGCACTGGCCGAACTCCTTCCCGGGGAGCTGGCCTTCGGCGACGGTATCCCGTCCGAGCGCGACGTCTGCCGGTGGATGGAGGAGGCTGCGCTGGCCGACGCGGACATCCTGGTCTTGGACTACGGCAACGCGGTGCCGACGGATGCGCAGAATGCGGTGATTGCGCACCTGGTGAGCGACGGCAGGCTGGTGATCGCCTCGGGCGACCACTCGGACGAACCGGCATATCCGGCCTGGAGTGCGGACGCGTTCGCCGTCGGAGCCGTCGAGGACGACGGCACACTCACCCACGAAACCCCGTACTTCCCCGACGCGGGAAAACCCGACATCTACGCGCCGCGGACGATCACCGGGACAGCGTGCGAGCAGCTCGTCGATCGACCGGAGATGGACGGCACGACGTTCGCCGCGCTGTACGTGGCGGTTACCGCGATGCTGGTGTGGGCGACCGACCGCGACCTGACGGCGCAGGAGGTCCGGGCGCTGCTGGTCGAGACGGCGACACCGATCTCGGCGGCGCGGGGCGACACCGCGAAGCAACTCGACGTCGAGGCGGCGCTGGATTCCGCGCGGCGGAAGGTCATCGTCGGCGCGCTCGGGTCGGACGCACTCGAACTCGGGCAACTCCTCGCGGAAACCCCCATCCGGCCGGAACTGGCGGTACCCCTCCTTGACGACCTCGTGGCCGACGGCGACCGCATCCGACGGGTCGTCCGGAACGGCATCGAACAGTACGAACGCGCCGACACCGTGGTCGGACCGAGAAACGAGTAGCCCACTACGCATGACCGACGTGCCCGCGACGAGCAGGCTCGCAATCACAGGACGAGCCGCCCGACCTACGTGAGGACCGAGTCATGACCATCGTCGACAACATCGGAGACGGACAGTCGCAGCGCGCGATTCCCGGGGGAACGTTCGAGGCGGAATGGCAGCGACAACGCGATGCGGCGGAACTGCGTGCCCGCGAACGGGCACCGCAGCGGGGCGAGCACGTGGACGCACTCAACGGCCCCGGAGGCGTCGCCGCCGCGGATACTCCCGAACGGATCGCGAAGCGCGTGGACCGGCTCGGTCGCTACTATGCGGCGGGGGACTGGGAGGCCGACGCCCTCCCAGATCGGTTACTCGAGAAAATAATCAACACAGCCGATTTCGTCGGCGTCCGATACCTCGATGCCGGCGCCGCCGCCGCCCGGTCGATCGGACGCGTCAACATCCGCGACGCGCGGGGAACCCTGCAGGGCTACGGCACGGGCTTCCTCGTCTCACCCACGCTGCTGCTGACCAACCATCACGTGCTGCCGAACGCGGACACGGCCCGCAGCAGCGTGATCGAATTCGACTACCAGGACGGCATCGACGGGAAACCGCGCCCCGTGCAGATGTTCCCGCTGGACCCGGGTCGGTTCTATCTCGCCGACCGGGAACGCGACTTCGCGCTCGTCGCGGTCGGAGCCGAACCCGGAACGCTCGCCCAGTTCGGTTTCAACCCGCTGATCCAGGCGGAGGGCAAGGCCGTCATCGGCGAGTTCGTGACCATCGTGCAACACCCCCGCGGCGAGAAGAAGCAGATTGCCCTGCGGGAGAACCGTATCGTCGACATACCCGAGCGGTTTCTGCACTACTCGGCCGACACGGAACCCGGATCCTCGGGTTCGCCGGTCTTTAACGATCAGTGGGAGGTGGTCGCGTTGCATCACGCGAGTGTGCGGGCGCCGCAGCACACCGAGTTCGGTGGTGTCCTCAACGAGGGGGTGCGCATCAGCCGCATCCTCGAGTACGTGCGCGCGCAGAACCTGGCCCCGCAGTCGCGTGACCTCGTCGACGACGTGGTCCGCGCCGAGCGGGCGGCACCGACGAAATCCCCGGCCGTCGAACGCGAACGGGAAGTGACCGTCCGGGTTCCCCTCGAGATCACGGTGCGTCTCGGCTCCGTCGACTCACCGGCCGCCACCCGGCGACCCGCTGAGCCCGAGGCGATCTCGATCGACCCGGACTACAGCACGCGCGGGGGGCACGACGCGAACTTCCTGCGGGTGCCGCTACCCCTTCCGCGGCCCGGGACACCGTCGGTCGCGTCCCCGGAGTTGACGTACCACCACTTCAGCGTCGTGATGCATCGCGAGCGGGCGCTGGCGCTGTTCACTGCCGTGAACATCGACGGAACGCAGTCGCAGAGCCCGCGGCGCGACAGCGACAGATGGATTCTCGACCCGCGACTTCCGGCCGACCAGCAGACGGGGGAGGACGTGTATCGGGACAATCCGCTCGACCGCGGACACCTCGTGCGCCGACTCGACCCGGCGTGGGGACCGCTCGCCAAGGCCGCGAACGACGACACGTTCCACTTCACGAATTGCACTCCGCAACATCACAATTTCAACGCCGGCCAGACGCTGTGGCTGGGCCTCGAAGATTACGTGTTGAAGAAC
This sequence comes from Rhodococcus sp. IEGM 1305, assembly GCF_030058635.1. Taxonomy (NCBI): domain Bacteria; kingdom Bacillati; phylum Actinomycetota; class Actinomycetes; order Mycobacteriales; family Nocardiaceae; genus Rhodococcus; species Rhodococcus sp. IEGM 1305. Next base: position 513,828 of record NZ_JASHKX010000002.1, read on the forward strand.
GCGGACAACGCCGATCTCGCCGTCAGCGTCGTCACCGGACCCGTTCTCGCGCCCGACGACCCCGAATACCGCGGGGTGGCGCTGCCGCGTCAGTTCTGGAAGACGGTGGCCATGGTGAAGCAGGACGGTGGTCTCTCGGTCACCGGATACCTGCTCAGCCAGGCCGCCCTGCTCGACGAATTCGCCGAGGGGGAGGAGGCGTTCTCCTACGGCGCGTACCGCACGTTCCAGGTGCCCGTGCGGCGGATCGCCCAGTTGACCGGTCTGGTTCTCGATCCCTACATCGCGGCCGATCCGCTCGAGCGGATCGAGGCGAGCAGCCTGCCCCGCGAACTGATCCGTCCCCAGGACCTGATTCTCTGAAACCGAAAGGGAGCCCGACGCCATGAGCACCAACGAATCAGAGGTCGATCTGCCCACGCAGCGCACCTGCGGGGCGATGGACGTGCACCGCCGGTTGTTGACCGAGTCGGAGTCTTATCGCATCGCCCGATCGGAGATCGAGAACCAGACCATCGACCTGGAATCGCTGCAGTCGATCGCCGCCCGCGGCGTCGCACGGATTCCGGTCGTCGTTCACGTCGTCTGGAAGGCTGCGGCGCAGAACATCTCCGACGCGCAGATCGAGAGCCAGATCGCGGTGCTCAACAAGGATTTCCGGGCCACCAACGACGACGTGGACACCGTTCCGTCCGTGTTCGAGTATCTGGTCGGTGACGCGGGAATCGAGTTCTATCTCGCCGACACGAATCCGGACGGGCGGGCGACGAACGGAATCACCCGAACTGCAACCGAAGTCGACGCGTTCGACCAGAATGACGGCGTCAAATCCGCGGAGACCGGCGGCGCCGATCCGTGGCCGACGCAGAGATACCTGAACATCTGGGTCTGTGCTCTCGGCGGTGGTCTGCTCGGATACGCGCAGTTCCCCGGCGGTCCGGTCGCCACCGACGGCGTCGTGATCACCTACACCGCGTTCGGGACGACGGGCACCGCACGGGCCCCGTTCAACCTCGGGCGCACCGCGACCCACGAGATCGGGCACTACTTCAATCTCTTCCACATCTGGGGCGACGACGGTACCGGGTGCCGGGGCTCCGACGAGGTCGGCGACACCCCCAATCAGGGCGGGCAGAACGTCGGGATGCCGCGATTCCCGCACATCAGTTGCGGGAACGGCCCCCACGGCGACCTGTTCATGGATTACATGGACTACACGGACGACGCCGGGATGGTCATGTTCACCAAGGGGCAGGGCGCGCGGATGGGAGCGTGCCTCGACGGTGTCCGGAAGCAGTTGTGGACCGGGCGGGCCGCGAGTCCGGCATCGTCTGCCGTCCTCGCCCGGGGCGCCGCCACCGGCCGCTGGGGGCATTCGTTCGAGGAGGACCACGACGGCCTCCGCGTCTACCGGCCCGCCGAATTCGACTTCCCGCGCGCGAGGGGGCGCGGCGGTATCGAATTTCGGCCGGACGGCTCGTTCGTCGATTGGGCGATCGGCCGGGGAGACGCCAACGAGGCACGAGAGGGGACGTGGGTGCCCGCCGGCGACGGACGGCTGGAGGTGACCACGGCGGCGGGCGACTCGCGCACCGTCCGGGTGGTGCGGCTCGAGGAGGACCGTCTCGAATTGGACGTGGGTGACGCCTCCGGATAACCCCGCGACCAGACCTGCTCTGCCCGTTCCTTTCACCCGCGGAGGATGACAACTCGAGAATCCGAACGGCCTACCGTGGCTGGAAACCCTCTCCGCCCGGCATTCGGAAGGAGCCTTCGATGAACCAGATCCGGCCCGGTAGACCGGCCGCCCCCACCGTCGACGCGAAACGGCTGTGGGCCGGAGGTGCCGCCACTGCGCTCGTTGCAGCCCTGGCCGCGGTCGTCGGGTTGTTGATCGTCCGCGGGCTGCTCGACATCCCGGTGATCACCCCGGCGACCACCGTGGGAAACTCCCAGGCGAGCACCCTCGCCGTCGGCGCCGCCGTCGCCGCCTTGACCGCCACCGCGCTCCTGCACGTGCTCATGGTCTCGACGCCGCGCGCGGCGACCTTCTTCGGCTGGATCTGCGTACTCGCGACCCTCGTCGCAACGCTGTGGCCGTTCACTGTCGAGGCCACCATCGCGTCGCGGATCGGCAGCGCGGCGATCTACTTCACCGTCGGTATCGCGATCGTCTCGCTCCTCTCCGGCGTCGCGGGATCGGCGCGGACCTCGCGGCCGGAAACGTGGTGACCGGGCGCCTGGGAGTCATTCCCGACAGGCACCGTCGCACACTGGCCGAGCTCGGCGAACGCCTCGATCTCTCGGTCGGCGACCGGGACGCCAAACGTTCCGCGTTCTGGGTGATGTTGACGCTGTCGGCCGTGATCGCGGTGGCCGGTGTCGTGGGTGATTCCACCGCCACCGTGATCGGTGCGATGATCGTCGCACCGTTGTCGACGCCCATTCTCGGGGTGGGGTTGGGCATCACCACCGGCAACGGCCGCCTGATCGGGCACAGCCTGTTCTACGTCCTCGCCGGCATCGCCCTCGTCGTCGTGCTGGGCATGGCATTCGCGCAGGTATTACCGAATCCGTCGAGTGTGCTGACCAATTCGCAAGTAACCGGCCGTACGTCACCGACCCTGATGGACCTGGCCGCCGCGCTGGCCACCGGACTGGTCGGCGCCGTCGCCGTCGCGAGGAAAGACGTCGGTGACGTACTTCCCGGCGTCGCCATCGCCATCTCCCTGGTCCCTCCCCTCGCGGTGGTGGGGGTGTGCCTGGGATCGGGGGCTCCCTCCCTGGCTGTGGGAGCGTTCGTGCTGTTCGCGTCCAATGTCGTGGCGATGGTCATCACCGCGACGGCCGTGCTCGTCGCCGCGGGATACGCCCGGGAAGTCGGGAGCGCCACCGGCGCGCACCGGCGGCGCGCGTATACCGTCCTGGCGCTGGTCCTGGTCGCGGTCGCGATCCCCATGGTGGTCAACTCGCTGTCCTCGCTGTGGGCGCGGCAGATCTCCACCGCCGCGGAGAACTGGCTCGCCGGCACTCCCGGCGCCGAGGTCACCGACGTCACCTGGCAGGGCGGCACTGCCACGGTCGCGGTGCTCGGTCCCGAGACGCTTCCGCCGCTCGACGAGCTCGAGAAATCTGTCGATGCGCTGGTCCCGTGGAACCCGGACGTGCAGGTGGTGCACACCGTCGGGGCTCGGCTCGTGGCGGAGTGACCGGTTGTCCGCCGACCTCGCCTGCGTCGAACCGGCACGGGTCGAAGTCAGTATTTCTTGGCAGCAGCATGTTTCGTGTGCTCCACACTGCCGTGCGCTGCACGACGGCATTCGGCCCACGAGTGGGTCGTTCACTCTAGCGGTGGGACCTACCTGCGGAGATATAATTCTCTGACCTGGTATTCACACTCAGTGACGCGGTTCCGCCGTACTCGGGGAGACGGATTGGCGCGCCCCGAAAGGAATTCCGATGTCTACTCGACAAGTGGTGGGCCGGTTGGGTGCAGTGATAGCCGTGGCAGGCGCACTGTCGTTCGCAGTGCCCTCGGCCGTCTCCGCGGCGCCCTTCATCCCCGGCTCGATGTCGACGTGCGCCCCCGGCGCGTGGCTGGTGTTCAACGCGGAGCGGGTCGCGCCCGACCGGATCCGGTACACCACCGCCGCGCCGCTCGCGCAGTGGAACGGTGCCGTGGTGCAGTTCACGAACCTCACCACCGGATTCCGGGGTGTCGCGTTCGTCAACGACCCGGTGCCCGCAGCCGTGGGATTCGGCCCCGTGCTGAGCGAGATCGCCGGACTGCTGCCGTGCTTCGTCAGCGCGGGCGTCACCATGTCCTGACCCCTCAGCTGGGGTCGGAGCCGCGGACGGCCGCCAACCACACCGCGACAGCCGCAGCCACACAGGTCGCGCCCGCGAACGCCGGGACCCCGCCGCCCGCGACGTAGACCCACAGTGCCCCGACGAACGGTGCCGCCACCGCGAACTGGGCGTCGAGGACGATCCGGCGGGCCGGTCGAGCGGCCACCCGCGCGCGCACCGGGCCGTCCGGATCCGGGCGAGACGGGTTGTCGATCAACCGCCCGGCCGGCTCCGAGCGACGCGCTCGACCGGAGGGAAGCAGTCGACGGCCTTCCCAGACGACGACACGGCGACGCCCCGCGCCGTGCACCGTCGCCGCTGTCGGGGTCGGCAGGGTGACCAGGACGGGATCGAAGAACACCGGAATCCACAACGAACCCGGTTCCTGACGAACCTCGATCCAGGACCTGCTGGTCAGCCGATGCTGCTGGCGGACCCGGTGCACGGTGGCAGGCCGACCCGGCTCCGACCCCGAACGGGTGGCAGCGAACCACGTGTAGCCGGTGACACCGAGCACCGTCGCCGCGACCACGACCAGTGCGCTGAGCTGATCGGCGTCGGCGACCACGGCGAACGCGCCGCACACCACCAGCGCACACGCGCCGACGGCAACGGGATAGCGGACGGCCACGAACCCGCTAATTCAGGAAGCCGATCGTGGTGTAGTCGTAGGACGCAAGGCCGGCGGCACCGAAGTTCGCCAGGTTGTCGCGCACCGCGACATTGCCCGGCGCCTGCACCAGCGGCAGCGAGAACCCCTCCTCGAACACCGCGGTGTCCACCTCGTTGGCCAGTTCGATCGCCTTCTGCGGGTCGAGTTCCGAGATCGTCCGCTCGATCAGCGCATTCAGTTCGGGCGAACCGATCCGGCCGTAGTTGCCCTGCAGGTCGTCGGGGTTGTACGCGTAGATCTGGGGCAGGCCGCTGAGCGGGAACGGGTCACCCACCCAGGAGAATTGGGCGATGTCGAAGTCGCCGGGCTGGATGACATCGGTGAAGAATCCGGTGCCGCCGCGGGTGTCGATGTTCAGTTTGACGCCGATCTGCGCGAGGTTCTGCTGAAGGATCTGCGCGATCTGGACCCAGGTGGTCGACTGGTACATCACGTCGCGGATCTCGAGCCTGCGCCCGTCCTTCTCCCGGAACTCGCCGTTGAGTGTCCAGCCGAGTTCGTCGAGCCGCCTCGCGGCCTCCTCGGGGTCGTAGGAGACGGCTGCGCTGTTGTCCTGGTAGCCCTCCTGACCGTTGAGGTAGACGTGGTTGTTCAGCGGCTGGGGATCGTCGACCAGACCGTTCTGGATCGCGGTCGCGATGCCCTGCCGGTCGATGCCCTTGGACAGCGCCACCCGCAATTCCGGATCGGCGAGGATCGATCCCTCCGCGCCGTTGAACGTGATGTGCGAGAACTGGTTTCCCGGCGCCCGGCGGATCGCGATTCCTGCCGAACCCTGTGCGGTCTTCACCTCGTCGATGGTGCCCAGTCCGGACGCGTCGATCTCGTTGTTCTGCAGAGCGGGAATGCGCGCGGCGTCGTCGAGAACGCTGTAGGTGATGGTGTCGAGTTTCGGAGTGTTGCCCCACCACGCGGGGTTGCGGCCCAGTGTGATTCGGTTCTGCGCCCTGTCGATCGACGCGATCCGGAACGGTCCCGACGTCAGCGTGACCCCGTCGCGCAGACTCTCGTTGAACGCCTCGGGGGTCGCGGTCACCGACTTCGGGTAGAGCATCGAATTGCCCGCGAACTGGCCCTTCCATTCGGCGTACGGCTCGGCGAACGTGATCACCGCCTGACGGTCGTCGACGCCGCGCTCGACCCTGTCCACCCGCTCGAACCCGGACGTGTTCGCGATCAGGAAGTCCTTGTTCTCACCGCTGAGCGCCGCGGCCTGGGACTGGATGTCCGCCCACGTGATCGGGGTGCCGTCGGACCACACCGCCATCGGGTCGATCGTGTACGTGACCTGCTGGGGATCGGTGCCGGTGAGCGCGACGTCGGTGAAGTAGTCGTGGTTCACCGACAGCGCTCCCGAGGCGTCGGTGCTGAACGCGCGGGGCATCATCGGCTTCAGCATGGCGCCGATCTCGGTGTCGTTGCCGTCGTTGGACAGCGTGTTGAAGTTCGGGGGGAAACCCGACAACGCCAACCTCAGGTTTCCGCCGTCGCGCAGCTCGCTGGGGTCGTGCGGGTTGATGTCGTTGGTGGTGCCGATCGACCCGGATCCGGCCTCGACATCACCGGTGTCCGAACCCCCGCAGCCACCGAGAAACAGGCCGAGGGCCAGGACCGATACCGCGAGGCGGGTGCGCGCCGAACGAATCCTCATGGGGGTGCCCTTCCTCGAAGTTCGCTGAGGCTAGTGTGCCAAAAACGTCGGATCCGGAACGGGAATTGCCTCGAGGAGCGCCCGGGTGTACTCGTGCTGCGGATCCTCGAAAATCGTCTGCGCGTCCCCCGACTCGACGATTCTGCCCTGGTACATCACCGCGACGTCGTGCGCGATGTTGCGGACCACCGACAGGTCGTGGGAGACGAACAGGTACGACATGCCCCGCTGCTCCTGAAGATCGCGCAGGAGGTTGAGCACCCCGGCCTGGATCGAGACGTCGAGCGACGACACCGGCTCGTCGAGGATCAGCAGTTCCGGGTCGAGGGCGAGCGCCCGGGCGATGCTGATCCGCTGCTTCTGGCCGCCCGAGAAATCGGCCGGATAGCGATCGGCGTGCTCGCGGCGCAACCCGACGAGGTCGAGCAACTCCGGCACCCGGCGGCCGACCTCCTCACGCCTGCGACCGTCCAGCCGGAGTGGCTCGGCGAGAACGTCGAACACCGGCAGCCGGGGGTCCAGTGACGCCGTCGGATCCTGGAAGACGACCGCCATCTTGCGCCGGATCGCACGCTTGTCAGGTGGGCTCAGCGCCGCGACGTCGGCGCCCAGCACCGCGATCGAACCGGCTTCCGGCGCGGCCAGGTCGAGAATCTGCGTCAACGTGGTCGATTTGCCCGAGCCGGATTCACCCACCAGCGCCAGCGTGCGGCCGGCGCGGATGTCGAAGCTGATGCCGTCGACCGCCCGGATCTCGCCCCGCTTGCGGCGGAACACCAGACCGCTGGTGATCGGATACGTCTTCACGAGATCGGTCACCTGCAGCACCACCCGCTGTTCGGGTGCCGTCTCCGCGGTGGGGGCGGGTGCCGGCTGGTCCCGCCGATACGCCGTGAACAGGTCCCGGGTGTCCGTCTCGTCGACGCGGATGCACGCAGCCTGATGACCGGGTCCGGTCGAGACGAGTTCCGGCTCGGCGAGCAGGCAGGCGTCGACCGCGAGCGGGCAGCGCGGCGCGAACGTGCAGCCCGGTGGCAGCGAATGGAGCGCGGGCGGGGCACCGGCGATCGAGACCAGGCGGCTCCGGATCGGCGCATCCATCCGGGGTACCGACACGAGTAGCCCTGCGGTGTAGGGCATCCGGGGCTCGGCGAACAGTTTGCGCACCGGCGCCGACTCCACCACCCGGCCCGCGTACATCACCACCACGCGGTCGGCGAGCGTCGCGGCGATGCCCATGTCGTGGGTGATCATCACGACGCCGGCGCCGGTGAGGTCGCGGGCCTTGCGCAGCAGGTTCAGGATCTGCGCCTGCACGGTCACGTCGAGGGCGGTGGTCGGTTCGTCGCAGATGATCAGCGCGGGGTCGTTGGCGATGGCGATGGCGATCACGACGCGCTGGCGCATGCCGCCGGAGAACTCGTGGGGAAAGGCCTTGGCGCGCACCTCCGGATCGGGTATCCCGACCAGGTCGAGGAGCTCGACAGCACGCTGCGCGGCATCCTTCTTGCTGCTCGCCCGGCCGTGGACGAGCAGCGCCTCGGCGATCTGGTCACCGACCCGGTACACCGGCGTCAACGCGGACAGCGGGTCCTGGAACACCATGCTGACCGTCTTCCCGCGCAGCGCCGACAGCTCCTTGTCGCCCATGCCCAGCAGCTCGCGGCCCTGCAACCGGATGGAGCCGGTGACGCGCGCGTGCTCGGGCAGCAGACCCATCACGGCGAGGGACGCCACCGACTTGCCCGAACCCGACTCACCCACGATGGCGAGCACCTCGCCGTCGGAGACGCTGTAGCCGACACCGCGGACCGCCTCGATGCGGCCCTCCTCGCTGGGAAAGCTGACCCGCAGGTCCTCGATCTCGAGCAGCGGCCGCCCGGTCACCGCGTCGCCTTCTTCTTCCGCTTGCGGGACCGGGCGCGCGTCGAGCTGGGGTCGACCGCGTCGCGTAGACCGTCGCCCACCAGGTTCGCCGACAGCACGGTGATCACCAGCAGTCCGCCCGCGAACAGGAACAGCCACGGGTAGGTGAGGGCGGATTCGGTGCCGTCGGCGATCAGCGACCCGAGAGAGATGTCCGGCTTCTGGACACCGAACCCGAGGAAGCTGAGCCCGGTCTCGGCGAGGATCGCGGCACCGACGTTCAGGGTCGCGTCGATGATCAGAATCGACGCGATGTTGGGGACGATGTGGCTGGTGATGATCTTGTGCGTGGGGGCGCCCATGTACCGGGCCGCCTGGACGAATTCCCGCTCGCGCAGGCTCAGCGTCATTCCCCGGACCATCCGGGCGGTGATCATCCAGCCGAACACCGCCAGCAGCAGGATCAGCAGGGCGATCGAGCTCGAGGACTTCAGCCGCGGAGTGAACACGGCGATGATGATGAAGCTGGGAACGACGAGCAGCAGGTCGACCAGCCACATGATCACCCGATCCGGCCAGCCGCCGACATACCCTGCCAGGGCACCGACGAGCGCCGCGATGGCGGTGGAGAAGATCGCGACGCAGATCCCGATGATCAGCGACTTCTGCAGCCCGCGCAACGTCTGGGCGAGAACGTCCTGGCCGATCTGGTTGGTGCCGAACGGATGTTCGGCGCTGGGCGGCTGCAGCAGCGCGGTGTAGTCGAGTTGCTGATAGTCGTAGGGGAGCAGGTACGGTCCGACGAAACTGCCCACGAACAGCAGCACCAGGACGCACACCCCGGCGATGGCGGGCTTGTTCCGGAGAAACCGCCGCCACAGCAGGGTCCGGCGACCGACGGCCGACACCGCCGCATCGGTGGACGCGATCTGGATCTCGGTCACCCGACACGCACCCTCGGGTCGAGCGCCGCGTACACCACGTCCGAGAGCAGCCCCGACAACAGCACGATCAGCCCGGTGAACGACGTGATCGCCACGACGATGTTCGTGTCCTGATTGTCGATGCCGATCACGATCCACTCGCCGATACCGTGCCAGCCGAAGATCGTCTCGGTGAACGTGGCGCCGACGACCAGCGCCCCGAATCCGTAGGCGAACAGCGTCGCCATCGGGATCAGTGCCGTCCGGAGCCCGTGCTTGAGCAGTGCCGCCCGCCGGGTCAGTCCCTTCGCCCTGGCGGTCCGGATGAAGTCGCTCCCCAGAACGTCGAGCATCGCGTTGCGCTGGTACCGGCTGTAACCGGCGATGCTGCCCAACGCCAGCGCGATGGTCGGCAGCACGAGATGCTGCACGCGGTCGACGAACTGCGGCCAGAACCCGGTGATCGTGCTGGCCGAGGATTCTCCGGTGTACAGGAAGATCTGGTTGCCGGTGGCCGAGTTGATCTGGAGAGCACCGTATTTCAGCAGGGTCGCGACGAGGAACACCGGCGCACTGAGAATCAGCAGCGACAGGACGGTGCTGAAATAGTCACTGAACTTGTACTGCCGGATCGCACCGGCGGCGCCGATCAGAACACCCAGCACCGCTCCGATCACGGAACCGAGGATCAGCAACCGCATGCTCACCAGGATCCGGCGACCCAGCTCGTCCGACACCGGCTGACCCGTGATGGTGGTGCCAAAGTCGCCGTGGACCACGCCGCCCAGCCAGTTCGCGTACCGCACCGGGATCGGATCGTCCAGATGCAGTTCGGCGGCCTTCGCGTCGATCACCGATTGCGGTGGCCGCGGATTGCGCTGCTCCAGGCTGTCGAGCGGACGGAACGTGAGCGAGGCGAGACTGAACGTCAGGAACGACGCCAGCAGCAACAGCACCACGTAGTTGAGCGCTCGTCGTAGCAGGAAGCCGGCCATCCGTCCCCCTCGCAACTAGGGCTCAGGCTTGAAATTATAGGAGCGTGGCGTCGGACGTCAGCTCGTCTCGGCGAAACCGGCGCCGGGTCGGAGATCGCCGCCAGGCACGTCGCGTCCCCGCTTGTTAGCGTGGCGGGGTGATACTTCGTGCCGGGTCCGCCGAACCGCTGACGCGGCGCACGGCACACCTCACGACGTACGACGAGCACGCGGTGACGGTCCCGCGCTCCGGCGATCGTGCGGTGGTCGCGGTGCCGCGCGGGGTGACGCCGTCCGCGGTCGCGTACTACCTGCACGGGCGGACGGGGGACGAGAGGTCGATCGGCGACCGCGCCGGCCTGCGGGACGGCTTGCTGGACGCCGGCTACCTGGTCGCCAGCCCCTACCTGCACGGCGACCAGTGGGGAAACCGGCCGGCGCAGGACGCGGTGGTCGCACTGGACGAGTGGGTGTCGCATCGGTGGCCGGTGACACGCCGCTTCCTGATCGGCGAATCGATGGGCGGTAACGCCGCCGCCAACGCCGTACGCCTGAGGGAGGTCGTGTGGGACGGAGCCGTGTTCATCGCTCCGTCGCTGTCGCTGCGCGCGGTGTGGGAACGGGGCGAACACGGACGCGACACCGTGCGGGACGCCTTCGGCGTGTCCGCAGACGGGCACGACCTCGAATCGAAGACCGAGCGCTGGGACGCCGTCCGGCACGAGCCGGGAGACTATGTCGGAGTGCCGATTCGGGTGTACGCGTCGCGGGAGGACGAGGTGGCGAACATCGCCGGCGTCACGGGACCGTGGGTCGAGATGCTCCGTCGAGGCTCGGACGCCGTCGAGTTCGTCGAGGTGAGCGGACCGCACGTCTCGGAAGACCACTTCCGCACCGCGGAGGTCGTGCAGTTCTTCGAGAGGATCCGGTGAACACGGGGAGGCCTTCTCGGCGAAGACCTCCCCCCGTTGTTCAGGCCTCGGTGCGGTGCGTGGTGTCCAGGCGGAAGATGTTGGTGAAGAAGTCCTTGACGGCCTGGATCTTCTCGTTGGTCAGCTCGATGGCGTGGCGACGCGATTCTTCGAGCGCGGTGGACATGGCGGCTTCCTTTCGTCGAGGTGGCACAGCATGGCGATCGACAGTCTGCCTCACGATGCTGACGTCCGCATGACGAACAGGTGTCCTCCGCGCAACTCGAACCGCAAGCGGGGGAGCACGTTCGGCTAACCTGGCACGATGACGACGAGCAGCACGGACGGCCGGGTCGCGATCACCTACTGCACCCAGTGCCAGTGGCTGTTACGCGCAGCGTGGATGGCGCAGGAACTACTCGGCACGTTCGGGCAGGAACTCGGCGAGGTCGCGCTCGTCCCCGGCACCGGCGGGATCTTCCGCATCACCGTCGACGACGAACTGATCTGGGACCGCAAGGAGCAGGGCGGCTTCCCCGACATCACCGTGCTCAAGCAATTGGTCCGGGACCGGGTGGCACCAGACCGCCACCTCGGGCACAGCGACCGTAAGAGTCCCTAGGGTCAGATTCCGACCGCGCGCTCGAGGGCGCGCAGTTCGTGCCCCAGCCGGGCGGGGATCGACTTCAGGTCGGGCACCGCGCTGCGGCAGCCGGTGACCCCGAACGAGATGATGTCGTCGTTGCTGGTGCAGGTGATGTTCAGGCCCTGGCCGTCGACGGGCACCGACAGCGGGTAGATCGCGTCGAGTCGCGCCCCGTTCCAGTACAGCGGCGAGCTGGGGCCCGGAACGTTGGAGATGATGAGGTTGAACGGCGGGCGCACCCGCGAGTTGTGCCCGAACAGCATGCTCGCGCCGATCGGTGCCGCGCCGAGAGCGCTCATCGCGAGGATCTGCGTCGCACTCATCGTCTCGTACGCCTCCTTGCCCTCGCGCATGGACGTCCGGATGGTGTCGAGGCGATCCGCCGGATCGGGGAGGTGGGTGCCGAGGTTGCACATGAGCACCCCGATGTTGTTGCCGTTCGACGCCTCGCGCTGACTCTTCAGCGACACCGGCACCATCGCGATCAGCGGCTCGGCGGGCAGCGCGTTCTGGTCCTCGAGGTAACTGCGGAGCGCCCCGGAGGACATCGCGAGCACGACGTCGTTGATGGTGGTGTCGGACAGCTTGGCGACGAGCCGGAGACGTTCGAGCGGCCACGACTGCGCCGCGAACTGGCGGGCACCGGTGATCGGCACGTTGAACGGGGTCTTGGGTGCGGACAGGGCGAGCGGGCCGCCCTGGTCGCGGAAGGCGCGGGACACGGTGCCGGCGAGCGCGGGCACGAGCCCGGCGACCTCACCGACGGTGTCGCGGGCCGCGCGGAACGTGGAACCGGCCAGACCCGACAGGCTGAACGCCTTCGACGGCGTCCGCTGCGGCCGCGGTCCCCGCGGCTGCCACGGGGCAGGCACGTCCCGGTCCTCGGAGTTCTCGCTGAGCGCGTTGCGCAGCATCTTCATCGCGGTGACGCCGTCGGCGACCGCGTGGTGGATCTTGGTGTAGACCGCGAACCGTCCGTCGCTCAGTCCCTCGATGAGGTGCATCTCCCACAGCGGGCGGCTGCGGTCGAGCAGCGAGCCGTGCAGCCGCGAGCACAGTGCCATCAGCTCGGCCTCGCCTCCGGGGGCGGGCAGCGCGTCGTGCCGGATGTGGTGACCGAGGTCGATGTCGTCCACCGTCTCCCAGCTCCACTGACCGAGCGTCGAGAAGGACCGGTGGGCTCGCTTGGCGAGCCGGGGCGTGACGATCCCCTCGCCGTCGGCGAGGGCGCGGTCGAGCATCGCGCGCATGTCGTAGGTGTCGGCGCCTTCCGGGAGCTGGAAGATCTCTACGCCGCCGACATGCATCGGGTGCTCACGGGACTCGCCGAGAAGGAACATCGAGTCGAGAGGGGACATGGGGAGCGGCATCTAGGGCCCTTTCCATCCCGTAGACGACTTCCCGGATCGCGGGAGGGCTCGTCTGTGGTCTGAGGTAACGGGAGATGGTGACGTTCCGTTTGTCAGGGACCACCACCGGATAACTAATTGATATGGGACGGGTCACGAAAGCGTGACGTCGTATTTCTACAGGTTTCGCGTGAGCCATGCCACTAGACAAGCGTCCAGTTTGGATGGTGTCATTCGGGTGGAGTACACCGAACATGAACTCCGTGTGAACATCCGAATTTTGTGCACTCAGTGCGGAATTCGCGAATCCCGGCCTGCATAGGGCCGAAAGTCCCTACTCGGTAAGAATTGTGGCATGAACAAGCACTGGGCGGTTGTAAAGCACGTGCCGTTCGAAGGGCCGGCACTCGTCGGTACTTTGCTGGCGGAGCGGGGAATTCGCTACACCGAGTACCCCATGTACCGGGCGTCCGAACTGCCGGCCGTTCACGACATCGGCGGCCTCGTGGTGATGGGCGGTCCGATGGGTGCACGCGATGACGTTACCCACCCGCAACTTCCACGAGAGCGAAACTTCATCAAAGAAATTGTGGACGCCGGACTTCCAATGCTGGGAATCTGCCTCGGCGCGCAGCTTCTCGCCGCCTCGTTCGGCGGCGCGATCCGCCGGGGGCCGACCCCGGAGAACGGCGCCGGGACGGTCACGGTGTCCGAGGACGGGACGCGCGATCCCGTCTTCGGTTCGGCCGGCGCCGAGGTGCCCGTCGTCCACTGGCACGGCGACACCTTCGACCTCCCCGCCGGCGCGGTCGGGCTGGCGAGCAGTCACCTCTACGAGAATCAGGCGTTCGCGATCGGCCGCCGGGCGTACGGGTTGCAGTTCCACGTCGAACTGACCCGCGCGCAGCTGCCGGTGATGCACGCCCACATGCCGCCGGGCACCGCGCCGTCGGGGGAACACCTGGACGACGTCGAAGCGGCCGGACGGATCATGATCGGCTCGTTCCTCGACCTCGCCGACAGCTGAGAGGAGCGGGCGAGCGGTCGCCGATGAGTTTTGCGCACCGCCGCGGTCTGTACCGATGACCTTCCGCACTGCGCGGAACCCGAGAAGGAGAATCACATGTCCCGGATGCTCTTCGTGAACCTGCCGATCAAGAACCTCGACGCGACCAAGACGTTCTTCGCCGGACTCGGCTTCGAGTTCAACTCAACGTTCAGCGACGACTCCTGCACCGCCATGGTGATCAACGAGTACACGTCCGTGATGCTCCTCGTCGAGTCCCGGTTCAAGGACTTCATCGAGGGCGGCATCTGCGACACCTCGAAGTCCGTCGAGGCCCTCATCTGTATCTCCGCCGACAGCCGCGAAGAGGTCGACCGCCTCGTCGACAAGGCCCTCGCCTCCGGCGGGACGTCGTGGGGCAAGCTCCAGGACGAAGGCTTCATGTACGGACGCGCGTTCCGCGACCTGGACGGTCACGTCTGGGAGGTCATGTGGATGGATCCGGCCGCCGTGCCGGCGTAGGGGTCAGGTGGGCGGGGTCTCCGCTAGTCCGAACTTCTCGAACAGATCGACGTCGAAGAAGCAGACGACATGGGAGACCCCGTCAGCCGTGACGTCCAGGACGTGGAGCTGGAACGGACGGTGGACGCCGTCCTCCCCGCGCATGTACAGGCCGAGGGCCGGCTGTCCGTTGGCCGCCGTGGGCAGCAGGCGCATGTCGCCCGGCCCCTTGGCCGGACAGTTTCCGCTGATCAGGGTGCCGATCGAGGCGCCCCCGCGATACCAGCCGTCGAACGGGGGCATTTCCCAGACGGCGTCCTTGGTGAACAGTTCGACGATCGCGTCGATGTCGTAGTCCTCGAACGCGGCGACGTAGCGGTCGAGGAGGTCGCGCTCCTCGGGTGATTCCGGTTCCACGAGAGTGTCGGCCGTCGGCGTGGCCAGTTCGAGTTGCGCACGTGCACGCTGCAGCAGGCTGTTGACCGCCGTCGTGGTGGTACCGAGAGCCGCCGCGACCTCCGACGCCTTCCACTGCAACACGTCGCGGAGGACGAGAACCGCACGCTGACGTGCAGGAAGATGCTGAAGGGCGGCGATAAACGCCAGCCGCACCGACTCGCGCGACGTCACGACGGTGGCGGGATCGTTCGCGTCGTCGTCGATGAGGCGGTTGGGGAGCGGTCCGAGCCACGGCACCTCGTGTCGTTCGACGAGGTCGGCGGTCGGGTCGGAGTCGGGCGCGCCCAGCCCACTCGGCAGCGGACGCTTGGATTTACTCTGCAGGGCCGTCAGGCACGTGTTGGTGGCGATCTTGTACAGCCACGTCCGCAGCGACGCCTGCTGCTGGTAGCCGTCGTACCCCCGCCAGGCCCGGATGAAGGTCTCCTGCATCTGGTCTTCGGCGTCGTGAAGTGAGCCCATCATGCGATAACAATGGGCGAGCAACTCGCGCCGGTAAGGGTCGGCGAGTGCGAGGAAATCCCCGTCGAGCGACTGCGCAGCCGTCATGGTTGGAGCTTACTGCGGCCGTCCGACAGATGTCGGGCCCTCGCGCCCGGCGTTCAGCCCCAGTTCACCATCGGCTGCCCCGTCTCGAGCAGCGTCTTCATTCCGCTCAGCACCTCGTTCCAGCCGCCGCCCGCACCCTCGGACTCGCGCCTGCCCGCAACCATCTCGGCCAGGCCCGGTGCGTTGGTGAGGTCGTGTGTGACAGTCAGTTTCGCGACACCGGGGCGGCTCGACTGCATGATCTCGTAGGTCAGGGTGGTGAAACCCTCCACGTTGTCGGCGTCCATCAGCATCCGCCACGTCTGCACCAGCTTCTTCGGCGGATCGGACTCGATCACCTCGCCGTCGACGATCGCGTCCGGCACGCCCGGGTATTCCTTCATCGCGTCGTCCGCGCGCGATCGGAACGCACCGCCCGCGCGGAGGTCGTAGTCGACCAGACCGCCGTAGCCGTACTGCTGCGACCACTCGGGTTTGGTGATGGCGTCCCAGATGGCCTCCGGCGTCGCCTTGATATAGACCGCGTAGATCTGGAATGCGTCAGCGGTAGTCATTTCTCTTCCTCCAGTTCGGCTTTCAGCTGAGCGAGCGCACTGGTGTGACGCTCGGTGTATTTGTCGATCCACCGGTTGTGGATCAGCTGTATCGGCACAGGATTGAGGTAGTGAAGTTTTTCCCGGCCGGAGCGGCGCGTGACGACGAGTCCCGCGTCTTCGAGCACACGCAGATGCTTCATGACCCCGAATCGCGTCATCTCGACCTGCGACTCGAGTTCGGTGAGCGTCTGACCATCCTGGGCGAACAATCGGTCGAGTATCAGGCGGCGGGTGGAATCGGCCAGCGCCTTGAAGACGTGATCGTCGTCCATGAATCGACAATAGGTGACCATTTAGTCACATGTCAACGCCTGTGAGTACTTATTAACCGCCGGCGGTTAACAAGTACTCACAGGGGAAGTTTTCGCCCGGTTCACGCGCGCGCCACGGTGCGTCCACGAACCAGGGCAGTCCGGTCCCTACCGTCCGAGGGTCCCGGTTCGTCACCATGGAGGTTTCAGACAGTGTCCACTGCACCACTCAACCGCCGCGGGTTCCTCGGTCGCACCGCGCTCACCGGCCTCGGTGTGGCACTCGCCGGAAGCGTCGACGCCCTCGTCCGGCCGGCGTTCGCGTCCGCGGCGCCGGGACAGGCGATCGGCTACGGACCGCTCGTACCCGACCCGAACCGCATTCTCTCGCTCCCGGTGGGTTTTTCGTACACCGTCGTCTCCCGGTCGGGTGAGACGCAGTTGGACGGTGGCGTACCGGTGCCGAGCGATCCCGACGCCATCGGGGTGTTCGCGCGACCCGGCGGTTCCACACTCGTCACCAATCACGAGATCGGCAGCGACGAACCGTTCGGTGTGCCCGCTCTCGACGGATTGACGTACGACGCGGGCGCGCGCGGCGGTACGACCACGACCGCGGTCGGCGCCGATGGCGCACGGCAGGGCCAGTACGTCAGCGTCGCGGGCACCGTGAACAACTGCGCGGGCGGCATCACCCCGTGGGGGACGTGGTTGACCTGCGAGGAGACGGAGGCGCGCGCGGGGGAGGACGGGTTCCTGCTCGACCACGGCTACGTCTTCGAGGTGGACCCGGCGAGTCGGGACGCGAACAGGGGCAAAAGTCCTGTGCCGCTGAAGTTCCTCGGCCGGTATGCGCACGAGGCCGTGGCGGTGGATCCGGCGTCGAGCACCATCTATCTCACGGAGGACGCGTCCGCGCCGAACGGCCTGTACTACCGGTGGACGCCGCCGCAGGGTTTCCGGGGCGGGCCGAACGCGCTGCGCGAACTCGCGCAGTCTCCGGGCGGCGACGCCGCGGGCGCTCTCCAGGCGATGGCGTGCTTCCAGGGCGGAACGCACGTCCCCGACCTGTCGCAGGCCACCGAGCCGGGAACCGTGTACGCCGTGCAGTGGGTAGGTGTGCCGGACCGTGACGCGACGAGCACGCCGGTGCGTGAGCAGTTCGGGAACGACGTCGTCACCCGGAGCCGCAAACTGGAGGGACAGTGGTGGGGCGACGGCGGTGCCTACTTCGTCGCGAGCTACGCACGGACCAGCGACGGCAGCGTCGCCGAGCACGACGGCCAGGTGTGGTTCTACGACCCGGCGAAGCAGACCGTCACGCTGAAGACCCTGTTCGGCGTCAATCCCGATCCCGCGGTCGACACCGGAAACTACGACGGGCCCGACAACATCACCGTCTCGCCGTACGGCGGCGTGATCCTCGCCGAGGACGGCGAAGGGATCAGCCACCTCGTGGGCGTCACGGCGGAGGGTGAGCCGTTCGCGATGGCGCGGAACGAGTTGAACGACAGCGAATTCTGCGGTCCGGCATTCAGTGCGGACGGGAAGATCCTGTTCGCGAACATCCAGTCGCCGGGGTTGACACTGGCGATCACGGGTCCGTGGCACCGTCCCCTGCCGTGAGTACTTGTTAACCACGGGCGGTTAACAAGTACTCACGGGCCGGAGGCATAAACCCAACCGCGGAGTGCGAGGAACCGCAGCCCGCCGACGACGGCGCTGACGGCGATGACGAGCGCGACCTGCGCCGGACCGTCGGCGCCGGGGAAGAGCATGTGCAGGAGGGCGAGCGCGAGTGAGCTGACGGCCAGGCCGATCAGCGCGAGGGTTCCGCCTTCCCACTGTGCGACGAACCAGCGGACGCGGTCCACGGCACGGAAGGTGAGCCGCCGGTGGAGTTCGTTGGCCAGCATCGAACTGGTCACCACGCCGACGAGGTTGGCGACGAACGACCCGTACATGTCGAGGGTGAAGAACGCGAGAGCGTAGAGCACGTTGCTCGACGTGCCCACCAGCGTGAACCGGGTCAATTGAGCGAACACGCCGCCGGCCCGCCCACGTAGAGGGGGATACGTGGGCGGGCCGACGGCGTCGTGGAACTGAACGATCATCTCATTCAGCGGATGAGGGCACCGTTGCCGGTGTCCGTCACGTGGCCGCCGCCGAGGACGCCGGCCACTTGCTCCTCGCTCAGTCCCAGCTCGCGCAGGCGATCCCAGACCGCGTCGAATTCGACGAGCTTGGCGTTGAGATCGTTGCGCAGGCGGTTGACCTCGTCGCGGATCTTCTCCGCTTCGTCGATCGCTTCCAGCGTCTGCTCCGGCTGGGGCAGAAGCATGGACAGGAGACGGTCCCGGGCGTCGGCGCTCAACCCCGCGAAGGGCTGCCGCTGATCGGCGGGGGCCTCGTGCCTGCCGCCGCGGACCTCGGACGACTGGATCGGCGCCGTGTCGGGCTCGAGTGCGTACTCCGGAACGGGGGCGTACTCGGGTTCCTGGACGGGCTCCTGCTCGCTCGACAGGTCGATGGTGCGACGCAGCGGGCGGTTGGGCAGCAGGATGACGGCGATCAGGGTGATGACGGCGACGGCGGCGGCGATGAGGAAGATCCGGCCGGTCGCGTCTCCGTATGCGGCGCGGATGACACCCTGCACCGGAGCGGGCATGGACGTCAGGTCCAGGCTTCCGCCGCCGCTGCTCGACCCGGTGGGGATGCCGAGCTTCGCGAAACCGTCGGCCGACAGGTCGGCGACGCGGGTGGCCAGCACCGATCCGAGAACCGAGACGCCGATCGCGCCACCGAAGGTCCGGAAGAAGGCGACCGAGCTGGATGCCGCACCGATGTTCTGGACGCTGACGGTGTTCTGCACCGCGAGGACCAGGTTCTGCATCAGCATGCCCATGCCGAGACCGATGATCGCGATGTACGCGCCGACGAGGGTCAGGCTGGTCTCGTGATCGATGGTGCCGAGCAATCCGAAGCCGACGATCATGAGGACGGCGCCGCCGACGACGAACGGCTTCCACTTGCCGAAGCGAGTGATGAGCTGTCCGGATCCGACCGTGCCGAGGAGCATGCCGGCGACCATCGGGATCGTGAGCACTCCGGCCATCGTGGGGGTGTAGCCACGCGAGGTCTGGAAGTACTGGCCGAGGAACGTGGTGGAACCGAACATTCCGACACCGACGGCGACGGACGCGATGATGGCGAGTCCGGTGGTCTTCTCCGTGACGATCTTGAGCGGGATGATCGGCGACTTGGCCTTGGCTTCGACGAGGATCGTCGCGGCCAGCAGGAGCACACCGGATCCGACGTACATGACCGTTTCACGGGAGAACCACTCGTAGTAGCCGGCCTTGCCGGCGAACGAGACCCAGATCAGCAGGATGGACACACCGGCGGTCAGCAGCAGGGCGCCGAGCCAGTCGATGGAGACGTCGTCCTTCTTCTCGGTCGCGAGGTGGAGGGTGCGCTGCAGCAGGAACAGTGCGATGACGGCGAGCGGCACGCACACGAAGAAGCACCAGCGCCAGCCGAGGGGGCTGTCGACGATGACGCCGCCGAGGATCGGGCCACCCGACATCGACACGGCCATGACGGCACCCATGTAGCCGGAGTAGCGGCCGCGCTCACGGGGAGCGACGATCGTGCCGATGATGGCGACGACGAGAGCCGTCAGGCCACCCATGCCGATGCCCTGGATGACGCGTGCGGCGAGCAGGATCGGCACGTTGTGCGCGAAGCCGGCGATCACCGAACCGATGACGAAGATGACGATCGCGCTCTGGACGAGGACCTTCTTGTTGAACAGGTCGGCGAGCTTGCCCCAGATGGGTGTCGAGGCGGCGTTGGCGAGCAGCGCGCTGGTGATGACCCAGGCGTACGCGGTCTGCGTGCCCTTCAGGTCACCGATGATCGTGGGGAGAGCGGTGGCGACGATCGTGCTGCTCAGCAGCGCGGTGAACAGCGCGGCGAGCAGGCCCGTGAGGGCTTCGAGGATTTGGCGGTGCGTCATGGCCGTCGTTTCTTCAACCGGCGGCCGAGTCTGTGTTTCGGTCATACGCTTTGTGTTCCAATCGGGTTCGAGCTCGTAACGATCCGGTGCTCTGGATCGAAGAGTGTTTCCTTCAGGTGCCGGATGGATTCGAGGGCAATCGCTGCCTCGGTTTCGTTCCAGCCGGTCATCAACTTCTGCATTCGTGCCGCTCGCTGTGTTCTCACGTGCTTGACGTACGCCATTCCCTCCGGCGACACGCGTATTCGGAATGCGCGTCCGTCGGCGGGATCCGAGTGGCGGGTGACGTAGCCGACGTCCACCAGATCGGTGATCTGGCGACTGAGTGAGGACTGGCTGACACACAGTTCGGTGGCGAGTTCGTTCTGCCGGCATTCCCCCCGAGCCGCGAGGACGAGGAGGACCCCCGTCAACGCGCGCGGGATGTGACCGTCGCCTTCCGACACCAGGGCGTCGCGAAGCACGCGGCCGAAGAGGAAGACCTCGTCGATGAGCGCTTCGGTGGTGCCGAGAGATACGGACGGCACGGTAGGCACTGACGAGACGGACATGGCAACCCCTGAAGGACGACTTACTTGATGCAAGCAACTATATACATCGTTAGCGCAAGCAAGTAAGTCGATTCGGTGTCTGATGCATCACAAAACAAAGTGACCTATTATCTGCGTATGAATGCAGATAAGCGCGCTTGTCGGCGCCGACTCGACGAAGACCAGGTCGGGCTGGTGGTCGAGGTCTTCCGCATGCTCGCCGACGCCACCCGGGTGCAGGTGCTCTGGCAACTGGTGGGAGGCGAGCTGTCGGTGAACGAGCTGGCCGAACGGGTGGGGAAGCCGGCACCGTCCGTCTCGCAACATCTCGCGAAGCTCCGGATGGCGCGGCTGGTGCGCACGCGGAGGGAGGGAACGTCCATCTACTACAGCGTCGCCAACGAGCACGTGCAGCAGTTGGTCACCGACGCCGTGTTCAATGCCGAGCACGCGGGCCCCGGCATCCCGGGACATCACCGCGCCACCGGCGATCTGCAGGTGATCCACGACGACGCGGACCTCGCCGCGGAGGGAGACGGCTCGTGAACGGCCACGGACATTCCCATGGGCACGGCCACGGCCACGGAGATTCGGGTGGCGTCCGCGGGGCGATCCGCGAGATCTTCGCCCCGCACAGCCACGACTCCGCGGACAGCGTCGACGACGCGCTCGAGGCGAGCGAGATCGGGATCCGGGCGGTCAAGATCAGCCTGGTGGTGCTGGGAGTCACCGCCCTCGCTCAGGTGATGGTGGTGGCGCTGTCCGGGTCCGTCGCGCTCGCCGCCGACACCGTGCACAACTTCTCCGACGCGCTGACAGCGATTCCGCTGTGGATCGCGTTCGCCCTCGGACGGCGGGCGGCCACCCGGCGATTCACCTACGGCTACGGCCGGGCCGAAGACCTGGCTGGGTTGTTCGTCGTGGTGATGATCGCGTTGTCCGCGGTCGTCGCGGGTGTGGAGGCGACCCGCCGCCTCCTCGATCCGGTGCCCATCGACCACCTCGGGTGGGTGGCCCTCGCCGGTGTCATCGGATTCGCCGGCAACGAGTGGGTGGCGCTGTACCGCATCCGGGTCGGCAGGCGGATCGGCTCCGCCGCGCTCGTCGCCGACGGGCTGCACGCACGGACCGACGGATTCACTTCCCTCGCCGTGGTATTGGGCGCCGGCGGCGTCGCGGTCGGGCTTCCTCTCGCCGACCCGGTGGTGGGCCTGGTCATCACGGCCGCGATCCTGCTGGTGCTGCGGACCGCGGCACGCGACGTGTTCCGGCGGCTGATGGACGGCGTCGACCCGGAACTCGTCGACACCGCCGAACGGGCCCTCGCCGCCGAACCGGGGGTGGTCGGGGTGCGCAGCGTCAAGATGCGGTGGATCGGCCACCACCTGCATGCCGACGCCGAACTCGACGTCGATCCCTCGACCAGCCTGCGCGACGCGCACCGCGTGGCGCACACCGCCGAACACACACTCACCCACGCGGTTCCGAAGCTGAGTACCGCCCTCATCCACGCCTATCCGGCGCACGACGCGGAGGCGGTCGGTCAGACGGCGTGACTCGCTTTCATCGCCGGTCGGGGCCGGTGGCGACCGGCCGCCCGGGATCGGACGACCACTGCGACCAGGACCCCGGATACAGGGCGGCGTCGATGCCGGCGAGCGCCAGCGCCGCAACCTGGTGGGCCGCCGTCACACCCGATCCGCAGTACACGCCGACGGGACGTCCGGGCTCGACGCCGACCGCGGCGAATCGTTCGCGCAGCACCTCGGCAGGCGCGAACCGTCCGTCGGGCCCGAGATTCTCGGACGTCGGGGCGCTGCGGGCACCGGGAATGTGCCCGGCGCGGGGATCGATGGGTTCGGTCGCGCCCGAATACCGCTCGGCGGCACGCGCATCGAGAAGGTGGCCGTGGTCGGCGAATTCGGCGGCCTCGTCCGCGGTCAGCGTCGGCAGGTGGCCCGCAGTGAGAACGACGTCACCGGGCAGTGGTGGGTGCTCGTCGCCGGATCGGACGGGATGGCCCGCCGACGTCCACGCGCCGAGACCACCGTCGAGCATCGTCACGTCGGCAACTCCGGCCCAGCGCAGCACCCACCACGCCCGCGCGGCGGCAAGGTTCCCGGTGGCGTCGTAGACCACGACAGGGCTGCCGGCCCGGACACCCCACCGGCGCGCGGCGTCCTGGAGGTCCGTCACCGTCGGCAGGGGATGCCTGCCCAGTTCCGGGGATCCAGGGGCGGCCAGTTCGGTCTCCAGGTCGACGAACACGGCACCGGGAATGTGCGCGTCGAGGTAATGCTGCCTGCCTTCGGTGTCGCCGAGCGCCCACCGCACGTCGAGAAGGACCGGCGGAGCAGCGCTGTTCAGCGATTCCGCCAACTCGTCGATCGTCACCACAGTGCTCATCGCACCACTGTCGCACAACGCAGGTTCGGTGTGCCGCGCTGCTGCTCGCGGCCGCGGTGTTCGGGCTGGCCGGGTGTCATGTCAGCCCCGACGCACGGGTGCCCGCCCGTACGGTTGCCGCACAGGCGCGGCAATTGGCAGTTCCGGGATCGGCCGCGTCACCGGAAAGGAGTCGAGAGTGAACGGGCTGCCGTGATGGGCGAGCTGAACAGGTTCGCCGGACAGAAGCCGGTAGGTTGCGGTCTTGGCGCGGACGTCCACGTGGATCTGGCTGCCCCGCACCGTCATCCGGAACGACAGATTGACCAGCTGCGGTGGGATCCGCGGTGCGAACGAAATGTTGCCGCCGTGATCGCGCATTCCACCGAATCCCGCGACGCACGCCATCCACGTTCCGGCGAGTGAGGCGATGTGCAATCCGTTCTCCACGTTGGCATGGAGGTCGTGGAGATCGGTCAGGGCGGCCTCGGCGAGGTAGTCGTAGGCGAGTTGAAGTTGCCCGACCTCGGCGGCCATCACGGACTGCACACACGCCGACAGGGACGAATCCCGAACCGTCAGGGCCTCGTAGTAGGCGAAATTGGCGATCTTCTGTTCGTCCGTGAAGGCATCGCCGCGAAGATACATCGCCAGCACCAGGTCGGCCTGCTTCACCACTTGCTTGCGGTAGAGGTCGAAGTACGGGTAGTGGAGCAGCAGCGGATAGTGCTCGGGTGGTGTGCCTTCGAAGTCCCACTCGGCGTGGTGCGTGAAGGCGTCGGATTGCTGGTGGACGCCGAGAGCGTCGTCGAACGGAATGCGCATGTGCTCGGCGGCGTCTCGCCAGAGCGCTGCTTCCTCGTCGTCCACACCGAGCTCGCGCGCCAGGCCGGGGCGTCGCTCGCAGGCGGCCGCCGCGTCGTGCAGATTCTTCTGCGCCATGAGGTTGGTGAACACGTTGTTGTCGGCGACGGCGGTGTACTCGTCCGGCCCGGTGACGCCGTCGATTCGGAACTCGCCCTGCGCATTGTGGTGGCCGAGCGACGTCCACAGCCGGGCGGTCTCCACGAGCAGTTCGACGCCGCATTCGGCTTCGAACTCCTCGTCTCCGGTCGCGGCCAGATACCGGGACGTGGCCGCGGCGACATCGGCACCCACGTGGAAGGCCGCGGTTCCCGCGGGCCAGTAGCCGGAGCATTCTTCGCCGTTTATCGAGCGCCACGGGAACACGGCGCCTGCCTGCCCCAGTTGTACGGCGCGGTTCTTCGCCTTGTCGAGCGTGGAGTGCCGCCAGCGCAGTGCGTCGCGGGCCGAGTCCGGCACCGTGTACGTGAGCAGGGGGAGGACGAATGACTCGGTGTCCCAGAACGCATGACCGTCGTACCCGGGCCCGGTCAGGCCTTTCGCCGGGATCGCCCGCGATTCACCGCGGGCACCGGCCTGCAGCACGTGGAACAGCGCGAACCGCACCGCCTGCTGCAGTTCCGCGTCGCCGTCGATCTCGACGTCCGCCGTCTCCCAGAAGGCGTCGAGGTACTCGCGCTGGCGTTTCAGCAGGGTGTCCCAGCCGGTTTCGAGTGCTCCGGCGAGCGCCCCCTCCACCTGGCCGCGCAGGGCCGGAGTCGACCGCCGTGCCGACCATCCGTACGCCAGATACTTCGTCACCTTCAGGCGCTCACCCTGGGGGATGTCGACGGCCACGGTGAGCCGGGCCAGATCCTCTTCGGTCTCGATGCTGCACCGCCCGTTGGCGGGGTAGTCGACCTCGTGGTCCATCCCCGCGGCCATGCGCAGGCCCGACGCACGCGTGTGGTGGGCGAGTACCGCCCTGAAGTCGTGGGCGGCAGCGAAATCGGAGACCAATGGAGTGTCCAGGGCGGCAGCGACTCTCGGGTCGTCCGTGCGGGCGGGGATGTGTTCGTTGGCGAGCAGATCCGACTGCAGGACGAGTTCGATGTCCCCGTCGAGCGGCTCGACCTCGTAATGGATGGCGGCGACCGCACGCGAGGTGAACGAGACGAGTCGTTCCGAATGGATTCGCACGCGGCGTCCGGTCGGCGACGTCCACTCGGTGGTGCGGCGCAGGGTGCCCGAGCGGAAGTCGAGGACGCGCTCGTGCGCCGGTGCACTCCCGTACCGCATGTCCATGGGCTCGTCCTCCACGAGCAGGCGGATGATGCTGCCGTCGGTCACGTTCACGACGGTCTGCCCGTCTTCGGGGTAGCCGTAACCCGCCTCCGCGTATGGCAGGGGACGTTGCTCGTAGAACCCGTTGAGGTAGGTGCCGGGGAGACCGCGCGGTTCACCCTCCTCGAACGTGCCACGAATCCCGATGTGTCCGTTGGACAGTGCGAAGGTGGATTCGGTGGCGTGCAGTGCCTCCAGATCCAGTCCGCGCCAGCGCAGCTGCCACGGCGAGATCTCGTAGCCCTTGTCGTCCATGCTCACCTTTCCAGGAGTTCGGCCAGGTCGTTCACCACCACGTCGGCGCCGTGTTCGCGTAACGCCTCGGCCTGATCGTTGCGATTCACCCCGACGACGTAGCCGAATTCGCCTGCCCGTCCCGCTTCCACTCCGGACAGGGCGTCCTCGAACACGGCCGCCTGATCGGGATGCACGTTGAGGGCGCGGGCGGCCGCGAGAAACGAATCCGGCGCGGGTTTCCCGCGGAGGCCCTGCTCGCTGATCACCACCCCGTCGATGCGGACGTGCACGTAGCGGCTGAGATCGGCCGCGTCGAGGACGGCCTTGCCGTTCGCGGACGACGTGACCACGGCGATCTTCAGGCCGGCGTCGTACGCCGCGCTGATGTAGCGGACCGAACCGGGGTAGGGGCTGACGCCCTCTTCCTCGATGACTTTCAGCAGCAGCCGATTCTTGCTGTTCCCGACACCGTTCACGGTCTCGGCGCCGGGTGGATCGTCCGGCGATCCCTCCGGCAACGTGATGCTGCGGGACGTGAGAAAGGTCCGGACCCCGTCGGCGCGGGGACGTCCGTCGACGTAGTCGTAGTAGTCCTGGTCGGTGAACGGCCGGAAGTTGGCGCCCTCGCGATGCTTCAGGAACTCGTCGAACGTGCGTTTCCACGCCTTCCGGTGCAGCACCGCCGTTGCCGTGAGCACACCATCGAGATCGAACAAGCAGGCCGAGATCGCATCAGGCAGTCCCATCACCTCCCCGACGGTACCGCCGTCGACGGCGGTTTCGCTGAGGCGCGCGCAAATCCTGTACCGAACGGACCGGCATCAGGTCGTTGACTTCCAGTCGAGGGCGGTCGAATACTGAGAGTTCCCACCGACTGTTGCGGAGTGCACCGTGAACATGGAGGAACCGGCCCCATCGGAGCAAGTGAAATCCCTCGCCGTTCGCGCGATGGAGATCATGGCGAACGGAAGCCGCGCCGATTTCGATTCCGTCGTCCACTCGGACGCATTCAACCGGGAGAGCGCGACGGAACCCCCGCGGACGCGAGGGCGTGGACCCGACGCGTTCTACGCTACCGCGGTGTGGCTGCGCTCCGCGTTCGCCGAGCTGCGGTTCGACGTCGAGTATGTCGTCGTCGAGGGCGACCTCGCCGTCGTCTACACGATCATGAAGGGCAGGCACGTCGGACCCTTCGTCGTCTACGACGAGCAGGGATCGATCGATCAGGTGTTCGCGCCCACGGGGCGATCGTTGGCGGTCAACCAGTCGCACTGGTTGCGCGTCGAAGACGGCCGCGTCATCGAGCACTGGGCCACCCGGGACGACCTCGGTCAGGCGGTCCAGCTGGGCTGGGTGCCGCCGACGCCGCTGTCGATGGTCCGCAATGCCTGGGCCAAGCGTGCGGCGCGCAGAAACGCGCAGAGCTGAGCCGCCGTTCGTGTCGAAAGGGTGACGATTCCTCGCAAAAACGCCAAAACGTACCAAACGGACCGTATGTTCCGTTCGATCGATAGATACTCGAACGAAGGAGACGGTCCTTGAAACGCTCGGTGGTTATCGCGGCAAGTTGTGCGCTCCTGACGCTGTCGGCCTGCGGGTCCGACGGCGAACCGACGCCGACATCCGAAACGTCCAGCTCGACAACAAAGGCGACACCCGCCGCCGCCACGACCACTCCGCCGACGTCGGAGCTCGCACCGCCGGCTGTCGCGCCCGAGTCGAACGGAGGCGGCGGCGGTTCGTCGGGGACCGGGCAGGGCGGTTCCGGCGGGGGTGGGCAGGCTCCGGTCGCAGGCCAGCAGCAACCGCCGCCGGTGGTACCGCCGCCTGCAGTGGTTCCGCCGGCGGTCGAGCAGCCACCCGCATCCGAGCAGCCACCCGTGGTCGAAGAGGAACCGCCGGTGGCCGAGGAGGAGCCGCCGGTCGAGGAGACCGAGCCGCCGGTCGAGGGAGAAGATCCCGAGGCCGAGGGCGAGGATCCGCCGGGAAACGAGGAACAGACACCGGAGAATCCCTGATGCACTCCGCCTGCGCGGGCACACTCACTCGGTCAGTTCGTTGACGCGATCCGCGAGCAGCGCGCAGTAGGTCCGGTCGGTGCCCGGGGCGAGCCGCACCCGGTAACTGGTGTGGTCGCCCCGGAACAGGTAGCCGTTCACGTCGTCGATGGCCTCGGCGTATTGCTGCCACACCGTCCACGGGCGCCACCAGTTCAGAATCACCGCCTGCCACCGGCGGGTACGGAGCCGGTCGAGGAGGTCCGTCACCCATGCCGCCGGGTCGGCGAGTGAGAAGGCCGCCGACTGGTCTGCGAACGTGCGCAGCGGCGAGTTGCCCGGGCAGCAGCAGATGGCGTCCAGTGGGTCGGCGATCTGCCACACGGGCATCCCCGTGATCGGGCGTTGCCCGGCGATGCCCCACCCCGGCAGGTCCGGAGACGCCGGCCGGAGGGGATCGGCGATCAGTCCGACCCCACGCACATCCAGGGCGGGGTGCTGGCCCCGTCCCACCTCGGCCGCCACGTTGCCGGCGAGCGCGGCGCCGCCCGAGTAGCCGAGCAGAACAACGGGATTCGGGTCCTCCGCGATCATCCGCAACAGGAGTGTGCGTCCTTCGGACAGCGCCTTGTCGAACGCTGAACCACCCGGGTCGGGCACCGGTCCGTAGCTCGCCTCCCACGGAACCTGCTTGACGACGAACCGCACGGGATCCAGCAATTGTGTCGTGTTGGTGAGCATGTTGACGCCCCGATCCTCACCGATTCCGCGGCAGCACAGAACAGTGATCATGCAACCTCCCATGTGAGTGCCGAGGCGCACCCGAGCACACTGTGCCACTCACGTGCGGGGGTGTCCCCTGATCGGGGGAGTCGAGATTCATCCGATGCACCGCCTGATCGGTGGACAGACGCCGGTGCCGGGGCGGGAGAGAGTTGTCTCGTACCGGGATCAACCGTTCACGTGGACAGGAACCTTCGGCATGTCACCCATCTCCAGTATCGAGGTCGCCCGAGCCCGGCGGTCTCGCCGCGTGTTGTTCGTCGGCAATCCCACCCGCTACAACGATGTGTCGCAGTGGGCGATGGTCCGGCAATGGGTGGCCCTCCACGGAATGGAACCGATCCGCGAACTCGAGGGTGACGTGCTCTGCGTCATCGTCACCGAGGACATCCTGGACGGACGTTGTTCGCCGAAGGAGTCGGCTGCCGTTCAGCGCGCCCGTGCGCTCGGCGTGCCGTGCATCAGCGTCCATGACACGACCTTGATCTGGCAGGTGACCGCCCGCGTTCGGGCGCGAATGGGGCGGCCACAGGTCGGTGCGTCGGCCGCGCCCCACCTTGGCGGGGCGTGACACGGGAGAGCGTCGATGCCGGACCGTTCGAATTCTCGAGTCAGTCACCGAATTTCGGTGCTGGCTCGTGAAAATTGATCTTCGATTCGGTGATGGGATCGCATACGTCTCGCAATCGCCAACTTTGGGTATGCAATTCGAGTGTTGGCAGAACTTGGAGTGCGCGAAGACGCCTTGATGCGGACTTGACTGCGTGAAAATCTTTCTGCCCGAACACCTGTGGTCAGTTTGCCGAAAAAGACTGTCCCCGAACCAATTGTAGGAGCGAATAACCGCTGCTCAGTCCGTATTTAGTGCAGACCGCACGGTCTCATGTCGCCGGTGCGGATGAGACAGGACGGAATCGCGCTGATAGCGTCCACACTCGTTGTGAATGTTCGAAGTCGTCTATCTACATGGCGGTGCTCGGGGCACTTCTGGTTTTTGCTCGTTGGTGACGACGGCACTGTCCGCGTCCGGAGATCCGCTGTCGTGAAACGGCCGACTCGACCATCACACTCTGCCGACGGTCGGTTCGACAGTGGAGGGGATGCATGGCGACGTTCAACTCGACTGTGGAGAGATCTTCAGCTGTTCACAGCGTTGCGGCGGTTTCAGCGCAACGAGGGGTCGCACGCCGACACTGGCTGGCCGTGTACATCAGGCGAATTCTCCTCACCGACACCCTCGTCGTGGTGGCAGCGGTGGCTCTGGCTCAATGGGTGCGCTTCGGAGGCCCCGGGTCTCTTGTCGACTCACGCACTCTGAGCAATGTGAGCTACGGTCTGATTTCCGTCGCTCTCGTGGCGTCGTGGCTCGCCATGCTCGCCGTCTTTCACGTGCGATCCCCACGAGTGGTCGGGAGTGGCCCGGAGGAGTATCGACGCATCGCCACCGCGACGCTACGACTGTTCGGGCTCATCGCGATCGCAGCGCTCCTCCTGCAGTTGGAATTGGCACGGCTGTACCTGGCGATCGCATTCCCCACGGGTCTGCTCGGTCTCTTGCTGACCCGTTGGATGTG
This sequence comes from Rhodococcus sp. IEGM 1305, assembly GCF_030058635.1. Lineage (NCBI taxonomy): Bacteria > Bacillati > Actinomycetota > Actinomycetes > Mycobacteriales > Nocardiaceae > Rhodococcus > Rhodococcus sp. IEGM 1305. Next base: position 543,743 of record NZ_JASHKX010000002.1, read on the forward strand.
GCGCCGCGTCCTCGCTCGCAAGCGTGCGCGCGGGCTGTGCCAGACATCGGTGTTGGTCGTCGGAGGCGAACACTCCGTGCGCAACCTCGCAAGGACCTTCGACCGTGGAACAGCGGACGGGTACACCGTGGTCGGGGTATGTATCCCAGCTCATTACCGGTCGTCCGACGACACGATCACCGTGGACGGACGGTCGATTCCGGTCCTCGGCGACGAGCACGACGTCGTCGATGCGATCGAGCGATCCGGTGCCGACACCGTCGCGGTCACGGCGACCGAGCATCTCGGCCATCACGGGCTTCGTGAAATGGTGTGGGACCTCGAACAGTTGGACGTCGACATGGTGGTCGCTCCGGGAATGATGGACGTCTCCGGGCCGCGCCTCGAGATGCGACCTGTCGCGGGTCTGCCTCTGATCCACGTGGAGAAGCCGCGCTATCACGGCGCGAAGCGGTTCGGGAAGACGTCGTTCGATCTGATCTTTGCCATTGTTGCGCTCGTGCTGGCGAGTCCCGTGATGGTTGTCGCGGCGGTGGCGGTCAAGCTGACGAGTCGAGGGCCGGTGTTCTACAAATCGGAACGAATGGGCATGGATGGCAGGCCGTTCCCGATGCTGAAGTTTCGGTCGATGGTGGACGACGCCGACAAGCACCGCGCGACCCTGAGCGGGCACAACGACGGTGCCGGAGTTCTGTTCAAACTGCGGGAGGATCCGCGTGTCACTCGTGTCGGCCGCGTCATGCGCAAGTTCAGCATCGACGAGTTGCCACAGTTCATCAACGTGCTGCGACGCGAAATGAGTGTGGTGGGACCGAGACCTCCCCTGCGGGTCGAGGTCGAGTCCTACGCGAGCGAGGTGCATCGCCGACTCCTGGTGAAGCCCGGTGTCACCGGCCTGTGGCAGGTGAGCGGACGCTCGGACCTGTCGTGGGAGGACTCGGTACGTCTGGATCTGTCCTACGTCGAGAACTGGTCGATGGTCGGCGACATGCTGATCATCGCCAAGACCCTGAAGGCTGTGGTGGCGAGTGACGGTGCGTATTGATCCACGACGACGACGTCAATGATGCGGTGCCCATCTCGAGATGTGTTTCGAGGCAGATCGACACGGGAAAGCAGGTGATCTGGTAATGCGAATCCTGGTCGATGCCTATTGGTGGGTTGACGGCCCGTATTCGAACCGGCTCGTGTTGCGGGAGATCGTCGGCAGATGGCGGGCGGTGTTCCCCGACGACGAACTTGTCCTTGCGATTCCGTCCAAGTGGAGTAATTCCGATGCAGAGTTGCCTGCGGGAGTCGAGCGTATTTCGACGCGAATGAGACGGCATCCGGCAATCAACGCGATCGAGCTTCCCCTCTACCTCAAGTCAGGGCGAGATTTCGACGCCATCTTTCTGCAGAATTTCGGTGCACCGACCTCGAGCGCTGCGGTTCTCGTTCATGACGTTCTATTCCAGAGCAACCCTGAGTGGTTCACGAAGATCGAGCGACTTTACCTCTCGGCAATTCCGGTCCTCGCGAAACGTACCGGTCTCGTCATGACCACTACGCAACACGAGGCGAAGCGCGTAGCCGCGTACAACTCCCTCTCGTCGGAAGTAGCTGTGACGGGCCTGGGGCTGTCGACGACACTTCTGACCGCTCCTGCACGAAAGCCATCGTTCGGATTGAAGTCCCACGCGTTCTTGCTGACTGTAGGTCGACTGAATATTCGCAAGAATCTGGAGAACACCATCGCCGCCGCGATCGAATCAGGTGCAATCTCAGAGCACTTTCCCCTCGTCGTTGTCGGTCAGAGATCGGGCCGCTTCTCGGAGTCCAGTGTGGTCAGGTCGGGGGTGGCCACGGGTGCAGTCATGTTCGTCGAATTCGCGCCGGATGACGAGTTGCGGTGGCTCTATGAGAACTGCGCGCTCTTCTGTTTCCTTTCCCTCGGTGAGGGATACGGCCTGCCGCCGGTGGAGGCGGCGTACTTCGGCGCGCGCGTTCTCGTGAGCGACATACCAGTATTCCGAGAGAATCTCGGCGGAGCTGCGGAGTATGTCGATCCGAACGACGTCTCGGCGATCTCGAACGCGATCACCGATTTGTTGGCCCCAGCCAGGTATGAACGGGGATATACGACGCCGCCGGGTGCGGAATGTCGAATAACAGGGGACTGGGACTTCACCGTGGAAACCATCAGAACTGGCATCGCGGAACTAGCCGACAGCACGTAGTCCCGACCGCTTCTTTGTGAACAGTGTGGTTTCGACAGGAAGAGCAGGAGTTCAATGACGTCAGTGGGCCGTTCGGTTGCAATCATCGGTACGAGGGGATATCCGAGTTACTATGGCGGCTTCGAGACCCTGATCCGGCGTCTCGCTCCGTGCCTGGCGGAGAAGGGGTGGGATGTCACCGTCTATTCACGCCCGGGCGCAACGGTCCCTACCGACCCCGCCCGGGACCGGAGAGTCGTTGTCCGCAACACGATCGGGTTCGAATCGCGCTCTCTCAGCACGCTGTCCTACGGGCTGACATCTTGCCTGGATGCGGCGGTGAAGAAGCCCGACGTTGCCCTTGTTCTGAACGTGGCGAACGGGTTCTGGCTGCCTGCGCTGAAGTCACGTGGAATTCCCACTGTCGTCAACGTGGACGGGATCGAATGGGAGCGCGCAAAGTGGGGTAAGGGCGCCAAGAAGGTGTTTCGCACCGGTGCCTCCCTCACGGCGCGTTACGCGACGCGCTTGGTGGTCGATTCCCTCGAAATCAAGCGTCGGTGGGAAAACGACTTCCAACGTGAGGGCGATTTCATACCGTACGGAGGCGACTTCGTCGCTCCGCTTCCCCCTGTCGAGGGACTCACTCCGAAGAAGTACGTACTGATGGTGGCACGTTTCGTTCCGGAAAACACCGTGGTCGAGTTCTTCGAAGCTGCAGAAGTCCTGAGTCGCGATCGCGACGTCGTCATCGTCGGATCATCGGGGTACGGCGGCGAGTTGGATGAGCAGGTGCGCGCCCTGGCGCAGCGAAATGAACGGATCACGTGGATGGGCCACGTCAGCGACGACCGAAAACTGTTCTCACTATGGCAGAACGCCGGAGCCTACTTTCACGGTCACAGTGTGGGTGGAACAAATCCGGCGTTGGTTCAGGCTATGGCGTGCCAAGCACCCATCGTCGCCCGCGACACCGTGTACAACCGCGAGGTACTCGGTGACGCAGGAAGATTTGTCGCGGCCGAATCCTCGGCGATCGTCACCACGGTGAAGGACGTTATCGCCGATTCGGCAGGCCAGCAGGTAATGCGAGATCGGGCGCTCCAACGGGCGAACGACTACTACACCTGGGAAGATGTCTGCCAACGTTACGAACAGTCTCTCCTCGCCGCGATCGGCTGATCCTCCTCGAGTTGTTCGACAAATCTCCAAGGACCTTGATTGATGATTGCGCAGTCCACTGAACCTCGACGTGTCGCCGGTTGGCGCACTCTCATCCACGAGCGCGACAGGCATGAGTTGGTGACCCTCGCGCTGGTGGTCGCTGTTGTCGTGTCCTCCTTCCTCGGCCATTACGGTGTGGCGATAGCCGGTTACAACGTCCGCGTCGAGCAGGTGATTCCGCTACTCCTCGTAGGGTGGCTGAGTGCGTGGGCGCGGACCAGGGCCGACCTCTTCCGCGCCCTGACACATCCGGTGGTGCTCGTCTTCGGTGCGTTCATCGCCTGGAATGTCGTCGCCACGCTGATGTTCTCTCCGAGCCTCGGAAAGAGTGCGTCGATCCTTGTTTGGTTGGTCATCGATCTACTGCTGCTCGCGGGAGTCATCTCGCTCGGCACGCGCGCGATATGGGCTGAGAACACCGGTATACGTTGGGTCGTTCCATGGGGACTGGCAGGATTCGCCGCGTTCATCGTCGCCAACGTTTCGCATGGCGGCTTCACACCTGGTACGGATTTCGACGGGATGTACCAGGTCTACGTAGCGCGCATGACGTCGCAGGAAGCCAACATCTACGCGTCGATCCTGGTGTTGTGGACTCTTCTCCTGGTGGCGCGAAAGGGACGCAACCGAATCTGGATGATCGCCGCTGCCGTCGCTGTGCCCCTGGGAGTTATCGGTTCACAAACACGCACGGCCGTCTTCTGCCTGGTCGTAGGTCTGATCGTCTATCTCGCGTACGAAGTGGTGCGTTCGTATCAGAACGGTAGGCAACGCACAGGGCTTTGGTTCGGCCCGGTGCTCTTGATCGTGGGGATTGCTGTCGGCTACGGCGTTGCAACCTTCCTTCCCGCCTTCGGTGAGGATGTCGGGCGGGCAGAACCGGCAGTGACGGCGGCGTCGTCCTCCACTGCGGAGGCACTCGAGCCGTCGGGTAAGTTGGGTGACATCGACTTTCAGGGCGGAAACATAGGTTTCAGGATCGAGGTAGCGAAGGCTGCCGCCGAAGACATGCACGGAGCACACCTTTGGATCGGCAACGGCACCAACACATTCAGTCTGCGCCACGACCAGCCAGGCTCGCCCGGAGTTCCCGGCCACATCATCATGCTTCCGGTGCAGATACTCTACGACGTGGGCATCGTCGGTTTGTTGTTGTTGGTGGGGCTCGTCGTCACGGTGTTGCGCCACGTGCCGTGGCAGAGAAGACCGATTGCCTACGCGGTCGTGGTGACGTTTGCCGCGGCAGCAACGATGACCAGCATGTTCTGGTTCGGCGTTACCTGGATCATCATGGCGTCGCTGATCCGTCCGATGACAGACGAGGACGAGGGGACGAATGTCGACGGGGATTCCTCGGCGCACGGGCACGACGACAGCTCCGCGACGGCATCCCCTGCGATGAAGGGACTCTGACTCATGCACCGGAACCTCCTGCACGCCGAGATTGCGGAGGTCGTGCGACGCGGAAACTGTTCCGGTTGTGGGGCATGTGCGCTACTCGACAAGGACGTTGCCCTGGCACTCGCGGACAACGGATTCATCCGTCCCCGTATGAGCTCGTCCGATTCGTCGGAAACCGACCCGACAGCCTTGGCGGAGTTCCGCCAGTCGTGTCCCGGTATTTCCGTGCAGGCACAGCGTCCAGCCGATGCCACCCGTCACGATTTCCTGGGCCCGATAGTGTCGATCTGGGAGGCTTACGCACTTGACGAGGACATCCGATTCAAGGGCAGCAGTGGTGGCACCCTCACGGCCCTGAACGAATGGTTGCTCGCCACCGGGCAGATCGACAGTGTCGTTGTCGCCGCCGCCGCGGAGTCGGGTCCTGCGAGGACCGAATCGAGTGCAGTCCGGACGAGATTGGATGTCGTCCGGGCCGCAGGGTCACGGTATGCACCCACTGCGAATGCGGCGGTGGCCGACATCGACGATCCAGGGTCAGCGGTCGTCGGGAAGCCCTGCGAGATAGCCGCGCTGAGAGCGCTTGCGAAGTCCCGCGATCAACAGCCTCCGCTGCTGCTTTCATTCTTCTGCGCGGGTGTACCCAGTCAGCACGCGACCGACTCCCTGATCCGCGAGCTCGGCGTGGACGAGGGCACTGAGTTGGCAGCAATGCGATACCGGGGGCATGGCTGGCCAGGCGACTTCTACGCGGAGGATGCACGGGGCAACTCGGTTCGGACGACTTATGACGACTCGTGGGGGAAGCATCTCGGGCCGGCGGTCCAGCAGCGTTGCAAGCTGTGTCCGGACGGCGTCGGCGAAAGCGCGGATATCTCTGCCGGTGACTTCTGGCGTGCGGACGCCAAGGGCTACCCCGACTTCACCGATCAGGATGGGCTCAGCGTTCTGATCGCGAGGACAAGGCGAGGCGAGGAGGTCATCCGGCGTGCGGCTCAGGAAGGCGTGATCTCGGTCCGCGCAGTCGACCCGGACGATGTTGCGGCTGTGCAACCGTTCCAGGTGGTTCGGCGCGCCACCCTGCTGGGACGTCTAGCGGGAAGCAGGCTTGCGGGACACCCGACGCCCCGGTATCGCGGCTTTCGCCTGTGGTGGTTGGCGTTGCGATCACCGGTCAGAACCCTGCGTGCCGCGGCCGGAACGTTTCGACGGGCCCGGCGATGGTAGCTGGTAGCGATGCGCGGGTGAAGATCTCGGCGGCTGTCCAGTCGCCGAGCATCATTGCGGTGACACGACTGATCGTCCAGCTTTCCCCCCTGATCACTGCTCCGGTGATCGCGCGAGAGTTAGGGCCCGCAGGGCGGGGCCTCTATTCGGCCTGCTTCGCCGCCACGGTTCTCGCGCCGGTAGTTCTGGGGATGGGGCTACCGCTTGCCGTGCGCCGGCGTGCGTCGACAGGTGCTCCTGACGCGACGCTACGTGCCGTATACCTTGTTCTGCCGTTCTTGGTTCCGGTGGCAGTTGCGGTTGGCTTCCTGATCGAGCGGTATGTCGTCACTGAACTCGATCCCGACAGTGCCAGGGCATTCATTCTCGGGATGGGTTGTTCCGTTGGATTCGTCGCAACACTCTGCTTTCAGAGCGTGTTGATCGGAGGCCGGCGATACGGCGCCATCGCGCTTCTGCAATCGACGCAACCAGTTGCACTTACATTCGGAGTCGCCCTCGGATGGATTCTCGGAAGCCTGACCCTGCCGTGGGTACTTGTCTGTGCGGCAGTGAGCACACTTCTGTCCACCCTCATGGGGGTGTATCTCACGCGGATATCGCCGCGTGGACCGAGATCGCGCCTTCGTCCATTGGCGCTAGAAAGCATTGCCTTTTCCGGGAGTCAAGCGGCAGAGACCGCGTCGAATACGCTTCCTCAGATCATCGCAGTGGTCGCGATCGGGGCTCACGATGCGGGATTGTTTGCTATCGCGATAACAGTTGCGAGCTTGCCGATGACCCTGGGGCACACGATTGCGTCCGTAATGTTCAGGGATGCCGCTGCCTCGGTAGGGGAGGCGAATATGCGCCTGTCGGCGTTGTCGATTCGTATCACCGCCCTGACCGCTATCGTGCCTGTCGTGGTGTTGGCATGTGCGACGCCCCTGCTCATTCCTCTCATCTTTGGTGAGGGCTTCCGGGGTTCGGTTTCGATCACTCTGATCTGTCTGTGCGGATCAGTCCTTCTAACCGTGAACTATGTTGCGTCACAGATGCTTGTGGCGCAAGACAAAGGTGTCCTCATGACCGCCGCGCAGCTAGTCGGACTGGGTCTGAGCGTCGCATTGATGTTTGTTCTGGGACCTGCTCTGGGCGGCGCAGGGGCGGCGCTGGCGTCTGTTGCGGGCTGGCTGTTGACAACCCTCGCGAGCGTGCGTGCCCTCCGACTGAGTGCCACGTCGTTGCTGTTTCACGCCGGTGACCTCCGTCAAGCCTTCACTGTCGTGACCAAGGGCCACATCGATCACGGCGCTGTCTGACCGACACCGATGTCGCCGAGGGTGGCACCGAGTTCGTCCATCCTCGAATCGGTCCCGACAAGGAGTTGCAGCACCCGGTTGCGTGCCACGGTGAAGTCCGTCGAGTCGATGAGCATGAGGGTCTCGCGAGCTGGATCCGTTGTCGTTCTCAGATCGACGTGCAGGTTCCACCCCAGCGCATCCATCAGTGGTGCGAACTTGCGCGAGTACGCCCAGGGGATCGCCGGCGTACCCACGGACAGCGAGTTGAGGCAGGCGTGCATGCGCGCACCGACGACCACATCGGCCGTGGCGAGAATGCCGCGAACCGATGTTAGGGAGTCCGGAACGAGGATCTCGACCGAGTCTGCGAAGTACCTCCCGAGTTCTCGGACTGCCGGTACATCGTTATCTGTCACAGCCGAATCGAGGACGTGGGCAAGGAGGGCGACCCTACGATCGCGTTGGAGCAGCCCATCGATCAGGGCAGTGATGGATCGACGATAGCTTTCGTAGTCGACGTGCGGATTTTCGTGCCAGAGAAGCCCGGAGACGTTGATCACCACGTCCCGCTCGATATCGCCGGTGTGTTCTGTACGCGGCAGCGCAAACACCAGGTCTGTCGACTCGGACGTCGACTGCCTTCCCAGCTGTTTCGCATACTCGAGACTGACTGGATCGCGGGCGAACACGCTGGTGGCCCGTTCGAGGGATCTCGTCGCGATGATCCGCCCGAGCCTGCTGTCGAAAGGGCCGATCGTCTGGGGCATTAGAATGGTCGGCACCCGCAACTGTGCGGCGACGCGCTGTACATAGGCCATCAAGATGAGGCGTCGAAGCCCGTAGATGTCCGTGAAGCTGTCGCCCGCGCCGGTGTCCAGAATCGCGTCGTATCGGGAGAGTTCCCGCTTGATCGGTCCGCGTGAGCGGAAGACGTCCCGGAGCACGCTTCGCTTGCTGAGTGGGGTGTCGTCACTGTCCTGGGTGTGGAAGGTCAATTCGGCGTTCGGCCATCTCCGTTCGACAATCGACTCTGTTCCCTCCGCCAGAGCGCGAAGGCCGAGATTCGTCGACTCCCGATCGGCCCAGAGCACGAGGATTCGCGGATTCGGACCGGTCATGCCGTGACCTCATCGATTCTGCTGGATTGCGCGAGAAGTGAGCGGGTGTACCAGAGGAACTTGTGCGACTCGGACCGCCACAGCACTGACCGTTCCGGTGAGCCGAGCGATTTCATGTAGAACGCCACCGACCTCGATAGTAGGCCAGCGGCGACGGAGGCTTTCCACACCACACTCTGCACACGATTCTGGGCCATCTTCCACTTGTACAAGTCGTAGAGATTGATCACCCATGCAGGATTCGGCCTTTCCGATGCGTTGGGGCCTGTACTGCCTCCGACAACGTGGGTTCCTGTTTGTTCGGCACTCATGATGATTCGCATGCCGTGTTGCCGTGTGCGAAGACAGAACTCCAGGTCCTCCGCATACATGAACCATCTTTCGGTGAGTCCGCCCAATTCGTCCCATGTCTGCTTGCGGACCATCATGCATGCTCCGGATACCCAATCCAGCTCTCGCGTTGCGAAGTCGTGGGTATGGAGGAGATACAGACCTTCGAAACGAGGATGTCTGTGCGACAGTCGCGAAAGGCCCGAAAAGTGGTTGAACACGCTGACGACGTTGGGTCTCCTGCCGCCCTCGCGGATCTGGAGGCGGCCGGCCGGTTGAGTGAGCGTCGGTGCGACGATCCCGACCTCTGGCGACTCGTCGAAGATGGTCGCCAGAGCGAGTACGTCTCGAGGGGAGATGCGTGCATCGGGATTGAGCAGCAGTATCGCTCGCCCCCGTGCATGGCGTGCCGCGCGGTTGACACCACGGGCGAAACCCACGTTCTCCTCGTTCCGAACTACGACTGCGTCTGGCGCTTCCTCAGCGAGAACCGCCAGTGTGCGATCCGCGGAAGCGTTGTCCAGCACGATGAGCTCGATTCCGTCCTGTCGGGACAGTGGGCGAACGCAATCGCCGATGACGGCTTCGCTGTTGTAGGTCACTATTATCACGGAAACCTGCGATTCGCTCATCACGTTCCTTCGATTCGTGCGTGGGTAGTGCATAACCGACGAACGAAAGGATCATCCACCGCACACTGGCGCATTGACGGTCACTTTCGGATCGTCGACGAGTGGCTGGACCGGCACCCGCGCCTCACCCGGTGCGGTGGGTTCGTTCAGTTCGAACCGCAACTCGACGGTCGCGCCCTTCGGGATGGTGACGGGGACTGTGAAGATCGGGTGACCCAGCTCCTTTCCCTGGATGGCGAACGACTGCTTGCCGTCGATGCTCGCCTTCGTCAGGGTCGCGCCGTTGGTCGACAGTAGCGACACCATGGCGAGGTTGGTGCCGTATGGCAGCGGCTTGTCCTTGAAAGTGCCTGCGACAACGCGAGGAAAGTTGGTGTCCGGCGTGTTGTTGGTCAGCCGTACGGTGACGGCGGTCGCACGTGTGTCACCTGTGCAGTCGCCGGCGGTGTAGTCGATCTCGCGTTCGAGGTAGTAGTCCAGCTTGTTGCCGCCGTTGTTGTTGATCACGACGCCTGCGTACGGGGCGGGATCCTGGGGCACTGTGTATCCCAGCGTGGTGTCGGCGAGAATCGCCTGCTCTTCCGGATGCGCACTCCACACGGCGATGCGTCGCTCCCCGGCGGCCCTCCCGACCGCGTCGAGAAGTCGCTGGGGTGATTCGATCTTGCCGGTCATCTTCTCGACGACTTTCCCGGCGATGGTCTGCAGGTATTCCTTGCGGTCGGCGTTGTCGGCGTGGTAATTGGCCTCGTCGGTGATAAATCGGGTGTACGCGGTGGATTCGGTCAGTTCCACGACGTTTCCGGCATCGACAACCTCCCCATCGGGCAGGGTGACCGGGCCGACGGCGGCCAGGACGTAGCTCAGTGCCACAGGATCCGTCGCGATTGCTCCGTCCACCTGCTCACCCGACTCCTGCGCCCACATCGACTGCCAGATCCGGCCGGCGTACGGGAAGTGGGAGCTCAGGTTGCTGTTTCGGATGTCGACCGAGGGATTGTAGTTGCCGTACATGCTCTTGTAGTCGGGGCCGAGATCGAGAGGTCGCTTGTCGTAGGACACTTCGGTGTTCTTGCCGAGCTTCTCGATGCCCAGCTTTCCGTCGCTGGCGCGGATGACGCTGTAACCGCCGACGAGTCCGCCGGTGGCGCGTGCCTCCGCGTTGGTCTGAAACGCGAGGAAGTAGCTCCGCGGGCCGTCGAGGCCCAGCATGGCCGGAAGTACTTTGGCGCCGATCGTCGTGTTTTCCAAAAGTTTTGCCACGTCGTCGGTCTGATTCTGTAACTCGGTCCGCGCATCGTCCACCAGGCCGACGTATCCCGCGCCTCGAATGCCCTGTGCCTGAGTTGCCAGGTTCCGCGCTGCAGTCGATGTCTCCTGCAGCGCCGGGGCCGCGTCGCGCAGCGGCTGGAGTTGTACGCTGCCGCCCTCGCCGATCAGATCCCGGGGTGACAACGCGACGCCGACGTCGACCGCGGGTGTGAGAACGTCGCGAGTGAGCCCGACTACGACGTCGGACATCTGCTGCGCCGATTCGAACGGGGCTCCGACGCCGGGCACGGCTGCCAGGGAACTCCACGGGACCGAGTGCAGGTTGTCCTGTGCACCCTCCGCCCGTTCCCGGGCTTCGGCCGCCGCTCGCTGGGCGCCCTCCGTGTCGCCGTCGAGCAGTGAATCCTTCGCGAGCTGCGCGTTGTCCCGCGCGCCGGTGAGGTTGTGCTGGACCTGCCAGGCCGAGAAGCCGAACCATGCGACGACGGCGACGGCGGCAACGCCTACACCGGTCAGTACGCGCCGGCGTACGGTCCATCGGCGCGGCGCCGTCGGCGCCTCAGCTGGTATCGAACCGTCGCTGTGGGAGTTGTTGGGCGACTTCGCGTCCATTCAGGTCTGCTCCTAGCTATCGAGGATAAGGTTTCTGGTCGCGTAGCTGAACTGCCAGTCGCGGGAGGAATGCGCAGGACTACTGCCGGTCGTGTCATGATGACGGTTTCCGCTGCCGCACTCCCGTTTTCTGCGAAGTTCGTGGACTTGCGCCAACCTGTCGTATCCTCCAGTGTCCGTGTCTGTTCCGGTTATCAAAGAGTAAGGGTAAGCGTCGTCATGTTCCTGTTCGGTGGTGGCACGGGTACCCGCCGCACGAGCGCTGCGCACGAGCTGGGACTGCGAGTAGGGTCACCGTAACGATTTCCTCTGCAACACCCATACGTATACGGCCCGCTTTCGGGCTGTTCGTCAAAGTTGTAGATCGGGGGACAGATAGTGGGCTCGGGGTTCCCGCGCAAGACTGCAGGTGACGTGGATTCACGTGCATTCCCGCTCTCGCATGCCCAAAAGGGACTGTGGTTCGCGCAGCAGTTGGAACCGAACGTCCCCATTCTCGTCGCGCAGTACGTCGAGCTGCGTGGGCCTGTGGACGTCGGAGCGTTGAAGTGGGCGTCCGAGCAGGGCTCGTTCGACATCGAGTCCCCCGGGGTTCGGATCGTCGACTACGCGGGTGAGCCGTACCAGTTGGCGGACGAGACGATCGACGACGAACTCGCCTACGTCGACCTGCGGTCCCGTGAAGATCCCGTGGCGGACGCGCACCGATGGATGGACGAGCGGCGACGCCGCCCCATGTCGGTGTACCGGGACCGGCTGATTTCGGCGACACTGCTGCACGTCGGCCGTGACCACTACTTCCTCACCACCTTCGCGCACCACCTGATCCTCGACGGCTACGGCGCCATGGTGCTGATGAATCGGGTCGCCGAGCTCTACACGCACGCGGTCGAGCGCACCGAAGCTCCTGCGTCGAAGGCCCTGCCGCTTCGCGAACTGTACGAGGCCGAGGACGCGTACCCGCGGTCCCGCCGATTCGAGATCGACCGAGAGTACTGGGCCGAACGAACGGCGAACCTGCCCGAGCCCTCCCGTTTGACCGACCGGGAGAGCGCCCCGTCGGCTGTGTCGTTGCTCGCCAGCAAGGTGATGGATCCCGGCGTCGTCGACGAGCTGGAAGCACTCGCTCGAGAGTGGAATTCGTTCGAGGTACCGATCGTGGTCGCGGCGTTCGCCGCATTTCTCGCGCGGATGACGGGCAATTCGGATGTCGTGCTGAGTCTCCCGGTGTCTGCTCGCACCACCGCGGGCGCGCGCCGTTCGGGCGGCAGTGTGGCCAACATCGTTCCGCTCCGGATCGCGGTGGATGCGCACGGGACTACCCACGACCTGGTGCGCCGTGTCCAGCTGGAACTGACCGGTGCGCTGCGACATCAACGTTTCCGGTACGAAGACATCCTCCACGACATGCGGTCGACCTCCCGCGTCGGCCGCGGCTTCGGGCCGATGGTCAACATCATGATGTTCCACACCGAGACGTGGTGGGGTGAGGTACTCGGTGAATTGAACGTTCTCACCGCCGGCCCGGTCGACGACCTTGCGGTGGCGATCTATCCGGGTGCCGCCGGCCAGAACGTGCGCGTGGACTTCGAGGGCAACCCGGCGGTGTACGAACGAGACGAACTTGCGGGACACCACGAGAGATTTCTGGAGTATCTGGGCGGATTCGTCGGCGCGGATGCCGAGGCGGCGGTCGGCAGCCTGCCTTTGCTCACCGACGACGAACTCGAGGCGCTCGTGCCTCTCACCGGCCCTCCCTCGGTGTCGTCGCTCACCCTTCCGGACATGTTCGACCTGACAGTGGATTCCGACACGGTTGCCGTTCGCTGTGGCGATGTCGAGATGACCTACCGCGCTCTGCACGAGCGATCGAATCGGCTCGCGCGCAGACTGCTCGCGCAGGGTGTGGGCGTCGGCAACCGCGTTGCGTTGATGCTGCCCCGTTCGATCGAACAGGTGGTCGCGGTGTGGGCCGTCGCGCGTTGCGGTGCGGCGTTCGTTCCGGTGGACCCGGACTATCCGGCCGAACGCATCGCGCACATGATCGACGAATCAGGCGTCACCATCGCTGTCGCAACGGAACCGGAGGTGGTGCCTCCCGGTGTCGAGTGGGTGGATGTGGCCGATGCGCCGGGGAACGGCGCACCTGTCGCCGATGCTGAACTGGCACACCCGATCAGGCTGGACAACGCGGCGTATGTCATCTACACGTCCGGCTCGGTCGGGGCGCCTCGCGGTATCACCATGCCCCATTGGGGACTTGCGAATCACGCTGCCGCATTGCGTCGTCTCTACGCAGCAGATTCCCGCTCGCGAGTGCTGATGTGCGCGTCGCCCTCGTACGACGCCTCGATTCACGAGTTGCTGGTCGCGGTCACGGCGGGCGCGACGCTGGTGATCGCGCCGCCGCCGGTGCGCGGAGGGAAAGCGCTCGCCGAGCTGCTGCAGCGGGAGCGGATCACCCACTGGACCACCACACCGGCCGTCCCAGCGCAGATGGATCCGGCTGGATTGACCGATCTCGAGGTACTCGCCGTCGCGGGCGAGGTCTGCCCGCCGGAACTGGTGGCGCGGTGGGGCGTGGGGCGCACCGTGCTGAACCTGTACGGTCCGACGGAAGTGACCGTGTGGGCCACGGCCACCGACGCACTCGTCCCCGGTTCCCGCACCACGATCGGGCGACCGATCGAAGGTGTGTCCGCAGTGGTGTTGGACCGTTTCCTGCAGCCCGTGCCGGCCGGAGTGGTGGGCGAGTTGTACCTGTCCGGTCCGGGAGTGGGCCGCGGATACCTGGAGCGGCCGGGTGCGAGCGCGACTCGTTTCGTCGCCAATCCGTTCGCGACCGATCTGCGACGCATGTACCGGACGGGCGATCTCGTCCGGTGGTCGAAGGACCACGAGTTGGAATTCGTGGACCGGGCCGACGATCAGGTGAAGATCCGCGGATTCCGGGTCGAACTGGGCGAGATCACCGCAATCCTCGGTCGGCATCCGGGTGTCGACACGGCCATCGCCGTGGCACACGACCGGAACGGTGAGTTGGTGGTGGATGGTTACGTTCACGGCACCGGCCTGGATCCGGACGACGTTCTCGCCGGCGTGGCGGAGCGGCTGCCGGCGTACATGGTGCCCTCGACGGTCACGGTTCTCGATGCGGTGCCGCTCACCCCCAGCGGCAAGGTCGATCGATCCGCGTTGCCGATTCCCGCGCCGTATGAACGCGAATTGCGCTACTGGACAAGGCAGCTCAGGGGTCTGCCGAGTTCCCTGCCGTTGCCGGTGGACCACGAAGTCTCGGTGAACTCCGGGGCTCTCACCGGTGTGGTTCCGTTCGCCGTGGATCCCGCCGTGTGCCGGGATGTGCACCACCTGGCGGCCCGGCACGAGGTCTCGCTCTTCACGGTCGTGCACGCGGCCGTGGCCGTGTTGTCGTCCGTCGTGAGCGGTGAGGACGACCTCGCCATCGGAGCGGTCCTGCCGGACTGCGCCGACGGACGGGACGGTCACGATTCCGACCCTCTGGTGCTGCGAAGCAGACTGGATCCACGTCTGACGTTCGAGGAGTTCCTGGTCGAAACCCACCGCGCCGAGCAGGCTGCACGTGCGCACGGTGCGGTCCCGTTCGCGCAGGTGGTCGATGCTGTCGGGCAAGAGCTTTCGCCGGATCGTCACCCGCTCTTCCAGGTGATGCTGTCGGTGGAAGCGGAGCCGGTGCGGGAGTTCGACGGCCTGGATCTGGTGGTATCGCTGCGCGGTCGGGTCGACGGCCACGGCGACCGGATCGAGGGGGTATTGCGTTACGCAGCATCTCGTTTCGAGCAACAGACCGTGGAGCAATGGACGCGGCGGCTGCACCGGCTCTTCGTGGTGGTCGCCGACAACCCCGGCGTTGCGCTGAGCTCGATCGACCTGCTGACGCCGAACGAGCGGGCCGGAGCCATCGGTGGAACGAGGGATTCAACGCACCGGGGCATGTCGTTGCCCGAGGTCTTTCTGCAACGAGTTGCCGACCGCCCGGACGCCGCAGCCGTCAGCTGCGGTGGGGAGGTGCTCTCCTATGCCGAGATCGACCGTCGCTCCGACCGGCTGGCGCGGACACTGAGAGCGTCCGGAATCGGAGATTCGAGCATTGTCGCTGTCGGACTGTCGAACTGGGTCGACAAGGTCGTTGCGCACATCGCCGTGCTGCGGGCGGGCGCAACCTGCCTGCCCCTGACTCCCGACCATCCCACCGAACGCATCCGGTACATGCTGGCCGACGTGGTGCCGACACTGCTGCTCATCAGTCGTGCCGATGCCGGAGCGATCCCGCACGGCGGATATCCGACAGTGCTGCTCGACGAGGTCGAGCTGAACAACGATGACGACCGCGACGTCACCGCGTCGAAGTCGGAACCGATTCACCCCGACCGCGTTGCCTATGTGCTCTGCCCCGTGGGCTCGGAACCGGTCGCGGTGACCCACGCGAATGTGCTGGCATGGTCGGGCAACGACTGCGACGCCGTGGTGGCGGACATCTGGGATCCACTCGTCGATGGCGGGACGGTGGGGCGCGATCGACGGGACCGCGAGCCTGCGCAACCCGCCGAACTGGATGCCGGGTCCCGCATCTACGTGCTGGACCGGGCGTTGCGGCCCGTTCCGCCCGGCACGGTCGGGGAACTGTATGTGGGAGGGCAGCAGGTTGCCCGAGGATTCCACCGTCGGCCCGGGGGTACTGCCGAACGGTTCGTGGCAGACCCGTTCGTGCCCGAGGGTACGGAGGGAGCCGGGGGAGTACGGATGTACCGAACCGGGGACCGAGGGCGGTATCTCGACGGGCGACTGGAGCGACTGCCGGGGACATCCGGAGACAGCAGCCTCGCCCGGTGGCAGCGGGCGTTGCGCGGCGTCGGGTCGTCGTCGCCGGTGCCGACCGATCGGGTAGTCGGGGGAGCCATCTCCCCGTCGGACTGCGTGCACGAGTTCGCGATCGGCTCCGATCGCCACGAGGCAGCCCTGCGGTTGGCGCGCGAGCAGAGCGTGACGCTGTTCACGGTGTTGCGGGCGGCTCTCGCAATCCTGCTCGCACGCATCGGTGTTCACCGCGACATCGTCATCGGCGGCAATGCGGGGCTGACACGAGATCGCGCCCACATGGTGGCGCTGCGGGCCAGCGTCACCCCGGACATGTCGTTCCTCGAGGTCCTCGAGCAGGTCCGCAGCTTCGATGTTGCGGCTTTCCAGGACGCGGACGTGCCGATCGAGGCCCTGGCCGACCTGCTCGGTGGCGAGCGACCGCAGGTGTCGCTGGCGCTCGCACCGACCTCGGAGAACCACACAACGCCGACGCCGTTCGATCTGGCCTTCACGTACTCGGAGCGCTGGTCGGATCACGACCCGGTCGGAGTGGACGGTGTCGTCACCTACACGCCGTCGCTGTTCGACGCCGCGACCGTTCGATCGCTGGCCGAGTTGTTCGTGGACGTGCTGGCCGTCGTCACCGACCGCCCCGAGATCGACGTGGGCAGCATCGGCCTCGCCGCCGGCGCAGTCCTCGACGGCGGCGAACCTTCCGAACCGAGAACCCTTTCCGAGATTCTGGCCGGCACTGCCCGCAACTTCCCGACCGTGCCGGCGCTCTCCGACGGTGCCGTGACCCTCACCTACCGTGACCTCGACGCGCGATCCGATTCGTTGGCGCGGGTCCTGATCGACGCAGGTGCGCGGCCGGGCCGCGTGATCGCGCTCGCCCTGCCGCGGTCGGTGGATTTCATGATTGCGTTGTGGGCCATCACCAAGACCGGGTCTGCCTTCCTCCCGGTGGATCCGACACATCCGGCGGAGCGTCTGGAGAGGGTGCTGACCGAGGCCGACGTGTGTGTCGGCGTCGGGGAGATGTCGGTGGGCGGTTCGCGGATCGCGTGGCTGCCGGTCACCGCGGGCGAGTATCTGAAAGATGTGGCTCCGGTGCATGTTCCGGTGCATCCGGACGAGGTGGCGTACGTCATCTACACGTCGGGTTCCACCGGTACGCCCAAGGGGGTGATGGTGCCCCACCGCGGTGTGTCCTCGCTGACCGAGGAAGCGGTGCGTCGGTACCGGGTCACGTCGGACTCGCGGGTGCTCCACGCCTACAACCCCACCTTCGACGCCGCGCTCCTCGAGGCGCTGCTCGCGTTCGGTTCGGGTGCCTGCCTGGTGGTCGCCCCCGCCGAGGTGTATGCGGGACCGGATCTGCACCGAGTGCTCGTCGAATACCGGGTGAGCCATTATCTGTCGACACCGGCAGTGCTGGCGTCTCTGAGCACGGACGGGCTCGAGCACATCGACGTCGTTGCGGTCGGCGGAGAGGCTCTGCATCCCGATCTTGCCGCGGCATGGAGCGACGGCCGGCGGATGCTCAATGCGTACGGGCCGACGGAGTCGACCGTCGTCGCCACCCTCGCCGCGGTCGAGCGCCACGTGACCATCGGTGGACCGATTACCGGCACCACCGGTCGGGTGCTCGACGACCGCTTGCGCCCGGTTCCCGTCGGTGCGATCGGCGAGCTGTATCTGTCCGGTTCCGGACTGGCGCGCGGCTACGTCGGTGATCCTGGGCGGACCGCGGTGCGGTTCGTTGCGGGTGCGGGCGGTACCCGCATGTACCGGACCGGCGACCTGGTGCATCGCCGCGCCGACGACAATCTGCAGTTCATCGCTCGAGTGGACCGGCAGGTGAAGATTCGTGGCGTCCGCATCGAACCGGGGGAGGTCGACGCGGTGATCACCCGGGTCGCCGACGTCGACGGTGCGATCACGGTGGCCCGGCCCAACGCGGCCGGTGCCGACGCGTTGGTGTCGTATGTCGTGCCCCGCGGGTCCCTCGACGTCGAGTTGTTGCGCAAGAGACTCGAAGACGTGTTGCCGTCGTATCTGGTGCCTGCCGCAGTCGTGGTGCTCGACGCATTTCCTCTCAACCCCTCGGGCAAGATCGACGTGAAGGCGTTGCCGGCGCCGGTACTCGAGTCGAGGGTCTTCCGGGCACCCGTGTCGCCGGTGCAGGAGGCCGTTGTCGCCGTCTTCGCCGAGGTGCTCGCGGTGGAACAGGTCGGGCTCGACGACGAATTCTTCGCACTGGGCGGTAACTCGCTGATCGCGACGCAGGCGGCCGCCCGATTGGGTGAGGCGCTGAACGCGCACGTGCCGGTCCGGATGCTGTTCGAGGCGTCGACGGTGGAGGCGCTTGCCGAGCAGGTGTCTTCGGTGCTGGGTACAGGTAACCGCCCGGTCCTGTCGAGGCGGCCTCGACCGGAACGCATTCCCTTGTCGCCGGCGCAGCAGCGGATGTGGTTCCTGAGCCACTTCGACCCGGCATCCCCGGCCTACAACATGCCCCTGGCCGTGCGGTTGACCGGAGCGCTGAACGTGCCCGCACTGCAGCAGGCGGTGCACGACGTGCTGGAACGGCACGAATCTCTCCGGACGGTGTTCCCGGAACACGACGGCGAGCCGCTGCAGATCGTGATGCCCGCAGAAACTGTGGAGTTGGATCTGTCCCCGACAATCGTCGCCGAAGACGCTGTCGACGCCCACGTACTCTCGGTCGTCGCACGAGGATTCGACGTCTCGGCGTCGGTCCCGATCCGTGGGCGACTGCTGCGGGTGAGCGACAACGAACTGATCCTGGTCGTGGTGGTGCACCACATCAGCGCGGACGGCTTCTCCATGGCGCCGCTGGCGCGGGATGTGGCGGCGGCGTACCTGGCGCGGTCGCGGGGCGAACGTCCCGGGTGGACACCGCTCGAGGTTCAGTACGTCGATTTCGCGCTGTGGCAGCGGGAGGTGCTGGGCGACGAAGGCGACCCGGAATCACTGGCGGCGACGCAGATCGACTACTGGACGCGCAGACTCGCGGGGATACCCGAGTTCCTCGAGCTTCCGACCGACCGCCCCCGGCCCGCGACGCGCATCAACCGGGGTGCCGTCGTCCCCGTGACCATCGGTGCCGACACGCATCGACGTCTCGGTGATATTGCACAACAACACAATACGACCCTGTTCATGGTGATGCACGCCGCTCTGGCGGTGTTGCTGGCGCGCCTGACGGGGACCTCGGACATCGTGATCGGCACTCCGGTCGCTGGCCGCGGTGAACGGGTGCTCGACGACGTGGTCGGCATGTTCGTCAACACGTTGGTACTGCGTACCGAGGTGGATCCCGGCGCCTCCCTCCTCGACGTTCTGGACCAGGTCCGCGAGACCGATCTCGGGGCGCTGGCCCACGCGGAGGTGCCGTTCGAGCGGCTGGTCGAGATTCTGAACCCGGCTCGTTCGCAATCGTATTCGTCGCTGTTCCAGGTCATGCTCGCATTTCAGAACCAGGCCGCGGCGGCGCTGGAACTGCCGGGACTGACCATCGCGCCGCTCGACATCGATGCGCAGGTCACCAAGTTCGATCTCGACTTCTCGCTCTCGGACAGCTACGACGCGAACGGTGACCCGGCCGGTGTCTCCGGGACGCTCACGTACTCCACCGAGTTGTTCGATTCGGAGACGGCGGATCGGTTCGCCAGCGGTTTGGTGCGCGTCGCGGAGGCTTTCGCAACGCAATCGGGAGGTCGGGTCTGCGAGCTGTCCTTGCTGACGGACGACGAGACGGCCCGGATGCTGGACACGTGGAATTCGACGGACGTGGAGTTGGGCGCAGCGACGCTGGTCGATCTTCTCGATGCTCAGGTGGCCCGCGTCCCAGGTGCTGTTGCCGTGGTCTTCGAGGGCGATGCGTTGACGTACGGCGAGCTGGACTTGCGCGTCAACCGCCTGGCGAGGCTGCTCGTCGAGCGTGGAGTGGGCCCGGACTCCCTCGTGGCGCTTGCGTTCGAGCGCTCGCCGGACATGATCGTCGGAATGTGCGCCGTCCTCCGGGCCGGCGGTGGTTACGTGCCCCTCGACCCGGACCATCCGGCGGAGCGTATCGAGGACGTGCTGAGCTCCGCAGCAACGGATCTGGTGTTGACCACGTCGTGGACGCGCGTGTCCTTGCCTGCCGGTATCGCACGCGTCGACATCGACACCGTCGATCTGTCCGGGTTCGGTTCGCACCCGATCTGCGATGCCGACCGGGTGCGTCCGCTGCGGCCGCAGAACACCGCCTACGTTCTCTTCACGTCGGGATCGACGGGACGCCCCAAGGGCGTGGCCGTCAGCCACGCGGCAATCGTGAATCAGTTGCGCTGGCTCGCCGAGGAGTACGAGGTCACCGCCGACGACCGCGGAGTGCTCAAGGCTCCGTACACGTTCGATGTCTCGGTGTGGGAGATCTTCCTGCCCCTGATCGTGGGTGCCCAACTGGTGGTGACGCGGCCCGGCGGGCATCGCGACCTCGGTTATCTGGCGGCCGTCATCCGCGAGCACCGGATCACGATGATGCATTTCGTGCCGTCGGTCCTGGCCGCGTTCCTCGCGATCGGTGAGGGGGAGGCCCTGTCCTCGCTACGGCACCTCCATGTGGGCGGCGAGGAGGTGGCGTCCGAGCTCGCGGAGGACGTGATCGCTCTCCGTCCGGGCGCATTCCACAATACGTATGGTCCCACCGAGGCGGCGATCACCACGACAACCTTCAGGCTGGGCGAATCCGTGGATGCGCGAGTGCCGATCGGTGCGCCGGTGTGGAACACCCGGGCGTACGTGCTGGACGCACGGCTGAATCCGGTTCCGGTGGGTGTGGCCGGCGAGCTCTATCTCGGCGGCGACCAACTGGCCCGCGGCTATGTGCGACGCAGCGAGCTCACCGCGGAACGATTCGTAGCCGACCCCTTCGGCCGGGAAGGGGACCGCCTGTACCGCACAGGCGATCTCGTGAAATGGACCCGAACTGGCCAGCTGGTGTACCTGGGCCGAACGGACCTCCAGGTCAAGTTGCGTGGCCTGCGAATCGAACTCCGGGAGACCGAGTCGGTGCTGGAGGCGGCGGCGGGGGTGTCCCAGGCCGCCGTGGCGCTGGTCTCGGACGAGCGTGGCGGTGACCACCTCGTCGGTTACGTCGTGGCCGAACAGGGCCGGCGGATCGATACCGACGCATTGGTGGCGTCTGCCCGAGAACGGCTACCCGCGTACATGGTGCCGTCGCAGATCATGGTTCTGGACGAGCTGCCCCTGGCGTCGGCCGGGAAGCTCGACAGGCGTGCGCTTCCGAAGCCGCGGTTCGAACCCCGGGCGTTCCGCGCCCCGGTGACGGACACCGAGGTCGCGGTGGCCACCGCCTTCGCGGAGCTGCTGGGTATCGAGAGGGTCGGCGCGGACGACAATTTCTTCGAGCTGGGCGGCAACTCTCTGCTGGCTGTCCGCGTGGTGAGTGCGCTCGAGGCGTCCACCGGTGTTGCGGTTCCGCTGCAGACGGTGATGACGGATCCGACCCCGAGTTCGATAGCGGCACGGTTGAGTTCGGCCGATCGGCACCGTGACGGGGCGCTCGATGTCCTCTTCCCCATCCGGTCGGCAGGGGAGGGGCGGCCGCTGTTCTGCATCCACCCGATTGTGGGTCTCGCCTGGTGTTACACGGGTCTGACGTCCAGGATCGATCCCGAACGGCCGATCTACGGCCTTCAGTCGCCGGCGATCACAGGCGAGGACTCGCCGCCGGCGTCGATCGACGATCTCGCGGCGAGGTACGTGGAGGAGATCCGCAAGATCCAACCCCGCGGGCCGTACGAACTCCTGGGTTGGTCGCTCGGCGGAGTCCTCGCGCATGCAGTCGCGGTGCAACTCCAGGCTGCGGGTGACGAGGTGGCGACCGTCGTGATGCTCGACAGTTACGCGCAGCAGCCGGACCCGAGGGACACCGAGATGCCGTTGAGCGCGGGCGACCTGCTGGCGGGAATCGGCGTCGATGCGGACGTGCCGGCGGCCGTTGCGGACATGACACCCGAATCGGCGGTGGACCTACTGGCGGCGACGGGCGGCCCCACGGCCGTTCTCAGCCGCGACCAACTCCACAGGCTGATCGAGAGCGCCGCACACAACTGCGCGCTGCTCGAGCGCCATACCCCGGGCGTCTTTCGAGGTGATGTCGCGTTCTTCACTGCCGGCCGGGACGATCCGACGGGATCGGCGGCGGCAGCGAGTTGGGAGCCCCACGTGACGGGCGCTGTCCGGAACCGCCTCGTCGACAGTGCGCATTGGCACATGACGTCACCTGGGGTGTTGAGGGTGGTCGGGTCGGCCCTGAGCGGCTGACCCGGTCAGTACCGGGTCCGGAACGGCGTTCGGCGGCGTCGCCCGGTCCGTCGAGCCGACGGTCGGTCCCCGGTGGTCGAGAACGTCCAGACGGCGATGGCGACGGCCGCAACGGACAGCAGATCGGACACCGTGAGGCCGTGCGTGGCGTCGAACTCCCACAGCACTTGACCCTCGAGCGGGCCGTTGCCGAATATCCACAGCACGGCGGCAGCGACGGTGGCTGCGGCGGCCGCGCGGGAGGGTCGTGCAAGGCACAGTGTGGTCGCCGCAAACAACAGGTTCATGAACACGAGTGGATAGAAGGGCAGCGCCATCCCGTCATTCTTCCAAGCTGCAGCGGGACCGCACCCGGTGGGGCGCGGTCATGCGACCGTTCGGTCGGGAGGGTCGTTCTTACTCGTCGCGTCCTCTTTGGCGGGCAGTTCGTGCAGGTCTTTCTGCCGTATCGCTTTCCCGATGAGGATCGCGAGCGGCACCGACAGCGCTATCCACACCAACGCGACCCAGGCAATCCACCACACAATTCGAGTATGCCCGCCCCTGGACGCTTGCCCAAGGGCGCCGCGGTCCGTGGGGACTGGTCGGTAGCACAAACTCGCAAAAATTACCTGGTTATCGCTGGTTTGCCCTGTCAAGTTCGGGGCACCCCCTTCGGTAGGGATTGGTTCTCTTTTCAAGGAGGTGGGTGATGACGACACCAGGTATGTCGATCGAGAGACACCCTGATATCGCCGAGTTGCGGGCTCGCTACGACCGAGTCTCGGAACAGCCGATGACGCAGGTCACCGAAGGCCTGATGTTCATGGCGGGCCTCTACATGGCGGCGTCGCCGTGGATTATCGGGTTCGCGAGCCAGTCGGGCCTGGCGATGTGCAATCTGTTGTCGGGTGTTGCGGTGGCACTGCTTGCCGTCGGCTTCACGTCGGCCTACTCACGCACACACGGCATGGCGTTCGTCGCGCCGCTGCTGGGTCTGTGGATGATCGTCAGCCCGTGGCTGGTCGTCGGAGTAACCACCACGGCGGGAATGATCTGGTCGAACGTGATCTGCGGCATCGTCGTCTGTCTGCTGGGCCTGGGCATCACCGCCATGGGGATGGCGGACGGCGGAATGCGGATGAGGAGGAGGTAGTCGCGGCGCGTGCCTTCATGGGGATGGGGCACGAGTCACAAAAGCGCCCGCCGACTCGGTGGGCGCTTCTGTGAGTTCACCTAATTTTGTTTGAGGAACGCGTCGTGCTCCTGGTGGGAGCGTTTGATGAGGTCCATGAGTGCGGTTTCTTCGCGGACCATCTTCTTGAACTTCGGGTCGAGCTTCTTGAGTTGTTCCTCCTCGTTGATCAGCTTGTCGTACATCCGTTCGCGCTCTGCCTTGTCGGCGGTGTAATCGAGGTCGAGGTAGTTGATCGCGTGCCGCCGGGCACCGGCGATCGCGGACTGCGCTCTGCCCTTCTGGCTCGTGAGCGACGCGATGACGGTGATCACGAGGATGCCGATGATGACTCCGAGCGACACGAAGGTGCTGATTTCGACGACATTCACGGGTTCGCCGTCGTTGACGAACGGCAGGTTGTTCTCGTGCAGCGCGTGCAGGATCAGCTTGACCCCGATGAACGCAAGGATCGCGGCGAGTCCGAACGACAGGTAGATGAGGCGGTCGAGGAGTCCGTCGAGCAGGAAGTACAGCTGTCGAAGACCCATCAGCGAGAACACGGTGGCCGTAAAGACGACGAAGACGTTCTGGGTGAGGCCGAAGATCGCGGGAATGGAGTCGAGCGCGAACAGGATGTCGGTGCCGCCGATCGCGACCATCACCAGCAGCATCGGCGTCATCGCCCGCTTGCCGTTCTCGATGGTGAAGAGTTTGTCGCCGTCGTAGTGCTCGGTGGTGTGCATGAACTTCTTCGCGATCCGGATGATGAAGTTGTCGGCCGAGTGCGAATCCTCGGTCTCGGGTCGCAGCAGGTTGCCGGCGGTGATCAGCAGGATGAGGCCGAAGAAGTAGAAGATCCACGCGAACGAGTTGATGAGCGCGGCGCCGAGGAAGATGAACGCCGTCCGGGCGAAGATCGAGAACACGATGCCGAACAGCAGGACCTTCTGCTGGTCTTCGCGCGGCACCCGGAAGCTGGACATGATGATGAGGAAGACGAAGAGGTTGTCGACGGACAGCGCCTTCTCCGTGACGTAGCCGGCGAAATACTCCGAACCCATGTCGACGCCGCCGAAGATCAGGACCGCGACGCCGAAGAGCAGCGCGAGGCCGACGTAGATCGACGACCAGATCGCCGCTTCCTTCAGCGTCGGGATGTGCGCGTGGCGGACGTGGAAGAAGTAGTCGAACGCGAGCAGCGCGACGATCACGATGATCGTCACAATCCAGGCGAACGGGGTCACATGCATCGTCTCTGCCTTTCAGCTGAAGCGAACGCGCCTGTTCGTCAGCGTAGTCGCGCGCGGGGCGCGACTTGGCAGAACCGCCGCTGTCGCCGGGACGGCACCCGTGCTTCCGTCCCGGCGACCGGGCTCATCGTCGGTCGCCGAACACCGTCCGGTGCCAGTCCTTCCTGGCGGTTCCGGTGATGTCGGACATGACGTGCTTGACGTTGGTGTACTCGTCGAGCGAGTACGTCGACATGTCCTTGCCGTAACCGGACGCCTTGTACCCGCCGTGGGGCATCTCGCTGATGATCGGGATGTGGTCGTTGATCCACACACAGCCCGCGGCGATGTCGCGGGAGGCGGTCTGGGCCCGGTACAGGTCCCGTGTCCACGCGGACGCCGCCAGCCCGAAGTCGGTGTCGTTGGCGAGTGCGATTCCGTCCGGATCGTTTTCGAACGGCAGGACGACGAGAACCGGGCCGAAGATCTCCCGCTGCACGATCTCACTGGACTGGTCGGCACCCACGACGAGCGTCGGCTCGTAGTAGAAGCCGGATGCGAGATCGCCCCCGGGGACGGATCCGCCGCGGACGATCTTCGCCCCGGTGTCGCGGGCGCGATCGATGAACCCGGCGACGTGCTGCTGCTGTCGCCGCGACACCAACGGACCCATGTCGGTGCCGGGATCGGACGGATCACCGAGCCGGACGGTGTCCATCAGCGAGGCCACCCCGGCGACGAAGTCGTCGTACAGCGGCCGCTGCACGTAGGCGCGGGTGGCCGCGGTGCAGTCCTGGCCCGAGTTGATGAGGGCACCGGCGACGGCTCCGTTGATCGCGGCCTCGAGATCGGCGTCGTCGAACACCACGAAGGGGGCCTTCCCGCCCAGTTCCAGATGGAGTCGTTTGCCCGCCGCGGCGCCCGCGATCTGCCGTCCCACGGGTGTCGACCCGGTGAAACTCACCATGCTCACGTCCCGGTGCGACACCAGCGACGACCCGGTCGTCACGCCGCGGCCGGTGATCACGTTGACGACGCCGTCCGGCATTCCGGCTCGGGACGCGGCCTCCGCGAACAGCAGCGACGTGAGGGGAGTGATCTCCGCCGGTTTGAGCACGATGGTGTTGCCTGCGGCGACCGCGGGCAGGACCTTCCACGCCGCCATCTGCAGCGGATAGTTCCACGGCGCGATCGAGCCGATCACCCCGACCGGTTCGCGGCGGATGGTGGACGTGTGGTCGGGGGAGTACTCGCCCGACGCCTTGCCCTCCAGGTTGCGGGCCGCGCCGGCGAAGAACGACACGTTGTCGATCGACCCGGGAACGTCGAACTCGGTCGACAGTTTGATCGGTTTGCCCGTCTGCCGGGTTTCGGTGCGTGCGATGTCGTCGGACATCTCCGTGAGCTCGGCGGCCCATCGGGTCAGGACGGCGGAACGCTCGCCCGGGCTCGTCGTCGACCAGTCCGCGTAGGCGGTCTTCGCGGCGGCGACCGCGTCGTCGACGTCGTCCACCGACGCCTCGGTGCGGGAGGAGATCACCTCGCCCGTGGCCGGATCGAGCACCTCGTACCGCTCGGCCGCCCGTCCCTCTCGGTAGCGGCCGCCGACGTACATCCCGGGAAGGTCCTGGTGGTTCACAGCAGGGTCCAGGCTTCGGTGAGGACGCTGCGGAGGATGTGTTCGATTTCGTCGAATTCGGCCTGTCCGCAGATCAGGGGTGGGGCGAGTTGGATGACCGGGTCGCCGCGGTCGTCGGCGCGGCAGTACAGGCCGGCGTCGAACAGGGCGGTGGAGAGGAATCCGTGCAGGATCCGTTCGGCCTCGTCGTCGGTGAACGACTCCTTGGTGGTCTTGTCCTTGACCAGTTCGATGCCGTAGAAGAAGCCCTCGCCGCGCACGTCCCCGACCATCGGTAGGTCGGTGAGCTTGTCGAGGGTGGCCCGGAACGCCGGTGCCTGCTCGGCGACGTGGGTGTTGAGGCCCTCGCGTTCGAAGATGTCCAGGTTCGCCAACGCCACCGCCGCCGAGACGGGGTGCCCGCCGAAGGTGTAGCCGTGCGCGAACATCGAGGTCCCGTCGGCGAACGGTTCGAACAGCCGGTCCGAGGCGATCATCGCCCCGATCGGGGAGTACCCCGAGGTCAGGCCCTTGGCGCAGGTGATGATGTCGGGCACGTATCCGAAGTCGTCGCAGGCGAACATCGACCCGATCCGGCCGAAGGCGCAGATCACCTCGTCCGAGACCAGCAGCACGTCGTACTCGTCGCAGATCTGCCGGACCCGCTCGAAGTAGCCGGGCGGGGGCGGGAAGCAGCCGCCGGCGTTCTGCACCGGTTCGAGGAAGACGGCGGCGACGGTGTCCGGGCCCTCGAATTCGATGGCCTCGGCGATCCGGTCGGCGGCCCAGATCCCGAACGCCTTCGGGTCCGAGCCGAGGGGTTCGGGGGCCCGGTAGATGTTGGTGTTGGGGACCCGGAACGCGCCGGGGGTGAGCGGTTCGAACGGGGCCTTCAGGGCGGGGATGCCGGTGATGGCGAGGGCGCCCTGCGGGGTGCCGTGGTAGGCGATGGAGCGGGAGATCACCTTGTGTTTGCCGGGTTTGCCGACCTTCTTGAAGTACTGCTTGGCCAGTTTCCAGGCGCTTTCGACGGCCTCGCCGCCGCCGGTGGTGAAGAAGACCCGGTTCAGATCGCCCGGGGCGT
Source organism: Rhodococcus sp. IEGM 1305 (assembly GCF_030058635.1). Classification (NCBI taxonomy): domain Bacteria; kingdom Bacillati; phylum Actinomycetota; class Actinomycetes; order Mycobacteriales; family Nocardiaceae; genus Rhodococcus; species Rhodococcus sp. IEGM 1305. The sequence continues at coordinate 571,326 of NZ_JASHKX010000002.1, forward strand.
AGCCGGCGAGGCGTTCGGCGAGTTCGATCGCCGGTGGGGTGGCGTAGGACCAGAGTGGGAAGAATGCGAGCTGTTCGGCCTGTTTGGCGGCGGCCTCGGCGAGCTCGGTGCGGCCGTGCCCGGCCTGGACCACGAACAACCCGGACAGTCCGTCGAGGTAGCTCTTGCCGGCGGTGTCCCAGATCCGGGCGCCCTCACCGCGGGTGATGATCGGCGGGGTGATGTTCTGCCCGTGCCGGGAGAAATGCCCCCACAGATGGCGGCGGGCGGCCGCCTCGAGGTGCGCCGTGGTGGGCGAAGAGTTGGTAACCGTAGTCATCGGGTTCCCCAATCATATTGCTGTTTGACAAGTTTCAGGTACACCATCGTCTCGGTGCCGAGCACACCGGGAATAGTGCGAATTTCTTTGTTGAGCACGGTCAGGAGGTGGTCATCGTTCTCGCACACGATCTCGGCCAGGATGTCGTACGCGCCTGCCGTCAACACGACGTAATCGATGGCGTCGACGTCCGCGAGCCGGGCGGCGATCTCGGTGACGTCCCCCGAGCAGCGGATCCCGACCATGGCCTGACGTGAGAATCCCACTTGCACCGGGTCGGTGACCGCGACGATCTGCGTGACGCCGGTGTCGATCAGCTTCTGCACGCGTTGGCGTACAGCCGCTTCCGACAATCCGACGACCTTGCCGATGGCCGAGTACGACCGTCGTCCATCCTCCTGAAGTTGCTCGATGATCTGCTTGGACACGGGATCGAGAGAGGCAGGCTGCTCAGACATGGTCGAATCCTCCCTTGCTCGTCGTGTCGAAGACAATCGGCTCGGACATTTCGAAACTATCGCCTCTTCCTGGTGACGTGGGTACTCACGATTCGGGCACCTTCACTTCGGTGTCGGCGGTGAGGGTGCGTCCGCGGAAGAAGTTCCGGGAGCCCGTCGCGAAACACAGCAACATCAGGGGGATTCCGACCACCAGCATTCCGACGCCGAGAACGAACACGCCCCCGAACGGTCCGAACGCGGTGAATCCGTAGTCGGGACGCAGCATGTCGACTGCGCTCTGGACGAAGGCCCACGTCATGCAGAGTGCACCGAGAAGCGGAAAGATGCCGCGCATGAACAGATTACGTGCCGAGTCGAGGAGTGTCCGACGGAAGTACCAGACGCACGCGTAGGCGGTGATGCCGTAGTAGAAGGCGACCGCGAGTCCGAGCGACGCCACCGAATCCTGCAGGGCGTTGGCGCTGGCGAACGACAGGACCAGGTAGAACAGGAGTGCCGCAGCTCCCATGACCAGGGTTCCGAAGCCGGGGGTCATGTACCGGGGGTGCACGGTGGAGAACCGGCGCGGCAGTGCCTCGTAGACCGCCATCGACAACGTTCCGCGGGCCGTCGGCAGGATGGTGGTCTGGGTCGAGGAGAGCGCGGAGATCGAGACCGTCAGCAGCAGCAACGAGGCGGCCACCGGCCCGGCGACCGGTCCGCCCAGCGTGGTCAGCACGTCGTCGACGTTCTCGGGATTGTTCAGTCCGATCCCGGTGTCCCCGAACCCGGCGAACGACTGGACCGCGTATCCGACCAGGACGTACGTGGCGACGAGAATGACCGTGGTCAAGACTGCGGCGCGACCGGGAGTCCGCTCGGAATCCTTCGTTTCCTCACCGACCGCCAGGCAGGCGTCCCACCCCCAGTAGATGAAGATGCACAGGATGATGGCCTGTGCGGCACTGGACATCGAGACACCGGTCGGAATGATCCAGTCCAGTCGCGGGGTGACTGCCTGCGGGCCGGCGGTGCCGCCGAACACCTTCGACAGTGCGAGGACGCTGACCCCGATGAGGACGGTGAACTGCACCGCGATCAGGACGTTCTGCAGGCGTTCGCTGATGAGGATGCCGCGAAAGCTGACGTAGGTCATGGCCGCGATGAAGAAGCAGCCCAGCAGCACCTTCGCGGCGAGCGACTCGGCTGCCGCGTGCAACCCGAGAACCTCGAACAGGTAGATCGCCGCGATCTCCGCGGTGTTGGCGAGGACGATGATCGCGGACACGGCGAGTCCCCACCCAGCCATCCAGCCGATCCACGGGCCGAACGCCTTGGTGCCCCAGGTGAACGAGGTGCCGCAGTCCGGGGTGTCCCGATTGAGCTCGCGGTAGGCGAACGCCGTGAGCAACATCGGGATGAACGCGACGAGGAACATCGACGGTGCCTTGTCGCCGACGGCCAGGACGACGTATCCCAGTGTCGCGGCGAGGCTGTAAGCGGGAGCGACCGAGGACAGCCCGATCACCGTGTTGCCGATCAAACCCAGTGCGCCGCTGTTGAGGCCCTTCGCGGTGCCGAGCGGATCGTGGGTCTTCGAGGGCTGGGTCTTCAAGGGTGGCGGTTCGGCAATGCTCATCAAGTCTCCCTCGAGGTGTGCGGCTGCGGGCAGAGGTGCCCGTGCGGGTGTGATGAAGGGGTGTAGTGGTTTTCGCGGTTACGCTTCCGGCGCGGCGATGAAGATCTTCCGCAGCGTGTCACGCACGATCCACCGGGTTTTCTGCCCGGACCGCACGTGGACGACACTTCCGGGACCGAGCTCGAGATCGGGGGTGTCGTCGTCGAACTGCACTGTCGCGTCGCCGCTGAGTACCACGAACACCTCGTCGATCTCGACGTCGGACGAGACGCTGGGCTCGATCTCCCACACGCCGACGGTGACACCGGCGAAGTCGCCGAGTACTCGTTCGCCGACCATCGGCACGCTGTCGCCGATCGCCTGCTCGTCCGGGAGACGGTGGTAGTCGAGATCGGTGGTTCGAGCCTCGATGTGCGGTCCGGATTCCCAGGCGACGACCCCGGTCGCGGGGTCGATCACGAGTCGAATCCCAATCCCACCGCGTCGAGAGCCTTGAGGAACAGGTTCCGCCGGCCTTCCGTGTGATCGGCGCGATCGAGGGACCACCGGGTGGCGTTGATGCCGGCCGCCGCCAACGGTTCGGGCGGGAAGGGGAGGGGCATGGACTTCACCAAGTCCAACTCCGTCAACGCCGTCGTCTCACCGGACACCTTGTCGAGCATGACGTTCGCCGCGAAGCGGGAGGCGCCGACACCGAGACCGGTGAAGCCGGCCGCGTACGCGATCCGCCCCTTCGCCGCGGAACCGAAGAACGAGCAGAAGCGCGTCGACGTGTCGATGACGCCACCCCACTTGTGGGTGAACTCCAGGCCCTCGAGCTGCGGGAACGTCGTGAAGAAGTGGCTCGCGAGCCTCGTGTGGGATTCGGGACGGTCTTCGAGGTCGTGGTGCATTCCCCGCCCGAAATGGTAGATCGCGTCGTATCCGCCCCAGAGGATTCGGTTGTCGCGGGTGAGCCGGTAGTAGTGGAATTGGTTGGACATGTCGGCGACGCCCTGCCGGGCGGACCATCCCACCTCGGCGAGTTGTGCGTCGGACAGCGGTTCGGTCATGAGCACGTAGTCGTACACCGGAACCGTGTGCAGCCGGTACCGCTTCAGCAGGGACGGAAAGGCATTGGTTGCCAGGATCACTCGGCCGGCCGACAGGGTCGCGGACGCCGTCCGAACGCCGACCCGGGACGACGATCGGGAGCGGACGAGATCGAGGACCTGGGTGTGCTCGAACATCTCGACACCGTGCTCCGCACAGGCCCGGCCGAGTTCGGTGGCGAGCTTGGCCGGATGCACCAGCGCGGTGGACTGCTTGTCCCACACGCCGGCCAGATACGTCGGCGAGTTCACCTGCGCGCGCATCGCAGGCCCGTCCAGCACCATGGTGGTAGCGCTCGGCGGCGTGTCGAGCACGTCCTTCGCCTGGTAGTCGGCGATCGCGACCGAGATCGCGCCGTTCCGTTCGAAATCGCAGTCCAACCCCAGGGTGTGGACGGTCTTCTCGATGGCGTCGAGGTTCTCGAGCCCGAGCGCCTCCAGAGCGTCGATCTCCCCTGGCCAGCGTCTACGTCCGTTCTCGCTGCCGTGGGTCAGGCTGGCTTCGACGAACCCGCCGTTACGGCCGGATGCCGCCCATCCGATGGTCTCGCCCTCCACGAGCGCAACGGACAGGTCGGGGTGGCGCTGTTTCGCGAGCAGAGCACTCCAGAGTCCGGTGTATCCGCCGCCGACGACCACCAGGTCGTACGCGGCGTCGGCCGAGGCGGCCGGGTAGGTGGGGGTGTCGGCGACGTCCTCGATCCAGAACGGTGCCAACCGGGTGCGCCGGAGCGCATGGTCGACGACCTTCGCGTTCGGTTGATTCTTCTCGAACACTGTCTGCAGCATGGAGCACCTTTGTTGGTGGAATGACCGAAAGGCGGCGTGTGAGGCACGTCACCGTGGCTCCCATCCTGACCTACGCCTGCCACTATTTCAATAGCAATAGGCGAGAAATGTTGCGGATTCAGTTGTAGAAGTAGGAATCGGACACCGAATCGGTTGTTCCTTGCCGGCTGGCCTCGTCAGCGCGCGACCGTGCCGAGGTGCAGCGACACCGAGCGGACCGGGCTGATCCTGGCCTCGTCGCCGGACTTCACGGCGTGAACGGTGCCGAACTCGACGGTCTCGTCGGGGAAGGTGCCCGCGAAGGCGTAGGCGTAATAGGTCCCCGCGACCGCATCTCCCGGCACCGTGTAGGCGATGGCGTCCTCCAGGACCTCGCCGGGCTGCAGGTCGACGTCGATCGGCCCGAAGAACGGATCGCTGGTCTGGCCGTCCGGGGAGACCGCGCTGACCCACACCTGCCCTGCATAGGGACGGTCCTCGGGTGCCTCGACGAGCATGGTCGTGTCGACGGTCCCGCCGCCCGCGGGCAGTGTGGTGTCGGAATCCGCGCGCAGCGTGACCCGCACCGGCAGGTCCGTGTCGGGGTTCGCCGGCCCGGTCGACGCGGGCGAACCGTCGCCCACCTCGGGCCAGCCGTTCGCCCACACGATCCGGTCGATCATCCCTTCGCGCCGGCGGGCTCCGCTGGGCAGATCCCGGTTGTCGCGCGGAATGGCGTGGTACACGATCCAATCCGAGCCCGCGTCGTCGGAGACCACCGTGTTGTGGCCCGGCCCTGCCCACGGTTCGCTGCCGGCGAGGATGAGGGCGCCGCCACCCTCGTTCAGGTCCTGGCCCTTCCGGTCGAGGTACGGCCCCGTCAACGACTCCGACCGGCCGACGAGGACGCGGTAGGCGGTGTCGGCGCCGTTGCAGCAGTTGCCGGCCGAGAGGAACAGGTAGTAGTAGCCGTCGTGGAATTCGACGAACGGGCCTTCGAAGCGCTCGTCCGCGACGCGTACGGGTTCGCCGGCCGCCGCGGTGCCGTCCGGGCTGAGCGGGATGGCGTGGACGCCCTGGAAGTTGCCGACGAACATCGTCTTCGTCGTGCCGTCGTCCCACACGAACGGGTCGATGGTGCCGCCGACGCCGACGTCGTGGGCGCAGAACACGGGGCGGCCGAGATCGGTCCACGGTCCGGTGGGCCGGTCGGCGGTGGCGAGACCGATGCACGGGTTCGACTCGTCGTAGAGCGAGTAGTACAGGCTGAACTGGCCGCCGGACTCGAGCACGTTGGGCGCCCAGGCGAGCTTGCCGTCCGGATGCCACGCGGGCCGGTCGGGGAAGACGTCGCCGAGGTACATCCAATCCATGAGGTCGGCGGACTTGAAGATCGACATGTTGTGCATGCCCTGGCCGTCGCCCCAGTCGTCGGCGGTCGTGTACATGTAGAACATGCCGTCGGATGCGCGCACGACGCTCGGGTCGGCGGCCACCGGTTGCACGATCGCTTCGGCCGTCGCCGACGGGGCAGGCGCACCCATGAAGACGAGAAGCGTCAGAGTCGCCACGATCCACCCGCGCCGCGGACGGTGTCGGGTGCCGGACTTGCGCAGCGCAGCATCGTCAGTGTCCACGTCACTCCCAACCTCGCCCGCCCGGAACCCGCAAATCTATAAGGGTGAGGTCGAGGTTAAGGGTGGAACCGGCTCACGGCGCCGGACTGCAACCGAACCGTGTTCTGCCGGCGGTGACCGGCGTCAGGTCGTCGGGTCGAGCAGTACCAGGGGGATCTCGCGGTCCGTTTTCTTCTGGTAGCCGGCGTATCCCTTGTATGCAGCCGTCACTTTCGGCCACAGACGGGCCCGCTCCTCGGGCGTTGCCACGTGAGCGCGCATGGACTGCGCGGGGTTTCCCTGCAGCGACAGCTGAACCACCGGGTTGGCCTGCAGGTTCAGGAACCACGCGGGGTGGCGGTCATCGCCACCACGTGAGGCCACCACGACGAGCGTGTCACCGTCCCGCACCGGCACCGTCAGCATGACGCTGTGCACCTTCCCGGTCTTGCGGCCGACGGTGGTCAACTCCACCGCAGGCATCTTGCCGAAACTCCGCCCCACCCGCCCACCGGTAATGCGCAGCAGGGCGCGGTGGGCGGCGTTCATGAACTTGAGTCCGCGGTCCGTCGGCATGGTGTCAGCCTAACGGTTGATTCCTCGAAGGGTGTCGCTACAGGACGGGCACACGGAGGGTTTCCAAGATCAAAGTGTGACAATTGAACGGGAAACCCTCCTGACCGAACCGTCGCGGGCGGTCTGACTACAAACGAACGTGGCGGGGCCGCACGAGGGTTGCTGTGCAGGCCCATTCAGACTCTGGCGCGGATCTCACGAAGTCAACAGTGCCGGATCACCGCAGGTAGGGTCACAATGCGCTGGTGTCCCACTCAGTGGACCCCTTTCGGGGGTCAGTTGGGCGGGGCGGCAGTAGCATCGGGCAACCATCACCTATCGGCGGCAAGCGGAGGTCGGGTCTAGAATACGGCGATGAGGCGTCCGTCAGGTGCGCCCTGCTTGAGGCGGTGAAGGCCTTCGGGAATTTCACCGAAGCGGATCTGCTCGGTCTTCGGCTGCACTGCCCCTTTGGCTATCAGCGCGAGTATTGCGCTCGCTTCGGCTTTGGTGCCGTTCGATGCACCGACGATATGTACTTCTTTCATAGTGATGCTGGGGATCGAAACGGATGTGGCTTCGACGCCCAGCCCAACCTCGACGATGCGGCCGCCATGCCGAATGGCTCCGATTGCGGAGTCGAGAGTTCCGTCCGCGCCCGCGAAGTCGATGATCACGTCGAGATCCTCGGATTCGAAGACGCGGATGTCCTTCGAGCACGACTCGACACCCAGATGGCGTGCGAGTGGCCACCGTGCCTCATTGACGTCAGCAACGAACACGGAAGCTCCTGCGGCCTTGGCGATCTGGACACCAAAGTAGCCGAGGCCGCCGAATCCGACTATACCGACCTTCATCCCGGATTCGATCTGTCCAGCTGTGTGCACTGCCCTGTACGCGGTGCGACCCGAACAAGTCGCCGACGCCGCGTCGCGAAACGACAACCCATCGGGTAAGGCTACGGGGAGGTGGGACGGAACCCTGACCTTCTCGGCGTAGCCGCCGTCCATCGCGGTCCCTGGGCCGTCCGTGGTTGCAGGTATCCCAACACGGTCACCGAGGACGAACTCGGAGACGTTCGATCCGACAGCAGAGACGGTGCCGACTATCTCATGGCCGAGTGTGATGGGGACGTGTCCGAGTAGGTGCGTGATAGTTCCGTTCATGAACCCGATGTCGGAGTGGCACAGGCCGACCGCTCCGGTGTCGATGACGATGTCTTCGGGGCCGGGCACCAGTTCGCCGACTTCTTCGTGTCGCAGTTTTTCGTTGACCGCGGTAAATCGCCATGCCTTCATTGCTTCGATCCTTTACGCTATGCCGTCGATGGCGGCTTGTGGTATATCGAAAAGTGTTGTTGCAGTTAACCACAGCTGTGCAACTATCATCAACGAAGTGGACGACTCGGTCCGTGATCCGCCTCGGGCAGCATTCGTTATCACGCTTGCCGGGAGCCGAATTCAATCTGAAAGAAGTCAGCATGCAACTCGAAGGAAAACGCATCCTGGTCACCGGTGGCGCCCAAGGTATCGGTGCTGCCATCGTAAAGGCATACGCCATGGAGGGTGCGACCGTGCGTTCGTACGACCTGAACGAGGAGGGCGGTAGAGTCGTCGCGAAGGAAGCGAGCGACGCTGGGCCCGGAGTGGTCGAGTTCTCGCGTCTCGATATCACCGACGGTGATGCTACCGAGTCGTTGTTCCGCAGTGCTGCAAGAGAACTTGGTGGAATCGATGTCCTGGTGAACATCGCCGGTCTGCAGCGCTCCGCGATGGCCGAGGAGATCACCGATGACTTGTTCGAGAGCATCTACCGTGTGAATGTGCTGGGAACGATTCATACCAACCAATCCGCGTACCGGATCATGCAGTCGGCAGGCACGGGGGCGATCATCAACTTCGGGTCGATGTCCGGATTTACCGGGGAATTGGCCAACGCAACCTACGGCTCGTCCAAGGGTGCCGTGCATACGTGGACCAGGACTGTCGCCCGTGAATGGGGTCCATCCGGAATCCGCGTCAATGCTGTTCTGCCCTATGTAAACACACCGATGTTCGACAAATACACCAACTCGCTGGGGCCGGAAGAGCTTGCCGCTTATCAGGAACAGCTCCGGAAGGACATTCCGCTCGGTGGAACGTTCGGAAACGCCGAACGCGATCTGGCTCCGGTGCTCGTATTCCTGGCGAGCGACGCGTCGCACTTCATCACCGGTCAGCTGCTTCCGGTCGACGGAGGATTTGCAGCCGTACGGTAGCGGAAAAGCTCTGTGCCCCCTGGTCCAGTGGACCAGGGGGTGCGACCTTCGTCAGAGCTCGAGTTCCTCGCGGTGTTGCGAGCGTTGTGCGCCACGAATCGTCAATAGCGCAACAACACTGATTGCTGCACATCCAAGAGTGTAGTAGGCCGCCGACAGCGGATCACCTGTGGTGGATGCAAGCCAAGTGATGATGTACGGCGCCGTGCCGCCGAAGATCGCCACCGACAGCGCGTAGGTCACGGATACGCCGGTAGCACGGTTGCGGGTACGGAAACGTTCGGACAGGAATGCCGGCATCGGGCCACCGACGACGCCGATGAGCAGACCGGCGATCACGAGTGCCACCAGTCCGCCGCCGAAGCCGAGATTCAGCATGAAATAGAGGGGATAGGAAAGGACCACCACCGCGACCGATCCGAACATCAGCACCGGGCGTCGTCCCACGCGGTCGGACAGTGCACCGAACACCGGCATCGACAGCCCGGCGATGAGTCCGGTGACGAGTGCAAGGAAGTAGGACCGCTCGAAGGTCATGTCGTAGCTGGTCGACAGGAAAGTCGGCATTCCGACCATGAAAGTGTTGCCGACTGCGTTGTACACGACCACGACGCCCATGGTTGCCGCGAGAAACGTCAGTGGTCGTCGCTCGATGGGTTCCCAGACGGCAGGTTTGCCTGAGTCGACCTCGACCTGGATCTGCTTGAAGTGCGGCGTCTCGTCGACCTTGAGCCGTAGGTAGAGGACGATGAGGCCCATGGGAGCCGCAATGAGGAACCCGACCCGCCAGCCATAGGAAGCCATGGCGTCGTCGGAGAGAAGGACTGCCAGAAGTGTCGCGACACCGCCGCCGAGCACGAAGCCCAAGGTGGTTCCGACGAACGACCAGGAGCCGTAGAGCCCGCGTTTGCCGGAGGGAGCGGACTCGACCATCAGGGACACCGCTCCGCCCATCTCGCCGCCCGCGGACAATCCCTGGGCGATGCGGCACAGCGTCAGCAGCAGGGGCGCGAGGATTCCGATCGAGGAGTGCGTAGGCAGAAGGCCAATGCATGTCGTGGCAATGGTCATCAGCACAATGATCAGCGCGAGTACGGGCTTACGTCCCAATCTGTCCGTCATCCGCCCGAAGATCACTGCCCCGACAGGGCGCAGGAAGAAGGCGAGGGCGAAGAGCAGGAACGTCGAGAGAATCGACGCAGTCGGGTCGTCCGACGGGAAGAACAAGGGCGCGATGATCGGCGCCATGTAGGCGTAGATCGCGAATTCGTACCACTCGATGAGATTGCCGAGCGAACCTGCGGCAAGTGCCTTTCGCGACTTCTGGACGTCGAGCACCACCTCGGTGCGCGGCGTGGAGCGGACTGTGTTCGGCATGGTGATGTCCATTCGGGTGAGTGGCGCCAGAGGCGTGTGCCCCGGGTCCGACGTATGTATGTGACGACTGACACACGGAAATCAACACGAATGTTGCCCGCCTGGGCTGACGTTGTCAACGTTTGTGTAGATGGGCGCATCTTCTGCAACGCGGGCGTTGACAACTCTCCGCGACGGCTGCCACCATGAGTCGAAGGCTTTTCAACGTCCATGTTGAAAGTTCTTGATCTCGGCGAGGAGCGACTCACAGCTCCGGACGCCGCACTCGACGCGAGAGGTGCTCAGATGAAGGCAGCGCAGCAGGTCCAGGAGGCAGGCGCAGCAACCGACGATCGAATCAATCCCGATCGGCTCACCGAATCCGAGATTCGAACCGCGGTTGCACGGGCAAATGTGCCCTCGCTGCTCATGGTCGTGTTCCAGACGACGGGTGACGAGAAGTGGCTGGCACCGCCATACAGGCCGACGAGAGGCAAAGGTCTCGGCGACCACGACTCGGGCGGTCTCGACGAGCCGGTTCAGGATGAGATCAGGGAGGCCGCGGTCAAGGCCATCCTCGACTTGCAGAACGGCGCTCTTCCCGCGGTGGAGACTCCCTCTCCGGAACTGACGGTGCGGATGATCAGTGTCTGCACGGGCGAAGAAGTCGGGGAGGAGTACGGACCCATGCTCTCTCTCGAGCTCGCTCGCCGTGCCGCGCCCGATGCTCCGAGCCTCGCACTGGAGCCTGTCGATGCACCGGAAGGATACTCGGTGGTCGTCATCGGTACAGGCGTTGCGGGAATAGCTGCGGCGCAGCAGCTCGAGGACATGGGCATCGACTATGTCATTCTGGAGAAGCAGCCGGAGGCCGGCGGAAACTGGTGGCAGAATACGTATCCCGGCGCGGGTGTCGATACCCCCAGCCACCTGTACTCGTTCTCATTCGCGAAGAACGACTGGACGACACACTTTGAACTCCGCAACGAACTGCAGGCCTACTTCGGAGCCGTGCTGAAGGACCTCGGTGCCGGTGAGCGTGTTCGTTATGGAACCGAGGTGCGGTCGACGCGGTATGACGAAGCCGCCGCGCAGTGGTCAGTCGACGTGATCAATCCCGATGGCTCGTCGGCGACGCTGAGGGCCGATGTGGTGATCAGTGCGGTGGGAGTATTGAATCGTCCGAAGACGCCGAACGTCCCTGGGATGGACAGCTTCACCGGAACGAGTTTCCATTCGGCTGCGTGGCCCGACGATCTCGATCTGGATGGCAAGCGTGTTGCTATCGTGGGCACGGGTGCCAGCGCCATGCAGATCGCACCGGCCATCGCGGACCGCGTCGCCCATCTCAGTATCTACCAGCGCTCGCCGCAATGGGTCGCGCCGTTCGAGAAGTTCCGCGCCCCGATACCCATGGAACTGCGCCGCCTCATGCAAACTTGCCCGATCTACCACAGCTGGTACTGGATTCGCTTGTTCTGGCAGTTCGGCGACAAGGTGATCGAGTCGCTGCGCGTCGACCCGGAATGGGAGCATCCCGAACGCTCGGTGAACGCCCGCAACGATGCCCATCGAGAGTACTTCACGCGGTACATCACGGCGCAGGTCGGAGATCGAACGGATCTGCTCGACAAGGTGATGCCCGACTACCCGCCGTTCGGTAAGCGGATCCTGCTCGACAACGGCTGGTACTCGACTCTGCGCAAGGACAACGTCGACCTCGTCGACAGGTCCGTCACCGCCGTCCGCCCCGAGGGCCTGGTCGACGATCAGGGCGCTGAGAACGACGTGGACGTGATCGTGTGGGCCACCGGATTCGAAGCAGCACGATTCGTGAGTTCCATGGACGTCGTGGGAACGGACGGCCGAACGCTCCGCGAGGTCTGGAACGACGACGACCCCAAGGCCTACCTCGGTGTGTCGGTTCCAGGGTTCCCCAACTTCTTCATGCTTGGTGGTCCCAACTCGTTCCCGGGTAGCGGCAGCTTCATGTTCTTCATGGAGGTCCAGATGCGCTACATCCGTGGGCTACTGACCGAGATGTTCAAGAAGGGAATCAAGGCGATCGATGCGCGCCCCGAGGCGAACGACGAGTACAACGAGCTGGTGGACTCGACTCATGCGCGCACGGTCTGGACGCATCGTGGAATGTCGACGTACTACCGGAACTCGCACGGACGGGTGGTGTTCGTGATGCCGTTCCTCAACGTCGAGTACTGGCAGATGACGCGGCGCCCTGATCTGGAGAACTACACTGCGCGATAGCGCACCGCGAATTCTGCCCCGGAACCGAATCGGTTCCGGGGCAAATTCGTTCGAGAACGACCGTTACCACGCGTCGATGCGCCTGCGAACCTGAGTCGGGCGGTCGGGACGCGGAGCGGCGAGGACATCGACGATCCGTGAGCGAGTCGAGGCGGGATCGATGACGTCGTCGATCTCGAACACGGACGCCGCATTGACGGCCTTGCCCTGCGCCACGTAGTCCTCGAGGTGCTGTTGGTAGACGCGCTCCCGTTCCTCGGCGTCCTCGATCGCAGCCAGCTCACGACGATAGCCGAGACGGACGGCCCCCTCCGGGCCCATGGCACCGAGTTCGGCCGACGGCCATGCCACGATGGTGTCCGGGACGCGGAAGCTTCCGCCTGCCATGGCCTGGCCGCCGAGCCCGAATGCCTTGCGGACGATCACCGTACAGAACGGAACGGTGAGAGCAGGCGCTGTGACGAAAAGCCGGCTCACATGACGTACCGAGGCGGTGCGTTCGGCGTCGGGTCCGACCAGGAAACCGGCTGTGTCACAGAGCGAGAGAACAGCGAGGCCGTACGCCTCGCACAGTTGCAGGAACCTGGTCATCTTGTCGGCTTCGGCGCTGCCGATCGTGCCGCCTGCACGGCTGCCGTCGTTGGCAACGAGCCCAATGGGATGTCCCTCGATCCGGACCAGCGCAGTGATCAAGCCGGCGGCGAATCCGCGTCGGAGTTCGAGAACGGATCCCTCGTCTGCAATGGTGTCGATCAACGTGCGGATGTCGAACGGCCGATTGCGTCGTTCGGGGACGATGTGGCGCAAGATTCGCTGGTCCGCGGCGGTCCACTCGATCTTCGGGCCGGCGAAGTATCCGAGATATCGCCGTGCGACGTCGATTGCCTCAGATTCGTCGGCCACGACGATGTCGATGACCCCGTTGGCCTCCTGGACGGACACCGGCCCGATGTCGTCCGCGGCGAACACTCCGAGGCCGCCCCCTTCGATCATGGCGGGCCCGCCGAGGCCGATCGACGAATCACGAGTCGCGACGATGACATCGCACGATCCCAGCAGCGCAGCATTTCCGGCGAAACAGCGACCGGACGCGATCCCCACGGTCGGAACCGAACCGTTGAGCCGTCCGAGTGCGACGAAGGTCCCGAGATCCATCCTCGTCGCCCGAGACATGTCGTCGGTGTCCCCGGGGCGGCCCCCGCCACCTTCGGCGAACAGAACTACCGGCGTTCCTCTGCGGCCTGCCAGCTCGAACATTCGCTCGGCCTTCTTGTGGCTCTGAAGGCCCTGGGTTCCGGCGAGCACCGTGTAGTCGTACGCGAGCACTGCCACTGGCCGTCCGGCGACCCTTCCGAAGCCCGTGATCAGGCCGTCTGCCGGAGTTTCGGATTCGAGTTCGTCCAGAGACCGCCGTCGTCGCTGCGCAGCCACGACCAGAGATCCGTGCTCGTGAAAGCTCCCTTCGTCGACGAGATGGTCGACGTTTTCGCGCGCGGTGCGTTTGCCGCGCTCGTGCCGACGCTCGATCGCCGCCGGACGCGACTCGTCCAGTGTTCGGCGCTGCCGCACTTCGATCTCGGCAAGGTCCGTGCGCTCGGCCGTGACGTTCACGCCGACGGGCTCTGTCGATGCGTCGTCCTGACTCACATCGAGCCTCAGGGTCACGAGCAACTGGCCGGCTGTCACGGTATCGCCGACCGCAATCCACACGTCGGCGACGCGCCCTGCTGTTGTCGCGCTGACGTCGGTCTCCATCTTCATGGCTTCGAGCGTGATCAGCGCGTCGCCGTTTTGCACGACCTGTCCCGGCACCGCGGCCGTCGCGACGACGGTGCCCGGCGACGGGGCCCGCAGATCGAGTTGTGTCACCAGCTCCGCCGGTGCATCCGGTATCGAGAGTGTTGCCAGATGATCGTCGATCGTTCGTGTCGTCACCGTGCCGGACCGGAACTCGTGACTGCCCAGCAGCCACGCCGACGTCGTGACGTCGGTATCCATGTCGTCCAGGGTCAGATCCGAGAGTGCCTGGATCAGTTCTGCTGCGGCTGAGTCGAAGTGGCCGTCGTCCCGGTGCACGATGACCTTTGCCAGCAGTGGGTCGTATCCGGTTCCCACTCGCATTCCTACGTGTGCGTGAGAGTCGACGCGGATCGAAGATCCGGACGGAAACCGAACGTCGGTGAGTACGTCGGAGCCATCGGGTCTCGGGCTGCCGGTGACCCGCGCCTCGATCGCGACACCGTTCGGTTCGCCGAGCGTTGCCGGTGAGAGTTGTACGTCCTCGAGCGTGCGTCCCTGTGCGACGTCGAGTTGCAGACCGACCAGGTCGAGGCCGGTGATCGCCTCGGTAATTCCGTGTTCCACCTGGAGGCGTGGATTGGCCTCGATGAAGTACCACCGATCGAGATGGTCGGACTCCACGAGGAACTCGAATGTGGCAAGTCCCCTCAGCCCGACTGAGGACGCCAACGTCAGTGCTGCGGAGTAAAGTTCCTTGCGAGTGGAATCGGGAAGGTTCTGCGCGGGTGCGATCTCCACGACTTTCTGGTGGCGGCGTTGCGCCGTGCAGTCGCGGTCGAAGAGATGCATCGGTGTGCTCACGCCATCGCCCACGACCTGGACTTCGATGTGCCGTGCGCGCGGTAGGTAGGCCTCGACGTAGACATCGGACAGGCCGCAACTGCGTTCCGCCTCGGAACGGCATCTGTCGATGGCACGATCGAGTTCGGTGAGATCCTCTACTATTCGCATACCACGACCCCCGCCGCCTGCGGTGGCCTTCACGATTACCGCGCCGGCAGGAAGTGACTGCGCGAACTGACGTGCGTCGGTTTTCGATGTGGGACCTGCGGTGGCAGCGAGTACGGGTACTCCGCAGCCGGTCGCGAGTTCACGTGTGGCGGACTTGTCCCCGAGAGTTCTCAGCGTGTGAGCGTCGGGTCCGACGAAGGTCAGCCCCGCCTCGGCGCAGGCCTCGGCCAACTCGGCGCTCTCGCTGAGGAATCCGTATCCGGGGTGGACCGTCGATGCCCCCGACGCCAGTGCCGCGTCGCGAATGGCCGTGACATCCAGATACGCGGCGGGGCCCGTTTCTCGAAGCGGACGTGCGTGGTCGGCAGCAGCGACGTGCGGGGCATCGTGCTCGTCCTCGCTGTACACCGCAATCGTCTTGATTCCGCGTGCTGTGGCGGTACGGATGATTCGAAGCGCTACTTCACCGCGATTGGCGATCAGAATGGACGTCATACCGCTTGCCGGTCGGCGGCGAACCCGCCGTAACCGCCCTGGAAGAAGATCAGCGGCGACTCGGGTGTGTCGAGTTCGAGGTGTCGCACGCGGCCGACGACGATGTGGTGATCGCCGGCGTCGTGCACGGCATCGATCTCGCAATCGATCCACGCCAGCGCACCCTCGATGCGAGGCATACCGGAGGGCGTGGGGGCCCACTCGACGTCCGCGAACTTGTCGGTTCCCTTTCGGGCGAGGCTGCGGCAGATCTGTTGTTGCTCGGAGCCGAGCACGTTGGCGCAGAAGCGTCCGGCCGTGCGGATCTTGGGAAAAGTGGACGACGACTTGTCGGGCAGGAACGCGACCAGTGGCGGATCGAGCGACACCGAGGTGAAGGACCCGACGGCCATGCCCGTCGGGTTGTTCTCGGCGTCCATGGTGGTCACCGCTACGACTCCGGTGGGGAAGTGGCCGAGAACGTTTCTGAAGCGCATGGGGTCTATCGTGTGAAAGTCGTCGACGATCACGCCGTCGGGGACAGCGGTGCGCGAGTCGGATTCGTGTGTCTCGACCTTGCCCTCCATCGTGGAGCCCATGGTAATTCCTTTCGTCTGTGAAGCCGGGTCCGGCGTCGAGGCCACCCGACACCTCATCCGGAGACTGATTGCAGCTTCCCCCTCGAGCCGGAAATCTGTCAACTATCTTGTTGAATGAATCTACGTGTGTGTAGATTTTCCGATTGCGGCCGCAGGATTGAAGGTTGACATCTGTGGCGCAGGGCACAATGATCGAGACACCGATCTACACTGACGTTGATCGAGGACTTCGGGGTTCGGCCCTTTGGTCGAGTCGCCGGATTTCCTTCACTGCGCAAAGGAGTGCACATGTCCGACATCGAGAGCAGGGTGCGTCGACTGGAGGACAGGGCGGAGTTGGAAGACCTTGCGGTCCGCTACTTCCTTGCTTCGGATTTCGACGATTTCGACGCCATTGCCGATGCCTTCGCGGAGAATGGGACGTTCTCGGCTGGGGGATTTCCCGGCGCGAGTACCGGCAGCGGGATCGCGGACATGATCCGCCAAGCGCGTGCCGCGTTCGGAACCACCATTCACACCCCGCACTACGTCCTGATCGATTTCGTGGACGACGATCACGCGACAGGGTTGGTGGGCGCGCACCTCGAGATCGCAACTGGAGGGACGACGGTGTTCGGCGCCGTGCGTTACGAAGACGAGTACGTCCGCGAAGATGGACGTTGGAAATTTGCGTCTCGCAACATGCGTACCGTGCATCTCGGTCCGTGGGACGAAGTGGCTACGTCGCTCACCTCGGACCTGCCTGTTCGGTGGCCGGGTGCCGAACCTGCGTCCTCCGACTACGCGGTGCGCGTCTGACGGAATGCGCCCGTCGCCGACGGGTGCGCTCTGTCCTCAGAATCTACATCAATGTTGATTTCCCGTCTCGTGACCGAGGCGGGTGATCGAACCGTACATCAAGAAATTCACACCCGGAGGAGATCGATATGACTACAACCCATGAGGTATCCACCAGAGAGCTCGCCGAGCTCGTGGAGGCCGGCAAGATCGAGCGCGTCCTGATCGAGTACGCCTACAACCTCGACATGAACCGCCCCGACGATCTCGTCGAATTGTTCACCGAGGACTGCTACGTCGCATATGGACCCAACTTCGGTGCCGAGGGTCGCGCCGCCTATCGCGAGACCCTCGACGGCATCGGTACGTTTTTCACGGCAACCAGTCACCACGTGTCCAACATGGTCGTCGACTTCTCCGATGATCTGATGTCGGCCAAGGTCCGTTCGGTCCTGTATGCATGGCATCGCTATAGCAAGGAAGGCAAGGCCGACGGGTACTTCTTCGGCCAGTATCACGACGATTTCGTGCGGGACGACGAGCATGGTTGGCGCTTCTCGCGCCGCGAGTTGCGCGCGTCCGGTGTCGTGGACTTCCACGTCAAGAAGCAGATCCCGATCGGGCGGTCATGACGGCGATCGCGGACACGCCTGCCGAGACCCGCTACGAAAATCTACGCATTGAGCACCGGGGACCGATCAGTTGGATAGTGCTGAACCGGCCGGACAAGGCCAACGCGCTCTCGAACGAGATGCTGGACGAGTTCAGTGCGGCGTTGGCCGCTCTGGCGACCGACGGCGGCCCGATCATCGGAATTCGTGGAGCAGGCAAGGGATTCTCGGCAGGCTACGACATCGGTCAGGTCGGAAAGGTCGTCGCCCAGCCGGACCCGGTTGCAGACCGAGAGCGATTGGCTCGCAACGTCAACCGATTTCTCGCGATCTGGGATCACCCGAAACCGGTGGTTGCTGCAGTACACGGGTACTGCATCGCGGGAGCCACCCAGATGTGTGTCTTTACCGACGTGACTCTTGTGGCGCGCAATGCGAAAATCGGTGAGCCGGCGATCCCGCTCGGTGGTGGGTACATCGCGCCCTTGTGGGCGCCCCTCGTCGGCCCGAAACGGGCCAAGGAACTCGCGTTCATCCCGGGCAATTCGATCGACGGCGCGACTGCGGTCGAGTGGGGTTGGGCCAATCACGCGGTGGCCGAGGAAGATCTGATCGCCGAGACCGAGGCACTTGCCGCTCGTATGGCGCGCATGCCGTCGGACATCCTGCGGATCAAGAAGCTGTCCATCAACAAGACGATGGAAGCAATGGGCGTGCGTACCGCCGCCCAAGGCGGTGCGGAAATGGATGCCCTGCTCCATCTGTCGCCGTCGGTGGCCGAGGTGCGCAAGTTCGTTGCCGAGGTGGGACTGAAGGCGGCGATGGCTGCCTACCGCGAACCCGTGGCGTTATCCGATCATGCGGTCGCAGAACAACTATGAGAGAGGACCTACCGTGAGCAGCGGAATCTTGTTCGAGGTCGACAACCATATCGCGCGGGTGACACTCGACCGCCCCAAGGCGTTGAACTCCATCGATCCCGAGATGGACGCGGCACTGTTCGAAGCCTGGACCGAGATCAACTCGAATCCGGACATCTGGGTGGCCGTGCTCGGTGCTACGGGGGAGAAGGCGTTCTGCGCCGGCGCCAACGTGAGCGGTGGGACCGAAGGCGACGGCCGCAGGATGGCGCTCGGCGGCGGTCTCACCGGTGTCGGCGGGCCGATGCTGACGCTTCGTAAACCATTGATCGCGGCAGTGCAGGGATACGCAATCGGCGGTGGATTCGAACTGGCGATGTGCGCCGACATCATCGTCGCAGCCGACAACGCTCAGTTCGGCATTCCGGAGACGAAGGTCGGCATCATCGGCGAGGCCGGCATCATGCATCGCGCGATACGGCAGCTGCCTCATCACATCGCGATGGCTTTGATTCTCACCGGAGAGCGCATCGACGCCCAGCAGGCAGAGCGCTACGGACTGGTCAACGAGGTCGTGCCGTACGAGAAGCTGCTCGAGACCGCGTGGTCGTGGGCGGATCGAATCGCGTCGGCGTCACCGCTTGCTGTCCAAGCAGCAAAGGACGCAGTTCTGTCGCGTGCAGGATGGCCGCTGGATATCGCGTTGGCAACTCGCTACGAGCCCATCGAGGCGTACGCGAACAGCGCGGACCGCATCGAGGGACGTGCGGCGTTCGCAGACAAGCGTGCTGCGCGATGGAGCGGTCGCTGACACTGCTTGTTGTCTGGGCGCTGGGCCCGGCGTCCGCGTCGCGGTTCCAGCGCACAGCACTTGCACCCGGCGCCGTGAACGGATGGCCGCGTGATTCCCCGGCGAGCATCCGACCTGGTCGCCGACAACCTGAGATTGTAAGGAGCACTTGGCTATGCAGCTGGACGGAAAGAAGATCATTGTCACAGGCGGATCCATGGGCATCGGCGAGTCGGTCGTCCGGGCCTACACATCGGAGGGTGCTGACGTCGCCTCTCTGGATCTCGCTGACGAGCTGGGTGTTGCGGTAGCGCAAGAAGCGAGCCGATGCGGACCTGGCAAAGCAACCTTTCACTCGTGCGACGTGCGTGATCGCGACCAGGTTGAGAAAGTCTTCGAGACCGCTGCTGACCAACTGGGAGGCCTCGACGTAGTCGTGAACGTGGCTGGTGTACACAAGCACTGCGATCCCGCTGGAATCTCCGCTGAAATCTACAGATTCATTTTCGATGTCAATGTGTTAGGGACAATCAACACCAACGGTGCCGCACATCGCCTGATGAAATCGAATCGTGTCGGGAACATCATCAACTTCGGTTCCGAGTCGGGACTGACGGGTGAGATCAACAATGCTCTGTACGCCGCGTCGAAGGGTGCGGTCCATACATGGAGCCGGAACGTCGCCCGTCAATGGGGGCCGGATGGGATTCGGGTAAATTACGTACTCCCGTACATGTGGACAAAGATGTACGACGAGTTTCGCGCCGCCTTGTCTCCAGAAGAGCTGAAAGCGCACGACGACCAAACCGCTGCAGACATACCTCTCGGTGGGGCTTTCGGTCGAGCCGACCGGGACTTGGCTCCGGTCATGGTTTTCCTCGCCAGCGATGCTTCACACTTCATCACTGGACAAATGTTCCCTGTCGACGGAGGGCTGATCTCGGGACGGTAAAAGTGCGGTGACAGGGCGCTGTGTGCTGGGTCCGACCTCGCGTCGCGGCCCAGCACACTGTCAGTTCTGCGTCCGCGCACCGTCGAAGAACAGAGTGCAGAAGGCTTCGGTGGTCTGCTTGGCGTCCACGCTGCGCATTCCCGGCTTGAGCCACCGATGCGTCCAGTTGACCATGCCGAACAGTGCCTTGGACATCAACTGCACCGACACGTCGCTGCGTAGAGTTCCGTCGTCGACTCCCTGCTGCAGCACGTCGAGGACAATGGTTTCGAAGCGTTTGGTCTTTCGTGCCATGTCCTTGCCCCAGGACGTGGTGTCCAGCTGTAGCTGCGCCATGTCTTCCTGGATGTAGAGGTAGACGAAGGGGTAGTTCTTCTCGTACGAGTTCATCTGTTGCTCGACGAGGCGGCGAAGCTTCTCGGGTGCGTCGTCGTCGCCGGCGAGGATCTCCTCTGCGACCGCGATGTTCTGATCCAGAACATCGACGAGAACGTCGTGGAAAAGAGCCTGGAACAGTTCCTTCTTGCTCGCGAAGTAGTAATAGATCGACGCTCGGTCGGTCCCGAACCGCTCGGCGATATCGTTGAGGGTCGCTCCTTCGAAGCCCTTCTCCTTGAAGACATCAGCTGCTGTCCGCAACAGTTCCTGGCGCTTGGCCTGGTAGTTGGGGCTGCTGTCGTTCTGAGCGCTGCGACGGCGTCGGCTCATGCCGCTGTTGGCTGCGGTCGAAGTTGGCATTGTCGGATGATACCTCCGGATCGAGGGCATTGATCAACGTTGACGTCGATCGACCTCGGCGTCGATCGAGGTCGAGGTGGGGACGGGTAAGGCCCCGGGAAGTCGCTGTTTGTCGACAACTTCCCGGGGCCCTGTTATCGGTGGGGTCAGCCCACTGCGACGGTTTCGTGTGTTCCTTCGACCGGAACGTTCGGTACGACCTCGGTGGCGAAAAGGCGGAGGGATTCGATCCACGGCTCGGGATCGTCCATGGCGTCGTGAGTGTTGACGGCAAGCTGTCCGTACCTGAAGCCGGCCAGGTCGAAGGTCTTCTCGATCTTCTCGATGACGGTGTCCGGGCTTCCGCAAAGCCACACGTTGTCGGCCAGGTAGTCGAGATCGACGTCGTCGATGTCGACCTTGTGGTCGGCGTCGTCGATGAAGCCCTGCAGGATCCGGTACTTCTGGTAGACCGGCATCAGGTACTTCTGCCAGGCGAGTCCCAGTGCACCGTTCTTTGCCTTCTCCTTGGCCTCTTCGTCGGTCTTCGCCACGAACACATCTCGTGCGATCTTGAATCGAGATCCCTGCGGGGTTCCGCCGATGGACTTGACCGCCTCCGAATATGTGTCCCACTGCGATCTCAGCAAGGCCGAACCGCCGTAGAACGAGATTGGGGTCCAGCCTCGTTCGCCTGCGAGGCGATGCGACGGCGAGTTCTTGCTCAGGCCTGTGACGGCAATTTCGAGGCCGTCCGCGCCACCATGGGGTGAGTGATCCGCGGTCAGGTGGTACTCCTCGCCTTCCTTGACCTTGAACTCTCCATGGGACGCGACACTACCGGGATCGATCTGTCCGTCGAGGCGGGCGGCCTTGTAGTACTTGCCTTCGAAGTCGAATGGCTCCTGGCGCCACACTTTGTCCATCACCTCCAGTCCCTCCATCAGGCGGGGGTGAGCTTCGGACAGGTCACCGGGCTGGCCGCGAAGCACTGCCTCGTTCTCCCACGATCCGGCTCCGACCCCGAGGAAGTACCTGTCCTCGAGCAACTGCGAGGTGTAGCCGATCTGAATGGCGAGCGTCGACGGGTTGTGCAGGGGCACGATGTGCGCCATGGGCGCGAAGCGCATGCGCTCGGTGATCTGTGCTGCCGCGACGATCAGCAACTCGGGATTCGGAATATTCTCCCATGCCTGCATGCCGTGCTCGCCGACCATGAAATCGCGGTAGCCGAACTTGTCGCATGCTGCTGCAAGCAAGAGTGAGTATTCGAAGGTGTCCTTGTCCTTGCGACCGGGACGCATGTACGGGGTGTGGAAAACGCCGCATTCCATTTGTGAATCTCCAGCTTCTGGTCGTTGTGAAGGCACTCTGCTGCGGTGTCCGACACGAGCCTGACAGTGGTTGTGGACAGCCCCTGGAAAGCGAGGGTGGGTTCGTGGAACGTGCATGAAGGGCTGTTCTGTCCGATCGATCCGTCACATGTCGTGGCGGTCCGCCAGGCGAAATGCTCGCGTCGGCGCATTCCCAACGTAGGGTGATCCGGGTCACTTTGTCAACTGCAACGTTGACGTTGAAGTTGGGTTTAATCAACACTCGTGTAAATCAACTTCAGCGTTGACAGTGTGACGTGAGTCGCTTAGCGTCTACGTCGACACGTTCCCCTGGTGCGCGCGGATCAAGCGCCGCTGATCAAGACAACTTCGGTGGCGCATCCGCTGCCGACGATCGATGATTGAGGACGAGATGACTGACATCGGCGACTGGTGCAACGTAACCCCACTCGGCGACCTGCTGGTGCGCGGTGCGCACCTGTGCCCTGACCGCGACTTGATCGTATTTCCCGAGGCGCGGTTCACGTATGCCCAGGTGCTCGACGGCGCGATGGCGGTCGCGCGAGGTCTATTGGCCATGGGCGTCGGGTCCGGTGATCACGTCGCGCTCCTGGCGCCGAACGGTATCGAGTTCGTCGAGGGGCTCTTCGGATCGGCCTTGATCGGGGCGGTAGTCGTACCGCTCAACGCGCGGCACAAAGCGAAGGAGCTCGGCTACATCATCGAGAACGCGGACATCACCGCGTTGCTGACGGTGTCCGGTCCCGACGACTACGTGGACTTCGTGCAGGTGCTGCACGAAGCGCTACCCTCCTTGGCCGCGGCGGCCTCGGGTGATCTCGATCTTCCCGAAGCACCGCGGCTGCGTCGAGCCGTATTGCTGAAAGGAACCGAACGGCCCGGTTTCACGCCCAGGGCGGCCCTGGATGCGGCAGCAGAGACCGTCGACGCGACTCTCGTGCATCGTCATCGCCGCCGGGTGCGGACGAGGGACATCGCCGCAATCCTGTACACGTCGGGGACCACCGCCAACCCCCGTGGATGCCTGCTCACCCACGAATCGATGACGCGTGGCCCGGTGGAGCGCGCGACCGGCCGCCTCTCGGCAGGAGAGCGCCACATCAGCTGGGCCGGCGGACCGCTGTTCCACATCGCTGCGCTGGCCCCCCTCATCGGCGCAATCGGTGCCGGGGGAACGTTCCTGACCGACACGTTCTTCGAACCTGGCCGCGCCATCGAGCTGATCAGGGCCGAACGGCCCACCTGCGTCTGGCCCTGGTTCCCCGCACCGATGCAGATGATGATGGCGCACCCGAACTTCGACGCAGCGGAGTTCGACTCGATTCGGTACCTGTTCCTGATCGGTCCCCGCGTCCTCATCGAAGAGGTTCAGAATCTGTTCCCGGCCGCCGAGCTCATGGCTGCATGCGGAATGACGGAAACGACCGGCATCTATGCCCTCAGCGAGCCGGACGAGTCGTTCGAGGATCGAAGCGGTGCGCAAGGAAAGGCCGTACCCGGCGTCGAGATTCGAATCGTCGATCCGTTCAGTGGTGCGGAGCAGCCGGCCGGAGTTCCCGGTGAGATCTTGATTCGCGGTTACTGCGTGACCGATGGGTACTACAAGGATCCCGCAAAGACCGCCGAGACGATCGATTCCGATGGCTGGTTGCGGACCGGCGACCTCTACAGCCGTACCGAGTCGGGGTGCCTGGTGTTCCACGGGCGGCTCAAGGACATGCTCAAGGTCGGTGGTGAGAACGTCGCGGCCATCGAAGTCGAGTCCTTCCTTTGTGAGCATCCTGCTGTGTTGACGGCCGCCGTCATCGGCCGCCCGGACGACCGGCTCGACGAAGTGCCGGTGGCGTTCGTCGAGGTCCGAGAAGGACATCAGCTGACAGAAGCGGAACTGATCGAATTCTGTGACGGCAAGATCGGCCGGTACAAGGTCCCGCGCGCAGTGTTCTTCGTCGAGCCCGGCGAGTGGCCGATGTCGGCGACGAAGATCAACAAGCGCGGACTCAAAGCGCAACTGGCGACGCTGGCCAGCTCGCTGAGTGCAGCCGGATGACCTCCATGACAGTCGAGTTCGACATCGGAGATCTTCGTGTGTTGGCCGAAGGGATTTTGAAAGACGTGGACGAGGGTCCAGCCCTCGATGAGCAGACGCGTGTGCTCACCCACATCGCGGTGTGTTCGGCGGCCACGACGATGGATGTGGCGGGTACCGGCCGCCATATCGAGGAGGCGCTCGATCTGGGTCTCGACGCCACGCAGATCCAGGAGGCTTTGACGGTGGTCTCGGGCCTCGGTGTGCACACGCTGTTCGAGGCGTCCAGGCAGTTGTCGAGTGCCGTTCTGCGCAGAGGCGGTGGCGAGGCCGAACCGCTCGATGCTTCGCAGCAGGACTTGTGGGACCGCCACATCGGTACCGATCCCTACTGGCAGCGGATGGAGGACGAGCTTCCGGGATTCTTCGATGCACTGCTGCGGATGTCACCAGAAACGTTCGTCGCGTTCTTCGACTACTGCGCGGTGCCGTGGAAGAATCGGGCATTACGGGCCGTGACCAAGGAATTGATCTCTCTCGCTGCCGATTCCACTCCCACCCACCGATACAAGCCCGGGTTCCTGTTACACCTGAAGAACGCCCTCGACCTCGGAGCAGGCGCCCGCAGCATCCGCGAAGTTCTCGATATCGCGGCAGCTGCTCCTGAGCACCACGGTGTCGGCTGACATTTCTCTTTGCACAGGATCGGCCCCGATACGAACTTTCGTATCGGGGCCGATCCGTATCGTTCAGCCGGCGATCAGCGATCGTGTCCGCACCACGTCGGCGGCGAGGGCGGCGACCAGTTCCTCCTTCGACGCAAAGGTCACCTGTCCGCGCATCCACTGGTGGAGGCTCACCTCGAGAGTTGCGTCGTAAAGATCACCATCGAAGTCAAGCAAGTGTGCCTCGAGCAGTCGAACTCCGGACCTGCCGTAGAACGTCGGGCGCCGGCCTATCGATATCGCAGCGATCGCGGTCGAGCCGTCGGGGAGTGTGCACCGGCCTGCCCACACACCGTCCGCGACCGAATTCGAATCTTCCAGCTCCAGATTCGCAGTTCGGAAGCCAAGCTCTCGTCCGCGTTGATCGCCGTGAACGACCGTGCCGACGATGGAAGGATTCTCGAATCCGAACGGCGCCGGAGCGTTACCGCGCGCGAGCGACGCAGAGCCTCCGGCGCTGATGCTCAATCCGATGTGCCACATCATCGTCCGCGACTCGGGTGGAAAATTGCTCAGCGAGGGGGAGTGGTAGCCGCACTCGCGCACCACCTCGGCGAGGTCGCCGTGCGTGTCGGCCGAGATGTAGTTGTTCGGGGCGTATCTCGCCACCACCACGGCTCCGTAGCCGTGTTCGGCCACCTGCGCCAGTGCCACTCCGATCGGGCCGTCCTGACGCAGATGCGGTGCGGGATCGCTCTCTTGCTGGAAGCAGACGAGCGGGGTTGTGCCGGCGACGGCCGGTCCGATGGAGTAGGTGAGATATTCCGAGTCCGTGACGTCACTGCGGTAGCCGACGCAGCGAACCGGGCCGTGGACGCTGTCGCGCTCGAAGGTGAACTGCGTCAGCATGTGCGGTTCGGCCATTCGCCGATACGTCGCGACGTCATCGATAGACAAGTATCCGAGTTCGTGTGCACGAGCGAATGTTTCGGCTTCAGCGGAGTCGGCGATAGCTGTCGGATCGAGCTCGGAGACGAGGGCGCTGTAGGCGCAGGTCCGATGCAAACCTGCCACGGACATGAGATCCACGGCAGCTTCCGCTGGTCCGCGGAACTCGAGCACTCCGCCGGGTACGGACCGTGCCGGAAGCACGTGCCCGGGCCGGGTGAACGCGTCGGGGGTGCTCGCCGAGTCGGCGAGTAGGCGCAGTGTGTCCGCCCTGTCGGACGCCGAAATGCCGGTGCCCGGTCCGATTGCATCGATGCTGACCGTGAACTCCGTTCCGGCATGATCTCTGTCCGCGCCGACCATGTTCGGGAGCCCGAGGCGGTCGCAGTCCGAGCCGACCATGGCGGCGCAGACCAGCCCCGAACCGTGGCGAACAAGAAATGCGATCGATTCCACGGTTGCCTTCTCGGCCGGGATCAGGATGTGGGCGTCGCTGGTGGGGGAGTTGCCGGTCAGCACGACTGGACGTCCGGCGCTCATGTCCGAGAGCGCTCGTTGCACGCGGGTTGTTGGACCATCCATTGTGGGGAACCTCGCTTCGATATGGACGACTGACGTCTGCACTGTGACGAGCGTCGCAAATTGTGCGCGCCGTGTCAACATCAACGTAGACATTGAAAACGGGCCTCGACGCTCTACACCCTGCGGGATGAAGGATTTGCAAGCGCGGCAGCCACCTGGTGGCGGCGGGGGACACCCAGCTTTCGGAGCACGTGTGCGACGTGCCCCTCGACCGTTCTGACCGACAGGACCAGCCGATCCGCGATCTCCTTGTTGGTGAGCCCGTCCGCAACGCACTGTGCAATGTCCAACTCGCGAGGGGAGAGCCCGACTGCCGGGTACGACGACGGCACGGGCCTATCGGAGAACTCCTCGTCCAGGGCGTAAGCGATGAGTTCGGCCATCGACAACGTGGAGCCGCGACGATGGGATGCGGAGTAGGCCGTGTCGCCGAGCGAAGTCCGCGCGCGCGATTCGTACACTGCTCGTCGTTGGACCCAGTGCCGGGATCCGTATAATTGCATGCCGAACGAATCCCACATGGACGACGCTGCGCCGAGAAGTACGGCTGCACGTTCGCCGGAACCGGCCGCGGCTTCGGCCCACGCGAGAAGGTCTGTGACCAGTGTGGCTCCGACCGTGTCGTCGAAGGCGCGTTTGAGTGCGAGGGCGTCGATCGCAAGGGTGATCGCCTCGTCGTGACGGCCGCGCATCAGCGCTACCAAGCCCAGTCCGTACACGGCATACGACAACATCCATTTCTCTCCCGTGGCCGATGCCTGGGTGTGAACGAACTCGAAATGTTCGGCAGCGCGGTCGCTCTCTCCGTTCGAGCTGCACAGCATTCCCATCTCGATGTGGGCGGTCCACATGAGATCGGTGATGCCGGGCAGGCGCTCGTACAGTGCCAACGCCTCCGACAGGTTGTGTTCGCCGGCCTCGAAATCACCGCCGAGGTAGGTGTTGAGGCCTTGCGTCTGCAGGGCGAACGCGAGGGTCGCATCGTCGCCGAGTTCGCGTGCGCCGTGCGCGGCAGTGTCGAGTGTCCGAACTGCCTCGACCCGGTCACCCTGCATCGTCTGCAGCACGCCCAGGGTGGCGTAGAGCTGGGGTACGACGTCTTCGGCCAGGTCGGAGAGCGCGAGGAACTCTGTCACCCACATGCGGTGTTCTCGTACCGAAAAGGCCGACGACCACAGAAACCACGTCGCGACGAGGCCAGAGGCAAGGTGCAGCGTCTCGTGGTTCTGGCCCGTCAGCGCCGTCTGCAGTGCGGACCGCAGGTTGGCGCGGTTCTCCCGAAGCCGGTTGCTCGCACTCTCCTGCTCGGCCCCGGTCCATGACCGGCGGGCGGTACGTACCAGCTCGGCGCACCAACGGAGGTGTGCCACCCGTAGCTCGGCCTTCTCGTTGTCGGACAGTTTGCTCGCACCGAAGTGCCGGATCGTTTCGAGCATCTTGAACCGGACATGTCCTTCGCCGGTGGTGCGTTGCAAGACCGACTTCCCGATCAGACCGGTGATGGTATCCAGAATGCTCGCGGCGTCGACAGGGGCTCCAGCGCAGATGCTCTCGGCCATGGCGAGATCGAAGCCTTCGGAGAAGATGGACAATCTCGCCCACAGCACCTGCTCCTGAGTAGTGCAGAGGTCGTAGCTCCACTCGACCGTCGCATGCAGGCTTCGATGTCTGCTCGGCCCGCCACGATTACCCGTCGTCAACAACGCCAGCCGGTCGTCGAGACGTTCTGCGAGATCGTCTACGGACAGCGCGGTCAAACGCGCACACGCCAGTTCGATGGCCAGCGGCATGCCATCCAGCTGCGTGCACACCCGGCGCACAGCGTCCCGGCTCGAATCCGTGATCGAGAATCCGGACAGTGCCGCCGATGCGCGGTTCTCGAACAACTCGATGGCGGCACCGGGCATGTCCGGGTCGCGGTGGTCTGTCGTGGACAGCGGCTCGAGGACGTGCACGTGCTCGTCCGGAATCGACAGCACTTCACGACTCGTGACCAGGATCTTCACGTGTTCGGTGTTTCGTAGAATCAGCGCGACCAATTCGGCGCATGCGCTGACGAGATGCTCGCAATTGTCCAGCACCAGCAACAGGTGCTTGTCGCGGAGCGATTCGAGGAGCGATTCGGTTGCACTTCGTTCCGGTGCGTCCCGCTCGTCGAACCCCAGGACGTCCAGAATGGTCTGGGGGAGCAGGGTTTCGCTTCGCAGTGACGCCAGCTCCACGAAGCGGATTCCATCGGCAAATGCCCGCCGGTACGCGGTTGCGGCCTCTGCTGCGAGTCGGGTCTTGCCGATGCCACCGGGGCCGGTGACGGTGACGAGGCGGCTGTCGCCGAGCAGCACCCGGATTCTGTGGAGTTCTTCGCTGCGGCCGACGAAACTCGTCGAGAAGAGTGGAATATCGGTTGCACTGGACATGCGGGTGCTCGACGTGCGCGTGCCGGACGTTCGCGGCGAACGCTCCTCCTTGATGCGGCGGACCGCGCTCGCCAGAGTATTCCGCGATCCGCTCCATTCCAGTTCCCGATGCAGCTGGGCCACCGTGACGTCGGGGTCTGCGTCGAGCGCCGCGGCGATCCGGGGTCGGAGGGCATCGGCCGACGATCCGGACCGTGGCCGGTGGTCCTGGGGTGGTGCCTCGAATTCGAGGGCGCGGCGCACCGTGTTGCGCGAGATCTTCAATCGCGTCGCGATGCCCGAGATCGATTCACCGGATTGTCGAAGCTCGACTATCTCGCGCCACTCGTCAGCGTTCACGGTGTCCTCTCTGTTGCACGCGGGCATCTGTGAGCGGTGTCACTGTTTGATCATGTCGCGCCCTGACCGCGTGGTCAAGTTCTGACAACACGCGTATTGACCGATTGCAGCGGCGTGCCGCGGCGTGCCTATCGGCTCTGAGCTGGTCGGATGCCGGCAGATTCGGGAGGGGTGGGGAATCGAGTATTACTACGGTTTCGCCTCGAGCGCCGCCGGCGGACAGTGATCCAGGTCATAGAGGAAAGAAACGGAGCATCCATGACTACGCCGGAACAGAACATCGACTTGGCGAACAACTTCGCAAAGGTCTTCTCCACGGGCGACGTGGAACAGATTCTCGACACTCTCCATCCCGAGGCGACCTACTGGGTCTCGGGACGGATCGACGGGATGTCGGGCAGCTATGACAAGGAAGGTCTCGGCGCGTTGCTCGGCGGGGTCACCTCCGTGTACGAGAACGGCGCGCTCGAAATCACCCCGACTTCGGCAATCGCGCAAGGCGACAAGGTGGCTGTCGAGGCGACGTCGTACGCGAAGTTGAAGAACGGCAAGGTCTATCAGAACGCGTACCACTTCCTGTTCGAGTTTCGCGACGGCAAGATCCTGTCCGTCAAGGAGTACATGGATACCCAGCACGCATACGACATCTTCTATGCCTGACAAGGGGTTTCGTACCGCCACTGGGTAATCGACCACAAGTTAGTTGAAAGGCAGTTCACGATGGCAATGGAAACCGGACTCATCGTCCACCCGTACATGCGCCCTGAGCGGACCGCGCGCCAGACCTTCGACTGGTGCGTGCAGCAGGCCGTCGAGGCCGACAAGATCGGCTTCGACTCGATCATGTTCTCCGAACACGCTTCACAGCGTTGGGAGAACATCCCCAACCCGGAGCTGATCATCGCAGCAGCCGCACGCCAGACCGAGCGGATCAAGTTCGCGCCGATGGCTCACATCCTTCCCCATCACAATCCGGCGAAGCTCGCGATCATGGTCGGCTGGCTCTCGCAGATCCTCGAGGGTCGGTATTTCCTCGGCGTCGGTGCGGGTGCGTACCCGCAGTCCACGTACATCCACGGCATCAAGAACGGTGAAGACACGCAATTCACCAACGAGATGGTCCGCGAATCGCTCGAGATCATGGAGAGGATCTGGAAGCGTGAACCGTTCTTCTACGAGGGACGGTTTTGGAATGCGGGCTACCCCGAAGAGTTGCACGGCGAAGAGGGCGACGACCAGCACATGCTCGCGGACCTCAGCCCGTGGGGTGGTGCACCGGAGATCGCGGTGACCGGATTCAGTGCCAAGTCGCCGTCGATGAAGTTTGCGGGCGAGCGCGGATTCCGACCGATGTCGATCTTCTCCGGTCTGGACGCTCTGAAGACGCACTGGGAGACCTACTCTACGGCTGCGGAGGCCAATGGGCACGTCGCGGATCGCGCGCGCTATCACGTGTCCCAGACAGTGTTCGTCGCCGACACGGACAAAGAGGCGAAGCGGCTCGTGATGGAGGGGCCTATCGGATACTGCTTCGAGCGCTACCTCATTCCCATCTGGTGGCGGTTCGGGATGATGGATGGATTCATCAAGGACGCCGGCGCGGACAGGGCCGACGTCGACCTCGAGTGGGTCGTCGACAACGTGTTCTGTGTGGGCTCACCGGACACCGTGGTGGACAAGATCAATACTCTGTTCGAGGCCAGCGGCGGTTGGGGCACCCTGCAGGTCGAATCGCACGACTACTACGACGATCCCGCGCCCTGGTTCAATTCGCTGGCCACGATCCAGAAAGAAGTGGCTCCCAAGATCTCGCTTCCTGTGTCGGTGACGTCGTAGTACTCGGATCGAACGAAGGGACAGAAATGACAAAGCGGTTGGAGGGCAAAGTGGCCCTCATCACCGGCGCATCTCGGGGCATGGGCGAGTCGCACGCGAAGGCATTCGTCGCGCACGGGGCGAAGGTCGTACTGGCGGATGTGACGGACCATGCAGGGGAGTTGCTCGCCAAGGAATTGGGTTCGGATGCACTATTCGTGCATCACGACGTCACGCAACTCGATTCATGGACAAATGCCGTCGAACAGAGTGTGAAGGCGTTCGGCGAGATCAATGTGCTGGTGAACAATGCAGGGGTTCTCGGCCCGCTGGCCACGACGGCAGAGCTTACCGAGGACGACTACCGGAAGGTGTGCAGTATCAACCAGGACGGTGTGTTCTTCGGGATGAAAGCCGTTCTGCCCTCCATGGAACGAGCCGGTATCGGCTCCATCGTCAACATCTCGTCGATCGCCGGCATGGCCGCGAACTACGGGTTCCCCAGTTTGGCGTACGTCGCAAGCAAGTTCGCAGTCCGCGGCATGACGAAAGCGACAGCCGTCGAATACGGACCCAAGAACATTCGCGTCAATTCCGTGCACCCGGGGTTCATCCAGACTCCGATGATGGTGGAGGCCACCAACGAAGAGGGCGGCGACGCCTTGGCTCAGATTCCCCTCGGTCGCATCGCAGATCCGCAGGAGGTGTCCAACCTCGTTCTGTTCCTCGCGTCGGACGAATCCTCCTACATCACCGGATCGGAGCATCTGGTCGACGCGGGCATGCTCGCGCAGTAGGCGTTGAGCCCAAGGTTGTGGAAGGTCTTCAACGGGACCTTCCACAACCTGGTGGCAATCGGAGGGTGTTGTTCGGCACCCGATTCGGCGGCCATGTGAGGTTCGGTGAATCCACGTCCAGGGTCTGGTCAGTTCGTCCGGTCGTGGACGAGTTCGCTCGGGCCGATTCCGGCCTCGCCGGCGATTCCGGCGAGTTCCGCGCCGACCGACTCGTGCGGCTCGTCCGCCGTCGCCTTCTTCTGCGGGCCGGTGAGCAGCGAGGCGATTCCGCCGATCACGCACGCGACGATCGCGAAAGCGAACGCCATGGCGAGGCCGTCGGCGAACGGGCCGGAAATCAGCTGGGGGAAGAAGTCCAGGCCGGTGAGGTGCGCCTGTTGCTGCTCGGTGAGCGAGGACAGTTGGGGTCCGAGCAGTTCCTGGATCGGGTTGACGCCGAGGAACGCCGCGAACAGCACGGCCACGGCGGGGAGATTCGCGATCTGGTTGGCCTGCGCCGCGGATACCCCGTTCGCCATCAGTCCGTCGCTCATCGCGGCCGGAAGGTGGGAGCTGAGGCCGGCGATCATCAGACTGAAGAAGAATCCGATCGACAGCACCATCGCCGCGTTCTGGAACGTCGTCATCATGCCCGCGCCGACGCCGCGCGCGTCGGCGGGAAGGCTGTTCATCACCTCCGCCCGGTTCGGCGCGGAGAACATCCCCATTCCGATGCCGTTGATCAGCAGCGTCACGGCGAAGGCCCAGTAGTCGAAGTCGACCGGCAGGGCGATCAGCAGTCCGAACGTGCCCGCGGTGATGAACATGCCGGTGCTGGTGAACCACTTGGTGCCGAACCGGTCGGAGATGACCCCGGATACCGGTGCCGACAGCAGGAATCCGATGGTCATCGGCAGCATGTAGATGCCCGCCCACAGTGGGGTGCGGCTGTAGTCGTAGCCGTGCTGCGGCAGCCAGATGCCCTGGAGCCAGATGATCAGGATGAACTGCAGACCGCCGCGGCCGAGTGATGCCACCAGGTTGGCGATGTTGCCCCAGGTGAACGACTTGATCTGGAACAGATGCAGATTGAAGAGGGGATTCGCGACCCTGGTCTCGATGACGCAGAAGACCGCGAGGACGGCGAGGCCGCCGACGAGGCACCAGAGCACCAGCGGGCTGCCCCAGCCCATCGAGGACGAGCCGTACGGCTGGATGCCGTAGGTGATGCCGACCAGCACGGCGATCAATCCGACGGCGAACGTGATGTTGCCCCACCAGTCGATGTCGGCATGCCGGCGGACGCCGGTGTCGCGGAGTTTGAGATAGGCCCAGATCGTGCCGACCACGCCGAAGGGAACCGACACGAGGAAGATCAGATTCCAGTGGATCGGCGCGAGGATGCCGCCGATGAGCAGGCCGAGGAAGGATCCGGCGATCGCGGCGACACCGTTGATCCCGAGCGCCAGTCCACGCTGATCGGCGGGGAAGGCGTCGGTGAGGATCGCCGACGAGTTCGCCATCAGGAACGCTCCGCCCACGCCCTGGACGACGCGCCATCCGATGAGCCACAGTGCCGCCTCGGTCCCGTCGAACCACGTCACCGCCAGGAAGATCGAGGCGATCGTGAACACCGCGAAGCCCATGTTGTACATCCGGGCGCGACCGAACATGTCGCCGAGCCGTCCGAAACTCACGACCAGGACTGCGGTGACGACGAGGAAGCCCATCATCATCCACAGCAGGTAGCTCGTGTTGCCGGGTTCGAGTGGGTTGAGGTGGATGCCCTTGAAGATGTCGGGGAGCGCGATCAGCACGATCGACGAGTTGATCGTCGCCACCAGCATGCCGAGGGTGGTGTTCGACAACGCAATCCACTTGTAGTGCGGGCCGAGTTCATCGAGTGTCCGGTTGTCGTCACCGACTGGCGCGGAAGGTTCCTTCGTGTGGGAGACCAAGGGATTTCACCTCTCGGGTTTTCATAGTTTTCAAAAGTAAGTAATCGGAAGGCAAAGTGTTCGGTTGTCGCGTGTTTCTTGGGGTGGGCAATCGGCTGACCGCGGCATCCCCTGAATGGAAATGCCCGGTTTGTCCGTTATGTCGATGTCGCTCAATCGGTTCCGTCGAGACGGTCGATCAGATTTGTGATGATACGACGTCTCGTTCCACCCCGCACCCAGGCGCTGTGGCCTGATCGGGGGACAGTCGAAATCATCCCATTCAAGGCCCGATCGGGGGACAGTCGCGACGCCCGATACGCGACAGGATGACTCTCATGCGAGTCGGACGCAGGAACAGGACGAGGTAGATGTCGACGATTGCGAGCACCACGTTGGCCGAGGTGGCGTCCGAGTGGTGCACCGAGGCGGAGATTCAGGTGCAGCCGTCGGCTGTCGCGGGCGGGCGGAATGTCACGCGCAGCGTGCTGTTCATCGGTAACCCGTCCACCGTCACCGAGGTGACGCACTGGGCCGCCGTGCGGCACTGGACGGTGGAGCAGGGACTGAAACCCGTACGCGAACTCCAGGGTGACGTGCTGTGCGCGATCGTCACCGAGGCCGTCGCCGACGGGACCGGTGCGTCGGCGGATGCGGCGGTCGTGGAGCGCGTGCGCGCCCGAGGCCTGGACTGCATCCCCGTCTACGACATCGAGCCGTGGGGGACGGCCCGGTTGCACGGTGCGTTTCCGCGTACGTCGGCTCCGTGAGCGCGCGTTGGGCCGCCGGCCAGAATTCGAAACCTGCGGTCATCAGTCCGCCGAGCCCGATGATGATCACCGCGGCGTCGACGCTGGTCCGCCCCTCCTTCGCCCAGTAGACGTCTTGCAAGTCCAGCAGCAACGCCAACTCGTCGACGATGAGCGCGGTGCCGACGCCGTACGAGATGGGCACGGTCGGATGGCGACGTTGCTTCTCGGAGCCACGTACCGCCACCGCCCCGACTCCAGCCAGCGCCGCGATGCCGAGGTTGTAATGGTGGAAATGACGGCCGTGGAGACTCAACCCACCGCCGGCGGGCCCGTGCCCACGCCTGATCCAGTGAGTCAACGCCCGCACCCCCGCGAATGTCAGCGTGAACGCACCCCACGACACCACCGCCGACTGCTCACTCTTATCGAGCTTCCTCCGCCACGCGGCACGCAGGCGGCGCCAGCGGCCGCGGTGGGTTGCGTCTTCGAGCGGGCGACTGGTCACGGCGTCAATCGTGCCACTGACGCACGCGGTCCATCTGGAATTCGGTCACAGCGCGACGGATAGTCCTAATGGAGCAACCGGAAGGAAGACCCATCCCCGTTAAACGATTCTTGCTGCGCCCGCCCTCCCCGGCGGAGGGCGGGAGTTTCTCAGCTAGGCATTGACGCTTCCGAAATTCAGTGCGTGCACCAGTTTCGAGCCGAACGAAAAAAGCATTCCCCAGGGGGTATTCCAAATGCTGTCTCTATCCACATGAACACTCTCCCTTTGATCGTGATGGTTCGACGCCCGATCGTAGAGCGGCCAGTCGGTCGCCTATGCGGTGGTCCCGCAGGATCATTCACGCAAATGACAGAAGTGCCAGCGGTATCGCGCCCTTTGGCATGCCGCGGAGCGCCGCATGGGTGTACGCCGGTTCGGGGCGCGGAGCTGCGTGAGCACAGCACGCAGGCACCAACCTGATCTGACTCTCGAGTAGAGTTCGCGCAAAATACCGGAACTTTTTTCGATACGCCAGGACCTTAGGCCCTATTCGCGGTGCCAGGTGTGGTGTAGGCAGTGTCATTCAATCGGTGTACAGCGCCGTGACCTGCACAGGAACCTGTTCTCGCCGTTCGGATCTCGCGGTTGTGACGCTCATCACTCCGGTTGTAACGAAGTTGGTTGAAGGTGCGATCATCATGTCGGCAGCAATACAGGGGGGCGGTCGTCATTCACCGCCAACAGTCGGAAGACAGCAACGCTTGCCGGCTTATTGGTTCTCAGGTGGAAGGCAACGAATGTGACCGCATTCGATGTTCCGCTCGGCCCCGCATCGGGTGTGCCGGGCGCGACAACGGTCTCTTCGGAGACAGGACGACTCGGGAGTCGTCGAGAGTGGCAGGCGGCGTACATCCGGCGTCTGTTGATCTCCGACACCCTGGTGGTGATCGCTGCTGTCGCGTTGGCCCAGTGGATTCGCTTCGGCGACAGTGGTGTTCTGACGACTGGCCAAGCCATCCACAATCTGAGCTACACGCTGGTGTCGGCCCTGCTGGTGGTCGCGTGGCTGGTGACGTTGGTCATCTTCCGAACCCGCACTATCCGGGTAATCGGCAGTGGTCCCGACGAGTACCGCCGGATCTTCGTATCGACAGTGCGTCTCTTTGGATTCATCGCGATCCTTGCTCTACTTTTCAGGCTCGACTTGGCACGCCTCTACCTGGCCATCGCGTTCCCGGTGGGCTTGATTGCCCTGATGGTGAACCGCTGGGTGTGGCGCAAGGTGGTAGCGCGGAAGCGTTCGCGGGGTGAGTTTCAGACCTCCGTCCTGGTGGTCGGCGGGGAGCGCTCGGTGCGAAATCTCGCCGAATCGTTCGCCCGCGGCACTGCTGACGGCTACCAAGTTGTCGGCGTGTGCATACCAGGGCACACCGGCAAATATGCGGACAAGATCATCGTGAACGGGCGCGAAATCCCAGTCCTCGGAGACGAGCAGGATGTGGTGGAGTCGCTGGAGTTCTGCCAGGCAGACACCGTCGCGGTCACGGCCACCGAGCACCTCGGTCATGACGGTATGCGTGACCTGGCATGGGCGCTGGAACCGCACCACGTCGATCTCGTCGTTGCTCCGGGGATGATGGACGTCTCGGGTCCCCGACTCTCGATGCGGCCCGTTGCCGGCCTTCCCCTGATCCATGTTGAGAAGCCGCAGTACCACGGTGCGCAGCGGTTCTCGAAGCTGTCCTTCGACTTCGTGTTCGCGACACTCGCGTTGATTCTGATCAGCCCGGTTCTGTTGGCGGTCGCAATTGCGATCAAGCTGACCAGTAAAGGACCTGTCTTCTACAAGTCGGAGCGGATGGGCCTGGACGGTAAGCCGTTCCCGATGCTCAAGTTCCGCAGCATGGTGGTGGACGCTGACAAGCAGGTCGCCTCTCTGATGAAGGCAAATGACGGCGCCGGCGTGCTGTTCAAGATGCGGGAAGACCCACGTGTGACAAAGGTCGGCCGGTTTATGCGCAAGTTCAGCATCGACGAACTGCCCCAGTTCATCAATGTCCTGCGGCGTGAGATGAGCGTGGTAGGCCCCAGGCCGCCGCTGCGCCGTGAGGTGGAGGCGTACGACGGCACCGTGCGCCGCCGGCTGCTCGTGAAGCCCGGCGTCACGGGATTGTGGCAGGTGAGCGGGCGATCGGACCTGTCGTGGGAAGAGACTGTGCGGCTCGATCTTTCGTATGTGGAGAACTGGTCGATGATGGGCGATTTGCTCATCATTGGCAAAACGTTGAGGGCGGTGGCAGCGGGTGACGGAGCATACTGAAATGCAAGTCATGCGCATGATCCATATCGGAGTGGCCGGATGCGGGTTGCGAATGCGTTTTAGAAACCCCTTGGTACGCCCGATGCTGGCACGGCTCTATGGTTTCGGGAACACACGCATGGCAGCCGCAGGATGCTGAATCAACATGTGCCGGACTCAAAGCCGGCACATCCTGGCCAATCGAACATCGACGGCGCCTTACGGCGGCTCGTAAAATCGGCTGGCGTGCGATTTCTCGTACTCCCGGTAAGCGGATTTGCAGCAATCCTTACGACACGAGTCTTTAATGCGCACTACAGTGTCGAGGAGTACGCGATATTTACGCTTGTGGTGTCGTTGCCGTTCCTTCTTCCGCTGTCGGATCTAGGAATAGGTGCTGCAGTCACGAATTCTGCCGCAAGACTCCCCGCTGCGAGCATCGAATTCTCCCTAATACTGCGGAAATGTCGACGAGTTCTTTGGTCTGTGGCTGGCATTGGATCCGCCGCCGCGATTCTCGTCCAACTTGGCCCAGGATGGTCGAGATTACTGAACCTGCCCGCCGCTGCGGCGACGGGATGGGGAGTGACGGCCGCAGTAACGATCTACTGTTTATCAATCCCCGGATCTCTTGGTGCTCGACTATTACTGGGATTACGCCGGAATGGCGAGGCAGTGGCTATCCAGGGGATGACTTCTGTTGTAACTCTGGTATTCATACTGATTCTTTCCGAATCCGGTGCCTCGTACGCGCTATCATTGCCTGCTGCGCTGGTTGGTATCGTCATCACAAGCTGGATCTGCCTCGTGCGCGGATCCAGGGACCCGCGTGTTCGAGACGCGAGAAACGCATTTGTGCGTTCGCGGGCGTTGTCAGCAAATCGTCGAGTCCAGATTTGGTCCACTGCACTGCCCATGCTTGCGATTTCACTTGCGCTTCCGGTTACATTTCAGGCAGACCGATTGATACTTGCGTGGACAACTGAACTGACCGACGTCGCGACGTATTCCGCGGCAGCCCTTGTCTATTTGCCCGCGCTCTCCGTCGTGCAACTTGGGGGACGTTCGCTGTGGGGAGATTTCGCCGCCAACCGCGGAGCGGAACAGCTTCCAGTTCTATTCAGTCGATCGCTCTTCGCCAGCACAGCAATAGCAGCATTGGGAGCGGTAGGCCTCGTCTCGATAGGTCCACTAATCTCAAGCATCGCAACCAGTGGATCGGTCATTGCTTCACGTGAAATATTTGTCGCGTTTGCGCTTCTACTCGTTGTGCAGGGCATTCATATGCCGGCAGGAATGTATTTGACGGATACTGTCGGGTTGAGGTTTCAGGCGATGTCTGCCGCGCTAATGGCTGTTATCGCCCTACCGTCGGGCGTTCTCCTTGCGAAACAAATTGGCGTTGCAGGGCCGATAATATCAACCTCTATTTCCAGCATCGTAATTCAAGTGATCCCATGTATTGTTTTCGCGCGGATGAGAATGAGGAAGCCCGATGGAATCTAGTGGAAAGAAACTCAAGACGGCCATCGATAGTCGCTCCGTTCTCGCGGAATACAATAGGCTCGATCTCGAAGCGCATGGCGTTGAACGCTGGCGACCCATATATCGCGTGACCAGACCGGAGATTCGGTTTCAGCGAACGCTTCGAAGTGTTGAATACTGGTCGAACAGGAAATCATTGATATCTCGGATGGTATGGGCAGTCCGACGTCTGGCTCTCTTTCGAAGCAGCCTTCTTACTGGAATATCGATTCCGCCGGGAGTGTTCGGACCTGGACTTGCCGTCGCTCACATAGGAAGTGTGGTCGTCAATTCGAACGCGGTTGTTGGGCGCAACTGCCGCTTGCATTCAGGGACAAATATTGGAAGCAACAAGGATGGTGCACCGCGTATCGGTGACAATGTCTATATCGGACCCGGTGCGGTGATATACGGACCGATAGTTATCGGCGATAACGTAGCTGTCGGCGCCAATGCGGTCGTCAACAGAGACGTTCCTGCCAACGTGACAGTCGCCGGTGTGCCCGCAAAGGTTATTGCCAGTACTGGATCCGAGAGTATTCATCCGAACAACTCACGAGCTGCGAGAAAATAATGACGAGTAAAGCTCTACGTATTTGCATTGCTATACCGAGCCTAAGT
The DNA here is from genome assembly GCF_030058635.1 of Rhodococcus sp. IEGM 1305. Taxonomy (NCBI): domain Bacteria; kingdom Bacillati; phylum Actinomycetota; class Actinomycetes; order Mycobacteriales; family Nocardiaceae; genus Rhodococcus; species Rhodococcus sp. IEGM 1305. The sequence goes on from NZ_JASHKX010000002.1 coordinate 610,709, forward strand.
GGCGGGGGGGCCGAATTTGTTGCACGAGAGTGGGCCGCCTGGTTGGCGCAAAGTGGTCACACCGTCTCTCTCGCTGTGACGCACCCGAAGGATTCTGATGGGACCATTCCCGGAGTTGACGTGGTGCATCTGACTGGAAGTGGCCTTATGGCACATACAAGATCGCTGCGGGAACACCTTCGCCTAGGAAAAATTGATGTAGTCGTTTCACTTTTGCCGTATTACAATCTAATGGCAATTCTGGCAACTCGATTCGCTGGAAACGATATCAAGGTCGTAATCAGTGGTCGTAATGTGGAAGTTCCGTACCCAGAAGTGCATGGCAGGAAGGTGCGGACTACCCGGATACTGTCGAAATGGCTGTATCCGCTTTGTGACGCATTTGTGGCCATATCTCACCCGGTAGCAGCAGAAGCTGGCGCTCTCTATAAAATCGATCCGTCGAAGATTGTAGTCGTGCCCAACCCGGCAATCGCAAAGATCGAGTCCGAGGACGCCTACGATACAAACGCGGCTGTATCGAGCAGAACTGCTGACCGCGAACACAGAGCGCGTCTCATTAACATCGTCCTACCGGGTCGTCTCGTAGATCAAAAAGAACCGGCTATTGCTCTCAGAGTTGCTGAAATCCTTCAGCTAGAAGACCATGAAGTAACCGTTCACTATTTCGGCGACGGCCCTCTGCGTTCTCAGATTCTTCAGGACGCCGCGTCGAGCGGGGTAAACGCCATTGTTCACGGTTGGATCGAGGACTGGTATCGCCACCTCCCACCATGTTCTGTGGTGCTTCTTCCCTCGCGTGCTGAGGGATTTGGCAATGTCCTGCTTGAGGCAGCCGCCGTCAGTGTGCCTGCGGTTGTTTCGTCCCAAGCACTGGGCTCTGCAGACGCACTAGTTCCGGGTATAACTGGCGAGTTTGCGCCATTTAGAAGTGCCAAGTCTTATGCCGATGCTGTCCGATCTGCGGCAGAAATAGAAATTGTGGGTGCAGGGGCGTGGCTGAAACGGTTTAGTCGGGAGTCTAGCGGTTCCGCGCTGATTGCTGTATTAGAGTCGGTGGTTCGGTTTGAGTCTGCGTAGGAATATACCGATGCCGAGAATTCAGGAACCGCTAAAGATAAGCATTGTGACCGTAGTTTGGAATAACATCGGTGGCTTAGTTACAACGTGTCAAAGTGTCAGCGAGCAAACCTATGCGAACTACGAGCACGTTGTGGTGGATGGAGCTTCCGTCGATGGTACTCAGGAATGGGCGAAAAACTATGCTTTAGACCCTCGAGTTAGGTTCTTTAGTGAGCCTGATAGCGGAATTTATGACGCGATGAATCGTTCCCTCGCGCTGGCGTCCGGTCATTTAGTCGTATTCATGAATGGTGGCGACCGGTTTTACGGTTCCAATACGCTCCAGACAGTCGTGGATAGCTGGAATTCTGAAAGATGGTCCTGGGCGTATGGAGGTGTGGAGTATGTCGATCGGCTCGGAAACTCTATCGAGTGTTATAGACATGAGCCGTTTAATCGCCGGGATGTCGAGTTGGGTATGAAGTACGTGCCACATCAATCGACGTACGCGAGTCTTGAGGTCTTGCGAGACTTGTGCGGGTTTAGTGAGAAATTTGGAACTTCGTCCGACCAGGAACTCATAATCCGTCTATCGATGCGGTTTGAGCCGACTGTAATTAGCCAGAACTTGTCAAAGTTTCTTTCCGGAGGGGCGCATTCGCATGGAACGATGTTCGATCGCGCACTGCGATACCATGCAATCCGTCAAGAAAACGGCTGTCTAATACTCTCGAATAGCGTTGCGGACTTGGCATATTCGATTGGCGAGGGATTTTGGTGGTCGGTGCGATCAGTACTTGCGAAACATGTTAAGAGAAAGCAACCCTTGTGAGCACAGCTTCCGCAGCGAATTCAGTGGACGAATTTGATGGTAAAGGATCGTAGGGTGTCAAATATTTCTCTCGGCCCTTGGTCCGACACATTTCCGGTCGCCGGCGTGCCGTTTGTTGCGAGTCCTTTCGCTACATCGGTGTCGTATTTCTTAGAGTCATCGAGGGATACGCAAGTCAAAGGCCGAGCCATCCGCTTGGCTAATGCATACAGTGTTGCGTCCGCAACAAAAGACCCTGACTATCGGCGAGTGATGCTCAGCGGTGGTGTAAATTTGCCAGACGGTGTTCCGGTCGTCTGGTACATGATGCGATCGAGGAGGGGTGCGCCACACCTAGTTGTTGACCGCCACCGAGGGCCGAGCTTTTTCTATGAGTGCCTCGACCGTGGGCGTGAGTTTGGGACGAGACACTTTCTCCTCGGCGCAACTGAAGAGACAATTGCCCTTTTGGGGGATCGACTTAAGCACAGATATCCGGGTCTTGTGATCTCCGGAACTTGGGCGCCACCGTTCGGCCCACTCGATGATAATTTTTTCAGCCGAGCGTCGGAGTTAATTAATGCGAGTCAACCAGACATTGTTTGGGTAGCCATGGGAACGCCTAAGCAAGATTTTGCGGCGTTACAAATATCAACCCTTACTGGGATTGACTCAGTGGGTGTCGGCGCTGCTTTCGATTTCGGTGCAGGTACTGTCGCTGAAGCGCCCAAAGCATTCCAGGATAGTGGTTTCGAATGGTTGTATCGGTTGTATTGTGAACCGAGACGTTTGTGGAAGAGATACCTGTTCGGAAATGTGCGGTTTCTTGTGCACGCCGAGGTTGCGTTGATTCGCGAGAGAGCGTGGGGGCGTTTTCATATGGATAGAGTTCGTTCTATTCGGGCACGTGCTGGAAAGGTTCGAGATTAGGTGGAAGAATGAACAATGACATTAATCTGCTGATGGTCGACCAAATTGATCCGCTCACTGTGTCGCCGAATGGTATCGATACTGTGATTCGTGGTTTGATCAAGCACTCTGCCGCTGAGCGAATTGGGATTATTGGCTCTACATCCTCCTTGTCGACTCGGATCGGGGATTGGACCGTCATCGAGGTTGAGGGCAGACAAGTGCCTTTTTTGCCAGTGTCCAGGGCGCGGTCTACGCATCGGTTGCTTGCGCGTGTGCCAGACTCGATGCGACTCACGTTTGGTTTGCTTAGGTTCCGCAATAGAATCCCGCGTGTCCGCGCGCATGCGCATCGTGTCGAGATTGGTTTCGTTTTTTGGGTATTGCGTGGGGCTGAGTACGTTCAGTTTATCCATAACGATTCAAGTGGGTTGTTGGGTGCCGAATCAGACTCGTTGTGGAGACGATTCGCCATCGCTTATCGATGGATTGAGGACCGAGCGCTGAGAAAGGCATCAGCGGTCGTCCTCTTCAACAAGTCGGATGCGAATCGGTTGAGGGCGATTCGTAGCGATTTGGTCGTAGCGACGACGTGGTACGATCCGTCGCTAGTCTATACGCGTGCTCCTGGGAATTCCTCGGGAATCCTTAAGTTATGCTGGGTGGGTCGCTTCGAAAGTCAAAAGGACCCTGTTTTAGCGGTCCACACGTTAGCTTCTCTGGTTGAGCGCGGCGCGGATGTGCGGATGACGTTTATCGGCAGTGGGTCAATGCTTTCTGAAATGCAATCTGATATTCGTGATCGTGGTCTTTCAGATTACTGCACATTTACTGGGCCAGTATCACGCGCACGTGTCTTGGAAGAGATGGCTCGACACACCGTTTTGCTCGTCACATCTCACTACGAGGGTTCACCTACCGTGCTGGTTGAGGCGGGTGCCTCAGGTTTGCCCGTAGTCGCCACGTTTGAATCCGACCCTGATCAACTCGTGACTAACTACGAAAATGGCTTAATCGTAGATACACGAGATCCGGATGCTTTAGCGGATGCGGTTATTGCGGCTCGGAGTTGCGAATCAGCCGCGTGCCGTGATGCGGTCTCGGGCAGGTCCGGCGAGGAGTTGGTTCCAAGGATTCTGGCGCTCGGTCGGCGGTAATGGATCGGCGTTAGGTCAGGTGAAATTTAGAAGCTTGACAGTGTTTTCGTACGGATTCTATATTCGGCATTTTGAAGTCAGTTAGAATTGAGGGTAAGTAGCATGAAGCGAGCGTTAATTACTGGCATCACCGGTCAGGACGGCTCCTACCTGGCAGAGCTCCTTTTGCGGAAGGGATATGAGGTCCACGGTTTGATTCGTCGCTCGTCGACGTTCAACACGGCGCGGATCGACCATCTCTATGTAGACCCGCACGATCCCGAGGCAAAGCTGTTTCTCCACTACGGCGACCTGAGCGACGGTGCACGTCTGGTTACGCTGTTAGCGCAGATACGTCCGGACGAGGTCTACAACCTTGCCGCGCAGTCGCACGTGCGGGTCAGCTTTGACGAGCCCGAGCATACCGGCAATACAACCGGGGTCGGTTCGATCCGGCTCCTTGAAGCTGTCCGATTGACAGGCTTAGACTGCAAGTTCTACCAGGCGTCGAGTTCTGAGATGTTCGGTGCAACACCGCCGCCCCAGAACGAGGAGACCCCGTTCTATCCGCGGTCCCCATATGGTGCCGCGAAGGTTTACTCATACTGGGTGACGAGGAACTACCGTGAGGCGTACGGGATCTTCGCGGTAAACGGAATCCTGTTCAACCACGAGTCGCCGCGCCGTGGTGAAACATTCGTCACGCGAAAGATCACTCGCGCGGTCGCCCGGATCAAAGCAGGGGTCGAGAAGAATCTCTACATGGGCAATCTGGACGCAATTCGTGACTGGGGTTATGCACCGGAGTACGTCGAAGGCATGTGGCGAATGCTTCAAGCTGAGGATCCGGACGACTACTGCCTTGCCACCGGTGGCCGGTACTCGGTGCGTGATTTTCTCTCGGTCGCTTTCGAACATGCTGGACTTGATTGGGAAAAGCATGTGCGATTCGACGAGCGCTACCTTCGCCCGACAGAAGTCGACGCTTTGATTGGGGATGCGAGTAAGGCGGAGGAAAAGTTGGGCTGGAAGGCATCTGTGCATACGCCGGAGTTAGCCAAGATCATGGTCGACGCGGATATCGCGGCGCTTGAGCACGAAGGTCGGCCGTGGATCGACTCGCCGTCGCATCCTGACTGGGAAGTCCTGTGATGGCTGAGGCATTCACACCGCAGCTGCTGGATCGTGGATCACCGTTCTATGTTGCGGGTCATCGCGGGCTCGTTGGTTCTGCAATCTGGCGACACCTTGAAGCAAGTGGGTTTAGCCTGCCTATTGGTCGTACCTCGCGTGAGCTCGACCTTCGGGATCGGGGCGCAGTGTTCGCATTCTTCGCGGAGCAGAAGCCTCGATATGTTGTCCTCGCCGCCGCCAAGGTTGGCGGCATCTTGGCGAACAGCACGCACCCAGTCGACTTCCTGTCAGAGAATCTTCGCATTCAGGTGAATGTGCTTGACGCCGCCCGGGAAAATGGTGTCGAGCGGCTTCTGTTTCTCGGATCGTCGTGCATCTACCCCAAGCTTGCTCCGCAGCCGATCAAGGAGGAATATCTCCTCACCGGTCATCTGGAGCCAACCAATGATGCCTACGCGATCGCGAAGATCGCTGGCATTTTGCAGGTCCAGGCTGTTCGTCGGCAGTACGGTCTCCCGTGGATCTCGGCTATGCCAACGAACCTGTACGGGCCGGGCGATAATTTCTCCCCCCAAGGGTCACATGTGTTGCCTGCTTTGATCCGTCGGTACGACGAAGCTCGCATCTATGGGGCGGAGTCGCTGACGAACTGGGGGACGGGGGCACCCCGCCGCGAATTCCTGCATGTTGAGGACATGGCCGCCGCATGCCTCCACTTGCTTGAGAATTATGATGGGCCCGAGCAAGTTAACGTCGGTACCGGCGAGGATACGACGATCAAGGAGGTTGCGCAGATCGTTGCCGAAGAGGTTGGCTACACCGGTCGGGTCGAGTGGGATTCGTCGAAGCCGGACGGAACCCCGCGGAAGCTGCTTGACGTGACCAAGCTACGAGAGTCCGGTTGGGAACCGAAGATCGGCGTCCGCGAAGGTGTCGCGTCGACGATCAAGTGGTATCGCGAGCACATCGAGTCAGTGCGAACTTAAGTTTATTTTTCTCAACCTCTGATCGCATCAACGTCTTCTGATAGTGAGTTCGCAATGACAACACGGATCGCCGTATTCGGTACTGGCTATCTTGGGGCTACACATGCAGCGTGCATGGCTGACCTTGGGCATGAAGTACTCGGTGTCGACGTCGACACGTCGAAACTTGCCATGCTCGCCTCTGGCGAAGTTCCCTTCTACGAGCCCGGGCTCGAAGAAGTGCTGCGACGCAACGTCGCTTCGGGTCGATTGCGGTTCACGTCCTCGTACGAAGACGCGGCGGAATTTGCAGATATTCATTTCCTTGGCGTCGGTACTCCGCAGAAGAAGGGGGAGTTTGCTGCTGATCTCAAGTTTGTCGATGCGGTGATCGAAAGGCTGGCACCTCTTCTGACCGGCCCCGCCGTGATCTTCGGAAAGTCGACAGTCCCAGTAGGAACCGCCGAGCGCCTAGGCGTTCGGGCGCGCGAGCTGTCGCCGGCCGGAGACGCCGTTGAGGTGGCCTGGAATCCGGAGTTCCTTCGCGAAGGCTTCGCAGTTCAGGACACACTTCATCCGGACAGATTGGTGCTTGGTGTTGACCGCAATCGTCCGGGCAGGGCTGAGGCCGTCGCCCGCGATGTGTACGCGCAGCTTCTGGAAGAAGGCATCCCGTTCTTGGTGTCGGACCTGGCAACAGCCGAGTTGGTCAAGGCGTCTGCGAACGCTTTTCTTGCGACCAAGATCTCGTTCATTAACGCCATCGCAGAAGTATGTGAAGCAGCTGGTGCCGACGTGACCGTGCTGGCGGACGCAATCGGCCATGACGCCCGGATCGGACGGCGTTTCCTCAATGCCGGCCTTGGCTTTGGTGGAGGTTGCCTACCGAAGGACATCAGGGCATTCATGGCGCGAGCAGGCGAGCTCGGCGCCGACCAAGCCCTCACGTTTCTTCGCGAGGTCGACAACATCAACATGCGTCGTCGGACACGCATGGTCGAACTCGCCCGCGCAGCTTGCGGATCGTTGCTCGGCGCAAGGGTTGCTGTCTTGGGTGCGGCCTTCAAACCCGACTCCGACGATGTCAGGGATTCTCCGGCACTCAACGTGGCCGGCCAGATTCAGCTACAGGGTGCCGCCGTCAACGTGTATGACCCTAAGGCGATGGACAACTCGCGTGCTTTGTTCCCGACACTCGGGTACTCGGAAACGGCGTTGGATGCTTGCGAGGGAGCGGACGTTGTCTTGGTACTGACGGAATGGTCGGAGTTCTGCAAGCTTCAGCCTGCGGACCTCGATGCAGTGGTTCGAAAGAAGGTTCTAATTGACGGGCGTAATTGCCTAGATCCACAGCAGTGGCGCGACTCAGGTTGGACGTATCGCGGCCTCGGGCGCCCGTGATGCTGGTTGGGTGTATTGCGGTCGCCGCGCTTATTGCCGTTGCCGTGATCGTTAAACAGTTCCGTACGGATGCACTGACCTGGGACATGGGAAGTACCTATATCCTCGTTGTAGGTATCGCATTTCACATGGGGCTTGGGCTGTCGAAGCTGACTGGAAGCGATGAGTACCGAGTCGACTCGTCGGGGGTCCGGCAACTTGTGAATCCCGGCTGGATCAGTAGCGTCGTCCCATCGCACCAGGTAGTAGTTCTGGTGGCTGCGGCGGTAGTCGGATGGTTGGCGTTGGCCAAGCGACGTAGCGTCGTGATTCCCCTCCCAGCAAGCCTCTGGACGAGCTTCATAGTTATCGCACTGGCTGTCGACTACCTTCGCTATGGCAGTCTTCCGTCCGGGGAGCCACTGCTTATGCTCGTTTCCCTGATCGCTGCGTGCGCCGCAGTCCGTTCAAGGGCCGGTGTCATCACAGGCGCGGCGACGTTCGTCCTTGGCATGTGCATCCTCGGAGCCCTGATCGCGGTGGTCAACTCTGCTGCGGCGATCCAGACGTGCACGGTGAAGTGCAGTATTGGCGGGATCATCTTCTCCGGACCGACCAGCCACGGAAACTCGCTCGGCCTAATCTTGGCGTGCGGCCTTCCATTTGTCTGGATGGCATTCCGGGGCCAAGCCCGGGTTTGGCTCGTTATCTATGTCGCCGCGAATCTCGCGCTCTCAGGCAGCCGCACCGCAATGCTGGCAGGCGCCGCCGGGCTTGTTGTCCTAGTGGTGACGAATCCATCAATTCAAGGGCGCATTGTTAGTGGCCGAAACCAGTGGTTCGCGATCGGTTCCGCCACTTGCCTTGCAGTGACATCGCTTCTAGTTCCCCGTCTTATAACGGATCCAAACTTTGCGACCGGCCGTGGACGCCTATGGGAACTTGCCTTTTCGCGAATCGAAGGAACGCCGCTCTTCGGCGAAGGGTCCACTGCCTGGTACCGAGAGTTCACCGCGGGGTCATTCGGCAGCGCCTCGGCTTACTCCACCCACAATCAGTGGGTGGAGGCTACGCTCTTCCTCGGCATGGTGGGTGTCGTCCTTTTTGGGGCGATCGTATTTGCGTTCATGATGCCACGTTCTGCGAACAGTCGTTTTCTGATCGCCCCCGTCCTGGCCGTCATCTTCTCGCTGGGAGTCACGGAGAGACCGATCGCGCTGGCGCTGGTGGACCTCATAAGCTGGGTATTGTTTGCCCTGATCATGATCTCGGTGGGAGATAGTCCACTGCAGGGGAAGGCATCCCCGTATCTGCAAGCTGTGCCTGGGATACACACTGTCGGCCAGATTCCGTCGGAGTCAAAGAAGCGCCTGTCCATGCGCGGACGGAACGTCATCGCGTAGCTCGAATCTGAACTTTCAAGAAGCAGCCGGTGGGCGAGCGCGCCGCCGTTTACACGGGGGCTTTCCGTGTGGCACAAGTCCGTCAAATCGATCCGCATTACGCTGCCAATCGCGGATCCTGCATCCGCAGATGCCTCACTGCGCGTTCGCCAGAACCACCAAGGGCAGCGACACTGTCTCCGAACCCTGTTTAGCCACTGACAGGCTCGGTGATTAAGCGGGTAGGACAAGGCACCGGCCCGTCCGGGGCTCCTATTAGTCCTGCACAGCGTCAGTGCTCATGAAGGGTCGGAACTCCTTCTCTGTGATTGAGTCGACCTGGTCTCGGCGGTTGTCACCGACCATGTCGGATTCAGTCGGCCACTTGTCGACGCGGGCGATGAAGTCTTTCCAGGTGGTGACGATCCGCGCTGGGTTGCCTGCTACCACGTGACCACTGGGAATGGACTTTGTGACCACGGAGCCCGAACCCACGACGCACCGATCGCCGATCTTGACGCCGGGCATGATTGTGGCTCCAAGTCCTACGAATACATCGGACCCAATCTCGATCGGAGCGATTCGGTAACGGCGCCCCTTCTCATCTCGGTGAAGCCAACCGCTGCCGTCGTGCGTGACGAAGTTGACTCCCGAGCTAATCGTGACTCGGTCGCCGATCGACACGAGCCAGGGTTCGTTCGTGCTGATGTCTGAGTAGAGGCGGCACCCTTGGCCGACTGTGCACCCGGCAGCACGTGCTGCGACTACCGGGCCTTTCAGCGACTTGAGTGCACGAAACTTAATGCGATCCAACTTCATAGGCGAAATCTTGCCCCACGGGGTTTCGTTCCGCACCTCCACCCCGCCAAAATTCTTGATCTAGCCCGGCGGATCGGCGCAGCCCTGAGTGGAATGATGGGGATCGGCCGGCAAGTACCTTACGTTCACGTCGCCGAATGGCAACCACTCATGTCGTTCACTGTACGTGATGACGCCTCCGGGATCTGCTGACGCAGTCGCATTAGGCGGCAGGTGACTGGCGCGACGTGCTGACGGTGGCACGGAACCCCAGGAAGACCTGCTTCACATCCACCACGCGTTGATCCTAAACCGGGCGTTCTGCGTCGACCAGACACCGATCAGCGGCGGATCGGAGAGGTGGGATAAGGCCCTGATGGTGGCAATGCTGCTAGTTCCCCGAGGAGGTGGTCCGAGGCCGCTCTACTCCACCTTCCGAACGTCTAGTGCGCGGTAGTGGTAGCCGTCCTGCGTTCCGCCCACCATCGTCTCGGGCTCGAATGTCACCTGATGTCCTGGCGTCAGCGAACGAAAGCCCGAGCCGGCGACGTTGCTGAAATGCGCCCACGCGCCACCCGGTCTGGCCTCGGAATCGATTACGCCCCAACCCTCTTCGTCGCTCCAGGTGCGCACGATCCCAGTAGTGCGGTCGGCGGGGATGCGTGGGGGCACAGGAGGGAGGTCCGCTTCTGTGAGCTCCCTCGCCGTGCCATCGGGAAAGGTGAGCCACATGTGAGACGAGTAGGGGCTGTCCGACGGTGGCGCGACGTATGGTTCGCTGCCCGCGGGCCACGCGCGAGTCGTGGCGAAGTTACAGCCGTTCATCGGGTTGTCGAGCGCGTTCCACTCGAACTCCACTTGCTGGCCCTCGCGTAGCGCGGGAAAGCCCTCGACCGCCACGCTGTGGAACAACGTCCAGCACCCGCCCGGAGTTTCGTCAGAATCGATGATGCCCTGCATCTCCTCGATGTTCCAGCTACGGACGACCCCGGTAGTTGTCATGCCGCCATTGTCCCTTGGCGCGTGATGGAATGGCCGAGTTTGCGCTCGCCATTGACTCGAACAAGTGTTCGAAGTAAGATTCGAACATGGGGCTCGGGGGAGATATCCAGGGGGCGTTGTCGGATGAGATTCTCGCGACCGCGGTCGGTGATGCGTGGCGTCTGGCCGAGGCGGAGTTGCTCGACTCAGTGGTTCGTATCTCGGAAGAGATTCAGCGACTCGAAGCCTTGCGCGTCAAGCTCGTCGGTGCCGTCGACCACCGCTGCAAGGTCGATGTGCTGGGGTTTCCGAACGCCAAGATGTGGCTGGCCTCCAAGACGTTGCTCGAGGTAGGTGCGGCGGGACGAATCGTGCTGTTGGGCCGAGGTTTGCGTCTCCAACCGGAGATCGCGGACGAGTACTTCGATACGAACATTTCGGCGGAGCATGCTGCGCTGATCATGAAGTTCTGCGAACGGCCGCCCAAGGGCATGCCACCCGAAGCGATGGATGATTGCCGAAATGCTTTGCTGTTCGCCGCAACCGGTCCCACCGCGAACACGGATGCAGTGCGCGCCGTCATCGCCAGACTGGAACGCGCCTTCGAATCCGACGACCCGCCGCCCAGTGAAGACACCGAACTCAACGAGTTCCACGCCTCCAAAACGCTCAACGGACGCGTCGCTGTCAGAGGCGACCTGGACGCCGTCACCGGCGAGATGCTGCTCTCGGCGCTCTCCGGACTGTCCAAGCCCCGGCCCGCGCAGGCCGGAACCAAAGACAGCCGCACCCCCGAACAGCGACGGGCCGACGGATTCACCGAACTCCTTCGCCGTTACCTCGACTCCGGGATCGCCGGCGAAGAAGGCGGAGAACGACCACACGTCTCCCTCCACGTCAGCCTTCGCGATCTAACCGACCACACCGACTGCAGTGCACGAGCAGAGCAGGATGCCGCCGCCTCACCGGACGACTCACTCTTCGCCGTCGACGGAGTCGCATGGACCGAGTGGATGGGGCCACTGAGCATCAAAGCAGCCCGGCTCCTCAGCTGCGACTCGATCTACACGCCGATCGTGCTCGACGAGAACGGGGCGCCACTCGATCTCGGTATTTCCACCCGGACCGTCACGAAAAGGCAGCGAAAAGCGTTGGTGGCGAGGGATCGGGGATGTGCGTTCCCCGGATGCGGTGCGCCGCCGTCCTGGTGCGAAGGTCACCACATCGTCCACTGGTCCGAAGGAGGACCCTCCGACATGGGCAACCTCGTGCTGCTCTGCGGATTCCACCACCGACTGCTCCACCACAGTGAGTGGGAAATAGAAATGGGAGCCGACCGGCACCCCACATTCATCCCGCCCAGGCAGGTCGACTGGGAACGACAGCCGATACCGGCACACAACCGGGGTCGGCCCCGAGCGTCCTGACTCGAGGGCGCCGCACACATTGCCGACTCTGCAACAGGACGATTCCTGTTGCAGAGCCGGCATGTCGTCGTGCCCAGAGTCCGGGCACGACGCCAGCGAACCGTGGTGCCCATCGACTCGGCAAGCCCACTGCGATCGGCGACATCGAGCTTCATGCGCGCACGGAAGAAATGACCCTCCACCGTCCACGCCGACACGAACAACCCACCCGCGATCTGCCGGTTCGACTACCTGCCGCAACCATGCACCCCAACTCACGTTCACGACTCGTCAGGGGAAGTGATGGGCTGCCTCCACGAGAGCGGGGGAGGACATCTGATCGCATAGGGCGGACAGAGCCTCGGCCGTGGCAGCACAATCGCTAGAACGCCGTTCGCCCCCAGCTTGCGTACAGGCAATCGCTGCCGAGCATATGCATCAGCGGCATCGGGCAGGGGGCCGATTCTTTCGAACTCGCTGCTGCCGATGCCCATCGCACACGTTTCCCGACTGCACTGCGGCGGCATGCCGGGCCCCAACTCGACAAATGCCTTCGCAGATGTCGGCCGATTCCCGGCGAGACGAGCTGCAGTAGTCGTGTCAGCGAACCCAGGTGGCAAATCGTGATGCGGCCGTCCGGCGGGTACGACTCGAGCGTCGCCCACCTGGACTAACTCTACATCTGCCAAACGGTCGGCTTCGTCAAAGGTAATCCTCCAGGGGCGATGCTGCGTTCTCCATTCCCTTGGATGAAGGTGTCCGACGCGCAGCTCTACTCCACATTCCGGACGTCCAGTGCACGGTAGCGGTAGCCGTCCTGCGTTCTGCCGACCAACATCTCGGGCTCGAACGTCACGTGCTGTCCCGGCGTCAGCGAACGATGCCCCGAGCCGGCGATGTTGCTGACGTGCGTCCACGCGCCACCCGGGGCTGTGTCGGAATCGATCACGCCCCAGCCCTCGGCGTCGCTCCAGGTGCGGACGACGCCGGTGGTTCGGTCGGCGTGAACCGTCGTCCCCATCGCCTGCGCAAATCCTTTACGGTCGGTGACATCGAGCTTCATGGACGCACGGTAGATATGACCCTCCACGGTCCGCACCGAGACGAACAACCGCTCGGCGATCTGCCGACTCGACAGGCCGGCCGCAACCATCGACCCCACCTCCCGCTCACGGCTCGTGAGGGGGAGTGGATGTGCGGCCTCCACCAGAGCGGGTGACGACATGTGATCGCATCGGGCCGAGAGGGCTTCGGCCGCCGCAGCGCACTCGATCGAACGCCGCTTGTCTCCGGCATGCGTAAACGCGATCGCCGCCCGAGCGTACGCGTCAGCGGCATCCGGCAAGGCACCGATCCTCTCGAACTCGGCTGCTGCCGAAGCCACACCGCATCCGTTTACGGCCGCGACTGCCGCCGCATACCGCGCAACGATGTCCACAAGCTCGCCGTCGCAGATGTCGGCCAACTCTGCGAGCCGCGTAGCGGTAGTCGTGTCGCCGAACCGGGTGGCAAGGTGAAGCGCGACCGCCTCGATGCCGAACTGTCCTGATTTATAAGCGCACTCTGCCGCCGACCGCGATAGGTCGACGGCCCGCGAGGTTTCACCTTGCGCTGCGGCGAGCCACGCCTGCGACATCATGAGTTGGGGCCCGAACACGGCAACGTGCCGGCCGTTCCGAGCCTGCGCCGCGGTGATGATCCCGTCCGCCTCGTGAATGCGACCGAGTTCCGCATACGCCTGACCGAGGACGATGTAGGCGGGGAAACTCCACGAGATCGCATCGGCAGTATCGCCGACGTTGAGGGCGGCGATCGCCTGTTCTAGTCGACCCGCGGCGTCGGTGAACCGACCGCGGGCAAGTTCCACGGTTCCCACCAGGATGTTCGCGAGCCCCCACGCAACGTATCGGCCGCTCGACGCCAACGAGAGGTACTCCTCGGCCCGGCGCTGCGCCGGGGTGAACTGTCCGGTGAGGGTCAACGCGAGGATCTCGCCGTGCGCGGCAGGGAACCGAAGCAACCCGTCGATCTGATCGGCCACCGCAGCGCTGCGTGCCGCCAGTTCCGGCACTTGGGCGCCGCGCCCCATGAGTGCCAGGGACAACCCGCCACCGAAGTACGCCCACTCGATCGCCCATGGCAGTACTCGGTCGGCGGCCAGAATCGCCTTCGCCGCCGCGGCTGCTTCCTCGGGCCGATTCTCGAACACCGCGCACACCGAGCCGATGCCCTCGATGATCGGAACGAGACTGGGATGCGTGACCTTCTCGCGGAGAACCGCGAGGACCTCGTCGGCCTTCTCCGACTCGCCGCTCGCCCAGAACAGGTTTGCGATCCGCGACGTACCCCAGCGCACCAGCTGCACCTGGTCCAGGCTGTCGGGCGAAAAGGACAGCAGCAACGATTCGGCCTCCGTGGCGTGCCCCTGCCACAGCAGAGCACGGGCCAGGAGGTCGGCCGCCTCGAAGCTGCCGGTCTGGTCGAGTGCCGCGCGCGCGAGTCGTTCCCCCAGAGGAACATTCGCCAAACCGATCGCGTCCTCGGCAGCGTTGACCAACAGATCGGGTTCGACCGACCGGTCGCTGTCGAGCGCCAACTCTGCCAGGCGAATTCGATTGGAGGATCCGACCACGGCCCGGCTGCTCAGCGCCTCCACGAGCTGTCCCCGGAGCCGTCGGCCCGCCGCGCGCCCCACCCGTCGTCGAATCACCTCACCGAACAGCGGATGCGTATAGCGGACGTCGAGCCGGTGTCCATCCTCGACGATTCTGACAAGGCCGCGTCGCTCGGCCTGCTCCACCGCGTCCTCACCGGCGAGCTGACCGAGGGTATCCAGATCGAGCGGCTCGCAGAAAGTGAGGAGCTGCAACGCCTGCAACACGTCGTGGGGAATCTGATCGATCCGGTGCTCCAGCAGGGAAGCGAGTTCGGACGTGATGGCGGCACGCCCCCGTAACTGCCAGACGCCACCGGAGCGGCGCAGCGTCCCCGCTTCGAGAGCGCCCTCCACCAGATGCCGGACGAACAACGCGTTCCCGCCGGACGCCTCCCAGATCATGTCCGCACTCAGCCCCTCGAGGGGGCCGTCCAGCACGGACTCGATCAACTCGATGCTCTGTTGCCGGCTGAACGGCGCCAGTTCGAGCCGCAGGAGGTGACCGTCCTTCCACAACGACGTGATCGCGTCGGGCACGGTCTCGCCGTTGCGAACGGTGGCGACGATGTGCACAGCCCGGTCGAGGGCAAGCTGATGAAGGAATGTCGCCGAGAGCTGATCGAGGAGGTGCGCGTCGTCGACACCGATCACCACGTGGCCACTGTGGCCGTCGTCGAGGAGCGCCTGCCGCGCCGCGGACAGAAAGGCGACCGGATCCCGGGAGGTGGATGCCCCGACCAGATGGGCGAACACACCTAACGGGATGCTTCGCGCCGATTCGGTGCCCGCCACCCATTTCACGTCACGTGGCAACGACTCGGTGGCGAACCTTGCGAGAGTGGTCTTGCCGACGCCGGGATCGCCCGTGAGGACGACACCGCATCCCCCGGACCGAGTCGTGAGCGACGCGGTGATCGCGTCGAACTCGACTTGCCGCTGAATCAAAGGCCACACCGGACCCATAGGTCTGATTCTAGATTCTCGCGCCACTGGTGACAGCGCCGAGTCGAGAATTGGACGCGAGTTATCCAGCGAAGCAGTGCAATACAACCTTGGAGCCGCTTTAGGCCGCAGTACTCCAGAGACTTCGATGGGTTGAGTAGGAAGACACGGGCACGAGTTCGGTTTCGAGATCGACCGGAGGCGTGTCCCGCACGATCGGGTAGGACGCTACTCGCGAGATTAGCCGACATCCCGGCCACGCTGAATGGGTACCGCGGAAAGTTGTTGCGTCGAACTACAGGAGCATGTCATGACCGCGCGG
Organism: Rhodococcus sp. IEGM 1305; assembly: GCF_030058635.1. Classification (NCBI taxonomy): domain Bacteria; kingdom Bacillati; phylum Actinomycetota; class Actinomycetes; order Mycobacteriales; family Nocardiaceae; genus Rhodococcus; species Rhodococcus sp. IEGM 1305. The sequence continues at coordinate 626,593 of NZ_JASHKX010000002.1, forward strand.
CCGGAGCCCTTCTTCAGTTGGACAGCGAGACGAGTCGAACTCGACGAAGTCGAATCCGCTGTCCTGGTGTTGGACGAAGTCGTACCGGTGGGAGCGGGCACGGCGCGACTGATCGCCACCCGCGACGACGACGTCGACTACCTTGCACTGATCGTCGGCGACGTGGCCGACCGACACGACGTCGCGGTCCGCGTCGTCGACGAGGAAGCACTCCTCATCGAGGGCAGTCGATTCGAATCTTCTCCGGAGATCCTGATCGGGTTGCGGACCGCACCGAGCATCTGCGGGTGCTCCGATGCTCGGCACGTCGATAGCCAGCTGTGCCTGGACGGTCCGATCCGGACGATGATCGCATCGATCGGCGTGCGGTCAGTCGTCGTCGACTGGTATCACACAATGTCTGCGGTCGCGTGAACCGAACTACTCACCCCGACAGCTCGGCCCGCGCAAAATTCGGGTAGCGCGCCACTCGCGGAATTCGGGACCACGTGCCGGACCGTGGAGAACGTCCGACGAGCGCCACCCCGGCGCAGCACGTCACTCGAAACTCACTCATCGCAGCCAAGGACTACATCGTGATATCACACGGAAATTCATACAGCGACAACGACGGCGACAACACACTCGCCGCCCCCTCCGAGCCTGAAGTCACAGGCAGCCACGTCGTCGTGTTCACCGAAGGCGGCAACCGAACGGACGCTGGGCAGACACTGCGCACCGTTGCAGGGCTGTCGAACGTCGCACGCAGCACCGAATTCGAATCCAGCGCGGTAGACCTGTCCGAGACTCAGGCATCCGACGCCGTCGTGTTCGACGAACTGGGGATTGCGGTGGTCACCGTCGATCCCGACCAACTGGCGGCACTGCAGGCGGCCGCGGCCACCGATGGCCCCGTGCTCTCCGTCGAGCCCGAGCTGATGCACTATGCCCTCTCGATCGGCACCGATCCTCGCGTGCAGGCCGAAGCGGCGAGCTTCAGCGACACCTCCGAGCTCACGTGGGGACTGCAGGCAACGAATGTCACCGCCTCGGCGTGCGGTGGCTTCGGCGTCAAGGTTGCCGTCCTGGACACCGGCCTCGATCTGACGCATCCGGATTTCGAAGGCCGCGCCATCACCGCCCAGTCGTTCGTGCCGGGTGCCGGCCCGCAAGACGGGCACAGTCACGGCACGCACTGCGTCGGAACCGCGTGCGGCCCCAAGTCCCCGAGCGGCACCCGCCGCTACGGAGTCGCCCACAAGGCGGACATCTTCGTCGGCAAGGTGTTGTCCGATCAGGGACGCGGAGCCGACCGCAGCATTCTCGCCGGTATCGAATGGGCGATCGTCAACGGCTGCCAGGTCATCTCGATGTCCCTCGGGGCGAACGTCGAGGCGGTGTCGGTTGCGTACGAGACGGTGGGCAGCCGGGCGCTGGCCTCGGGGTCGCTGATCGTCGCGGCAGCGGGCAACAACGCCAATCGCGCGGCAGGGAACATGGGATTCGTCGGTCCACCCGCGAACAGTCCGTCGATCATGGCTGTCGCAGCACTCGACTCGACACTGGGGCTGGGCAACTTCTCGGCCCGCAGCAACCCTGTCATCGGCGGGCAGATCGATGTGGCGGGGCCCGGGGTGGGCGTGTTCTCGACCGTCCCCGTGCCCACGCGGTACGGCGCGAAGAGCGGGACGAGCATGGCGGCCCCACACGTCGCGGGCATCGCCGCGCTGTGGTGTGAGGCAACCGGACGCACCGGAACCGAACTGTGGGCCGTCCTCACCCAGCAGGCCCGGAGGCTCATGCTGCCCTCCCTCGACGTCGGATCGGGATTGATTCAGGCACCGGCATGATCGGGATCACCGTCACCGTCGACGCCGACCACCTCGACAACATCGAAGCGGTCGGCGCGGCGCTGCGACTCCGCGGAATGCGTGTCGATCAGGTGCACGACACCATCGGAATCATCTCCGGCGCAGTCGGAGAAGAGGAATGCGCCGTGCTCGAATCCGTGCCCGGTGTGCAGTCCGTCGAAACGGAGAACACCGTCCAGATACCGCCGCCCGACGCCAACCCGCAGTAGCGGCGGCATCCGAAACGATCAGCTACCGCAATTCGGCACGTCGACCGTGATGTTCGGCGAATCGACCAACGGCTGCACCGGAACCCGGGCCTCGCCAGGGGCGGTGGGCTCGGTGAGCTCGAACTTCACCGCGGTCGTCTTGCCCCGAGGAATCATCGCTCGGACGTTGAAGACGGGGTGACCGAGTTCGGTGCCGGTGAAGACGAACTGCTGGGCGCCGTTGACGGTCACCTTGCCGAGCGTCGCCCCGCGGGTGGCGAGCAACGACAGGTCGACGGCGTTCGTGCCCTTCGCGACATTGCCGACGTTCTCGAACAACCCCGCAACGTAGTCGGGGAACTCGTCGGCAGGTGTGTTGTTGGTCAGGCGCACGGTGACGGTCGACGATCGGGTGTCGTCGACACAAGTGTCGGCCGCGTACTCGATCTCACGCGACAGGTAGTAGTCGAGCTTGTTTCCGCCCTGGTTGTTCACCACGACCCCCGCATATGGCGCCGCATCGTCCGGAACGATATTGCCGACCTTGGTAGTCGAAAGCACCTGTTGGAGGACGGGGTCTGCGCTCCACACCGCGATGCGACCCTCGCCGGCGGCCTTGCCCAGCGCGTCGAGCAGGGCCTGCGGGGACGAGATCTTGCCGGTCATCTTGTCGACCACTCGTGCTGCGACAGTCTGCAAGTACTGCTTGCGGGCCTTGTTGTCATCGGCGAATCGCACGTACGCGGTCGATTCGGTGAGCTCCACAACGTTGTCCTTGGTGAGCACCTCGCCGTCCGGCATCGTGACCGGGCCGATGGCACCGAGAACATAGCTGAGTGCGACAGGATCGGTCGCGACGACTCCGTCCACCTGTTCGCCGGACTCCTGCGCCCACAGCGACTTCCAGATCTGTGCGGCATACGGGAAGTGCGAGCTGAGGTTGCTGTTCCGGAAGTCGGTGGTGGGCCGGCTGGCGCCGTAGCGAGCCTCGAACTCGGGACCGAGATCGAGCGGTTGCTTGGCCAGTGACAACTCCGAGTTCGAGGCGAGCGTGTCAACCTTGGCGCCGCCGTCGTTGGCGCGAACGATGCCGAATCCACCCAGCAGGCCGCCGGTTCCACGCGCCTCGGCGTTCGTCTGGAATCCGAGGAAATAGTTCCGCGGCCCGTCCCCACCGAGCATCGCCGGCACCACCTTCGCGGCGATCGCGGTGTTGCTCAGCAGATTCGACAGCTCGGCCGTCTGATCCTGCAACGCCGTGCGCGCCTCGTTCACCACGTCGAGGTAGGTGGCCTCGTCGATGGTTTGTGCCTGATCCGACAGTGATTGGGCGGCAACGGATGTCTGATCGAGCACCGGGACGGCGTTCCGCAGCGACTGCACGTTGACGCGGCCACCGCTCTGGATCAGCTGATCCGGGGCAAGGGTGCTTCCGGCGTCCACGGCAGGAGTCAAGACGTCGTGTGTGAGCCCCCGCACGACCTCGGAGATCTGCTGAGAAGTTGCTAGCGGGCTACCGAGAACGGGGACGGCGGCGGTGATGCTCCACGGGATCGAGTGCGTGTTCTCGTAGGCCCGCGACGCGTACTTGTCGGCGTCGGCCGCTGACCGCTGGGCGTCCGCGGTGTTGCCGTCCAGCAGGGCGTCCTTGGCGAGCTGCGCATGACTGCGTGCTTCCTCGAGGTTCGCCTGCGCCTCGCGGGCGGTGAAGCCCAACCACGCGCCGAAGGCGACGACGACCACCACGGCCACCGAGCCCCCGATGATCACGCGGCGCCGCAAGCGATGCGACCGCACCTGGGGTTGGTGTGTCCGGCGTTTACGGACACGTCGAACCGGGTCGCTGTCCGCCGCCCGAGCTCGGTCGTCCGAGCCGGGATTGTCCGGGCCTGACGTGCCGAAACCCGACGGGCCCGTGACGTTGTCGTCCATTGCTGCTCGGCTCCTGTCTGAGGGTGTGGAGAGATTATCGTGACGTATCGCTCACCGCCGCCCCTCGTGTGGAGGGCGGGTGATTTGCCCAGTATTGTCTAGCCCACGTAACGAACCACGAGGCGCCCACGATGTAAGTCCCGTCGAGGCGCTGCCTCATAACTTTCGAGGTACGGCTGAGTGGCGGGACAAATGTGTGTCAGGGCCCTGTGAGGGCGGGGTGGCGGAAGTGAGACCCTTTCCGCTTTCGCGTGCGCAACAAGCGCTGTGGTTCGCTCAGCAACTCGACCCCGACGTGCCCTTCAATATCGCCCAATTCGTCGAGGTACGCGGACGGCTCGACTACGACCTTCTCGTGTCGGCTACCGATCGCGGTTGTCGCGAGTTGGAGTCCGCTGTGGTCCGCCTCGTCGATGTGGCCGGTGAGCCCCATCAGGTGGTCGATCAGAGCATCGAGGATGCCCTCGTCTATCGGGATCTGCGGGATCACGCGGATCCGGTCGCCGAGGCGCACCGCTGGATGACGGACGAATACAGTCGGCCACTCGACCTGATGGCCGACCGGTTGATCTCCGCCACCCTGCTGCACCTCGGCCACGACCACTACTACTGGTTCTCCCGCACCCACCACCTGGTGATGGACGCATACGGCGCCATGGTGCTGATGAACCGTGTAGCGGAGCTGTACACCCATCTCGTCAGCGGCACCGAGGCGCCGCAGTCCAAGGCCATGAGCATGCTCGCGCTGCACGACGCGGAGAGTGAATACCGGACCACCGACCGGTACCTCCGCGATCGCGAATACTGGGCGGAGCGGACCGCTGAACTGCCCGAACCTGTCCGGTTGACGGATCGGCACGCGCGACCGACGTCGCCGCCTCGGGTGTCCAGCCGTGTCATGGATGCTGGCGTCGCGAGCCGGATCGAGGCACTGGCGCGCGCGTGGAACTCGTCCGAGGTTCCCGTGATCGTGGCCGCGTTCGCCGCATATCTGGGACGAATGACCGCCGCAACCGACGTGGTACTGAGCCTTCCTGTTTCGGCTCGAACCACTGCGTCCGCGCGCCGTTCGACGGGAATGATGGCGAACATCGTGCCCCTCCGGGTTCATCTCGATCCGGGCGAGAGCGTGGAGGAACTGGTTCGGAAGGTTCAACTCGAACTCACCGGGGCGTTGCGTCGTCAGCGGTACCGCCACGAGGACATGTGGGAAGGCCGCGTCCAACCGTCGCGCCACGGGTTCGGCCCGACCGTCAACATCATGAACTTCCATCGCGAGATCGTGCTCGGCGAACTCGTGGGCGAGTTCAACGTACTGACGACGGGGGTTGCCGACGACCTGTCGCTCAACCTGTACCCGTCGGTGGACGGTCGCACCGTGCGCGTCGACTTCGAAGCCAACCCCGGCCGCTACGAAGAAGAGGAACTCGACCGGCTGTTGTCGCGGTTCGTCGAATTTCTCAGCGCCTTCGCAGCGGTCGAAGGCGACGCCCCGGTGGGCGCAGTCGACGTGCTCACTGCGGACGAGTGGGCCGAAGCGACGGCTGGCAACCCCGGGGTGGAGCCCGACGTCGCGTCACTGCACGAGTTGTTCCTCAGGCAGGTGGCCGGCCGCCCGGACGCGGTGGCAGTCACGTTTGGAGACGAGACGCTGACGTACGCCGAACTGGACGAACGGTCAGCGGCGGTCGCGAGGTCGTTGAGCGCGGCGGGCGTCGTCGCCGGCGACATCGTGGCCGTCGCGTTGGCGCAGTCGCCGGATCTGATAGCCGCGATCATTGGAGTGGTGCGCGCCGGCGCCGTCTACCTGCCCGTCGACCCGCAGTACCCGGCGGAGCGCATCCAGTACCTGCTGGACGACGCGAAGCCGGTGGCGGTGATCGCCGATGCGGCTGCGCCCCCCGTGAGTACTTCTTACCCACGGGCGGTTAATAAGTACTCACGAGCACGAAGTGCATATGTGATCTACACGTCCGGGTCGACCGGCCGGCCGAAGGGTGTGCTGGTGACGCACGCCAATGTGCTGTCGTTGCTGGCGAATACGCGGAACGAGTTCGGGTTCGGGCCGGACGATGTGTGGACGATGTTCCACTCACCTGCCTTCGACTTCTCCGTGTGGGAGATGTGGGGTGCCCTCACCACCGGTGGCCGACTGGTTCTCGTCGACCACTTCCTGGCGCGTTCACCCCGTGAGTTCCAGGACGTGCTGGTCCGTGAGGGCGTCACCGTCCTCAATCAGACGCCGTCCGCGTTCGGTCAGCTGGCAGAGGTCGACGAGGACGCGGATCTGGCCGTGCGGCTGCTGATCTTCGGCGGCGAAGCACTCGACCCGACACCCGTGTGGCCGTGGCTCGAACGGCATCCCGCAGTGCGTGCCATCAACATGTACGGCATCACGGAAACGACCGTGCACGTCACCCGCTCCGAACTCGACCCCTCGACGCCCGATGCATCAGCGACCATCGGCCGCGCGCTACCGGGTGTGCTGACGTACGTGCTCGATTCCGCGCTGCGACCGGTACCACCGGGCGGCGTGGGGGAGCTGTATGTGGCGGGGGCCCAGGTCTCCTCCGGATACCTGCACCGTCCCGCGCTGACCGCGGAACGGTTCGTCGCGAACCCATTCGTCGACGGCACCGTGATGTACCGATCCGGTGATCTGGTTCGGTACCGCAGCGGCGGCCGCCTGGACTATGTGGGACGCGCCGACGCCCAGGTCGAGTTGCGCGGATACCGGATCGAACCCGGCGAGATCGAGGCCGCACTCCTTCGGCATCCCGACGTCGAACGAGCGGTGGTGCTCCTCCGCGACACGGCTGTCGGAAAGCAGCTCGTCGCATACGTGGTGGCCGACGCCGATCAGCCCAGCCTGACCCAGCACCTGCGGACGGTCCTGCCCGACCACATGGTGCCCGGCGCACTGGTGCATGTTCCGGCAATTCCGTTGACCGTCAACGGAAAGGTCGACCGCAACGCCCTCCCCGATCCCGGCATCCTGCTCGAGGACGCGCAGGGCACCCACACTCCCATCGAAGACGTGGTGGCCGACGTGTTCGCCGAAGTGCTCGGCGGCGCCGAGGTGGGGACGCGGCACAACTTCTTCGACCTCGGCGGCAACTCGCTGCTCGCCACCCGAGTCTCCGCGCGGGTGAGCGCCGTCTTCGACATCGACGTGACGGTGAAGGACGTGTTCGAAGCGCCCACCGTCGCCGAATTGGCGTCCCGGATCGAGGAGCGTTCCGGCGGCGAGCGTCGACGTCCGCCGCTGCGGCCCGCGTCGAGCGACGGTCGCGTCCCGCTCTCGCCGGCGCAGCAACGGATGTGGTTCGTCAACCAATTCGACACCGGGGCATCGGGATACAACCTTCCGCTCGTCGTGCGTCTCGACGGGGATCTGGATGTGCACGCCCTGGCGTCCGCAGCCCACGACCTGATCGAACGGCACCACACCCTGCGCACCGTGTACCCCTCCGATGCCGACGGCGTGCACCAGGTCGTGCTCGACGCGGGCGACGTCCCGCTGGACCTGACCCCGATCGCGCTGCCCGAGGACGCAGTCGACGCGCACCTTCGGGCGTTCGTCGACAGCGGATTCGACGTGTCTGTCGACGCACCCGTCCGGTCGCGGCTGTACCGCGTCGGGCCCGAATCGCACGTGCTCGCGCTCGTGGTGCATCACATCGCCGCCGACGCGTGGTCGCTGACCCCGCTGATCCGCGACACGATGACGGCGTACCAGGCGCGGCTCGACGGCGGCAGCCCCGAGTGGCTTCCACTGCCGGTGCAGTACAGCGACTACAGCGTGTGGCAACGGGCCGTCCTCGACGACGTGTCCGCCGACACCCTGCAGCAGTACTGGCTCGGCACCCTCGCAGACCTACCCGAGCAGGTCACGCTGCCTGCCGACCATCCGCGCGCATCCGCGGCGTCCGGTCACGCCGGCACGGTCGGCGTCGAACTCGACGAACAGCTGCACGACGCGCTGAACACACTGGCCCGCAACGGTCGAGCCACCACGTTCATGGTGCTGCACGCCGCGCTGGCCGCTGTCCTCTCGCGATACAGCGGCAGCCGTGACGTACCGATCGGCACCGCTGTCGCCGGCCGCACCGATCCGCAACTCGACGACATGGTGGGGATGTTCGCCGGCACCCTCGTACTGCGCACCGCGGTGGACCCGACGGCGACCTTCGCGGAGTTGCTTGCCCACGTCCACGAACGGGACATCGCCGCCTACACGCACGCCGACATGCCGTTCGAGACTCTGGTCGAGCTGCTGAACCCGGCGCGCTCGACGTCCCATCACCCGCTGTTCCAGGTCGCGCTGTCGATGCAGCGGAGCCGAATCGGTCAGGTCACGCTGCCCGGGCTGACGGTGACACCCGTCGGTGACGTGGCGGACCGGGCAAATTTCGACCTGCAACTGACGGTCACCGAGTCCGGCCCCGGCGGGCGTATGCACCTCGACTTCGGTTACGACGCAGACCTGTACGACCATTCGTCGGTCGAGCAATTCGCGTCGCGGCTGGTGCGGTTCCTCGAGGCCGTCAGCGCGGACCCTCAACTTCCGGTGGGGGATATCGACCTGTTCGATGCCGCGGAGCGCGCCGTACTGGTGCCCGCCGTCGGCCCAGGTGCCCCGGAGCCGTCGACCCTGCGGTCCATCCTGACCCGCGGCGTCACCCTCGCGCCGGACGCCGTCGCGGTATCCGGTGGGGGCGTCGAACTCACCTACCGCGAGCTGGACGCTCGCTCCGACGTCGTCGCAGGTGAACTCACCGAGAATGGTGCAGGACCCGGAAGTCTGGTTCCGTGGGCCGAGTCGAGGTCGGTGGACTCGGTGGTGCGACTCTGGGCCATCGCGAAGACCGGCGCGGCACCAGTGCTTTTCGACCCCGTGCGCACCCCGTACACCGCACGTGAGTGGCACAGTGTGTCGGACCACGCCGTGCCGCTCACGTCCGAGGCAGCGTACGTCGTGTACACCTCGGGAACGACGGGCACACCCAAGGGCGTTGTGGTGACGCACGGCGGTCTGGCCGCACTCGACGCCGACCTGCGCGAGCGGTACGCGGCCGGTCCCGGCTCCCGGATGCTGCACCGCGGAGCGGCAGGATTCGACATGACGCTGCTCGAGGTCCTGGTGGCCGGGGCGTCGGGAGCCACGCTGGTGATCGCGTCGGACGCCGAATACGCCGGTCCGCCCCTCGCCGACCTGATGGAACGCGACCGCATCACGCACGCGTGCATGACGCCGACGATCCTCGCCACCCTCGGCGAACGGGAACTTCCGGATCTGCAGATGCTGATGGTGGGCGGTGAACGGCTCGGCAGCGAACTGGTGAACCGCTGGGCGGCCGGGCGTCGCCTGTACAACGCGTACGGCCCCGCCGAGACCACCATGTACGCGCTCAGCACCGGGCCGCTCGTGGTGGGGGAGCCGGTCACGATCGGCGCACCCGTGCACGGTGTGTCCGCAGTGGTACTCGACGACCGGTTGCGTCCGGTGCCTCCCGGCGTGTCCGGGGAGCTGTATCTGGCGGGCAGCGGGCTGGCCCGCGGATACGCGGACCAGCCGGGGCTGACGGCGGAGCGGTTCATCGCGGCCGAAGACGGCACACGCCTATACCGCACCGGTGACCTGGTGTGCTGGCGGAAGACCGCCGCCGGATACGAGCTCGAGTACCTGGGCCGCAACGACTCCCAGATCAAGATGCGGGGAGTGCGCATCGAGCCGGCGGAGATCGACAGCGTGATAGCCCGGCTCGCCGACGTCGTGTTCGCCGGCACCGTCGTGCGCACCACCGACGCCGGCACCGAGATGCTGGTGTCCTACGTGCTGCCGAACGGCCACATCGACACCCACGATCTGCGGCGACGCCTGGCCGAATCCTTGCCGGCATACCTGGTGCCGACCGCCGTGGTGGTGCTCGACGCCGCGCCGCCCACCGTGAACGGCAAACTCGACCTGCGGTCGCTGCCGATGCCGGAACTCGCGGTCGCCGAGAACGAACCGCCGAACACCGACACCGAACGCGCGGTGGCACGAGTGTTTGCGGACGTCCTCGGCAGCGAGAACATCGGCCGCGGGACGCACTTCTTCGACGCGGGAGGCAACTCCCTCCTGGCCACGCAGCTCACGGCGCGGCTCACCGACTCCGTGGGTCACGTGGTGCCGCTGCGAACACTGTTCACGCACCCCACCGTTGCCGAACTGGCCGAAGCGCTCGACGACGCGGTCCCCGAAACGGACCTGCGCCCCGCCCTTGTCGCACGCCCCCGCCCGGACCGCATTCCGTTGTCCCGCAGCCAGTACCGCATGTGGGTGCTGAACCGCGCCGATTCCGAGTCGCCGACATACAATCTGCCCGCCACCGTGCGGATGGACGGCGCGCTCGACGTCGACGCACTGACCGCGGCATTCGAGGACGTGATCCGGCGGCACGAGACGCTGCGGACGCGGTACCCCGTGGACGGGCATCCCTACCAGGAGATCCTCGACCCCGTCGCGCTCGACCTGAATCCGGTCGACGTGGACGATCCCGCCGAGTTCATGCAGCAGTTCGCATCCCGCGGATTCGACCTGACCCGGGACCGGCCCATCCGCGTTGCACTGTTGCGCCTGCACCCGCGGTGTCACGTGCTGGCCGTGAACATCCATCACATCGCCGCCGACGGATGGTCGCTGACCCCGCTCGTCTCCGATGTGCTGAGCGCCTACGCCGCGCACTCCTCCGGGATTGCCCCGCAGGGTGATCCGCTGCCGCTGCAGTACGCCGACTACGCCGTGTGGGAGCGGGAGCTGCTGGACGGCGATTACGGGCAGCGCAGGGTCGAGCACTGGCGTCGAGCGCTGGACGGTGTCGACAGCACGGCGCCACTCCCGTCGGATCGACCGACGAGCACGTCGCAGCGCGCCGGTGTCGTCGACTTCGAGGTGTCAGAGGGCGTGCAGCAGGCCGTGCACCACCTGGCCGCACAGCACCACGCGACACCGTTCATGGTGCTGCACGCGGCGCTGTCCGTGGTGCTGTCGAGGCACGGCGCCCAGCCCGACGTCGTCGTCGCCACGGCCGTTGCCGGGCGCGGGGAACGAGTGCTCGATTCCCTGGTGGGCATGTTCGTGAACACTCTCGCGCTGCGGGCTCAGGTCCAACCCGACATGCCGTTCACCGGGCTCCTCGCCCAGGTTCGGGACTTCGACGTCGACGCATTCGAGCACGCCGATGTGCCGTTCGAGGTGGTGGCGGGGCTGCTCGGCGGCCGGACCCCGCAGGTGGCGCTGGCATTGCAGAACCTGCAGATCCCGACTATCGAGGCCGCGGGCATGACGGTGACGGCCGAGGAATACGACACCGGAACAGCGAAATTCGACCTCCACCTAACGCTCACCGAGACATCCGATGACGGTGCCCCCGCGGGGATTCGCGGTGCCGCGGTGTACTCGGCCGACCAATTCGACCGTGCGACCGTGCAGGCCGTGGTGACCCACCTCGGACGGGTACTCGGGGCGATCTGCGCCGATCCCGGCGTGGCGGTCGGCGACCTCGCGATGCCCGGAGCCGAGCCCCTCGTCGGTACGCAACCTGCAGGTGAGCGCACCCTGGCCGAGATCCTGACGGCCACCGCCGCCACGTACCCCGGCAATGCTGCACTCACCGACGGCGACGTCACGTTGACCTACCGCGAGCTGGACGAGCGTTCCGATGCACGGGCGCGCGAGCTCGCAGCACTCGGCGTCGCACCGGGCGTTGTCGTTCCGATCGACCTGCCGCGGTCGTCGGACTTCGTGGTCGAACTCTGGGCCGTCGCCAAGACCGGTGCGGCGTTCAGCCCCGTGAGCGGTTTCGGTGGCCAGGGCTACCAGAAGTGCGCACAGGCCGTGGCGTACGTGATCCACACCTCGGGCTCCACGGGCACGCCCAAGGCCGTTGCCGTCACGCACCGCGGATTGGGGCCGCTCACGGCCGAGGTGGTGCGGCGGTACCGGGTGGGCCCCGACGACCGTGTACTGCACGGCTACAACCCGGCCTTCGACGCCGCGTTGCTGGAGATGCTGCTCGCCTTCGGGTCGGGGGCCTGCCTGGTGGTGGCGCCCGCCGATGTCTTCGCGGGTGCCGAGTTGCATCGGCTCCTCGTCGATCAGCGTGTCACGCACTACCTCTCCACGCCGTCCGTCCTCGCCACGCTCGACCCGCGCGGGCTCGAGTCGGTGCGCGTCGTGGGTGTCGGAGGCGAGACTCTGAGCTCGGAACTGGCCGCGACGTGGAGTGCCGGGCGACTTCTGCTCAACGCCTACGGTCCGACCGAGTCGACGGTGGTCGCGACGTTGACCGAGATCGACCCGGCGTCCGCGGGCGGTGCGGTGACGATCGGCGCGCCGATCCCCGGAACCACGGCGTTCGTGCTCGACACCCGGTTGCGGGCCGTCCCCGTCGGCGGTGTCGGTGAGCTCTACCTCGCCGGACCCGGACTCGCCCAGGGCTACCTCGGTGCACCCGACCGGACGGCGGAGCGGTTCGTCGCGGCGGCGGACGGCACCCGCATGTACCGGACCGGTGACGTGGTGCACCGACGGGCCCACGGCACCCTCGCCTTCATCGGCCGGGTCGACCGCCAGGTCAAGCTGCGCGGCATGCGCATCGAACCGGCGCAGGTGGAGGCGGCGTTGCTGGAACTGCACGGCGTCGAGCAGGCCGCCGTGTCCGTGCAGCGACACGACCTCGTCGCCTTCGTCGCCGGAACGCACATCGACTCCCGCGCTCTGCGACAGCAGCTCACCGGCCGCCTGCCCTCGTACCTGGTGCCGCCCCGGATCGTCACGATGGACAGGTTGCCTCTCACCGCCAACGGCAAACTCGACGTCGCGGCGTTGGCGGCCTGGGACGACGACGTGATCGTCACACCGCCTCGCACCGCGGTCGAGGAGATGGTGGCCGGCGTGTTCGCCGACGTTCTCGGCTCCACTCGGATAGGTGCGGGTCACAACTTCTTCGAAGCCGGCGGCGATTCGCTGTCGGCGACCGCGGTGACAGCTCGTCTGTCTGCGACGTTCGGAATCGATGTCCCGGTGCGTGTGTTGTTCGAGAACCCGAGCCCTTCGTCGCTCGCTCGGTGGTTGGGAGCCCCCTCGTCGGGAGCGCCGCGGCCGGTGCTCGTCCCACGCCCGAGCGGGGCGCGGGTGCCGCTGGCTCCCGCGCAGCAACGCATGTGGCTGCTCAGTCGGGTGACCCCCGATACCGCCCTGCACAACATGGTTTTCGTCACGCGGGTCGGGAGTGACGTCGACGTCGACGCGCTCCGACTGGCAATGCGGGACGTGCTGCAGCGGCATTCGGTGTTGCGCACCGTCTTCCCCGATGACGCCGAAGGTCCGTACCAACAGGTGATGCCTGTCGAGTCCGTGTCCGAGGACCTCACTGCCGAAGCGGACTTCTCCGTCGACACGTGGAGCGCTCGGCCGTTCGACCTCACCGCCGAGACCCCTGTGCGGGTGAAGCTGTGGCGCAACGACACCGGCGACTACGCCCTCGGTGTCGTGGTTCACCACATCGCGTTGGACGGCGGTTCGATGGGACCGCTGCTCGCCGATCTCGATACGGCCTACCGGTGCCGCGCGGATGGCACGGCCCCGCAGTGGGTGCCACTGGCCGTGGACTACGCCGACTACGCCCTCTGGATGCGCGAACTGCTCGGGGCGGCCTCCGAACCCGACAGCCTGGCTCGTGCCCAGCTCGAGCACTGGGCGCACGTGCTCTCCGGAGTGGGGGCACCGCTCGCGCTGCCGACCGATCGTCCCCGGCCGGAACTCCCCAGCCGCATCGGGGCGAGCGTGGAGTGGACGTTCGAGGACGACCTGCGGGAGCGGGTCGTCGCAGCGGCACGCAGCCGCGGAACGACCGTGTTCATGGTGCTCCACGCAGCTCTCGCGGTTCTTCTGGCACGCATGAGCGGACAGTCCGACGTGGTGGTGGGCACGGCGGTCGGCGGCCGTCCGGACCCGGCGCTCGACGCCGTGGTGGGCATGTTCGTCGGCACCGTAGCGCTGCGCACCGCGGTCGCACCGGCGCAATCGTTCGAGGACTTTCTCGCGGACGTCCGCACCGTCGACCTCGACGCACTCGCGCACGCCGACGTCCCGTTCGACGACGTCGTGGCGCACCTCGCCCCGCAACGGTCCGCGGCGTACAACCCGCTGTTCCAGGTGATGCTGACGTATCAGCGCGCCGTGGACTTCCCGCAGCTGTTCCTCGGCACGGACGAGCACCATCCCGACGTGCAGGCGACGGAGTTCGACCTCGTGTGGGATGTGACCGACGCCGCCGAGGCCATGACGGTGCGACTCGACTACGCCACCGACCTGTTCGAGAGGCAGACGGCGCTGACGCTCCTGCGACGGTTCGGTGCGGTCCTCGAGGCCGCCCTGACCGACCCCGCGGCAGCTGTCGGGGACCTCGAGATCCTCGACGACGCCGAACGCGCCCAACTCGAGCAGGGGCCCCGGCCCGTGGCCACGCCGCGGACGCTCGGCGACATCCTCGAAACCCGGGTTCGCGCAACCCCGTCCGCCGTCGCACTGACTGACGGTGACACGCAGTGGACCTACCGCGAACTCGACGAGGTGTCGGACCGCTGGGCTCGCGCGCTGGCGGCACGCAATGTCGGGCCGGAGGACGTCGTCGCGGTGGCGACCACCCGCGGCTGGCACTGGATGGTGGCGGTGTGGTCGGTGACCAAGGCCGGTGCGGCGTGGATGTCGCTGGATTCGACTCATCCTGCGGAGCGGCTCGACTGGATGCTGAAAGACTCGGGCGCCGTGCTCGGGTTGACGGTCGACGGCATCGGAGATCTGCCTCGATCCGTCGACTGGCTGCGGCTCGACGAGCAGCCCTCGGGTGACGCGGATCCAATGACACCCGACGTGGACAACCCCGCGTACGTGATCTACACGTCGGGGTCGACGGGCCGGCCCAAGGGCGTCGTCGTTCCACACCGCGGACTCACGACCCTGCTCGCCACCCCTGCATACGATTCGGCCGCGCAGGACGGCGAGGCTGTGCGGGTTCTGCAGTTGACCTCCCCGACTTTCGATGTTTCGGTGTTCGAGATGCTGTGGGCGGCGTCGTCAGGCGGTGCGCTCGTGGTAGCACCCGCATTCACCTATGCGGGCGACGAGTTGGCTGATTTCCTGGTGTCGCAGAAGATCACTCACGTCACCGCCACACCGACCGTGCTGGCCTCACTCGACCCGGAGAGCCTCCCGCCGTCCACCGTCGTCGTCGGGGGAGAAGCACTGCCGGCCGAACTTGCCGATTGCTGGGCGCGGCGGCACCGACTGTTCAACGCCTACGGCCCCACCGAGTTCACCATCGACGCGTCCGTTTCGGGCCCCCTCGAACCCGGACGTCCCATCACGATCGGGAGCCCCCTGGACGGTAACGCCGTGTTCGTTCTCGATTCGCGCCTTCATCCCGTGCCTGACGGGGTGACGGGCGAACTGTATCTGGCCGGTAGCGGCATCGCGCGTGGATATGTGGGTCGAAGTGACCTCACAGCAGGACAATTCGTCGCGCATCCCTACGGGAAACCAGGGGAGCGGCTGTATCGCACCGGCGATATCGTGCGGCGTAACCCGAACGGTGAGCTGGAGTACCTGGGTCGCAGCGACTCCCAGGTGAAGATTCGCGGAATCCGGGTCGAGCCTGCCGAGGTCGACGCCGTGCTGCGCGGGCACCCCGGAGTTGAATTCGCGACAACGATCGCGGTGCCGAACTCGACGGACACCGTTCTGGCGTCCTACGTCGGGGGCGCCGAGGATCTGACGCCCAGGTCGGTCATCGACTTCGCGCGCGGCCGGCTACCCCGGCACCTGGTGCCGTCCTCGGTGACGGTCGTGGACGCGATGCCGCTGCTGCCGTCCGGCAAACTCGACCGCGCCGCACTTCCGGCGCCGACGGCCGTCCCGGCCGAATCCGCGTTGCCCGCAGGCGAACTCGAAGAGGCGGTTGCGGCGGTCTTCGCGGAGGTGCTGGGCGTCGCCGACGTCCCCGCCGACGAAGCCTTCTTCACCCTGGGAGGCACGTCGATGGGCGCCGCCTCGGTGGCGACCGAACTGCGCCGCCGGCTGGAACGCGACGTGCCCATCGAGTGGATCTTCACCGACCCCACAGTGCAGCGACTGGCCGCGCGGATAGAAGACGGAGCACGGCTCGAGAGCTTCTTCGACACCCTCGTGGAACTCCGTTCCACCGGTGCGGGAGCGCCCCTGTTCTGTGTGCACCCGCTCAGCGGATTGGCCTGGTGCTTCAGCGGTCTCGCGGATCACGTCGGCGACCGTCCGCTGTTCGGACTGCAGGCGACCGGAGTGCCGAATCTCCCCGAGACGCTGCCGGAGCTGGCCGCGCGGTATGTCGACGCGATCCGCGTCGTCCAACCGGAGGGCCCTTACCATCTGCTGGGCTGGTCGCTCGGCGGCACCATCGCCCACGAAATGGCCGTCCAGCTCCGCGAAGCCGGCCACGACGTGGCATCGCCGGCACTTCTCGACACGCTTCTGCCGCAGCATCAGCCACCCGAACCGGAAACCCTGAGCGAGGACGAGCTGATCGCGCAGTTCGGCGAGTACGTGAGCGTCGAGCGACTGCGCGAGATCCGCGCCGTGATCGAGCGACTCGAGATGATCGCGTCGACCCACAGCCCCCGCGTGTTCGACGGCGACATCGACCTGTTCGTGGCGGCCCGGGACCTGAACCGGCACCCGGACGTCGTGGACGCCTGGCGTGAGTACACCGACGGCGTCGTCACCGTGCACCACATCGAGACCACCCACTCCGAGATGGCAGACCCAGGACCGCTCGCCGAGATCGGCCGACTGCTTCGGAGATCGGGGGACCACGGCGGACCGTGACGCACGTGACGCCGACAGTGGACCTCATCACTACGATGTAGCGATTCAGTCGGGTCAAGACGATGTGAATGACAGCTCGATCGCGCCGCTGAGCGTGACGCAATTGGAAGAGACTCGATAATGGAAATTCAGGACTACCTGCGAATTCTGCAGTCACGGTGGAAAATCATTGCGATCACCACCGTCGTGGCGATCCTCGGTGCGCTAGGGGCGTCGTTGCTGACGACTCCCATCTACGAAGCGTCGACACGGTTGTTCGTCTCGACGTCCGCAGGATCGTCGGTGAACGAGGTGTACCAGGGAAACCTGTTCTCGCAGCAGCGAGTGACGTCCTACACCAAACTGCTCACCGGTGAGACGCTCGCGCAGCGGACCATCGACAAGCTCGATCTCGGCGGCACGGCCTCGGCGCTCGCCGCACAGGTGAAGGCCAGCTCCGCACCCGACACCGTGCTGATCGACGTCAAGGTGCAGGATCCGTCGCCGGAACGCGCCCGCGACATCGCCAACGCCCTGTCCGACGAGTTCGTCGTCATGGCCAGGGAGCTCGAGACCCCGGAGAAGGGCGGCGCCCCCGCCGCCCGGGTCGTCGTCGAACAGCAGGCGCAGACCCCGTCGACTCCCGTCTCACCCAAGACACTCCGCAACCTCGCGCTGGGTGCGGCTGTCGGACTCCTGCTCGGTATCGCCTTCGCCGTCCTGCGTGATCGCCTCGACAACACGGTCAAGGATCGGCGCACCGTCGAGGAGCTGGCCGGATCCGCACTGATCGGCACCATCCCGTTCGACAAGGAGCGGCAGACGCAGCAGGCCATCAACTTCGCCGAAGGCAACTCCTCGAGCGCCGAGTCCTACCGGGAACTGCGCACCAACCTGCAGTTCCTCGAAGTCGACAACCCGCCGCGCGTCATCGTCGTCACCAGTTCGCTGCCCACCGAGGGTAAGACGACCACCGCCATCAACATCGCACTCGTGCTGGCGGAGGGCGGCCAGAACGTGTGCCTGGTCGAGGGCGACCTCCGTAAGCCGCGGGTGTCGAAGTACCTCGGTGTCGTCGGTTCCGTCGGCCTCAGCAGCGTCCTGGCAGGCAAGGCCGACCTCGACGCCGTGCTCCAGCCGACGCAGTACTCGGGTCTCACGGTCCTGGCGTCCGGACCGATCCCGCCGAACCCGAGTGAGCTCCTCGGAACGGAGACCGCCCGCCAGGTGCTGGCCGACCTGCGGGGGCGTTTCGACTACGTGATCGTCGACGCGTCACCGCTGCTGCCCGTCACTGACGCGACCGTGCTGACCGCGATGTCGGACGGCGCGCTGGTCATCGCGCGGCACGCCGAAACCAAACGGGATCAGCTGTCGCGGGCCGTAGGCAACCTGCACAGTGTGGGGGCAACCATCCTCGGAACGATCATCACGATGACGCCGAGCCGCGGACGGGGCGTCTACGAGTACAAGTACTACTACGAGACCGACAAGTCTCTGCCGCAGATGCAGCAGGCCGCCGTCGTGCAGCCTGCCGTGCAGCAGCAGCCCCCTCAGCATCAGGCACCTCAGCAGCCGCAGCCGGCCTCGTACGTTCGCGACGAGTACCCGTCGCAGCAGTACGGTCCGAACGGGGGAGATCCGCAGGAAGTGCCCGCCTATCAGGGCGCCCCGGCCTACCAGGGCGACCAGGGTCAGCAGTGGTACGGCGGTCCCGACCACTACGGCAACGAGCAGCAGGCGGGCGCACCGGTGCCTCCCACACCGCGACGCACCCGCCGCTACCGCGACGACCAGGAATCCTGGTCAGAGACGGACGCTCCGCGCGACCACACCCAGTAGATCGGCGATCTCGGACCCGATGGTGAGGAAGGTGTCCTCGTCCTGCCCCATCGGGTCCGGAACGTCCTCCGGGGTCTCGTCGGCCTTGTGTTTGGGACGTGCCGCAGCCAGGTCAGCCACCGACTTCGCATCCGCCGCCTCCGCGAGCCGAGCCGCCTCCCGGAGCGTGAACGTCTTCTTCAGCTGCTCCGGGGCCAGCGCCAGCACCTTCTCGCGCTGACGCTCGGTCATCGTCAACACCAGATCCGCGTCCGCCGCCAGATCGGCGGTGAGCATCCGCGCGGTGAAATCGCTCGGATTACCGCCGAGACCCTCGAGGACTTGCGCGGCCGTCGGTTCCATCGGGCGTCCGACCGCGGCGCGGGTACCTGCGCTTTCGGCAGTCAGATCGGTGATCCCGAGCTCCTCGGCGTATGCCACTGCGAGGCGCTCAGCCGTTGGGGAGCGACAGACGTTTCCGGTGCAGACGAAGAGAACATGCATGGGCGAAGCATAGGGTCTCGCCTCGCACCGTTCGTACACGCACTGTTGGCTTCGAACATCAGTCGGGTAAATATCGCGCTCACCTGCGCTGGTTATCAAGGGTGCATGCGCTGCACCGTGTTTGGAACCGGATACCTGGGAGCCACCCACGCCGCCTGCATGGCGGAACTGGGCCATGAGGTCCTGGGCGTCGACATCGATCCCGGAAAAGTGGCGAAACTCTCGTCCGGGGAGGTCCCGTTCTACGAGCCCGGGCTGGGGGAGGTTCTGCGCCGGAACATCGACGCCGGCCGACTGCACTTCACCACGTCGTACAGCGAGGCCGCCGAGTTCGCCGACCTCCACTTTCTCGGTGTCGGTACCCCGCAGAAGAAGGGGGAGTACGCCGCGGACCTGCGGCACGTGCACTCGGTGATCGACACCCTCGCCCCGCTGCTCGATCGTCCCGCCGTCATCGTCGGCAAGTCGACCGTTCCCGTCGGGACGGCGGCGGAGCTGGGTGCGCGGGCCCGGGCGCTTGCACCGGCGGGTGACGCCGTGGAGGTGGCGTGGAATCCGGAATTCCTGCGGGAGGGCTTCGCCGTCGAGGACACCCTGCACCCCGACCGGATGGTGCTGGGTGTGGACCGGCAGCGCCCCGGACGCGCCGAGGCCGAGTTGCGCGAACTGTATGCCCGCCTGCTCGGTGAGGACATTCCGTTCCTGGTCACCGACCTCGCCACCGCGGAACTGGTGAAAGTCTCGGCCAACGCATTCCTCGCCACCAAGATCTCGTTCATCAACGCCATCTCCGAGGTGTGCGAGGCCACCGGGGCCGATGTCACCCAGCTTGCCGACGCCCTGGGATACGACGCGCGGATCGGCCGGCGATTCCTCAACGCCGGTCTCGGCTTCGGCGGCGGCTGCCTGCCCAAGGACATCCGCGCGTTCATGGCGCGGGCGGGTGAGCTGGGCGCGAACCAGGCCCTGCACTTCCTCCGGGAGGTCGACAGCATCAACATGCGGCGCCGCACCCGGATGGTGGAGTTGGCGGCGCAGGTGTGCGGAGGTTCGCTGCTCGGCGCCAACGTCGCCGTGCTCGGCGCGGCCTTCAAACCCGAATCCGACGACGTTCGCGACTCGCCGGCACTCAACGTGGCGGGAATGATGCAGTTGCACGGGGCGGTGGTCAGCGTCTACGACCCGAAAGCCCTGGACAACTCGCGCAGACTGTTCCCGACGCTGAACTATGCGACGTCGGCGGTCGAGGCATGTGACAACGCCGACGCGGTGCTGCTGCTCACCGAGTGGGCGGAGTTCGCGGCCCTGAAACCGGAGGATCTGAACGATGTGGTCCGGGCCCGGGTGATGGTCGACGGCCGCAACTGTCTCGACGCCGCGGACTGGCGCACCGCAGGGTGGGTCTATCGAGGTCTCGGGAGGGGATAGCGCGCTCGGATAACGGTTTGTGACCTTGCGGCGACCTGCGATAACGGGTTGACGATCTCCGCGCCCGGGAACATCGTGGGCGGTAGCGTCAGCCTCAATCGCAACGGAGGGCTGGCGATGTCGAAGGCACGTCACGGATCCCGACTCACATTCCTCGCTGCCGTTGTCAGTATCTGTGCGCTCGGGGTCGCCCCGGCTCAGGCGGCGGAAGTACCGACCCTGCCGGGGCCGGCGCAATCCGACGCCGGCGCGGCCATCTCGTACGCGAAGCACCATCCGCATTCGGCGCCGCCGGGAACCAACGATTTCTCGTGCCGCCCCGGTCCCGCGCACCCGCACCCGGTGATCCTCGTACACGGGAGCGACGGCAGTGCCTATTCCAACTGGGCCGGGTTGAGTCCGAAATTGAAGTCCGCCGGCTACTGCGTGTTCGCCCTGAACTACGGACGGAAACCGGGCACCGAACACTTCGGGATGCAGACGATGACCGAGGGGGCGGCCGAACTCGAGGTGTTCGTCGACGATGTCCTGGCCGTAACCGGTGCGGAAAAGGTCGACCTGGTCGGGCACTCGCAGGGCGCGACGGTGGCCCGGTACTACATCAACAGGCTCGGCGGGTCCTCGAAGGTGAACCGCTGGGTCGGTCTCGCGTCGCCGTCCTACGGTGGAACGTTCTTCGGGATCGCGACGGCTCTGCAGACGCTGCCCGGTGGCAACGAGTTGATAGTGGGGATCGGTTCGGAGGCCCTCGCCGAGCAGGTGCAGGGATCGCCGTTCCTCACCGCCCTCAACGCCGGCGGCGACACCGTCCCCGGCGTCGAATACACCACGATCGGGACGCGGTACGACGAGGTGATCCAGCCGTACACCAACGTCGCGCTGCACGATCCCGGTGCAACCAACATCCTCGTCCAGGACCTGTGCCCGCTCGATCAGACCGGACATTTCAACCTGCCCTACGACCCGTTCTCGCAGCAATTGGTTCTCAACACGCTCGATCCTGCACACGCGATCGTGCCGCCGTGCACGTTCGTGCCGCTGGGCACGGGCATCGCGGGAGTGATCATCGCGAGCAACTTCTGAGTTGCCTCCCGCCGAACGGTTGCTCGGTTGCTCCGTCGGACCGCTTCGCTAGACTGCGGGCCATGGAGTGGGGGGATTCCGGATCGAACCCGTGCACAGTCGAGTTAGGCGGCCCATGAGTTCGGTTCTAGGTGTGTCGGTCGGTGCGAGCGCGGTGCGCTTGGCACGACCCGACTCCGTGAACCGTGACGACGCCGGGAGCCGGCTCGTCCCCGATTTCCGGGCCCAGGTCGTCGCCGCGGGGCGGGACCTGCCGGAGGAACTCGCCGCCGAATCGATCGGCGTCGTCCTCGCCGGGGCACCCGATGCCGGGCAGGTCCGCGCCACCGGGGTCGCCTACCGCGACGAAGCGCAGGCAGGCGCCGTCCAGGCGGCGATGGCCCGGCAGCAACTCGTCAACTACCAACTCGTCACCGAAGCGTCGGCGGCACTGAAGTTCCTCGACGTCTCGGGCGCCCTCGGCGACCATGCGACGCTCGTATTCTACGACCTGGGTAGCTCCGGGCTCACCGTGAGTGTCGTCGACCGGGCGACGGGGGAGGTGGTGGAGACGGTCCGCACCGACACGGTGAGCGGAGACGTCTTCGACCGGCTGATCCGCGACAACCAGTTGGAGAACAAGCGGATCGAGGAGCCCGGCGACGCGGCCGCCGGCCTCGCGCTCGACCTCCGCTGTCGTGAGGCGAAGGAGCGGCTGTCCACCGGCGGCGCCGTCGCGGTGCCCGGTGACGGCGGGCTGCTGTTGCTGTCCCGCGACGTCTTCGACGCGCTGATCGGTGTCACCGTCGAATCCTCGGCACGCCTCGCCCGCGACGTCGTCACGAGGTCGGGACGAACCGCCGACGCCGTGGTGCTCATCGGCGGCGGTGCCCGCATTCCGCTCGTCCGGTCGGTGCTGCAGTCGTGGCTCGGGTTGCCGGTCGTGGTTCCCGATCACCCCGAACTCGTTGCGGCACAGGGTGCTGCGCTGCTCGCCCAGCAGGTGGTGCAGCCACCCGCCGAGGTCGCCAGGGTCCTCCCGCCGCCATACACGCCGCAGTCCGCACCGGACGCAGTCCTATCCACCTACCAGGCGCCGAGCGCGACCGTCGCACGAACCGGTGCGCCGTCGAGTACTCCGTCCTGGCTGAGCGCCGCGGCGCCGCCGCCGAGTCAGCAGGTGGCCAAGCCCCAGATCCGGGGGGCCGCGCTGGCGGGCAGCGCTCTCGCCGTGGTCGCGGTGATCGGTCTCGGGCTCGGGTACGGCAAGAACCTGCTGGCCCGCACCGAGGGCTCGTCTCAGCCGGTGACCACGCAACTCACCACCGAGTCGCCGGTCATGACCCAGGTGGCCACGCCGTCGCCCCCGACGCCTCCGACGTCCGAGGCCGTCGAAGCGCCGATCCAGACGGCGTCGCAGATCCGGATTCCCGAGCCGGCGCCCGCACCGCCGCCCCCACCGCCTGTGCCGTTGTTCCCCGGTCTGCCGCAAATCCAGTTGCCGCCGCTCCAACTGCCCGAACTTCCCAGGTTCCCCGGAACGTAGTCGCCGCCGTTCTCCGGGCCTACGATGGGAATGGTTCCGGCGTAGAGAGGATGTGTGCAGTGACTGCAAATCCGGCGGAGTTCCACAGCACTCCCAACGTTCCCAGGCCCTCGGCGGCCTCGCCGGCAGACACGCGCCGGCTCGTCGCCTACTCCAAGCCGATCCTGAAGATGTTCCCGCCCACCAGCGAGCATGCGGCCAAAGTGACGATGCTGACCGTCTACGCGCTGATGATCATCGCCATCATCTTCATCGTCCTCCGGGAGTTCGGCGTCTTCAGCTAGCGGGCGCCGCGCTACTTGGAGTGGCGGCCACCGCGTGACGGCTTGATCGCGGGCACCCTGTCGGAGGGACCCGCGCCGATCGGACGTGCCAACATCACCGCGATCGCGGTGGTCAGCGGAACCGACAGTGCCAGGGCGATGCCACCGACCGCCGAACGCACGATCTCGATGGCCACGGCATCACTGAGCAGCACGTCCTGGATCGACCGCCCCGCCACACTGAACAGCAACAGCAACGGCAACGCCCCGCCGGCATACGCGAGGACGAGGGTGTAGACGGTGCTGGCGATGTGATCGCGACCCACGCGCATCGCCGAACCGAAGATCTGCCGCCGGGACGCGTCGCGGTCCAGCGACGCCAGTTCGAACGCCGACGCCGCCTGCGTGATGGTGACGTCGTTGAGCACACCCAGCGAGCCGATGATGAAGCCGGCCAGCAGGAGTCCGGTGATGCTGACGTGCTGTATGTACGTCTGGACGTTGGTGTTCTGCTCCTCGGAAAGCCCAGTGAGACGAGTCATCTCGATGGTGGCGTAGGAGAGGATCGCCGCCACCAGCATCGACGCGAGAGTGCCCAGCAACGCCGAACTCGTTCGCAGGGAGACACCGTGCGCGAGATACAGCACGGCATACAGGATCACCGCGCCGGAGACGAGGGCCACCGGGATCGCGGGTTGTCCGTCCAGCAGGGCCGGGAGCGTGAACAGGACGAGCACGCCGAACGAGACGACGATGCCGACGAGTGCCCGGAATCCGCGCCACCGCGCGACCGCGATCACGACGACGGCGAACGCGAGGGCAATGAGGGTGACGGGCAGGCCGCGGGCATAGTCCTCGAACGAATACTCCGTGGTGCCGTTCACATCCGTCTGACGGGACAGCCGGATCTTCTCGCCCACCCGGAGGTCGGGCTGCCCGGGGCCGGGAATGATTTCGAGGAGCGTCTGGGTGCCGGTATTGGGACCGGACTCGATGTCGACGATGCTGCGCTGGCACTCGTACGCGCCCGCGGGCGGCGGCAACGGGGTGCCGGTGAAGACGCGCCCGGCCGACGGACTTCCGCAGTCGCCGATGTTCTGCATCGTGACCGTGCCCGACTCCGTGACGACCGCACCGCCCTGGGCGCTCTGGAAGGGCTGTTCGACGTCGACGCCCGGCTTACCGGGCCACAACGCGATAACGCCGACGAGCACCGCGACGCCGATGGCGACGAGGAGTCCGACGACCACCTTGGCGGCCACGGGCCCCATCGGGGCCGGTCCGTCGCTGTGGCCGTGGCCATGTCCGTGTCCGTGGAATTCGCTCATCGGCCGCATCGCGTCGGCTGCTGGGGGGATTGTCTCGGCACGCACGACAGGGTAGTCGGACGGTGACCGGAGACGCTGTGACGGAAGTGGCGTGCGATGCCAGTGTTGCCACGCTGTCCGGCTCGTATTGCTCTCGTGTCGCTTATATGTCGCCGGTGTGATCCGTGAGTCTTTCGGCGCAAACCCGGTCCTTCAGGTCCGGAGAGCCGATCTGGTTATGTCGGACTGTGTGGCTAGTGTCTGGGTCATGGCGGGGAGGGTGGTGAAGCGGGCGTTCAAGTACCGTTTCTATCCGTCTGCGGTGCAGGCGGAACAGCTTGCTCGGACGTTCGGATGCACCCGGTATGTCTATAACCGGGCGTTGGCCGAGCGGACGCGTGCCTGGTCGCAGGAGCGGCGGCGGGTCACCTACAGCGACACCTCGAAGATGCTCACCGGATGGAAGCGGGACACCGAGACCGAGTGGTTGGCGGAGCCGTCGAAGGGGCCGTTGCAGGAGTCGCTGCGGCAGTTGCAGGGCGCGTTCGACAGGTTTTGGCGCAAGCAAGCCCGCTACCCGCAATTCAAGAAGAAGGCCCAGTCGAAGGATTCGGCGACCTACTACTCGAACTGCTTCACCCACCGCGGCGGGCAGATCCGGTTGGCCAAGCAGTCCGAACCCCTGGACATTCGATGGTCGAGGCCGCTACCCGAGGGGGCCGTACCGTCGCAGGTGACAGTGTCGCGGAATGCACGAGGTCAATACCACATCTCGATCCTCGTCGAGGACACGATCACCGAGCCCCCGTCGACCGATCGGGGGATCGGGCTCGACGCTGGGATCACCAGCCTCTACACGCTCTCGACGGGGGAGAAGATCACCAACCCGCGCCACGAGCGCACAGACCGTGAGCGGCTGGCGAAGGCGCAGCGGGTGCTCGCCAAGAAGCAGAAGGGATCCCGTAACCGGGCCAAGGCCCGACTGAAAGTCGCGAAGATCCATGGTCGGATCGCCGATCGGCGTCGCGATTATCTGCACAAACTCTCCACTCGACTGGTGCGCGAAAACCAAGTGATCGCCATCGAGGATCTGAGTGTGCGGAACATGGTCAAGAATCGGTCGTTGTCTCGGGCGATCTCCGATGCGAGTTGGTCCGAGTTCCGGTCCATGCTCGAATACAAGGCCGGCTGGTACGGGCGGCAGGTGGTGGCGATCGACCGGTTCTATCCCTCGTCGAAGACCTGCTCGGTGTGCGGGGCGATCGCCTCGACGATGCCGCTGAACGTGCGGGAGTGGGCATGCCGATGCGGCGCCGTCCATGATCGGGATGTGAACGCGGCAAGGAATATTTTGGCCGTCGGACTGACGGTGGCAGCCTGCGGAGACGGTGTGAGACCGCCCCGCACCTAAAGTGTGGGGAGGCAACTGTCGGTGAAACAGGAACCTCGAGACGCGAGTCTCGAGGGGAATCTCGGTCGTTCACGGCCGAGAGGACGTCAATAGATATCGAAGCATGGCACGCGCGCAGCAGCTAATCTGCAGCGAACGCCGAACTCCACGCAGGGTGGTCCGGAACTCCGAACGAGGGGTGTGTTCCGCGGACAGAGCCGCTGCGTGGAGAGATTTGCCGAGCTGGGTGGCGGGGTACAGGGGGGGTTGACCCCGCCACCAACCTGGCGCCCACAGGGGGGGGGAGGGGCGACAGGTGCTCGAGGCACACGAGGTGCCGGTTGCCAATCTACCGACACGGTAGGGGTATTCGTCAACCGGGCAGGTGAAATCGCCCACATGTCGTGACCTCGTACCCCGACGGCCTAGGATATGGCCGTTCGGAGGTGTTCCAGTGCGAATCTCGCGGCAGTCGCGATCCAGCAACCATCTTCGCCGGATCGTGGCGGAGATGGGTATTCCCGTGCCCTGGAACAGGGATCAGCTCGTCGCCGGCGTCGCGGCCCGTCGTGGGCGCCCGATTCACCTGGTCCCCGTCTCGCACGCCCTGGTCCATGGCGGTCATTCCGGCCTCTGGCTCGCACGGGCCGAGGACGACGTGATCCTGTACGCAGCAGGGACGTCGGACGTGCACGCCACCCACATCATCTGCCACGAACTGGCACACATGGAGCTCGGCCACGACCGCGACACGATCGGGGACACCACCGTCGATTCGACGGCCTTGTCGGTCGCCGCGCCAACGGTCGACACGGCGCGCGTGGTCAAAATGCTCGGCCGGTCCAATTACTCGAACGACCAGGAATACGCGACGGAACTTCTCGCCACCCTGATCATGGCGGGTCGTCGAGCGGGGACGAGCGACGACACCGTCGGTGACGCACGGGTGTCGCGGATGCTCGGAACGTTCTGACGCCGTGTACGAACCGCCCACCTATGTGAGCTGGCCGCTCCTCGCCGTCGTCTGGGGAACGACTCTCCTGCGCCTGGCCCTCGTCCGGTCGACTGTCGCCGAACGCCGGATGAACGCCGCCCTCGTCTTCGCATCCCTCTCCCTGGTCCTGCAGCGATCACTGGCACAGATCTGGCTCGACCGCTGGTTCGGGTACGGGTTCGCGAACACCCTCAGTAACGTCTGCATCATCCTCACCGCGGCGTCGCTGATCAGCCTCTTCTCCGCGTGGGCACTCGGCCCGGCGCGCCTTCCCCGGATCCACGTCGTCTCGCTGTCGATGGGTGCCGTCGCGGGGGCAATCCTGATCGGCCTGAGCACGCCGGCGCGATCGCGGGGCGTCGCCATCGCCGACGAGGGCGGCTGGCCCTTCGCGGCGTACTGCATCACGTACGCGGTTCCGATCCTGTCCGTCGCCCTGCTCAACCTGTGGATCTCGCTGAAGGCCGTGCGCAGCGCGACACCGGGACGCGAGCGCCGGGTGTTTCTCGCGGTCATCGCCCTGTCGTTGTTCGAGGTGTTCGACATGGGAGTCGTCGTGACGACCGGCGTGGTCAACGCGGTCAGCGAAGACAACGCCCTGACCGAATCGCACAGCGACTCGGGGGCGTTCATCCGCGTGCTCGTCGTGTCGGCGGGCGCGCTCATCTCGGTCGGACCGGTGGTACGGGCGCTCGGTCACCGGTGGCGGTCACGGCAAGTCACCCGGCGTCTGCAACCGATGTGGCGGACCCTGACCGGTGCGGTGCCCGAAGTGGTCCTGGAACTGCGACCGGCGGATCGCCGGGCACTGTCGGCCCGGAGCCGCCTCGACCGCATGAGCGTCGAGATCCGCGACGCGATCATGATCCTCGACCGGCACGTGGTGTTCGAACTCGGCGGGCATACCGGCGCCGCACCGCCCGTGGTCACGGCGACGCGGCTGCACCTTGCGTGCCTGGCCCGCAGGGCCGGTCACCGGGCGCACGGCACGGGCGGGACGGCCCACCTGTTCACGACCGACGTCGGCGGCGAACCGTGGGAGCTGGCCCGGCTGGCCGATCACTGGCGGGACGCCGAGGACGTGGCGACCGAACTGTGGGCGCGTCGCCTCCCTCAGTTCGGCGGCCCCGCCGACCCGTCGGCGCGTCCCCGCTCAGGTCTGACGGGGGTCCGGCGCCGCGACCGGCAGCGGTCCGTGACTCCGCCGCAGATTCTCCAGAAGGGGAATCAGCGATTCCATCTCCGCGGTGGTCGGCTCCGCGGACGCATCGAGCGATCGCATCGACAGGTGCCGGACGCCGGCCTCGCGGACCGCGATCTTGAAACGGACCAGCGTGTCGTAGTCGTGGTAGCCGTCGGCGGCGAGGTACTGCTCGGGGGCGTGGAAGTGCTGCGCGACCGCCCGCAACACGTCGGGCTCGGGCGCGTGATGATCGTTGCTGCGCAGGGATTCGATCTCGGACGGCTCGACGGGACGGCCGAGTATCCGCGACACACCCGCGGCGACGGTGTCGTCACCCGGTTCGGGACCGTCGAGATCGTGAGCCAGCGAGAAGAGGCGGTTGACCCGCACCGACAGTGGCACGCCGTTCATGCGTTCACCTCCGCGTCTCCGCTGCGTTCGGGATCCGCGGTGGCCACGAGTTTCACCGCGTCCTCCCACCGACGCCAGAAACGCTCCCGGGTGGCCGCGTCGAGATCCTCTCCTCGGCCGTAGAGGAAGCGGCGATACCGCGCTTCCTCGAGTTCACGCGGGTCGGTGACCGTGGACGGTTCCTCCAGCAGGTGTCCGAACGCGAATTCCACCAGCGGTTGGCGCGGCCCGGCGGGTCCTCCGTTGACTTCCAGCAACCGCGTCACGTACGCGCCGGTGATCTTCGAGACAACCCGGCTCAGTTCCCCCGCTGCGTCGGCCAGCCCCGGAACGTCGGGATGCGCCGCGCTCAGCTTGGTGATGTGGGTGTGCGGCCCCAGGATCTCGATGATCGTGTCCAGATCCAGCGGAATCTCCGACGGCCCGAGCGTCAGCGGGCGCGCGGTCGGCGACCGGTCCTCCCCGTCGAGCGCCTCGAGCGGGGTCGGATCGCCGCCGTCGAGGGTGCGAGCCGCGCTGCCCGGCGCCCAGCGGAGTGCGACGTCGAGTTTGCGGAGGGTCTCGATGCTCGGATCCGGGCCGGTCCCGTTCTCGGCGCGCGTCTGAGCTGCGTCGGACGGGCCACCCGCGGCCGTGACCTCGTCCTGTGTGAGGTTCAGCAAACGCCGTCGCCGGTGGACGAATTGTCCGAAACGCGCGCGGGTGCTGGTGACCATTCTTTTCCCCCAGGAGACACGCAGGCGACGCGCGTGTCGCTTGCTGTGTCTCGATCCTACTGCTTGTAGCTGGTGAGGAAATTTCCGAACCGCTCGATGGCGACAGCGAGATCACGCGCCCACGGCAACGTCACGATGCGGAGGTGGTCGTGGTCCGGCCAGTTGAATCCGGTGCCCTGCACCATCAGGATCTTCTCCTGCAGTAGAAGGTCCTGGACCAGTTTCTCGTCGTCGTAGATCTCGTACACGTTCGGGTCGAGGCGGGGGAATGCGTACAACGCGCCCTTCGGCTTCACGCAGGAGACACCGGGAATCATGTTGAGGCGTTCCCAGGCCACATCACGCTGCTCGAGCAGTCGACCACCCGGCAGGATCAGGTCTTCGATGCTCTGGTGCCCACCGAGCGCCACCTGGATGGCGTGCTGACCGGGCACGTTCGGGCACAGACGCGTCGACGCGAGCAGGTCGAGTCCCTCGAGGAAACCCGCGGCGTGCTCCTTCGGTCCCGTGATGGCGACCCAGCCGGACCGGTAGCCGGCGACGCGGTACGCCTTCGACAGGCCGTTGAACGTCAGGCACAGCAGGTCCGGGGCCAGCGTGGCGAGTGAGATGTGCTTGGCGTCGTCGTAGAGGATCTTGTCGTAGATCTCGTCCGCGAGAAGCAGCAGCTGATGCTTACGCGCCAGGTCGACGAGCTGCTGCAGCACCTCCATCGAGTACACCGCACCCGTCGGATTGTTCGGGTTGATGACCAGCAGCGCCTTGGTCTTGTCGGTGATCTTCGACTCGATGTCCGCGATGTCGGGGTTCCAGTCGTTGCCCTCGTCGCACAGGTAGTGCACCGGGGTGCCGCCGGCCAGGCTCGTCATGGCCGTCCACAGCGGGTAGTCCGGTGCCGGGATCAGCACCTCGTCGCCGTTGTCGAGGAGCGCCTGCATCGTCATCGTGATGAGCTCGGACACACCGTTGCCCAGGTAGATGTCGTCGACGTCGAGTTCGGGGAATCCGGCGACCAGTTCGTAGCGGGTGACGATCGCGCGCCGTGCCGACAGGATGCCCTTGGACTCGGAGTAACCCTGCGCGTACGGGAGCGCGGCGATCATGTCGCGCATGATCACGTCCGGCGCGTCGAAACCGAAGGGCGCAGGGTTGCCGATGTTGAGTTTGAGGATCCGGTGGCCTTCCGCCTCCAGCCGGGCGGCGTGGGCATGTACCGGTCCACGAATCTCGTAGAGCACGTTCTGAAGCTTGGTGGACTGCTCCAGCTTGCGGTGCGGCATGCGGTGATGGCCGTGGTCTGGGTTGCTCACGAGCGTCATTCTCCCACTCCCGGGCAACCCGATTTCTACTGGTGGGTATCAGACCGCCGTCGCGTCGTGGAAACACCCCGCCCGCGCAGGTGCCCGTCGTACCCTCGAGAGGGGGTCGGATCCGTCTCGCATTCACCGCGCCCGGAGGGAATGACGCACATGTCAGCACCGGTATCCCGTCGCCCCGGACCCGTCGACATCGCGCACCACAGCCATCTCGTCGGGGTGTTCGCGCCGCAGCGGGAGGAGGTGGACGTCCGGGGTCTCGAGGTGATCGGCGAGCTGCCCGCCGATCTGCACGGCGCCTATCTGCGCAACGGTCCGAACCCGCGGTTCGATCCGATCGGCACGTACGTCTACCCGCTCGACGGCGACGGCATGGTCCACCGAATCGAAGTCGCCGACGGTGCCGCCCGGTACACCAACCGCTTCGTCCGAACCCCGATGGTGCAGGCGGAGGAGAAGGCCGGGCACGTCATCTGGCCCGGGGTCACCGACCTCTACACGCCGACGGAGGACGAAGTAGGGCCCGAACTGGCGGGCACGTCGCGCGAGCTGCCCGACATCAACATCGTCCGGCACGGTGGGCGACTGCTGGCGATGGCCGAGACCACGCTGCCGTTCCGCCTCGACCCCGCCGACCTGAGCACGCTGGGGCGGGAGAACTGTGACGGCGCCATGGGTGTGGGGAGCACCGCGCACCCCAAGATCGACCCGGTCACCGGACAGATGGTGCTGTTCAATTACATGCTGGACGCCCCGTACCTGACGTGGTCGGTGGTCAACCCCGACGGTTCGGTCGCGCGGACCCCGACGACGGTCGAGGGCGCGGACACCCCGCTGATGATCCATGACATGGCACTCACCGAGCGCTACATCGTTCTGATGCTGTGCCCGCTGGTCTTCGACATCGCCGCCGTGCTGACCGGCGGGTCCGTGCTCGACTGGCGGCCCGAGGACGGCACGAGGATCGCGCTGGTGCCCCGCGACGGCGGGCCGGTCCGGTGGACGACGCACGACGCCTACTGGGTGTGGCATTTCGCGAACGCCTTCGATCTGCCGGACGGCAGGGTGAGCGTCGACTACGTGGAGTGGACGTATCCCGGTGGGTTCGCGAAGGCTCCGGAACCGTCGCTCGGCTCGTTGGTCCGCGCCGTCGTCGACCCCGACAGCGGACGGGTGACGCGAGAGGTGGTGTGCGACCGCGACGTCGAGTTCCCGCGAGTCGACGACCGTGAGCTGACCCGAGGGCACCGCAGGGTGGCGACCGTCGGCAAACTCGACCGCAGCCAGGGACGGCAGGATTCGCTGTGGTTCTTCGACACGGCCCGCGGCACCGAGGCGCACTGGGATCCGGGGAGCGTGTCGGTGGGTGAGCCGATCTTCATGCCCGGCGCCGAGCACGAGTACTGGGGAATGATCGGGACCGACCGACGCGACATGTCGTCCTGGTTCTTCGTGCTGCCCGCCGACGACCCCGGGGCGGGGCCGATCGGGAAGGTGCGGCTGCCGATCCGGGTTCCGGCGGGCCTTCACGGCGCGTGGCTGCCTGCGGAGTAGGGGACGGCGGAATATCCTCGGCGGATGACCTCTGCGCCTTACGGTTCCTGGCCCTCTCCGATCGCGGCGGCGGATCTCGCCTCCAGCGGCCACCCCGTCGAGGGCGGCCGGTACGTGGGCGATGACGTGTGGTGGTCGGAACTGCGGCCCAGCGAAGGTGGGCGGGTCGCGGTGCGGCGCCTCGGTCTGGACGACGAACCGGAAGACGTTCTGCCCGCACCGTGGAACGCCCGCACCAGGGTTCACGAGTACGGCGGCGGCGCCTGGACCGTCACCGATGCCGGCCGCCTGGTGTTCGCCGAGTTCAGCGATCAGCGTCTGTACCTGCTCGAAGGCGGGACCCCGGTGCCGCTGACACCGGAACCGCCGCAGCCCTGCTCGCTGCGGTACGGCGACCTGTCGGTGGTCGACGGCGAGGTGTGGGCCGTCCGCGAGAGGCACGACGCGGACGGCCGCGTCTCCCGCGACATCTGCGTGATTCCGCTGGACGGGTCGGCGGCGAACGATCCGCACCGGGTGCGGTCCGTCGTCGCCGGCTCGGACTTCCTGGCCAATCCGCGGCTGTCCCCGGATCGCAGGCACCTCGCCTGGATCGCGTGGGATCACCCGCAGATGCCGTGGGACGGCACCGAGCTCAGGGTCGTGGCGGTCGAGGGCGGCCGCGTGACCGGGAAGGCGCGGACACTGCTCGGCGGTCCCGAGGAATCGGTGCTGCAACCGGAATGGGTCGGGCCCACCGACCTGTACACGATCAGCGACCGCAGCGGCTGGTGGAATCTCTACCGGGTCGGCATCGACGATCCCGACCCGGTCGCGTTGTGCCCGATGGACGCCGACTTCGGCGGCGCGCTGTGGATGCTCGGCGGCCGCTGGCACACCCGCCGCGACGACGGCACGCTCCTGACCGTGCGGACATTCGGAACCGACACCCTCGCCGTCCTCGATCCCGCGACGGGTTCGCTCGTGGACATCCCGCTGGACGGCCTCACCAGCGTCGGCCTCGGGGACCGCAACGGCAACCGGATCCTGCTGCTGACCGGCGGAGCCCAGACCCCGTCGGGCCTGCGCGAACTCGACCTCGACACCGGTGCACTCCGCACCGTCCGGCTGTCGGTCACCGAACTTCCCGAGGCGGCATATCTGCCCGAGGCCCGGCAGCTGACGTTCCAGGGCGCCGAACGCGAAGTCCACGTGATCGCCTACCCGCCGCGTCACCCGCGGTACCGGGGCGAGGACGGGGAGTTGCCGCCGTATGTGGCGTTCGTGCACGGCGGACCGACGTCGCGGGTCGCGCCTTCGCTGAATCCCGTGTTCGCGTTCTTCACCAGCCGCGGCATCGGCGTCGTCGACGTGAACTACGGCGGCTCCACGGGATACGGGCGCGAGTACCGCAACCGGTTGCGGGGACAGTGGGGGGTCGTCGACGTCGAGGACGTGGTCACGGCGGTGACCGGCCTCGCCGAGGCGGGCATGGCGGACCCCGGCCGGCTGGCGATCGAGGGCGGATCCGCCGGCGGGTGGACCGTGCTCGCGGCGCTGACCACGTCGGACGTGTTCGCGTGCGGTGCGTCCTACTTCGGGGTGGCCGAACTCGACGGGTTCGTGAAGGAGACACACGATTTCGAGTCCCGGTACATCGACGGCCTGATCGGCCCGCTGCCCGAGGCGGCCGACCTCTACGCCGAACGTGCACCACTGAACAACGTTGCCGGACTGAACTGCCCGGTTCTGCTCCTGCAGGGACTCGACGATCCGATCGTGCCGCCGTCGCAGGCGGAACGGTTCCGGGACGCGCTCGTGGAGAAGGGCATCCCGCACGCCTACCTCGAGTACGAGGGGGAGTCGCACGGATTCCGGAAGCTGGCCACCCTGATCAGTTCCCGCAACGCCGAACTGTCCTTCTACGGACAGGTATTGGGATTCGAGCCACCGGACATTCCGCGACTCGAACTCTGGCGGCCGCCCAACGGCTGACCGTCCACCCGGAATCCAAACGGTGTGATGCACAAAACAAACCATTTGTTGTGCTCTTCTCTGATCGCCGAGATTTTAGAGACCGCGCGGTATCAACGGAGCGAGGTCTCGCGTCGGCGGCTGGGCCGCGAGTAGCGTCGGAAAGAGGAGTCGATAACCGCAGCTGAGTGAAATGGGTGTTCCCCTTCGCGCGCTTCAGTGTCGATATATGGATTGCCGAGGGCCGAGGGTGTCATCGCTGGACGATTTCGATACGACTTCGGTCCTTTCGGACACGGTGATGGCGAATGTTGTATGGCCGTCCGAGCTGTTCCCACTCTCCGCCGCTCAGCGTGGAATGTGGTTCGCCCAGCACCTGCTGGGCGACGTTCCGATCGTCATTGCTCAGTACGTAGAGGTCGGTATCGCTGATCTCGACATCGGCCTGCTCGCACGGATCGGACCCGCCGCACTCCGGGAACTCGGTACGGGGCTGCTCCGAATCGTCGAGTGGGACGGTGAGCCGCTCCAGACGGTCGACGAGTCGCTCGGCTTCGAGATGACACATCTCGACTTCCGTTCCGACCCTGATCCGCGGGCTGCGGCTCTCGCGTGGATGCGCGCCGAATACAGCAACCCGATTGATCTCCTCCATGATCGGCTGATCCGTTCGGCAATGTTGCGCGTCGCCGACGACTGCTACTTCTGGTACTCGAGAATTCACCACATCGCCCTCGACGGCTTCGGCGCCATGACGTTCATGAACCGTGCCGCGGAGCTGTACACCGCGGCGGTCGAGGGTCGCGCGCCCGCCGAGTTCACCGCCAGTGGATTGCGGGAGGTCGTCGAAGAAGAGGCCCGCTACCGCACGTCGAGCCGGTTCGAGACGGACCGCAAGTACTGGGCCGAACGCAGCCACAATCTTCCACCGACGATCAGCCTCGCCGGGCGAGCGGCCGAGATCGGCGCGCAGTCGCTGGTGAGCAGCGCACCGCTGTCCGCCGCTACGACAGCCGCACTGCAGAGTCTGACCGACCGGGAACCCGGGGCGACGTTCGCGACAGCCGCGGTCGCTGCCGTCTCTGCATTCTTTTCCCACCTGACCGGCCAGGACGACGTGGTGTTGAGCTTGCCGGTCTCGGCACGCACCACCTCCCGGTTGCGCCGCTCGGGCGGCATGATCTCCAATGTCCTTCCGATCCGACTCTCGGTCGGGGACGAAACGACCTCCGTCGACTTGATGAGACGTACACAACTGGCGCTGACCGGAGCGCTACGTCACCAGAGATACCGGCACGAGGACATACGACGGGACGCGGGCGTCCTGGGTGGTCGTCGCGGCTTTTTCGGTCCGTCGATCAACATCATGATGTTCCACGCCGAGATTCGGCTCGGTCCGTCGATCGGCAGGCTCCACGTGCTGACCACCGGTCCGGTGGAGGACCTCGCAGTGAACATCTATCCCGGTGTCGCAGGCGACGTTGCGCAGGTCGACTTCGAGGCCAACCCGAATCTGTACACCGAACAGGAGCTGCGCGGTCACCATGCCCGGTTCCTCGAATTCTTTGCCGCCTTCGCCGCGTCAGCCGCAACCGACCGCATCGCCGCTCTCGATGTGCTGCACGCCGACGAACGCGCGGATCTCGTGCCATGTCGCGGTCCGCAGGCAGAGCCGGAGCGGCTCCTCCCCGACTTGCTGGCCGACGGCGTTGCCGCCGCACCGGACGCAGTCGCGATTCGGGCATCGGGACGGGAGGTCACCTACCACGAGCTCGACGAGCGATCCAATCAACTGGCGCGACTACTGATCGAATCGGGGGCCGGACCGGAAACCTTCGTCGTGCTGAGTCTTCCCAGGTCGGCGGAGTCACTCGTCGCGTTCTGGGCGGTCGCGAAGACCGGGGCAGCCTTCGTGCCTGTCGATCCGAAGCTCCCACCCGAGCGAGTCGCACACATGCTGTCCGATTCGGGGGCACTGGTGGGGCTCACGCTTCACGAACTGCGTGCAACACTGCCCGACGGGATTCACTGGCTGGTCCTCGACGACGACGAGGTGCGCGCACGCTGTGAACGACAGCGGAGCGCCGCGATCGGCGACGTGGATCGCCGCGCCCCGCTGTCAATCCGTCACCCCGCATACATGATCTACACATCGGGATCGACCGGGCTTCCGAAAGGGGTCGTCGTCACCCACAGCGGTCTGTCGAACTTCGCGGCCGCCGCCCGCCCGGAACTCGGCATTCACCACGAATCGCGGATGCTGCGGTTCTCGTCGGCCAGCTTCGATGCCTCGGTGTTCGAGATGATCCAGGCCTTCAGCGCCGGTGCCACGATGGTCGTCGCCCCGCCCGAGGTGCACGGTGGAAGCGACCTCGTCGACCTGCTGAGCGAACAGCAGGTGACCCACATCATCACGGCTCCCACGGTGATGAACACAGTCGACCCGCGTGGACTCGAACATCTCGAGGCGGTGGTGGTCGGCGGTGACGTGTGCACCCCCGACCTCGTGGAGCGGTTCGGGCAGGTGTGCCGCTTCACCAACAGTTACGGGCCGACCGAGACGACCATCATCATCACCGCAGGTGAGCCGCTGACGCCGGGCGAACCGATTGCCATCGGCCGCCCGATCCAGGGTACGAGCGTCGTGGTGCTCGACCGCAAGCTCCGCGCCGTGCCCGCCGGTGTGGTGGGTGAGCTCTACCTCGCAGGCCCCGGAATCGCACGCGGCTATCACCATCGGCACGGGCTGACGGCGAACCGATTCGTGGCCAACCCCTTCGGTGAGCCGGGGTCGCGGCTCTACCGCACCGGTGACGAGGTGCGCTGGGTGCGGTCGTCTCAGGGAACCGAGGCGGGGCACTACACGCTCGAGTTCATCGGCCGGTCCGACACCCAGGTCAAGATCCGTGGCTTCCGCATCGAACTCGGCGAGATCGACTCGGCACTGCTCGCCCAGGCCGGCGTCAACTTCGCGGCGACGGTGGTTCATCGGACGGCGGGCGGCACGACGGCGCTGGTCTCGTACGTGCGCCTCGACACCGGTCGTGAATTCGATCCGGTCGCGATTGTCGAGGGCGTCGCCGAAATCGTGCCGTCCCACATGATCCCGTCGGCGGTAATGCGGCTCGAACACGTGCCGGTGACGGCGGCCGGCAAACTCGACCGCAGTGCACTGCCGCAACCACACTTCGGATCAACTGAACACGAGTTCCGCGCCGCGTCGACACCGGCGGAGGAGCAGCTCTCGGGTCTCGTCGCCGAGGCACTCGGCCTCGACCGGGTCAGTGTGGACGACAGTCTCTTCGCGCTCGGCGGCGACAGCATCGTCGCGATGCAGATCGCCGCCCGAGCCAGGGAGTTCGGTCTCAGCTTCAGTGCGCGGGCCGTGTTCGAGCACAAGACGATCGCCGGAATCGCCGCGGTGGCGGTGCCGGTGGAGGCAGAATCGGCGGTCGTCCTCGAGGAGCTCGAGGGCGGCGGCGTCGGGCGTATCCCACCGACGCCGATCATGTACTCGATGCTCGAGCGGGGCCCCTTCGCCGACTTCTTCCAGGCGCTGCTGCTGACCCTGCCGCCTGATGTCGATACGGATCGGTTGAGTGCGACGCTCGCGGCGGTGCTCGATCATCATGATGCCCTGCGTTCGAAGTTCGTCCCTGACGGTGACGGTACCTGGGCGTTCGAAACGATGGCTGCCGGTAGCGTGCCGGCCGGCGATCGGATTTCGAGGATCGTCACGGCGGCGGCACCCGGCAGCCGCGCGTTCACCGACGTGGTGAGCGCCGAGTGTGCGGCGGCTGCGGCCCGCCTGGACCCGGAAAACGGGATCATGCTCCAGCTGGTGTGGTGTGTCTCCGAATCTGCGGGCGCACCAGGCCGACTGCTGGTTATCGCGCATCACCTGGTGGTGGACGGTGTGTCGTGGCGCGTGCTGTTGCCGGACCTCGCGACGGCGTGGCTGCAGCTGGGCGCGGGGCAGACGCCGACGCTGGCCCCGGTGGGCACGTCGTTCCGCCGCTGGGCGTATGGACTGCAGGATGCCGCAGGTCGAGGAGCGCACACAGACGAATTACCCTATTGGCGAGAGGTTCTCAGCGGTCCTGACCCACAGATCGGCACACGACCGATCGCGCCCGCGATCGACACGATGCGCACGACCGAGCGGGTACATATCGACGTGAGTCCCGCCGTGACCGATGCGGTGCTCGCTCGACTTCCCGATGTGTTCGGCTGCGGCGTCAACGACGGACTCCTGTCGGCGCTGGCGATGGCGGTCGTGCAGTGGCGACACTCGCACGGGATCGACGAGCGTTCGGTTTTACTGACGTTGGAAGGTCATGGGCGCGAGGAGGAGGCGGTGGCCGGCGCGGATCTTGCACGTACCGTCGGTTGGTTCACCAGCGCCTTCCCGGTCCGGCTCGGGCTGCCGGCCGTTGATCTCGGCGGGGCCTTCGAGGGTGGACATGCTGCCGGTGTCGTGATCAAGACCGTCAAGGAACAGCTCGTCGCGGTGCCTGCCCGTGGCGTCGGATTCGGATTGCTTCGGCATCTCGACGAGAGCGCGAGGTCGATTCTCGGGTGCCTTCCTGAGCCGCAGATCAGTTTCAACTACCTGGGCCGTATGGGCGTGCAACACCTCGGCGACTTGCAGGATCTCGGCTGGCTGCCGGACCTCGAGGCACCGGACCTGATCACAGCGAGCGGATCCGGCATGGCCGTGGCTGCGGTGATCGACATCAACGCGATGGTGGTCGACGGCCCCGAGGGACCCCGGTTGACGGCATCGTTCGCGTATCCGACCGGGGTGATCCGCGACTCCGACGTCGCGGCCCTCGCGGATCTGTGGCGAAGCGCCCTCGACGGTCTTGCCGCGCACACAGTTCAGCCTGTCGCGGGTGGTCTGACACCGTCCGATTGCCAGCTGGTCACGGTGAGCCAGAGTCGGATCGAGCGTTGGGAACACTCGTACCCGGGGCTACTAGAGATCTGGTCGCTGTCCCCGTTGCAGTCCGGTCTGCTGTTCCACTCGACGCTGGCCGCCGATTCGCTGGACATCTACACCGCGCAACTGCGCATCGACCTCGAGGGCGCGGTCGACTCCGCGAGGTTGCGCCGTGCCGCAGCAGGCGTGCTCGCACACCACGCGACTCTGCGTGCCGCATTCGAGTACGACGACGCCGGTATCCCGGCGCAGTTGGTTCTCGACAGGGTAGACGTGCCGTGGCGTGAGGTGGATCTGACCGGGTGCGGGTCGGCGGCGGGAGTGGAACTCGAGCGTCTCCTCGACGACGACCGTGTCGCCCGATTCGACCTCGCCCGTCCTCCGCTGTTGCGCCTGCTGTTGATCCGCACCGCACCCGAGCGTCACGTGCTGGCACTGACCAACCATCACATCATCCTCGACGGGTGGTCGATGCCACTGCTGGTGCGCGAGTTGCTGGTTCGCTATGTCGCGGACGACGCTCCCGCCCTGCCGGAGCCGCGGCCGTACAGCACGTACCTGGAATGGGTGGCGACACTCGACCGGGACGCGTCCTTACGCGCCTGGGAACGTGCGCTGGCGGGGCTCGACGAGCCGACACTGCTGGCGCCGCACGCGTCCTCGGAACAGCATGGCGTGCCGGGTGAGGTCGACATCGCGCTGCCCGCGGCCCTGATCGGTGCGCTCGACACGGTGGTGACGCGCCATGGAGTCACCATGAACACCGTCGTCCAGGCGGCGTGGGGAATACTGCTGTCCCGGTTGCTCTCCCGTCGTGATGTGGTGTTCGGTGCCACCGTGTCGGGTCGGCCGCCGCAGCTGTCCGGTGTCGAGAGCATGCTGGGGCTTTTCATCAACACCGTGCCCGTGCGGGTGCGGATGGACCCGGACGAGACGTGCGCGCAGCTGCTCACCCGCCTCCAGGGTGAGCAAGTTTCCCTGCTCGATCACCATTACCTCGGACTGGGTGACATCCAGGCACGCATAGGTCTGGGCAACCTGTTCGACACGTTGTCGGTGTTCGAGTCGTACCCCGTCGACAAGTCCGGATTCGACGAGCACACCGACATCGCGGGAATGCGAGTGACCGCTCTCGATGCGCGTGACGCCACGCACTACCCGATCACCCTGCTGTCCATCCTCGAACCTCGACTGCGGCTGAGCCTGCGTTATCAGCACGGAATTTTCGATCGCGATACCGTTACGACACTCGCGGCGCGCGTGATCGGGATTCTCGAGACCATTGCGCGCGACGCGGACACACCGGTCGGCGACGTCGACCTTTTCGTTCCGAAGGAACGGGAGCAGGTGGTCGACACCTGGAATGCAACGGAACACCAGGTACCGCGCCTCACCCTCGCCGAGCTGTTCGACGCGCAGGTGGCCCACACGCCCGACGCCCCCGCCGTCGTGTTCGAGGGGACGGTGCTGACGTACACAGAGTTCGACGCCCGCGCGAATAAGCTGGCACGGTTCCTGATCAGCGGCGGTGTGGGCCCCGAATCGCACGTGGGTGTAGCGGTGCGACGCTCGGTGGATATGCTGGTGGGAATCTACGCCGTGATCAAGGCCGGCGGCGCCTATGTCCCGATAGACCCGGACCAGCCGGCCGAGCGGATCGCGTACGTCGTGGCTACCGCCGGTCCAGTCGTCGTTCTCACCACCACCGCGGATCGCGTCGCGCTGCCCGCCGAGGTGCCGGCCCTCGACCTCGACACCCTCGATGTATCGGCGCTGTCCGATGACCCCATCCGGGATCGGGACCGGTTGGGGCCGTTGCATACCCGAAACCCTGCGTATGTCATCTTCACCTCCGGCTCCACGGGCACACCCAAGGGGGTGTCGGTGCCGCACGAGGGCATCGTCAACCGGCTGCTGTGGATGCAGCATCGGTACCCACTGAGCGACGACGACGCGGTTCTCCAGAAGACCCCCGTGACGTTCGACGTGTCGGTGTGGGAGTTGTTCTGGCCGTTGCAGACCGGCGCGCGACTGGTGATCGCCGAGCCCGACGGGCACCGGGACCCCGCCTATCTCGAGCGGGTCATCCGCGCAGACTCTGTGACCACGGTGCATTTCGTGCCGTCGATGCTCGCCGTATTCCTGGCCGGAGCGCATGTCGATGGGTGCAAGTCGCTGCGCCGGGTGTTCACCAGTGGTGAGGCATTGCCGCCTGTGACGGCGGCGAATCTGCACCGGGTGAGCGGGGCGGAGCTGCACAACCTGTACGGTCCCACCGAGGCAGCGGTGGACGTGACCTATTACGAGACCGGGCCGGACGAGACCACCGTGCCGATCGGAGCACCGGTCTGGAACACCCATACGTATGTGCTCGACGGACGCCTGCGTCCCGTCCCCGTCGGAGTAGCGGGGGAGTTGTATCTCGGCGGTGTCCAGCTCGCGCGCGGATACCAGGCCCGGTCCGATCTGACGGCGGAGAGGTTTGTAGCGAACCCCTTCGCGGCCGCGGGAGCCGTGCGAGACGGCAGCCGGCTGTACCGCACCGGTGACCTTGTTCGGTGGCTGCCGGCCGGGCAGCTCGAATACCTGGGCCGCACGGACTTCCAGGTCAAGCTTCGCGGCCAGCGCATCGAACTCGGTGAGATCGAGGCGGCGCTGCATCGGCACGCAGATGTTGCACAGGCGGTGGCACTGGCCCGCAACGACGGGTCCACCGGCGACTACCTCGCCGGATACGTGGTGCCTGCGCCCGGGAGGTCCCCGGACGTGCGGGCGCTTCTCGACGCTGCCGCAACGGTGCTTCCCCGGTACATGGTGCCGTCGGCGCTGGTCGTGCTCGCGGAACTGCCGTTGACTGCGAACGGCAAACTCGACCGCAAGGCACTGCCGGTTCCCGAGTTCGCGAGTTCGCAGCAGTTCGTCCCGCCCGGCACCCCGACCGAGTACGCCCTCGCGGAGATTCTCGTGGACGTACTCGGCGCCTCGCGGATCGGGATGTCGGACAATTTCTTCGACCTCGGGGGTAACTCCCTCATCGCGACCCGTGTGGTCGCCCGGATCAACAATGAGCTCGGCACCGGGTTGACCGTGCGGTCGCTGTTCGAGTCGCCCACCGTCGGGGTTCTGGCCACCGTCGTCGACCGGATACACGCCGGTGCAGGACCGCGCCCCGCGCTCGTGTCCGGCCCGAGGCCCGACAGGCTCCCCCTGTCCCTGGCTCAGACCCGAGTGTGGTTCCTCAATCGGTTCGACCCCACGTCGAGTGCCTACAACGTGGCGGCGGCACTGCGGCTGTCCGGTCCCCTCGACGTCGACGCACTCCGCCGGGCCGCCGCGGACATCCTGGAACGGCACGAATCGCTGCGGACGATGTTTCCCGAATCCCCTGACGGCCCGTCTCAGCTCGTGCTGCCGGTCGATCACGCCGCGACCGGCGATCTGATCGACGTTGCGCCCGACGTCGTCCCGGCCGCTGCTCTGGATACACGGATCCGGGAGGCAATGGCACGCGGATTCGACGTGACCACGCAAATCCCGATCGCTCTGACATTGGTGCGGTGCGAGGCTCCTGACGAACACGTGTTGGTGATGGTCGTGCACCACATCAGCATCGACGGCTGGTCGATCCAGGTACTCGCCCGCGATCTGGTGCACGCCTACTCCACGCGCACAGCCGGCGACGCGCCGTCGTGGACCCCGCTGCCGGTGCAGTATGCGGATTACACCCTGTGGCAACGAGGCTTTCTCGGCTCGGAGGACGATCCCACGTCGCTGATTTCGCAGGAACTCGAGTACTGGGCGGATGCGCTCGCGGGTCTGCCGGACGTGCTGGCTCTGCCGCTCGACCGGCCACGTCCCGCCGTACGGTCGGGGGTGGGTGCGAGTGTCGATTTCGCGGTGCCGGTGGCGACGGTGGTGCGTCTCGCGGCGCTGGCCCGTGAGCAGGGTGCGACCCCGTTCATGGTTGTGCATGCGGCGTTGGCGGTGCTGTTGGCGAAGTTGAGTGGGACATCGGACATCGCGATCGGGTCGCCGGTGGCGGGTCGTGGTGATGCGGCGTTGGACGATCTGGTGGGCATGTTCGTCAACACATTGGTATTGCGGGCCGATTGTGAGCCGAGTCA
Source organism: Rhodococcus sp. IEGM 1305 (assembly GCF_030058635.1). Taxonomy (NCBI): domain Bacteria; kingdom Bacillati; phylum Actinomycetota; class Actinomycetes; order Mycobacteriales; family Nocardiaceae; genus Rhodococcus; species Rhodococcus sp. IEGM 1305. The sequence continues at coordinate 669,963 of NZ_JASHKX010000002.1, forward strand.
GTCGTTCACGGGTCTGGTGGGGCGGGTGCGCGATTCGGACCTCGAGGCGTTCGGCAGGGCTGATGTGCCGTTCGAGCGGTTGGTGGACAAGATGAATCCAGTGCGGTCGCAGTCCTTCTCGCCGCTGTTTCAGGTGCTGTTGGCGTTCCAGAATTTCGCGCCGTCGAGGGTGGAGCTTCCGGGTTTGACGGTGTCACCGGTGGAAGTGGAGTGGGAGGCTGCGCAATTCGACCTCTCGATGGCTCTGAGTGAGGCGGCCGGGGGCGGGTATGCAGGGAGGCTGTCGTATGCGGCGGACATCTTCGATGGTCCGACGGTGTGCGGGATCGCCGAGGGATTCGTGCGGGTGCTCGACGCGGTCATCGAGAATCCGTCCGTCGCGGTGGGCGACGTCGACTTGCTGGGTCCGGCCGAGCGGCAACGGGTGCTCGCGGCTGCGGCCCCTGAGCCACTGCCTGTGCAGGCACGGACGTTGCCGGAGATTCTGGCGGCCGGCGTCGCGTCGAACCCCGTGGGTGTTGCGTTGACCTGCGGTGGCGTGGAGATGTCGTATTCGGACCTCGACTCCCGATCGAACCGACTGGCCCGAGTGCTGATCTCTCGTGGTGTCGGTCCTGAAACATTTGTCGCGTTGGCCTTCGCTCGGTCCATCGAATCAGTGGTTGCGGTGTGGGCGGTCGCGAAGGCGGGCGGCGGGTTCGTGCCGATCGATCCGAAACTGCCGGTCGAGCGGATCGAATACATGGTGGCCGATTCAGGGGCCGTGATCGGTCTTACCAGCGCCGAGACCACGTCGCTGCCGGGAAAGGTTGCCTGGCTGGTACCCACCGCGGGTGACGTGCAGGATCGGTGCGACGAGGTTTCGGCGGCACAGATCACAGACGGCGAGCGCGGTGCGCCGGTCGCGTTGTCCAATGCGGCCTACATGATCTACACGTCGGGTTCGACCGGGGTCCCGAAGGGTGTCGTTGTAACCCATGCCGGGCTGGCGTCGTTCTGTGCGGACGCCCGCCTCGAACTGAACTTGACCGGCAACTCGCGGGTGCTGAGGTTCTCGTCGTCGAGCTTCGATGCGTCGGTATTCGAGATGATCGCGGGGTTCAGTGCCGGCGCCACCTTGGTTGTCGCTCCACCCGAGATCATCGGTGGCGGCGAGCTCGCGGAGTTGCTACGCGTCGAGCGGGTCACCCACATCATCACAGCGCCGGCGGCGCTGGGGATCGTCGACCCGGACGGGCTCGACGACCTCCAAGCAGTGGTCGTCGGAGGAGACGTCTGCCCGCCGGAGTTGGTCGCGAAGTTCGCACCCGCCTGTCGCTTCTTCAACAGTTACGGTCCCACAGAGACCACCATCATCATCTCCATGACCGAGCCGCTCGTGCCGGAGGAACGAATCACGATCGGCACCCCGATCGAGGGCGCCGGAGCTGTTGTCCTCGATGCAAGGCTGCATCCGTCTCCGGTCGGCGTGATCGGCGAGCTGTATCTGTCGGGCAGTGGGCTCGCCCGCGGCTACCATGCCCGCGGTGCACTCACGGCAGCTCGATTCGTGGCCAATCCCTTCAGGGGTTCCGGCGAACTGATGTACCGCACGGGCGATCTGGTGCGGTGGACGAAAGACGGACGACTGGACTTCGTCGGGCGAATCGACTCACAGGTGCAATTGCGGGGTCTGCGGATCGAACTCGGTGAGATCGAGACAGCGCTCAGCAGGTGCGAAGGAGTCGCGCAGACCGTCGTGGTCTTGCGCCACGATCCCCACACCGGTGAACAACTGGTGGGATACGTCGTTCCCGATACCATGGCTGCCCTGGACCCGGAGACCCTGCGCATCAGGGTGGGCGAGACTCTGCCGAACTACATGGTGCCGTCGCAGGTGATGGTCGTCGACGCGTTGCCGTTGAATCCCAGTGGGAAGCTCGACCGACGGGCGTTGCCTGCGCCGTCGTTCGTCGTCCGGGAGTTTCGGGCGCCGACTACGCCGGTCGAGGAGGTCGTGGCGGGTATTTTCGCGGAGGTGCTGGGGCTCGAGCGGGTCGGTCTGGATGACGATTTCTTTGCGTTGGGCGGTAATTCGTTGGTTGCGACGCAGGTGGTGTCCCGGTTGGGTGCGGCGTTGGACACGCGTGTGCCGGTTCGGGTGATCTTCGAGGCGTCGACGGTGGCGGCGCTGGCGGTGCGGGCCGAGCAGCATGCCGGTGAAGGTGGGCGGCCGGCGTTGACCCGTCGGGTGCGGCCGGCGCGGATTCCGTTGTCGTTGGCGCAGCAGCGGATGTGGTTCTTCAACCAGTTCGACCCGGAGTCGGCGGCCTTCAACATTCCACTGGCGATTCGGCTTTCCGGCGATCTGGACATCGAATTGCTGCAGACAGCATTGCTCGACGTGATCGACCGGCACGAAGCCCTGCGCACCATGTTCCCGGACTCGGGCCACGGGCCGTCTCAGGTAATCGTCCCCACATCTGCGCTCCCGCTGAGTGTGGCGCCGGAGCGGGTCGCTCCGGAGGAGGCACCTGCCCGCGTATTCGACTTCGTGGGGCGCGGGTTCGACGTGGCCCGGGAAGTTCCGTTGCGCGTGAGGCTGTTCCAGCTCGACGATCACGAGTTCGTGCTGGCGATGGTAGTTCATCACATTTCCAGTGACGGCGGCTCAGCAGCGCCGATGTCGCGCGACATCGTGGTGGCGTATGCCGCGCGGCGTGAGGGACGTGAGCCAGGCTGGTCGCCGCTCGAGGTGCAGTATGCGGACTACACCCTGTGGCAGCGGGAGATTCTCGGCGCGCAGGACGATCCGACGTCACTGATCTCGGAACAACTGCGATACTGGACCGAGGTTCTGGCAGATCTGCCGGAGATGGTGGAGCTGCCGACGGATCATCCGCGTCCGCCAGTGCAATCACCGCGCGGCGCAAAGGTCGGCTTCACTCTGAGTTCGAATCTGGCCGAGCGTATCGATCAGCTGGCGCGAGAATATAACTCGACCTTCTTCATGGTCGTCCACGCGTCGCTGGCGGTGCTGATGGCCCACCTGAGCGGAACTGAGGACATCCCCATCGGCACACAGATCGCCGGACGCGGCGACCCGGCACTCGACGACCTCATCGGCATGTTCGGCAACACACTGGTGCTGCGCAGCCGCGTCGACCCCGCAATGTCGTTCGCCGACATTCTGGCCGACGTCCGGGAAGTCGACCTCGCCGCATTCGGCAACCCCGACGTTCCGCTGGAACGCCTGGTGGAAGTCCTCAATCCCACGCGCTCCACGGCCCATTCAGCGCTGTTCCAGGTACTGCTGGTGGTTCACAATTTCGTCCGATCCAGGGTAACTCTGCCGGGCCTGGAGATCGCCCCGCTGGAAACGGACATCGTCGGTGCCAAACTCGATCTCGAATTCCACTTCACCGACACCTCGGATTCGGAGGGGCATCGGACCGGAATCGAGGGATCAATCGTCTATGCGCTCGACCTGTTCCAGGAATCGACAGTCGCCCGATTCGCGACCCAACTCGTCACCATCCTCGAGACGGTCACACGCGATGTGACCATACCGGTCGGCGAGCTCGAGTTGCGAAGCGTCGACGAGCGTGCGGCGATGGATCGGTGGAATGCCACAGCTGTGGTTGTCGAGGGCGGGACCCTGGTGCAGCTGTTCGACGAGCAGGTACGCCGGACGCCGGATGCGGTGGCGGTGGTGTTCGAGGAACAGTCGTTGACCTACGCCGAGTTCGATTCTCGCGCGAATCGGCTGGCCCGATACTTGATCTCACGAGAGGTAGGACCGGAGTCGCTGGTGGGGCTGGGCATGAGTCGCTCCCTCACGATGATGGTGAGCATTTACGCTGTGCTCAAAGCCGGTGCCGGGTACCTGCCGCTGGATCCGGAGCATCCTGCAGACCGCACCGAGTACGTGATTGCGACCGCGAAACCCGCCGTGGTGCTGACCACGTCCACGGACCGTGGTGACCTGCCGGCGTCGGTGGACGCCGACGAGGTCGACATCCTGGACCTGTCGGTCTTCGACTCGGAGACGGTGACCGACGCGTCCAGGCTGGCGCCACTGAGGCCCGAGAATCTCGCCTATGCGATCTTCACGTCCGGGTCCGCAGGGCGACCGAAAGGCGTCGCTGTCAGCCACCGCTCGGTGGTGAACCAGATTGCGTGGATGCGTAGCCGCTACGCGCTCGGCGATCGCGACACGGTGTTGCACAAGACGCCCATCACCTTCGACGCGTCGGTGTGGGAGTTGTTCTATCCACCACAGGTCGGTGCCCGATTGGTGATTGCCGCGCCCGGGGGACATCGTGACCCCGAGTACCTGATGCGGATGTCGGACCGGTGGCACGTCACGATCTTGGAGTTCGTGCCGTCGATGCTCGCGTTGTTCCTCGCGGAATCATCGCTCGCACTGCCGCGGTCGCTGCGGTACGTCTCGGTCGGCGGAGAAGCGCTGCCCTCGGACCTGGCCGCTCGGTTCGCTACGCGCACCGACGCAGTGCTGGACAATACCTACGGTCCCACGGAAGCCACGGTGACCTCGACCGTGCATCGCTGCCTGCGGGGCGTGTCCGGTCCGATACCGATCGGGAGACCGATAAGGAACACCCGCACGTACGTGCTGAACCGCCGGTTACACCGCGTGCCCGTCGGCGTGCCGGGGGAGTTGTATCTCGCCGGAATCCAGCTCGCCCGCGGCTATCACGCCCGCGGGGCGCTGACGGCAGAACGTTTCGTCGCCCATCCCTTCGCCGACTCCGGTGAGCGGCTGTACCGCACGGGTGATCTGGTGCGGTGGAATTCGAGTGGTGACCTCGAATACCTGGGTCGCACCGATTTCCAGGTGAAGCTACGTGGCCTGCGGATCGAACTCGGGGAGATCGAGACCGCGCTGACGGCAGACGAGTCGGTGGACCAGGCCGTGGTGGTCGTACGCGACGGTGAATTCGGTCAGCAATTGATCGGGTATGTGCTGCCGACCCGCGGACGGACCGTCGACGTCGAGGCGACACGCGAGGTGGTGAGCACATCGCTGCCGAACTACATGGTGCCTGACGTGCTGGTCGTACTCGACGCGTTGCCGTTGAATCCCAGTGGGAAGCTCGACCGACGGGCGTTGCCTGCGCCGTCGTTCGTCGTTCGGGAGTTTCGGGCGCCGACTACGCCGGTCGAGGAGGTCGTGGCGGGTATTTTCGCGGACGTGCTGGGGCTCGAGCGGGTCGGTCTGGACGACGATTTCTTTGCGTTGGGCGGTAATTCGCTGGTTGCGACGCAGGTGGTGTCCCGGTTGGGTGCGGCGTTGGACACCCGTGTGCCGGTTCGGGTGATCTTCGAGGCGTCGACGGTGGCGGCGCTGGCGGTGCGGGCCGAGCAGCATGCCGGTGAAGGTGGGCGGCCGGCGTTGACCCGTCGGGTGCGGCCGGCGCGGATTCCGTTGTCGTTGGCGCAGCAGCGGATGTGGTTCCTCAACCAGTTCGACCCGGAGTCGGCGGCATACAACATTCCGCTTGTGGTCCGCCTGTCCGGTGAACTGGATGTGGCAGCGATACAGGCTTCGGTGCTCGACGTGTTCGCTCGGCACGAGGCCTTGCGGACGGTGTTCCCGGACTCGGACCAGGGGCCGGCACAGCGCATCGTGCATGCGTCGAGAGTGTCGATGGACCTGACGCCGATTCCTGTCGCGGACGAGGAAGAACTGCGGATGCGGGTGGCCGCATTGCTCACGGCGGGCTTCGAGGTCACGGAATCGGTGCCGGTGCGCGGGGCGCTGTACCGGATGTCGAAGTCCGAGCACGTCCTGGCGGTGGTGGTGCACCATATCTGCGCGGACGGTTTCTCGACCGGACCGATGGGCCGAGACGTGTTGGTGGCATATGCCGCCCGGCACGCAGGGCACGAGCCGTCCTGGACGCCGTTGCCGGTGCAGTATGCGGACTACGCGTTGTGGCAGCGAGAGGTGCTGGGTTCGGAGGACGATCCGGGATCGTTGATGTCGCAGCAGATCGCGTACTGGTTGGATGCGTTGTCAGGGCTGCCGGATGCGCTGGCGTTACCTACCGACCGGCCACGCCCGGCGGTGCGGTCGGGCCTCGGTTCCAGCGTGGATTTCACCGTGCCGGCGGCAACGGTCGCGCGTCTCGAGTCGCTGGCCCGAGATGCGAGTGCGACGCCGTTCATGGTGGTGCATGCGGCGCTGGCGGTGCTCTTGGCGAGGCTGAGTGGGGCCAACGATATCGCGATCGGGTCGCCGATCGCGGGCCGTGGTGATGCGGCGTTGGACGATCTGGTGGGCATGTTCGTCAATACGTTGGTGTTGCGGGCGCAATACGAGCCGGACGAATCGTTCGCGGAGCTACTGGGGCGGATGCGCGATGCCGATCTCGAGGCGTTCTCTCGGGCGGACGTTCCGTTCGAACGATTGGTGGAAAAGCTGAATCCGATTCGGTCTCAGTCGTTCTCTCCGTTGTTCCAGGTGATGTTGGCGTTCCAGAACTTCAGTCGGCCGGCGGTGAAGCTTCCGGGATTGACAGTCACGCCGGTGGAGGTCGATCGGCAAGCGGTGCAGTTCGACCTGTCGATGACTGTGGGTGAGTCGGCAGACGGCGGGGGTGGATTCGTGGGAAGGCTGTCCTACGCGACGGATGTGTTCGACGGCGCGACGGTGCGCGAGATCGCGCGGCGGTTCGTGCGAACTCTCGAAGCGGTGATGGATGACCCGATGATGCCGGTGGGCGACATCCCGATCGTCGAAGAGAACGAGCGGCGTCAGATGCTGCGCGAGTGGAACATCACAGGACACGACGTCCCGGATGGACTGCTGCTCGACGGATTCGATGCGCAGGTGGCCCGAACACCGGACGCGGTGGCAATCGTGTACGACAACGAGTCGCTGTCCTATGCCGAGTTCTCTGCTCGGGTGAACCGATTGGCTCGAAGATTGATCGACGAGGGTGTAGGACCGGAGTCGTTGGTGGCATTGGGGATGCGCCGGTCGCTGGAGTTGGTGACAGGAATCTACGCGGTGCTCCGAACGGGTGCTGCATTCGTGCCGTTGGACCCTGATCAACCCCCGGCACGCAACGACTACATCCTGGAAACCACAGGACCCGTCTGCGTCCTGTCCACCTCCCGAGACGGATTCGACACGTCCCGGAATCGAGTGCTGAACGTTGACGCCCTCGATTTGTCGGTGTATTCGTCCGAGCCGGTTGGGGAGTCCGAAGTCGTGACGCCCGCGCGGCCGGAAAATCTGGCGTACGTGATCTTTACATCTGGATCGACCGGGCGCCCCAAAGGGGTTTCGGTCAGCCATCGCGCGATTGTCAACCAAATGTCCTGGTTGGCAGCCGAATACGAGCTCAGCGACTCCGATGTCGTGGTGCAGAAGACGCCGGTGACGTTCGACGTGTCGATGTGGGAATTACTGGTTCCGCTGGCCGTCGGTGCCCGGATGATCGTCGCGCGTCCAGACGGTCATCGGGATCCGGACTATCTGCTGTCACTGATGCAAGACTCCGGTGTTACCGTGGCCGCGTTCGTACCGTCGATGCTGGCGGCGCTCCTGGCCGATCCGGAGGCGTGTCTACCGGATTCGTTGCGGTGTGTTTTTGCCGGTGGGGAAGAATTGCCGGTGGAGTTGTCTGCGCAATGTGCGTCGCGGTCCAAGGCTCGTCTCGACAACAAGTACGGTCCCACGGAATATGCGGTCACTGCGACGTCCCACCGATGCGACGGACTCGAGCGGGAATCGGTCCCGATTGGTGAACCTGTGTGGAACACCACCGCACTGGTCTTGGATCGACGTCTCCACCCGGTGCCCATCGGGGTCGAAGGAGAGCTGTATCTGGCAGGAGTGCAGCTGTCTCGCGGCTATCATCGCCGCCAGGGGCTGACGGCGGAGCGATTCGTGGCCGATCCGTTCGGGGCAGCAGGGACGCGTCTCTATCGCACGGGGGACGTGGTCAAGTGGAACCCACGCGGACAGCTGATGTATGTGGGTCGGTCGGACTTCCAGGTGAAGGTGCGCGGGCTGCGTATCGAGCTCGGCGAGATCGAGACCGCGCTGGTGGCGCAGCAGACGATCGTGCAGGCCGTTGTGATCGTGCACGACGGCGAGTTCGGTCAGCAGCTGGTCGGGTACGTGGTCCCCGCAGGGGGTCGGTTGATCGACGTGGAAGCGGTCCGTGTCACGGCCGGCAGGTCGCTGCCCCAGTACATGGTGCCGGATGTGCTGATGGTGCTCGACGAATTGCCTCTGACCGCGAGCGGCAAGCTGGATCGGAACGCATTGCCTGCCCCGGCGTTCACGAAGCGGGAGTTCCGGGGGCCGACGACGCGCGTCGAGCGAATCGTGACCTCGGCCTTCACCGACATTCTCGGTGTCGAACAGGTGGGGCTGGATGACGACTTCTTCGCGTTGGGCGGCAATTCCCTGGTCGCGCCCAGGATCGTCGCCCGATTGAAGCAAGACCTGAGTGCGGCAGTTCCGTTGCAGTGGCTGTTCACGGATCCCGCCGTCGAAGCATTGGCCGCTCGGATCGAGAACGGAGCCAAGGGTCCGGTGGAGGAAGGGTTCGGGCCGCTGCTTCGGATCCGAGAGGACGGTGAAGAGGGAGCGCCGCTGTTTTGTATCCATCCCATCGTCGGACTGTCGTGGTGCTATTCGGGTCTACGTCAGTACATCGAACCTGATCTGCCGATCTACGGGATCCAGAGTCCGTCGATTCTCGAGGACAGCTATCTTCCGGAGTCTCTCGATGAACTTGCGGACCGGTACGTTCGTGAGATTCGCCAGATCCGACCATCCGGTCCGTACCGATTGCTCGGCTGGTCACTCGGCGGTGTCATCGCGCATGCGATGGCGATCCGGATTCAGGCAGCCGGCGAGGGTGTGGAATTGCTGGCCATGATGGACAGCTTCGCCGGCGCGACGGCGGTCGAGGAAGGGTCGCCCACGGATGTCTCGGTGAGTGAGTTGCTGGGTGGGTTCGGTATCGAAGAGACAGCAGTCGAGCGCATCTCCGACCTGAGCCTCGGTGGTGTCGCGGTCGCGCTGGCCGAAATGTCCGGGCACTCCGTCGAGCAAACGGAGCAGGTCGTGGGGCGGCTCGTGTCGGCGGCGGACCGAAACTCGAGGTTGATGTCGGAGTATCGGCCTGCATGCTTCGACGGAGACATTGTGTTCTTCACCGCGGCGGCCGACGATGCCACCGGCGCGAGGGCGGCCCGCGGATGGGAGAACGCGGTCACGGGGGTGGTGCACAACCATGCCGTGGCAGTCACGCATTGGCAGATGACGTCACCCGACGCTCTCGCCGTCGCCGGCCCGATCTTGAACGAGGCACTGGGAGAGCAATCAACATGACGGGTGAACCGGCCGGTCACCGCGCGAGCAGAGACTCGCAGGAACGCGCCGCGCACGCGCACGCCTGAACCGTCGCGGTGTCGATGGCCGGGCGTCCCGCCTGGGATCGCCAGAACCGAAGGGCCGTCAGCGCGACACGCGAGATCTGCTCGGGGGCGGCGTCGGCGCGCGTGATGTCCCCGTCCGCATCAGCCGAGGCGCCGACCCTCGTTGTCGCGCCGACCAGTGTGCCGGTGAGAAAGACACCGAGGTCGGGTATCCGGGGATGGATGGTGGCGGCCAGCGCCGCCGCACTCGTCCTCCTCGGTGCAGGCGCGGCGGCCGCCCAACTGATCGGCCAGGACGACACGCCCTCGGTGACGACCACCACAACCTCGTCCGTCGAACAGGCCTCGTCGGCCGGCGAGACCGGGCAGGACGACACCCGGCAGGAGTACACGGTGCAGGACCTGCCACCCGCCCAGCCGATGGGCGGCGGAATGCCGGGATGCGGCGGCGCCGAACCGCGGTAGGTCAGACCTCGGTGAGTGCGCCGGCCGACAGTGAGGCGTAGATGAGCATGAACACGAACAACATCCAGCCCGCACCCTGCCAGATCGGCCACCGGCCACCGGCCCGCCACACCCGGTAGGTCTGCACGAAGGCTCCGACCCCGCCCAGGAGCAGCAACGCGGGTGGGCCGAAGACGAGGACGTACTTCTCCCCGCCGGCACACTCCATCATCGACTCGGCGCAGTCACCGGAATCGATCGACATCCACGCGACCGAGAGGAGCGCAACGACGAGTGCACCGCCCATCACCGCCACCGTGTACGTGGCGGCGCGGCGAACGGTGAGATCGGCGCCCGAAGTCATCATGTCGGAGGGTACTCGGTTCGCAACGCGGGCCGTCACGGAAAACAGCAGCGCCCCCACCGATCACGGTGGGGGCGCTGCTGTTCACTGCTGTCGGCTAGCTCTTCCGGCCGGGTGCCTTCGCGCCTGCCTTGAAACCGAGTCCGCCGGGCTTGGCCGGCGGCGGAGCCTTCACCGTTTCCGGTGCCTTGCCGTTGGATCCGTCGCCGTTCGACTCCTCCACCTTCGGAGCCGCGGTGTCGGTTGCCTCGACCTTCGGCGCTTCAGCTGCGGGAGCCTCCGCCTTTGGTGCTTCGGCCTTCGGAGCTGCGGCCTTGGGGGCCGCGGCCTTTCGGGCTCCGGGAGCCTTGGCGCCGCTCTTGAAACCGAGTCCACCGGCCTTCGCCGCCGGGGGAGCCTTCGGCGCCTCGGCTGCGAGGGCCTCCGAAGCCGAGGAGGTGTCGGCGACCTGCGGTTCGGCAGCCTGGGGTTCGGCGACTGCCGGCTCGGCGGGAGCGTCCGCGGGAGCGGCCTTCGCGCCGGGAGCCTTCGCCTTGCCCTTCATCTGCAGACCCTTGCCGCCCGGTGCCTTGGCGCCGGACGCGAGTCCGAGTCCCTTCGGCTTCGCCGCGGAGGCATCCTGAGCAGGGGTTTCCACTGCGGGAGCCTCTGCCGCCGGTGCGTCGGCAGCCGGAGCGGCGGCCTTCGCGCCGGGAGCCTTGGCGGCACCCTTCATCTGCAGACCCTTGCCGCCCGGTGCCTTCGCACCGCCGGCGAGTCCCAGACCCTTGGGCTTGGGTGCCTCCGCTGCGGGCGCCTCCGTACCGGCAGCCTCGGCTGGAGCGGGAGCGGCCTTCTTGGCGCCGGGAGCCTTCGCTCCGCCTGCCATGCCGAGTCCCTTGCCGGGTGCTTTCGCGCCGGGGGCCTTCGCCCCGCCTGCCATGCCGAGTCCCTTGCCGGGTGCCTTGGCGCCGGGAGCCTTCGCCCCGGGTGCCTTGGCCAGGCCCTTCATCGCCAGGCCCTTGCCCGCCGGAGCCTCCGTGGCGGCCGGCGTTGCAGCGGCCTCCTCGACCTCTTCGACGCGCTCCTTCTCGATTACCTCGGCCGTGGCCTCGGCTGCTGCCGGCGATCCGGCCGGTTCGGCCGGCTTCTCGCGGGGAATGACCTTGATGTTCTCGCTCAGCTTCTCGGGCTCGAGACGCGTGATGGACGAGAGCATCAGCTGGGCGACGTCGACGACCTCGACGCCCTCGCCCTGGCCGGATTCCTGGCGAGCGGTGACACCGTCGGTGAGCATGACGCGGCAGAACGGGCAGCCGGTCGCGATCTTCTTCGGATCCGTGCTGAGCGCCTCGTCGACCCGGTCGATGTTGATGCGCTTGCCGATGTTCTCTTCCATCCACATGCGGGCACCACCGGCACCACAGCACATGGACCGTTCGCCGTGACGGGGCATTTCCTTCAACTTGGCGCCGGAGGCCTCCATCAGCTCGCGGGGAGCGTCGTAGACCTTGTTGTGGCGGCCGAGGAAGCAGGGGTCGTGGTAGGTGACGTCCTCCCCGACGGATGCGACCGGGATCAGCTTCTTCTGGCGGACCAGGCGGTTGAGCAGCTGAGTGTGGTGAACCACCTCGTAGTCACCGCCGACCTCCGGGTACTCGTTGCCGAGGGCGTTGAAGCAGTGCGCGCAGGTGACGACGATCTTGCGCTTGCGCTGCTCGACGCCGTCGAAGACCGAGTTCAGCAACTCGATGTTCTGCATGGCGAGCTGCTGGAACAGGAATTCGTTACCTGCGCGACGAGCGGAGTCGCCGGTGCACGTCTCGTCGGCGCCGAGGACCATGAACTTCACGCCGGCGGTGGCGAGCAGCTCGGCGACGGCCTTGGTGGTCTTCTTGGCGCGGTCCTCGTAGGCGCCGGCGCAGCCGACCCAGAACAGGTACTCGTAGTCCTCGAAGCTGTCGGCATCCTGGCCGAACACCGGGATCTCGAAGTCCATCTCACTGATCCAGTTGAGACGGTCCTTGGAGTTCTGACCCCAGGGGTTGCCCTTGTTCTCGAGGTTCTTGAACAGGCCGGCCAGCTCGGACGGGAACTCCGACTCGATCAGCACCTGGTAGCGGCGCATGTCGATGATGTGGTCGACGTGCTCGATGTCGACGGGGCACTGCTCGACACACGCGCCGCAGTTGGTGCAGCTCCACAGCGTCTCGGCGTCGATGACCGGGGCCAGCTCGCCGTCGACGGTCTCGCCGACCAGCTTGCGCTCGGCCTCCCGGCGCGCAGCCTCGGGGATTGCGGCCAGTGTGGTCTCGTCCACGGCGCCGTCGCCGTTCACCAGGCCGATCTCGTCGCCGCCCATGTCCTTGCGGCCACCGGCCAGCAGGTACGGGGCCTTCGCGTAACCGTGGTCACGCAGCGAGGTGATCAGCAGCTTCGGGGACAGCGGCTTGCCGGTGTTCCAGGCGGGACACTGCGACTGGCAGCGCCCGCACTCGGTGCAGGTGGTGAAGTCCAGCCAGCCCTTCCAGGAGAAGTCCTCGATGTTGCCGGCGCCGAACGTGTCGGTGTCGGGGTCGGCGTCCTCCATGTTGATGGGCTTGCCGCCCGACATCATCGGCTTGGCCGCACCGAGGGCGACGTCGCCGTCGTCCTCACGCTTGAAGTAGATGTTCGCGAACGCCGCGAAGCGGTGCCAGGCGACACCCCAGGTGATGTTGCGTCCGACGACGTAGAGCCAGATCATGCCCGACATCAGCTTGACGAAGGCGAAGAACGCGACCATGTTCGGGCTCGCGGGCAGCAGCTTCGCGAGGTTCATCGTGAAGAAGTCGGTCCACGGGTTGGCGTGGCCGTAGGTGGCGATCTTGCCGGCCTTCACGAAGATCATGCCCAGGCCCTCGATGAGGACGACGGCCTCGACGAAATACGCGGCCTTGAAATCGGAGCCACTGAACCGGGACAGCCGGGCGGGCACGCGGGGGTGATTGAGCTGGCGGATCACGATCAGCGTGGTGATACCGATGACCGTGCCGAGGCCCAGGATCTCGTCGATGAAGTGGTAGACGGCGGTGTTACCGACCAGTGGCCAGTGGAACGCCGGGTCGAACGTCTGCCCGTACGCCTCGAACCACACGATGGCTCCGAGCATGAACCCGACCATGACCAGCCAGTGAGCCCAGCCGACGGTGCGGAACTTGCTCATGCGGGTGTGCGCGATGAACTCCACACACATCTGCTTGAAGCGCGGGAAAAAGGGACGCCATCGGTCCGGGGCCGACTGGCCGATCCGGACGACGTTGACCATCTTCAATGCGCCAGTGATGAAGGAGAACCAACATACGAGGCTCAGCAGCACGCCGATGGTGCCCAACGTGATCGTCAGGGCATTCATGTCGCGGCCTTTCGTTTCAGGGCGGCAGGGCGGCCACCTCGGGACTGCTCGTGATCCTAACGCTTGCTAAGTTACCCGCTAGTAACTTATTCAGTGTACCTGCGGGTAACTTACCGGCGCTCAGCGGGATCTCTGCAGCTCGGGCGCCGATGGGGCATGTGGTGCATGCCACAATCGGACTTTCTGTTCGCCACGTTAAAGGGTCGGAATCGCGGCGTTCACCCAAGGTCGCCCTAACTTCGGCCGGCTGCCGCCGGAAGCGGTACCCGCCTGCTTCGCGAGAGGGCTCCGACGGTCGTTTTCGTCACGAATTCGACGCGTTTGCATTGCGACCGGATAACGATGGGCAACTATTTCGGGTGCTCACGTCGACGCTGCCGAAATCCCTCCCGGGTGACGTAATTCAGGCCGTGCAATTCGCGCGGATTACACCCATTCGAATCGCTACTGATCGGTAACTTGCGGGTGTGATGAATTTTTCGTCAATGAACATTTCGGCCGTGATTCCGCTGTTACTCTGAGCGTGTTTTCCGGCCCTGGCCAGCGGTCACACGGGGGGCCGAGCAGTGCACTTCGATCACACCAGAACTTCGTCGGGACGCTCCTGAAATGAGGCATCAATGATCGTGAGACAAGCTGCAGTCACGGCAGGGATGGCGGTCGCCGCCATCGGGCTTGCTGCCGGAGTGTCACATGCGGGACCGGTTCCGGCGCCGGCGCCGGCCGTGACGTCCACGGCACCCGGGACGCTTCCGTTCCACGACGTCGCGTCCCGTGAGGAGAACGACAGGGCGTTCGCCCAGTTCGGTGCGCAGGTCGGCATCGCCGTCACCGTCGGAAGTCTGGTCGGGACGATGGCTGGAGCCGGAATCGGCTGTGTCGCAACACTTCCTGCGTGCCTTCCCGGCCTCGTGACCGGAGCCGGTATCGGCGGGGTCGTCGGAACCATCGTCGCCGGCGGCCCGACTCTCGGCGTCAGCGCATATCAGTTGTGGGAGACGTACAACGCCGCTCCGGGGACGTCGATGTACGCGGACAGGGACGAGTAGGGCCCTTACGTCAGCGCCCGGCCCCGTCGTGTCTCGCACGGCGGGGCCGGGTCGTGTGTGGGCCGCCGTCAAAGAAACCGACCGGTTCCCCGCTTTCTGTAGGAATAACTACATGGGCGACTGGTGCCATTCTTCAAATTCGGTCGGAGTCCCGTCCCAGGGCGAAATTTTATAACCCCTCGCCGACTATTGTTGCGGCGCTTTTCTCGAGTCGAGTCTCAATTGGGATCTATCACATCAGCAAGTTACTGTTTAGCAACGGATGGGGTTGGACTTATAAGGGGAACCGAATGAAGTTGCGTCGAGTCGTCACGACATCGGCTTTGGTGGCGAGTGTCTTCGCCACTGGATCTGGGCTTGCGATCGCTGATCCGGCCGAGCCTCAGGGGCAGATCGGCTACGAGACTCGCGTTGAGGATCGTGCCGTCGTCACGAAGATCGATGCAGGTGCATTCGTCGTGTCGTCGGATGGGCAATCTGTTGCGCTCGAAGACGGTGCTGGAAATGCCGTCGTCTCGCTGCCCCTCGCGTACCGGTTCGACGGTCTGCAGTTCCCTTTCGAAGAGAAGGTCAGCGAGGACGGTAAGACGCTCACGTTGACGCCGGTCATCGATCGCGCACAGGCGACGCCGATCGCAGACGCTGATCTCCCGCTGCACGATGTTGCTTCGGTCGAAGAAAACACCCGTGCGCAGGCCAATTTCGGTCAGCAACTTGCACTGGCCTCTGCGGTCGGTGGGCTGGCCGGCACTGTCGTGGGAGGCGCGATCGGATTGGTCGGCCTGATTGCGGGGCCTGTGGCGCTGGCGACCGTCCCGGTGTTCGCGGCAGTCGGCGCAATCGCCGGAACCGTCGTAGTCGGTGGGCCGACGCTCGTCATTGCGGGTATCCAGCTGGCCCAGACGCTTGCGGCGCCCGAGGGCACCACGATCTGGGCGAAGAACGACAAGAAGGCGAAGTAGCCAGTTGTCAGGGCGCAGGCGCCCAGGAGAGGTGTGAGAATCCATGGCGGAACTGTTTGGCATCTTGGCCGACATCTTTGGCTACGTGATCACAATCGTGACGGTCGGACCGAAGCTGCTCTGACGTCTTCACGAGAGATGTGAGCAGGGCCTACCTGCATGGCGAAGTGGGTGAAGTAGCCGCACCCCGCAGTACCTCGAACCGCCCGCCTCCCTTCGGAGGCGGGCGGTTCGTCCTTGTGCGGCGTCGCGGAAGTGAACCTCGTCACACCGGCGGAGGTGACCTGCCTGGTGAGCCCATGCTTAGGCTAACCTTCGTCCGTCACAGCGCTGCTCTCGAAACGGATCTCGATGAACCTCCGACGGTTTACTGCCACCTCCCTGCTCGTCGTCGCGGCGATGGGTGTCGGAGCGGCCACGTCATACGCTGATCCGGCCGCCGCACCCGAGCCGGTTGCGGAACGGGGCATCCCGAACATCAACTACCAGACCGCCCGCGACGGTGACGCCGCTGTGGCCACCCTCGACGCCGGCGCCTTCGCGATCAACGCCGCGAACGACACCGTCGACGTGGTCGACGACGGCGGCCGCGTCGTCGCGTCCATTCCCACGTTCTTCCGGGTCGACGACCTGCAGTATCCGTTCGCCGTTGCGGTCGACGAGACCGCTCGCGTCCTGAGACTCGTCCCGAACATGGATCCGTCGGCAGCGACCCCCGTCCCCGTGTCGGAGCGGCTGACCCTCGACGACGTCGCCGCACCGCAGGACAAGCAGGAACGCGACGACCGCGCACTCGACGACTTCCAGCAGCAGCTCGGGATCACGAGCGCGATCACCGCGATCGTCGCCGCCATCATCGGCGGGGCGATCGGTTGCGCGATCGGTGTCATCCCCGGCACGGCCGCGTTGGTGATTCCATTTCTCGGCCTCGCCGGCCCGGTGGCCGGGTGCATCGGAGGTGCGCTGATCGTCGCGCCCGTCGTCGCGCTTGCCGGCACCATCGTCGTCGGTGGTGGCGCCCTGGTGGTTCTGGGAATCCAGTACTTCAACACCATCAACAGCCCGTTCGTCGCACCGGAACCCACGGCATGAGCGGCCGGTTCGCACGGAACCTGCGGGCCGTCACCGGAGCAGTGTTCCTCGTCGTCGCGGCACTCGGAATCTCCGCGGGGACCGCACACACAGCTCCACTGGCGCAGCAGGATTCGTCCGACATCGGCTACGAGGCGCACGCCGAGGGGGAGTCCGTCGTCACGTCGATCGACGCGGGCGCCTTCCGGATCACCGACACCCGGGAAGCGATCGAGGTGGTGGACGACGGCGGCAAGGTGGTGGCTGCGCTGCCGCTCACGATTCGCGTCGGCGACGCCGTCTATCCGATCGACGCCGACCTCGACGGGCGGACGGTGACGCTCACCCCACACGTTCCCGCCGACGTCGCGTCGGCCCTGAAATCGGTTGCGCAGGACGGGTTCGACACTCAGGAAGAGCGCGACGATTCGGCTCTCGCCGACTTCAACAGCTACCTCGGTTACGCGACGCTGATCGGCGGTCTGATCTTCGGTGTGATCTTCGGTGCCGTGGGTCTCGCGGTCGGGTGCGGCCTGTTCGCCGTGACCGTGATCGGCACGCCGGTCGGGTGCCTCGGCGGGCTGCTGGCGGGATTCGCCGCCGGCGGGCTGGCGGGAACCATCTTCGTGGGCGGCGCCGCACTGGTGATCCTCGGAATCCAGTACCTCGTCACCATCAACACGCCGTTCGTTCCACCCGCGCCCGAGCCCACCACCTGATCACTTCCCGCGCGGTCGGTAGCCGTCGAGGAAGGCCGCGACCCCGTCGGTGACGATCGCCGACGGCGCGGTCCGGCCTCCTGCCAGGCGTCGAGCGCGGCCTGCGGGAAGTGGGCAGCCTCCGCGTTGATCTGCCGAACCATGGCGAATTGGTCCGCGAAATCCCGGGTGGGGATCGTGACCCACTCACGGCCGAGTGCGACGAGGTCCGACTCGAGGTCCGACTCGAGGTCGTTCACGTCACCGAGGTGGCGATCGATCATGTCCGTCTGGCTGTCGGCCACCCGCGTCGCGCTGTCCTCGATCACTGCGGAAACCAACTGTTCCTTGCACCACCCTGCGCGATGCGCGAGCGGTCCGGCCCTACGCGGCCCGAGTGCACGACCGACGACAGCGGCCCGCCTCCCGAGCGGGAAGCGGGCCGCTGTCGCAGGCGGAGTGCGTTACGAGGTGCGCACGCGCAGACCCGGGTTCTCGGCCAGCACCTCGTTGATCGGCGTGGCGAACAACTCGGGGCTCTCGCCGAGGACGAACGTGACGACGTCCGCGACCTGGCAGATCGGGTACTGCCCGACGTTGGACGCGCTCGAGATTCCGAGTGCCAGCGTGCCGGTCACGATCGTGCCGCCGCTGTCGCCCTGCAGGGCGCACATGCTCGTCGAGAAGCTGTCGGCCAGCGTGCGCTCACCGACCGAGACGGTCTGCGCGACGGACGTGACGACACCGCACGTGAAACCGGTGGTCAGACCCGACTTGCACACCGGGGCGCCGACAATCGGGTCGGCGGTTCCGGTGATGGCGACCGGCGCGGCGCCGGGAACCCGGACGCCGTTGTTCTCGAACCGGCGTGCGGCGCTGTCGTCGGCCCGGATGATCGAGTAGTCGTGGATGTCCAGGCTGGTCTTGGCGAACGTGCCGATCCGCGGACCGGTGCCACCCGGGACCAGAGAGAACGCCTCCGACGCCTCCGAGGTGCCGGCAGCGTCCCGGTTGGGGTCGCAGTGTCCGGCCGTGATGTTCACCGGGCCGCCCGAACTGTCGGTGCCGTTGAAACCGAGCGAGCAGCGCAGCCCGACTCCGCCGCCGAGCGAGCCGTACGCGTCGCCGCCCAGCAGGGCGTCGGCGGGGAGCGGTTCGGCGATGGGGGTGAGGTCGGTGGACGGCAGCGGAGCGGCCGTGGCGGGCGACTGCACGACGCGTGCGCCCTTCAGGAAGTCCGGAAGCTGCAACCCGCCCACGTTGTCGGCGCGGAGCACGAGATCGTTGTTCACGATGTCGATGGCCACACCGCGAACGAGATCCGCGACGGCGGGCGGCTGGGTGTCCAGCCAACCGTCGAGCGACTTCACCTGAGCCTGCAGGCTGCTCTCGCTCTGTGCCACATCCTTCACCTGGAAGCCGGCCTTCTCGGCCGCGGCGACCGCAGCGTCCTTGTCGGCGCCGTCGGCGAGCCCGACGATCGGGGTGCCGGCGTTGTCGAGCCAGGTTCCGGCGAACGCGTCCGGGAACTGGGTTCGGGCGGTCTTCGCGAACTCGGCCAGCTTCTGGCCCAGCTCGGAGTGCTCCAGGTACTGGTCCGGGCTCAGCGACAGATCACGCTGGATCGCGTCGATCAGTTCCGCGGGAAGCTTGCCGGCCTGGCCGGACACTCCGGGCTCGACCGGATCGGCCTGAGCGGAGGCGGCGACCGGGCCGAGGAGCAGCAGCGCGGCGGAGCCGAACACGGCGGCACGACGTGCGATGGAGCTTCGCATGGGGGCCTTTCTATTTTTGTTTGTTCGCAGTCGCCTCGCGGGCGCATACGAATACGACCCCCCCGACAGGTAAGGCCGTACACAGTCGGAGTCGACTATATGGGTTCGCCCCGTCTATTCCCACCTGTAACACTCTCGGTGGACGACGCTGCAGGACAAAGCGGACACGAGGCCGGAACACACCTGTGCCCGGTGTCCGAGCGAACGGACACCGGGCACAGGGTGAGGCGGAGCAGAACTAGTCGGAGATGGTGCGCACGCGCATCCCGGATCCGAGCGTGTCCACGATGTCCGCGACGGGGATGCCGAGGCTGGCGGTGCCACCCTCCGGTGCCAGCACCAGGTTCGCCTCCGTGCAGTTGGGGGCGCCACTGGCGTTGGAACCACTGGTGATGCCCAACGCGAGGGTTCCGGTGACGATGGCGCCGCCGCTGTCACCCGCGAGGGTGCAGGCCGTGCCGGCGAAACCGTTGACCACGCGGCTCGAACCGTCGGCGACGAACAGTTGCGTCTCGACGTGATCGGCTGCCACCACACCACACGTGAACGACGACGTCTGGCCCGACTTGCAGATCGGGGCGCCGACGACGGGCCGGGCGGTGCCGGTGATCTCCAGCGTGGTGCCGTTCGCGCCGCGAACCGCGGGACGGTCCAGACCGGCCTTGACGCCGGCCTCGTTGAGCTTGATCACCGAGTAGTCCAGCTTGTCGGCCGGGTTGCCCACCGACGACTTCGAGAAGGCGCCGATCTGCTGGCTGTCGTCGACGTTCTGGTGATTGGGAAGGAACACCGGCGACGGCTGACCCTCGGCGGGGTTGCAGTGTCCGGCGCTGATGTTGACGGCCTGGCCGCTGTCGTCCACGGCGTTGAAGCCCAGCGAGCAGACGGAGATCTCCGAGATCGGCGTCTTCGGCAGCTCACCCGCGGTGGTGATGTAGGTGTCACCGGCGAGGGGACCGCGCTCCACCGGACCGCCGCCGCCGGGGCTCAGCATGACCTTGACGTTCGCGAGCAGCGTCGGCAGGTTCAGCGCCTGGCCGATGGGGCTGTTGACGACGTCGATGACGACGCGGTTCTCGAGGACGTCGATCGACGCGGAGTTGACCTGGGAAGCCACGTCCTTCGGCAGTCCCGCGATCCAGCCGTTCACGTCGGAGAGGGTCTTCTCCAGGCCGTTCGCGGACACCGGCGCAATGCGGGTGTCGTACCCGGCCTTGGCTGCGGCGTCGGCGGCCTCGTTCGTGGTGACCGCGACGACGGGCTGGCCGTCGAGGCCGATCCAGGCCCCGGCGAAGTCGTCGGGATGCTGCTCCCGGAAGTCCTCGGCGTAACTGCCCAGCTCCTGTGCCTTCGCGGCGCGGTCGAGGTACTCCTGCGGGCTGATCTTCAGGTCGCGGGTAATGGCCTCGACGAGTTCGGTTGGCAACTTGTCGGCGCTCAGCTGAGTGGTGTGGGGCTGCGTAACAGGGTCGGCCTGGGCGGCAGTGGAAAACGGAAAGAGAAGAAGCATTGCCGAGGCGCCTACAACAGCGGCGCGGTGCGCCAGCACGTTACGCATGAAATCCCTTCTGCACGGAATCCGTTCACTGAGGATTCCTTCTGGGGTGGGTATCAGCGCCCCACCTTAAGCTACGGACGAGTCAGACGGTCGGGGAGGTGTGACCAGAGCCTCACTCACCTGGGCTTTTGAGAGCCGGCTTTGCGGGCGTGGTCGTGGTGGTGATCGCGGCCGCGGGTTCCTTCATCGTCGTCGTCGTGGTTGTCGTTGAGGTGGTGGTCGTCTCCGGCGGCGTCGTCGTGGTCGTCGCGGCGGTCGTCGTCGTGGTGGTGGTCTGCGGGACCGTGGTGATCGAGGGAAGCGTGATCACCGGCGTCGTCGTCGAGGGCGGAGGCGGCGGCACGAACACGGATGTCGTCTCCACCGGTGCAGGCGGCGGAGCGACCGGGACGGGGGCCTGAACCTCCGTCGTCACGGCCACCTCCTGCGTGCTCGCCGTCGGCAAGACAACGGATGCGGCCGTCGTGGGTCGTGCGCTGGACGTCGTCACCGACGCGGTCTGGGCGTCCTGGATCGTCGGGACCGCGGTGCTGCCGTTGCCGGTGAGCGCGAACGCGAGCGCCCCACCTGCCACCACCAGTGCGGCCGCGGCGACACCGGCGATGATCAGCGGCCGACGGTTCGTGCGCTTGGCGGGTGGCGTCGGTGTACTCGTGGGAGCGGACGCCTCGGTCTCGGCGGGCGGATATGCGGCAGCGGCCGCGGCTGCGGCTGCGGGCACCGCCGTCACCGCGGAGTACGCGGTGTGCATCGGGGCCTCGACGACCGGAATCGACTCGGTGTCGGCGCTCGTGTCCTCGTCGGTCAGTGCCAGCCCGGCCGCCAGCAGTGCCGCGCCGTGGGCCGGGGATTCCGGTGAAGCGGCGAGCGCCACCGACTCCGGGATGAGCGTTGCCTCGCCCAGACCCATGTAGTCGAGGGATTCCCGCAGTTTCGTGACGATCTCCGGCGCCCAGTCCGACGGATGGGTCGCGGTGACCTTCACCGTCCCCGACAGTCCGTCCGCGGCCTCCCTGAAGAGGCAGAACATCGCCGTCGCGACGAGGTCCTCGGCGCGGGTCAGCGAGCCCGCGTACTCGATGCCCGCGGGCTCACCGACGCGGGCCAGGAAGTCGCGGACGGCGCCCGTCGATTCCGTGCCGGGGTCGCCGAGCTGAACCGTGCCGTCCGGGGCCGTGAACAGGACGGACGGGTGTTCGATCGTCCTCACGTCGGTTCCGGAAGCGGTCACCACCGCTGTGGAAACCGCATCGCCGACGGTGAGTCCGACTCCGGTGGTCATGAAAGATCCTTACTGGCACAGTTCGAGGGAGTGCGTCATCGCACCATGTGCACAGTGTGTCGCCTGCCGCAGCCGAATGGTTACACGGGGCGCTGCTGCGCCTCCGGCGCCCGTGAGTACTTATTAACCACCCGCGGTTAATAAGTACTCACGGGTCAGGAGTCGGCGGAATACCCGTGGCCCATCGCACGCAGCATCGACAACAGCTCGGACCGCGACCCGGCGCCCAGCCGCCGCCGGATCCGCGCGACGTGGTGCTCGATGGTCTTGGCGGAGATGTAGAGGCGCGACCCGATCTCCCGGTACGTCAGCCCCTGGACGAGCAGTTCGGCCACCTCGGCCTCGCGGTCGGTGAGCGATCCCGGTGTGCTCGGACTCGACACGACCGCGGAGTCGGTGCCGTTGCCCGCGGACGTCGGCTGCCGCAGGGCCCTCGCGACCTGCAGGAGCGTGGTCGCGACCCTCGTGTCGGACGCGCGCAGCGCGGCTTCCCCCGCGAGGCGCGCACCGTCCCACGGCAGGCCGATCCGGTCGAGGGTGCGGGCCGCGTCCTCGACGGATGCGGCATCGATGTCGCCCTGCAGCACACGCAGCCAGGCGCGACCGGCGGTGGCGAGCCCGGACGCGTACGTGCTGACCTTGGCAGCATCGCCGAGTGCGCGGGCGTGGGGCATCAGATCTGCGGGGCATTCGGCGAGGATCGAGGCCTGCACGCCATACCAGTGCAGCGCCGAACCCCACATCGCCGGCTCGCCGAGCGTCCGCAGCAACGATTGCGCGTCCTCGACGAGGTGGGTGATCCGGGCGGGTTCGCCGACCCGGATCGATGTCAGCCACAGTTCGCCGAGCGGCAGCAGGCTCAGCAGGTCCACCGAGTACTCGGCGAGCACGCCCTGCGCGCCTGCCCAGGCCTGGAGCAGTGCCGCGTTGTCGCCGGTGCGCCGGGCCAGCCCGACCCGCAGGCCGTGGACGAACAGCAGATCGCGTTGCCGCATCGACCCGGCGTCGAGGCCGTCGAGCCGGGACTGCGCCGCGGCGAGATCGCCGCGGACCATCGACGTCCAGGCGGTGAGCAGCTGATGCCGGTTCGCGGTGACACTGCCGGGCCGTTCGGTTTCTCGTGCCCGGGCGAGGACGGCGTCCGCGTGGGTGAGTTCGCCGCAGTGGAGTGCGGCGAGGGCGGTGATCGCGGCGGGCGAGTCGGGCAGCACCCGTGGCCGGGACGCGCGACCGGGCAGCGACAGCGCACGCGTCAGTGAGTTCAGTGCGGCGTTGGCGGACGCGGTCACCGATTGGACGAGTCCGGTCGCGACGAGTGCGGCGCCGGCGGTGGCGGCGGTGGGGGGTGCGCCCGCGCTGGTGGCGAGGACGGCTTCGGCGTCGTCGAGTCGCCCTGCCACCACCAGGACGGCGGCCGCGAGGGAGGCGTCGGCGCCCGCCCGGTCGGCGCCGAGCCAGGCGTACAGTTCGGCGCTGCGATCGATCATGCCGCAGAACGCGGCGCCGGCGGCCGAAATCCTGACCGCCGCAGCGAGTTCCGCATCGCCGACGGTGCCGGACCGTTCGAGGACCGAATCGGCCAGGCCGACCGCGGTGTCGAGGTCGCCGTTCAGGGCGCTGGCCTCGGCGTATGCGACGACGGCACTGTCGCCGAGCCTGCCGACCCGGCAGGCTTCGGAATACAACGCGACGGCGGTGGCCGGTTCGGCGAGTTCGGCCTGGGCGCAGAGAAATTGGCTCAGATCGTCGCTCGGTGTGCCGGTCGCGGCGATCGCGCGGGCGACGGGAAGCGTCAGCGTTCCGCCGTCGACGTGATGGGTGAGCAGGCGGCGAGCGAGCGTGGTCAGCCGGTTTTCGCCGAGCGTTGTCGTGAGATGCGTGTGGTCCGCCAGAACCAGCGCGTCCCGTTCGTCGACCCAGCCGTCCGCGCGGAGCGCGTCGACAGCGGCGCGGGCACGGTCGGGTTCGACGTCGAGTACTCGGGCGACCACGGTCTCGTCGAGGTCGCTGCCGAGCAGAACCAGTGCGAGAGCGGACAGTTGCGGGCCGTCGAGCTCCGCGAGTTCCGTGGGAGGAAGCGGTGAGGGCAGCGTGGACACCGGCGCCCTATCCGCCGTTGCCGAGGACGCCGGGCACCAGGCCGGTGACTCCGCCGACGACGCCACCGACCGTGTCGCCCACTCCGTTGACGGTGTCACCCACCGCGCCGGCGCCGCCGACGATGGTGTTGGCGATCGCGGCGCCGCCGTCGGTCTGGGGAACGCTCGGGGCCGGAGCGGGGGCAGGTGCGGGCGCGGGAGCCGGGGCAGGTGCGGGTACCTCGGCCGCGGGTGCCGGTGCGGTGCCGGGCGCTGCGGCAACCGGTGCGGCCGCGGCCGGTGCGACGGTGCCAGGTGGGACGGTGCCGGGTGCGGCGATCGGGGTCGCGACGCCGGCCGCGGTGCCGGGGACACCGGTCGCGGCGGCGATGCCCGCCGCCTCGGTGCCGGGAGTGGTGGCGCCCGTCGCGGCGGCCTCGGCAGGAACACCGGACGTGGATGCCGCGCCCGCCGACGTGCCCGACGACTGCGACGTGGTGGAACCCGAGCTGGACGACGACGGTGCGCTGTCGAGGGCCGTGCCGAGCGACAGCCCACCCGCGGCGAGCAGGGCGATGGCCGCGGCGGAGGCGGTGATGATCCCGGCCTTCTTCTTCCGCGACATTCCGGTGGCGGCGGGCTCGCCGAGGGTCGGTGCGGGGGTGCGGGCGGCGAGGACGACGGTCTCGGCGTCCGGCTCGACGGTCGGGGCGGCGACGGGCGCTGCAGGTGCCGCGGTGGGCACGACGACCGGCATCCGCGCGACGGTCGGGGCGGCGGCGCGTCCCGCATCGTTGTCGGCGGCGAGCAGGGCGGCGCCCAGGGCCGCGGTGTGGCCCGGACGTTCGGCTGCGACGACGGGAACACGCAGTTCCGCCGACAGGAGTTCGGCGACCAGCGGGATCGCGGCGCTTCCGCCGGTGAGCACCACCTGGGTGACGTCGCTGGATTCGAGGCCGGCGGCGTGGATGCTCTCGCGCACCAGCGTCACCGATTCCTGCAGGGACGCGCGGATCAGGTCTTCGAGTTCCGAGCGCACCAGCCGCACGTCGGTGGAGATGCCGGGCAGTTCGATGCCGATGGTGGCTTCGGTGTCGGAGGACAGCGCCTCCTTCGCCGCGGTGCAGCGGGTCCGCAACCGGGTGAGGGCGGCGACCGTGTCGGGCGCGAACGGGTCGATGTCGCCGAACTCCTCGGCGACGTTGCCGAGGACGTACTGCATGGTGGCGTGGTCGAAGTGGGCGCCACCGAAGTCCTCGGACCGCACCGGCTTGCCGAGGACGCCGGTCTCCGTGCCGTGTGCGTCCGAACGGAAGAGGGTGATGTCGAGTGAGGTGCCGCCGAGGTCGTAGATGACGGTCAACGCGTCGCCGAGGGTGCCGCGGGTCCGTTCGAGCCACGTCATCACCGCCTGCGCCTCCGACACCAGGGTCGCGTCCGTGACGCCGGCCTGCTCGAGCGCGTCGGCGAGGACACCGACGGTGTACGGCGGCCAGACGGTCGGGTGGGCGACGACGGTGGTCGGGAGGCCGTGGCGGCCCGACGCGGCCTCGTGCACGATGCAGCTCACGGCGGTGGCCACCAGGTCTTCACCGGAGTAGGTCGAGCCGTCGTCGGTGAGGATCCCGACCGGGTCGCCCACGCGGTTCGCGAAGTCGGACACCGTCACCGCATCGGGTTCGCTCGCGTCGTCGCCGAGGACCGGAGCGCGATCGGGGGAGAGGTGGAGAACACTGGCGCGGGACAGGACGGTGAGGTCGGCGGCATCCGTCACGCTCGCCCCGTCCGTGTCGACGGCGGCCACCGTATTGACCGATCCGACACCGATGCCGAGCGCTGCAGCCATCTTCCACTCCTGTGGTCCGGGCGGGCGTCACGCCGCCTGCGTCAGGCGGACGGTGCCGCCGTCGTATGTGACGGCCGAAGCCGTCGTGGTCACTCGAATTGTCGCGTGGAGCGGCCGTTTCGTTACGCCGACTCCGCTGGTCGACGGCAGTTACGGGGCCGATCCCCTAATGGCCCCCTATCCCCTAACGGGGAGGCCCCGACCCCCGATGGGAGATCCCCGATACCGGGGTCCCCGAGTAGGGGGCGCCGCCCCGTTGGGAAGGGGGCCGCCGATCCATAACGTGTATTTCACTCGCCGTCACAGCAGTTGTGGTGGCCACCCGAACTCCCCGAACCTCGACTACAGGAGAGCTGCCATGGCTACCAACGCCGTCCTCGACTTCATCCTCGGCCTTCTTCGCGACGAGCAGGCTGCGGCTGCCTACTGCGCCAACCCGACCGAGGCGCTGTGCGCCGCCGGCCTGCAGGGTGTGAGCCACGCGGACATCGTGTCCGTTGCTCCGCTGGTCGCGGAGTCGGGACTGTTCGCAGGCGGCGGGGCCGACCTGGCCGCGATCGTCAACGCCGGTGCCGACGTCGCCGGTGACGTGGCGGGCGGTGTCGGCGCAGGTGTCGGTGGCGGCCTGGGCGGCGGCCTCGGTCTCGGCGGCGGCCTCGGCGGTGCGGTCGGTATCGGTGCCGGCGCAGGCCTCGGTCTCGGTGCCGGCCTGGGCGGCGACTTCGACTTCGCGGCGGAACTGGCTGCCGGCCTGAGTGCCGCACTCGGTGCCGCGCTGGAGATCGGCGGCGAGATCGGTGCGGAGCTCGGTGCCGCGCTGGGTGCGGCCCTCGACGCAGCACTCTCCCTCACCGGTGGCCTCGACCTCGGTAGTGCCCTCGACCTCGGCGCAACGATCAGCGGGGCCCTCGGAGGCGCCCTCGGGTTGGGCGCCGACCTGACGGCGCAGCTCGCCACCACCCTCACCGCGGCGATCACGGCCCTGCCGGTGGTCGACGTGGCCGGTGGTCTCACCGGGATCCTCGCCCCCGCACTGTCGATCGGCGGCGACCTGGGCGCCGAGCTGGGTGCGGCTCTCGGTGCCGCCCTCGGAAGCGTCGTCGACCTCGGTGGCAGCCTGGACGGTGACATCCTCGCCGGACTCGGTGGCGGCCTCGACCTCGGTGCTGTGCTCGGAACGACCCTCGGCGGCGTGCTCGGTGTCGACGCCGGTCTCGGCGGCGCGCTGGGCGGTGCGCTCGACGCGGCGATCGGCGCAGGCGGCGGACTGGGCGCCACCCTCGAAGGCCTGCTCGGCGGTGAACTGCTCGGTGACGTCGCCGGCTCGCTCGGCGGAGTTCTCGGCACCGACCTCGGCGCGGTCCTCGGTGGCGCTCTCGGTGGTGTCCTCGGTGCGGGCGGCGACCTGAGCGCAGACCTCGGTGGCGCACTCGGCGCGACGCTCGGTTCGATCGCGGACCTGGGCGGCGGACTGGACCTCGACGCGATCCTCGGCGCGGGCGGCAGCCTCGGCGGTGCGCTGAGCGGACTGCTCGGCGGTGAACTCGGAGTCGGCGGCGACCTCACCGCCGGTCTGGGTACCGCGCTGGACGCCGTTCTCGGTGCCGGTGGCGGACTCGACCTCGGCGCCGTTCTCGGTGCCGACGGCGACCTCGGCGGTGCGCTGAGCGGCATCCTCGGTGGCGTCCTCGGCGCGGGCGGTGACGTCAGCGGCGATCTCGGTGGAGCCCTGGGCGGTCTGCTCGGCGGCGCCCTCGATCTGGACGGCGGCCTCGGTGGCGCCCTGTCCGGCGCACTCGACAGCGGACTGGGACTGGACGCCGCGCTCGGCACGGTCCTCGGCGGCGCCCTCGGTCTGGACGGTGGCCTGGCCGCCGAACTGGGCAGCACCCTCGACGCCGTGCTCGGCGCGGGCGGAGTGACGGACATCGACCTGGGTGGTCTGCTGGACGGCGGACTGGACCTCGGGCTGGGCGCCGACCTCGGTCTCGGCGGGGAACTGACGTCGGAGCTGACGACGGCGCTGAGCGGGGCCCTCGGGCTGGGCGGCGAGGCAGGCGCGAACCTGGGCACGGTCCTGGGTGGCGCTCTGGAGAGCGGCCTCGGGCTGGGCGGTGTCCTCGACACCGGTGCCGACCTGGGAACCACCATCAGCGGCGCGCTCGGCGGAGTGCTCGGAGTCGACGGTGACGCCACCGCCGGTCTGGGTGCGGCCCTCGACGCGGTGCTCGGCGCGGACGGCGGAGTCGACCTCGGCGGCGTGACCGACCTGGGCGGCCTGCTCGGCGGTGCGTTCGGTGTCGGTGGCGGCGCGGGCGCCGACCTCGGCGCGGCGCTCGGCGGCGTGCTCGGCGGTGCGCTGGAGACCGGCGGCGCCCTCGACCTCGACAGCGTTCTCGGCGCGGAGGGCAGCATCGGCAGCACGCTGGGCACCGCGCTCGGCGGCGTCCTCGGAGCCGACGGCGATCTCAGCGCGACCCTCGGTTCCGCACTGGAGACGGCTCTGGAGGCCGGTGGCGGACTCGATCTGGACTCCGCTCTGGACGCCGACCTCGGACTCGGCGCCGCAGCAGGCGTGGGCGGCGCCCTGGACGGTGCGCTCGACGCGGGCACCGATCTCGCGGGTGGCCTGACGGGCGGCATCGACGGCGCGCTCGGCGGACTGCTCGACGTGGGCAGTGACGTCACGGGCAACGTGGGCGGCGCGGTCGGCGGCGGCGTCGCAGGCGGCGCGGACGCCGCGGCAGGCATCGGTGCCGGTGTCGCGGCGGGTGTCGGCGCGGTTGCCGACGCCGGAGCGGACCTGGGCGGCAGCCTCGGAACCAACCTGGTCGGCGGACTGGACACGGCCGGTGGCCTGGGCGCCGGTCTGACCAGCGGTCTCACCGGTGGTCTCGGTGGAATCTTCGAAACCGGTGCGGGCCTCGGCTCCGCACTGACCGGCAGCGTCGGCGGTGCCGTCGACGCGGTGGGCGAGGCAGGCGCGTCGGTCGGCGCGGTCGCCGACGCCGGTGCGAACGTGGACGCGAACCTCGGTGGCGCCCTGGACACGGCGGCCGATCTGGGTGGCACGGTCGGTGGCGCGCTGGACACGGCCGCGAATGTCGGCGGAAGCCTCGGTGGCACCGTGGATGCCGCGGCCGGAGTCGGCGGTGATGTGGCCGGTGGAATCGAAGGCGGCCTGGACAGCGCGGTCGACGCCACTGCCGGACTGACCGGTGGCCTCGATGCCACCACCGACGCGGTCACCGGCCTCGGCGCCGGATTGTCCGGCGGCGTGGGTGGCCTCGGATCGCTCGGCACCTCGGTCGGAGGCGCCCTCGACGGTGCGGTCGGCGGAGCGGTCGACGGTGGAGCCGCAGTGGGCGGTGCCGTCGACGGCGGAGCGTCCGCCGGCGGTTCGGTCGACGGTGGAGCGTCGGCAGGCGGTTCCGCCGACACGGACGCGACCACGGACGGTTCGGCCGACCTCAGTGCGGTCGGCGGGGTCGTGGCCGACACCACCGGGTCGATCGCAGGCGGACTGGGGTCCACCCTGGGCGGTGCCGTCGACACCGGCGCCGACACCTGGTCGTCGATCGACGCCGACAACGCGTTCGGCGCCGACTCGGGCCTGCACGCCGACACCGACGGCTCGCTGTTCGGTGACACCGACACCTCGGTGGCCACCACGCACGACGTCACGGACGTGGTCGATCACCTCGAGCCGTGATGAGACGGCGGTTCCGGCATCCCCCAGACGGGGCGGCCGGAACCGCCGTACGATGTAACGAAATCAGCCCCGGACGCGTTATGCGTGCGGGGCTGTTTCACACAGTCGGGTGTCGGTGCACTGAACGTGGTGTCCGCACAGAGGTCGGAAGAATTGCGGGTCAACGAAGCTCATGGACAGTGCAGCCGCCGAGAAGAGTCCAGCCGGGTCCCAGTCGATGACGGCGTTGCTCGAGCAGGCCCTGGACGTGGCGAAGAGGTTCGGTCGCGGCGATCTGGCGCAGCGCCTCGACTCGGCCCGGACCCGGGTGCAGGACCCGCGGATGCGGATCGTGGTGGTCGGACCGCTCAAGCAGGGCAAGAGCCAGTTCGTGAACTCCCTCCTCAACCTCACCGTGTGCTCGGTGGGCGACGACGAGACCACCGCGATCCCCACCGTCGTCCAGAACGCCGAGACCGCGTCGGCGGAACTGCTCCTCGCCGATCCGGGTGCCGACCCGATCCGGGTTCCTCTTCCGCTCGACGAGCTGAACGGCATCACGCCGGCCTCGCCCCGCGCCGGGGGCCGGGAGGTGCTGCGGGTGGAGGTCAACGTCCCGAGCCCGCTGCTCGCCGACGGTCTGGTCCTGGTCGACACGCCCGGCGTGGGCGGTGCCGGCAACCCGCACGCCGCGAGCACACTCGGGCTGATCCCGGCGTCGGACGCCGTGTTCGTTCTGTCCGACGCCAGCCAGGAATTCACCGAACCGGAGCTCGGCTTCATCCGCCAGGTCACGAGCCTGTGCCCGTCGGTGGCGTGCCTGATCAGCAAGACCGACCTGTACCCGCACTGGCGCGAGATCGTCGAAGCCGACCGCGGGCACCTCGCGCGGGCCGGTCTCGACGTTCCCCTGATCCCGATCTCCTCGGTGCTGCGTTCGCACGCGCTGCGACTGCAGGACGAGGAACTCAACACCGAATCCGGTTTCGTCGACCTGTACGCGTTCCTGCGCGAGCGGGTGGTGGCTCGGGCGGAGGCGAACACGCGGCGGGCCGTGTCGCTGGACGTGTCTTCCGCGGCCGAGCATCTCACTTTGGGGATCGGCAGTGAGCTTGCCGCCCTGCGTGATCCGGCGAAGGGCGTGGCCGCGGTCGCCGAACTGCAGAAGGCGAAGGCCGCCGCCGAGGAGCTGCACAAGAAGACGTCGCTGTGGCAGCAGACGCTGGGCGACGGTATCGCCGACCTGGCCGCGGACATCGATCACGACCTCCGGGACCGGTTGCGCCGCGTCACCCGGGAGGCCGAGGAGACCGTCGACGAGGGCGACCCCGGCAAGGACTGGGACGCGCTCGGTCAGTGGCTCGAGCAGGAATTCGCCACCGCGATCGGCGACAACTTCGTGTGGGCCCACGACCGTGCGCTGTGGCTGGCCGAGGTGGTGGCGCAGCACTTCGCCGAGACGGGTGCCGTCGAACTGCCGCACCTGGACGTCGCGAACGTCGACGGTGTCCTCGAACCGGTGGCCTCCCTCGCGGACCTCGAGGCCGGACGCATCGGCATCACGCAGAAGGTTCTCGTCGGGATGCGCGGGTCGTACGGCGGTGTCCTCATGTTCGGTCTGATCACCACGATGATGGGGATGGCCCTGGTCAATCCGATCTCGATCGGCGCCGGAGTCCTCCTCGGCACGAAGGCGTACCGGGAAGACAAGGAGAGCCGGATCCTGAAGCGGCGGGCGGAGGCGAAGGCCGCTATCCGCCGGTTCGCCGACGACGCCAGCTTCCAGGTGGGCAAGGAGTCGAAGGATCGGCTCCGGTCGATCCAGCGCTTGCTGCGCGATCATTTCAGCGCGATCGCCGAGCAGGCGTTGCGGTCGATCAACGACTCGCTGCGAGGCGCACAGGAGGCGGCGAATCTCGAGTCCACCGAACGGACCCGCCGGATCGCGCAGCTCGAGAAGGATCTGCACGTCGCATCCGAATTGAAACAGCAAGCCGCGCAACTCGTCGCAGGCGACGCGGGAGCGGTCACGGCATGACGGCCGCTCCGCTTCACGAGGCCCGGGCACTCATCGCGTCCGCCCGGCAGCTGTACGCGGGCAGACCCGAGATCCGGGATCAGCTGACCGAATGCGCCCGGCGACTGGAACAACCGCTGCGGGTGGCCCTGGCCGGTTCGCTGAAGGCAGGCAAGTCCACTCTGCTCAATTCCCTGGTGGGACAGGACATCGCGCCCACCGACGCGACCGAGTGCACCCGCGTCGTCACCTGGTACCGCAGCGGGTCGACGCCCACCGTGACGGCGTGGTACCAGCCGGACAACGGTAGCGGCGCCCAGCGTTCCGCCAACGTCCCGGTGCTGCGCCGGGACGGACATCTCACGTTCGACCTCGGCCACCTCACCGCCGACCAGGTGGACCGTCTCGACGTGGAGTGGCCGTCGTCCGCCCTGGCTCACACGACGATCATCGACACCCCGGGCACGTCCTCGCTGTCGCGGGACGTCTCGGCCCGCACCCTCGAGATGCTCACCCCCGACAACGAGGCGTCCGGCGCCGACGCCGTGGTCTACCTGCTGCGAACGCTGAACGCGACCGACGTCCAGTTCCTCGGCCAGATCGGCGACCACGTCGGCGACGAATCGGGACCGCTCGGTGTGGTCGGTGTCGTGTCGCGGGCCGACGAGGTGGGGGCGGGACGCCTGGACGCCATGATGTCCGCGAAGGAAGTGGCGTCCCGGTTCGCGGGCGAACTCGAGCGCACCGGGCTGTGCCAGGCCGTGGTCCCCGTCGCGGGTCTGCTGGCGCTCGGTGCCCGCACGATGCGTCAGGCCGAGTTCACCGCGTTCCAGCATCTGGCCGAGGTCCCGGTGGACGACCTGAACCTGGCGATGCTGTCGGCCGATCGGTTCGCGCGTGAGGACAGTCCGCTTCCCGTGGACGCACGGATGCGCGCTCAGCTGGCAGACCGCTTCGGGCTCTTCGGGATCCGGATGGCCGTCACCCTGATCCGGTTGGGCACCAAGGACTCGCCGACGCTGGCGGCGGAACTGGTGGAACGCAGCGGCCTCGACGAATTGCGTCAGGTGATCGACATCCAGTTCGGGCAGCGGGCCGACCAGTTGAAGACCCATTCGGCGCTCGTGGCACTCAAGCGGGTGCTCACGGCGCATCCGGTGCCGGGTGCGGGCGAGATCCTGATGTCGGCCGAACGGCTGCTCTCCGATGTGCACGGTTTCCAGGAACTGCGGCTGCTCGGGCGGCTGCGGTCTACCGAGGTGGGGTTGCCCGCCGACGACGTGGCCGAGTTGCAACGCCTGATCGGCGGATTCGGGATCCAGATCGCCGAACGACTGGGCACCGACGGCGACGACTCCGTGGAGTTGCAGCGGATGCGGGCACTTGCCGCGGTGCGGAAGTGGCGCGAACGGGCACGCCACCCGTTGCTCGACCAGTTCACCGCGCGGGCCTGCACCGTCGCCGCCCGCAGCGCGGAAGGTGTTCTGGAGGAACTGAACACCGTCCGACTGTAGTTCGGCTAGGTGGCGGAGACGCCCGCGATCTCCCCTTCCCGGAACGCGTTGACGAACAGCTGGTGGTCCCTGCGGCTCACCTCGGCGTACGCGATGCCGAAGTCGACGATCTCGCCGACGAACTCGTCCAGCCTGCCGTCGACGACGTTCTGGATGGCGTTTTCGGTCTGGAACGTGACGAGGGTCTGATCGCTGTCCTCGTCGGAGACGCAATGCACCTTCGCCGTCGCCCGGCCGAGGTCCTCGAGCACCGGCGCGATGTCCTCCGGTTCGGTGAGATCGGACCAGTCCAGGTCCAGTTCGTACGGGGAGAGTTCGGCGACCACGAAACCGGTGTCGCCGATCTCCGTGTAGCCGAGCAGCGGATCGGTGTGTACCTGCAGGGCCCGCTGACTCACCGCGGTGCGGTGACCTTCGTGCTCGAAGTAGCCGCGGACGGCGGTTTCGTCGACGATGCGGCTCGGGGCGGCGACGTTGCCCTGCTTGAGCGACAGCACGATGTCGTTCTCGAGTGCCTGCGTCGCCCCTTCGATGAGCACGTTGTACGCAGGAAGACCGGCGCTGCCGATCCCGAAGCCCTTCCGCCCGACCACGTCCTTGATCCGGTAGAACACCGGCCGTGCCGACCGCTTGCTGCGCGGAATTCTCTCGACGTACGTCTCGACCGCCTCGCTCACGGTGGTGCGTTCCTGCTCGTCCACTTCGCGGACGCCGCGGCCGCGCCGGAAGTGCCGATCGTAGTCCTCGAGCACCGTGACGGACTCGAGCAGACTCACCCGGGTGGCGAGGCGCGCACGAAGGAGGAGGTCGTGAATGGCGCCGCGAGAATTGTCCAGGCCCAGCGCGAAGTCCTCGTCCGCCTCCTGCCGCGCATAGTGCAGGACATGGTCGACGTAGCTGCGCAGATACGTTTCGGCCAGTTCGCGGACGTCCTTCTCGGGGAGGGCCTTCTGCCAGCCCATCAGGGCCAGGCTCGCGACGAAGCGACGAAGATCCCAGCTGAAGTGCCCCACGTACGCCTCGTCGAAATCGTTGACGTCGAAGACGAGGGTGCCTTCCGAGTTCATGTACGTGCCGAAGTTCTCCAGGTGCAGATCGCCGTGGATCCACACTCGGCCGGTGCGCTCGTCGGCCCACGGATCGTCGAAGTCACGCAGATCGTCGTAGAACAGGCAGGCGCTGCCCCGGTAGAAGGCGAACGGATCGGCGGCCATCTTCCGGAACTTCGTGCGAAACGCACTCGGGTCCGCCTCCATCAGATCGGCGAAGGCCTCGACGAGGACCTCCACGATCCGACCCTGCCTCGTGGAATCGGCGACGTCCACACCAGCCTCCTTCTCGCGGTCCACGGGGCGCCGCGCGCCTCGTCACGACCGCACTGCACCACGGTAGCGTTCCCGCGCGCCCAGCGACTGCAGATACGTCCACGCATCGGCCACGATCGCATCGAGG